>JAFATA010000061.1 GCA_019244165.1 Pseudonocardiales bacterium | reverse complement strand
CGGGCAGACGATTTCCTGGCCCTCGATCTTGCCCTCGTGGAGCGGTCCGCCACGATGACTGCAACGGTTAGCCAGCGCATAAACTGCATCCTTGCTTCGGTAAAGTAGCACCTCATTGCCTGTGACGGTGACCTGCTGCGGCTCTCCGTCGGCGAGCTCCGAGGCGTCTAGGACAACAGTCCAGTCTCCCATGGGCTCTTCGAAGACGTTGTGGTCAACGCCCAGACCCTTACGGTAGGACAGGTGGCCACCGAGGAATCCTGAGGCGGCGAGCACGCCGGTGCCGATCACGGACAGCGCAATACCCTGGGCCCGCTTGCGTCGGCGACGCGCGGCATACGAGGCGGTGAAGAGGCCCACCGCCGCGACGTTGCAGAGAGCATGGGCAGCACCTACCGCAAGGATGGAGTCTTCGACCTCGTCCGATAAGTCAGACAAGCCGGAGGCCGTTGTGGGCAGGGCCGCCACTACCCCCACAGCCACCAGCGTGTCCGCCCCTCGCCGAGAGGCGGCACCAGCACCACCGAAGAGACCCAGAAGATCCAGGAACAACGCGCTGGTCCAGGCACCGATGGGGACATCGGTGAGCATGGGATGCGCCGGATGACCCAGCCACGTGCCACTCAACAGATCTTTCACCAGACCAGTCCCCACCAGCTTGGCCACCGGTCTACTGACTACCTTGCCAGCGACGCTCAAGGGGCGAGAACGCTCCAGCGCCCAAGTCAAGGACTCAAGTCGACGATTGGATCGAGCCACCAGCGGCCACCGTCCAGAGTCACTCACCATGCCACATTCAACCACGGAATGTAGCGCCCCGCATAGTGTACCGGTGAGGAGGCTATCGCCACCCAGTGACTGAATCGCGTAGGTCAGCGGCGAATGGGCGTGCGGGTTGCCGGGTTGGATCCGGGCTGCCGAAAAGTGGCCCTTGCCGCAAGGATCGAGGCATGAACAACGAGGTCGACGAGTACGACTACGTCGTCGTCGGTGGTGGCTCGGCGGGCTGCGTCCTGGCGGCCCGGCTGTCGGAGGATCCCTCGGTCACGGTGTGCCTGCTCGAAGCTGGTCCCTCCGATGTCGATGACCCGAAGATCCTGCACCTGGAGCGGTGGCCGCACCTGCTCGGTTCCGGCTATGACTGGGATTACCCGATCGAGCCGCAGCCAGGCGCCAACAGCTTCGTGCGCCATGCCAGGGCCAAGGTGCTCGGCGGCTGCTCGTCGCACAACTCCTGCATCGCGTTCTGGACCCCCCGAGAAGATCTTGATGAGTGGGCGGCGAGGGGGTGTTCTGGCTGGAGCGCCGAGGAGTGCTGCCCACTCCTCGCGCGGCTGGAGAACAGCGACGGCCCGGGCGACCACCACGGTCGTTCGGGCCCGGTGAGACTGCGCCAGATCCCGCCGCATGACCCGTGCGGTGTCGCGCTGCTGGCGGCCGCTGCCGCGGTCGGCCTGCCCACCGTGCGCTTCAACGAGGACGTCACGGTCACCGAGGGAGCCGGCTTCTTCCAGATCAACGCCGACGAAGACAACCTTCGCGTTTCCTCCTCCCGCGGGTACCTACATCCGATCATGGGCCGGCGGCGCAACCTGGTGGTCCGCACCGAGGCCTGGGTCACCCGGGTACTCTTCACTGCGGCCAAGCGGGCAAGCGGGGTGGAATACCTCGACTCCCCGACCTTCCGGTACCGCACTGTGCGAGCCCGGCGCGAGGTGGTGCTGTCCGCCGGAGCGATCGACACGCCCAAGCTGCTCATGCTGTCCGGCATCGGCCCGGCCGAGCACCTGCGGGAGGTCGGCATCGAGGTGCTGGTGGACAGCCCCGGCGTCGGATCCAATTTGGATGACCACGTCGAGGGCCTGGTGATGTGGGAAGCGTCGCGACCGATGGTGACCCGCTCGACGCAGTGGTGGGAGATCGGCCTGTTCACCCGGACCCAGCCGGGACTGGACCGTCCCGATCTGATGATGCACTACGGCTCGGTGCCCTTCGACATGAACACCCTGCGGTGGGGTTACCCGACCACCTCCAACGGGTTCTGCTTGACACCGAACGTCACCCGCGGCCGCTCCCGCGGGACGGTCCGGCTCCGCTCACGGGACTTCCGGGACCGGGCCAAGCTCGACCCGCGCTACTTCACCGACCCGCAAGGCCACGACATCGCCGTGATGCTCGCCGGGATCAGGCTCGCCCGCCGGATCGCCGCGCAGCCGGCGTTGCGGGGCTGGATCACCCGTGAGCTGGCACCCGGGGCTGACGCGATCACCGACGACGAGCTCATCGACTACATCCGCAAGACGCACAACACCGTCTACCACCTCGCGGGCACGGCCAGGATGGGTGCGGTGGGCGACCCGCAGGCCGTGCTGGACCCCCGGCTGCGCGTCACGGGCGTGCGCGGGCTGCGGGTCGCCGATGCCTCCATCATGCCTTTCCTGCCGACGGTCAACCCGAACATCACCATCATGATGATCGGGGAGAAGGCCAGCGACCTGCTCGCCGAGGACGCGGGTCAGCGCCGGGCCTGAAGAGCTGCGGCGAGGCGGTCCACCGCCCCGCCCAGGCCCCAGTCGCGCTGCAGCGCGGTGAGCGCGGCCGGGTCGGCAGGAGCCGAAGGCAGGGTGTCCTCGCGATCCCGACGCACCGGGGCGTCGGTGACCACCCGCACCACGGTGGGTAAGCGCCGCAGGTACTCCCGGGCGGCCAGCAGCCTGGCTCGCATCCCCGGGGCGAGCGCCGAGCCGGGATCCTCCAGCGCCACCAGCAGTCCCTCCACCGAGCCGAACCGGCTGATCAGCCTGCCCGCGGTCTTCTCGCCGATTCCGGACACCCCGGGCAGCCCGTCCGACACATCGCCGCGCAGCGCGGCGAGATCCGCGTAGGGCGCACCGGTGCCGGTTTCCGGCAGCCCGTAACGGTTTGCCAGCTCAGCGGGGCCAATCACCTCCGCCTTGGCCAGCCCCCGACCGACGTAGACCACCCGCACCGGGGTCGGCTCGCGGCGCACCACCTGGAACAGGTCCCGGTCACCACTGACCACCTCGACCGGGTCGCGGCGTTCGCCCGCGACCAGCGTGCCGATCACGTCATCGGCCTCGTAGCCCTCCGCGCCCGCGGTGGCCAGGCCAGCGGCGGCCAGCAATTCGAGGATCAGGGGAACCTGCGCGCTCAGCGCCTCCGGCACGTCCTCGACGTCGGGCGCCTGCGGCCCGGTCCGCTCGGCGAGGCGGTGCGCCTTGTAGGAGGCAATCGCGGCGACCCGGAAGGCCGGTCGCCAGTCCAGGTCCAGGCAGGCGACCAGGCGGGACGGGCGGCGCAGCTCGATCAGCCGGGCGAGCATGTCGGCAAAGCCCCGCACCGCGTTCACCGGGGTGCCATCCGGGGCGGTGATGGACTGGGGAACCCCGTAGTAGGCCCGGAAGTACAGGCTCGCGGCGTCAATCAGCAGCAGGGGCGCGTCCATAAGCACATAGACTCGCACTGTGCCCGCCTCACTGGACACCTTCACCTCCCGCTTGCTCCGGGCGCGCCAGGCCACCGGGGCTGCGGGCCTGGACGCTCTACTGATCACGCCGGGCTCGGACCTCCGCTACCTGCTGGGGGTGACCGGTGAGTCTCACGAGCGACTGACCTGCCTGGTGTTGCCCGCTGAGGGTGACCCCATGCTGGTGGTCCCGGCGCTGGAACGGCCGGGGTTGGCGGGCACGCCCGTGCCCGAACTCGGCCTGGAGATCGCCGAGTGGGCTGACGGTGACGACCCACACGCCCTCACTGCTGCCCTGGTGCGCAACTTCGGGTCGCCACCGGCCCGGGTCGCGGTGGCCGACGCGATGCCTGCGGCGCATGTGCTGGCGTTACGGGACGCACTGCCGGCCTGCGAGCAGAAGCTGGCCTCGACGGTGCTGGCGCAGCTGCGGATGCGCAAGGACAGCGCGGAGATCGCCGCACTGGTCGCCGCGGGCCAGGCCATCGATCGGGTGCACGCCCGGATGGGGGAGTGGCTGCGCGTCGGGCGCACTGAGGCGCAGATCGGTGCTGATGTGGCCGCCGCGATCGTGGCGGAGGGACATACCGCGGCGGCCTTCGTCATCGTCGGGTCCGGTCCGCACGGGGCAAGCCCCCACCACGACGTCTCGGACCGGGTGGTGGTGCCCGGGGACGTGGTGGTGGTGGACATCGGCGGGCCGACCCCGGAGGGTTACTTCTCCGACTGCACCCGCACCTACAGCCTGGGTGAGCCGGCCGAGGCCGACGTCGCCACGTGCTACGCGGTGTTGCAAGCCGCGCAGGACGCCGCGGTGGCAGCGGTCGCGCCGGGGACGACGGCGCACCGGGTCGACGCCGCCGCCCGGGACCCAATCGCCGCCGCTGGCCTCGGGGAGCGCTTCATCCACCGGACCGGGCACGGGATCGGCCTTGAGGTGCATGAGCCGCCCTACATCGTGGCCGGCAATGACCTGGTGCTGGAAGCGGGGATGGCGTTCAGCGTTGAACCGGGCATCTACCTGCCGGGTCGCTGGGGCGCCCGGATCGAGGACATCGTGGTGGTCAACGACAGCGGCGCGACCCGGCTCAACCACCGCCCGCGCGAACTCGCGGTACTGCCCTCGCGGTGACAAAATAATTAATTTCAGGTAACCAGTCATCCGACCGGGTGTCTTCGGTGTTATTCCAGTCACAGATCCGCCGAGCCGGCAACATGAGTTTAACGCTTATCTCGGACTGGTCACAATTATTCAACGCGGGCGTAACAACCGGATAGCTAAAGTCGGAAGGGTCGGCGAGGGGGCACCTGACCTTAGCTCCATGCCCAGGTTCTAGCCCTCACGAGCGTTTGTTTGATTGCCTCCTGAGAGGGAAGATGATCATGACAGTATACGGCCGGATCGAGGAAGTTCCAGAGGTCGGAGGGTACGATCAACTGGTGACGCCGGGATTCGCTCCACTCGCCGAGTTTGCCGGGTTTGGCGACTATGAGGCGGTGGCCATCCAGGAGACCGGTAGCGGAATCTTAGCGCTGATAGACCGTATTCCGGGAGCGATATCCGAATACCTTAAAATGCGCCCGGAATCCGCGCCGCTGATGGACGAGTCGGGTGCGTCGCTCAGCGAGCCGCTGATAAAAGAGTGGCTGGACAGGACAATCGCCGGGCCGTTTGACGTCGAGCTGGCTAACTTCGTGCGGGAGGTCAGTCATGTCGGGGGAACGGAAGTGACCTTTCCCGGAGTACGCCGAGCGCTGCCGCCTCAACTCGTTCTGGCCCTGACCGCCTGGTTGCAGGGACAGATTCTCCAGGCCATGGGCCAGACCTACGACGTCGCCACGATTTCCGCCGCCGGGGCGGCCTGGATGAACCTGTTCATGCTGCAACTGGGGATCATGCTGGAACCCAGCCTGGCAGAACCGGACGCTCCCTTGGGCCGTCATGGAGCCGTCGAGTTCCATCCCTATGCGGAGTTTGCGGGTTTTGGCGCCAAGGAGGCGTCGGTCCTGCGCAAGACCGGTCCGCTCCTGGGACCAGCGGCCGGGGGCGTGGTCAGTCTTACCTATGATTACCTGCTTTCCCGTCCGGAGTCGGCCGGATACTTCCAGGATGCCTCCCATCTCGCGCAGCGCAAGATGACGCTCAAAGCGTGGTGGACCAAGAGCACCACAAAGCCGATGGACGGCGATTTCCACAGTTACATGTCCAAAGTAGCCGACGCCCACGTCAAGGGTGGCGGGACGCATCCGCAGGTGGTTATCCCGCCTGATCTGACCATTGCCCTCATGGGGTGGGTTCAGATGAGGGTCATGACGGCGCTGAATACCGTCGCTCCCGGAGCCGACGGTGAGTACGTCTTCGGGAAAATTCCCGAGCCGGCAGCGGCCGCGGAGATCGGTCAGGCCTGGATGCGGATGCTGACCCTGCAGCTAGGGATCCTGCTCAAGCCTTACCTCGCCCCGCCCACCGCTGCCCTCGCCTGAGGACGTTGCTGATTACTGGCGGGGGAGCCGAGCGCGCAGCCAGTCATACCAACCGGTGACACCGTCGCCGGTGGTGGCCGAGAGCTGCAACACCTCCACGCCCGGGTTCGCCCGCCTGGCTCCCTCCAGGAAAGCGGAGATGTCGAAATCGACGTAGGGCAACAGATCGGTCTTGTTGAGCAGGACCAGATCAGCGGCGCGGAACATCTGTGGGTACTTCCGGGGCTTCTCCGCGCCCTCGGTCACCGAGGTGATGACCACTCGGGCCTGCTCACCGAGGTCGAACAACGCCGGGCACACCAGGTTGCCGACGTTTTCGATCAGCACCACGGAGCGTTCCGGCGGGTCCAATGTCCGCAGCCCACCGGCCAGCATCTGAGCGTCGAGGTGGCAGCCCGACCCAGTGTTGATCTGCACTGCCGGGGCGCCGGTGGCGCGGATCCGGTCCGCGTCCAGCACCGTCTCCTGATCACCTTCGACGACCGACACCCGCACCTCGGCACCCAGTTCCCGAATGGTGCGCTCGAGCAGGGTGGTCTTGCCTGCCCCGGGTGAGCTCATCAGGTTCACCGCGAGGATGCCGCGCTCGGCCAACCACGTGCGGTTGAGCTCGGCGAGAGCGTCGTTGCGGGCCAGCACCGCCTGCTCCAGCGTGACCGTCCGGGTCTCGGGATGACCGTGCCTGTGCCCGTGATCGTGACCATGCCCGTGATGGTGCACATGATCGTGCTCGTGGTGTTCGAGAATGGTGCCGCCGGAGCAACCACACGTCGCGCACATCAGGCCATTACCTCAACTTCCCGGATTCTCAGTTCTTCTCCCGCGAGGAGCTCCCGGTTCGCGCTGCCGCACGGGCACAGCTCGAGCAGGTCATCCAGCGCGAACTCGGCGCCGCAGTCCCGGCAGCGGGCCTTCCCCATGGGTTGGACGATCTCCAAGGACGCCCCCTCGAGCGTGGTGCCCTCACTCACCAGATCAAAACAGAACCGGACCGAATCGGCCACCACACCAGACAGCGTGCCAATCTCCAGGCAGACCCGCCGCACCGGCGCATCGCCCATCCGCTCGCAAATCGCCTGGACCACGCTCTCCGTGATCGCCATTTCATGCACCAGCGGCCTCCTTGGCTCGACACCCAGTGCATCCCCCTGCGGGGATCTTGTCAAGCGCGGGAGAATCCTTCCGTGCAGCGTTGTAACCGGATTGAGGTGCGGGTCGAGGGCGTCGTGCAGGGTGTGGGATTCCGGCCCTACGTCCACGGTCTGGCGCACCGTCTCGGCCTGTCCGGCCACGTCGGCAACGACACCGCCGGGGTCATCATCGAGATCGAGGGAGCCGAGCAGGCGCTCAGCGAGTTCCTCGCGGCGCTGCCAGACCAGGCCCCGCCGCTGGCCGTCATCGAGCGGGTGCGGACCAGCCCGCTGGTTGCCACCGGGCAGCAGGGCTTCCACATCGTGTCCAGCAACGCCACAGGCCGGCGGGACACCCTGGTCTCGGCGGACAGCGCGACCTGCGCGGACTGCCTGCGCGAGCTGGCCGATCCCACCGATCGCCGCTTCGACTACCCGTTCATCAACTGCACCAACTGCGGGCCACGGTTCACCATCGTGCGCGACGTGCCCTACGACCGGCCCTTCACGACCATGGCGCCGTTCACGATGTGCCCCGCATGCGCCAGCGAGTACCACGACCCCGCCGACCGGCGTTTCCACGCCCAGCCCGTGTGCTGCCCGGCGTGCGGGCCGCGGCTGCGGCTGCTCGACGCCAGCGGCGCAGAGCTGCCCGGTGAGCCGCTGGCTGCGGCTGCGGCGCTGCTGAGGGGCGGGGCGGTGCTGGCGGTCAAGGGGCTCGGGGGCTTCCACGTCGCGACCTTGGCCTCCGACGCGACCGCCACCGCGGCGCTGCGCGCGCGCAAGCACCGTGAAGACAAGCCGTTCGCGGTCATGGTGGCTGATCTGGACACCGCGCAGCGCCTGTGCCGGATCGACCCGGTGGGGCAGCGGCTGCTGGCCGGACGGCGGCGGCCGATCGTGCTGCTGCCGCGCCGCCCGGACGCTCCCGTCGCGCCGGCCGTCGCCCCCGGCAACCGCAGTCTGGGGCTGATGTTGCCCTATACCCCGTTGCATCACCTGCTGCTGCGCCACACCGCCGAACCCATCGTGCTGACCAGCGGCAACGTCTCCGACGAGCCGATCGCCTACCAGGACGACGACGCGCGTGCCCGGTTGGTCGGGATCGCGGACGCCTTCGTGACCCACGACCGGGCGATCCACATGCGCACCGACGACTCGGTGGTGCGGGTGTTCCGCGGCGCTGAGCTGCCGGTACGCCGCTCTCGCGGCTACGCTCCCGAACCGCTCACGCTGGCCCGGCCGGTGCCCCGGCCCATTCTCGGCTGCGGCGCCGAGCTCAAGAGCACCTTCTGCCTGGCCCGCGGGCGACACGCATTCCTGTCCCACCATATCGGGGACCTGGAGAACTACGAGACCCTGCGTTCGTTCACCGAGGGCGTGCAGCATTTCCGGCGGCTCTTCGACGTGCAGCCCGAGGTGGTCGCCCATGACCTGCACCCGGAGTATCTGTCCACCAAGTACGCGTACGATCTCACCGATGTCGATCTCGTGGGGGTGCAGCACCACCACGCGCACATCGCCTCCTGCCTCGCCGACAACGGTCATGCCGGCCCGGTGCTCGGCGTGGCCTTCGACGGGCTGGGCTACGGCAGCGACGGCACCTTGTGGGGCGGGGAGTTCCTGCTGGCCGATCTGGCCGCCTTCCAGCGGCTGGCGCACCTGGCCGCGGTCCCGATGCCGGGCGGCACCGCGGCCATCCGGCAACCCTGGCGGATGGCCGCGGCGTACCTGGGAACGGAGGCCCCGAAAGAGCTGGTAACGCGTAACGCCGAACACTGGGACTCGGTGCTGGCGATGGTTGCCCGGCAAGTGAACGCCCCGCTGACCTCCAGCGCTGGGCGGCTGTTCGACGCGGTTGCGGCGATCCTCGGGATCCGTGACTCGATCAACTACGAGGGCCAGGCCGCGGTGGAACTCGAGCAGCGAGCCGACCTCACCGAGCAGGGAAGCTACCCGGCCACGGTGACCACGGGGCCGGTGCTGCAGCTCCAGGGCGCGGACCTGGTGCACGCCGTGCTGGCCGACCTGCACGCGGGGGTAGCTCCAGAGGTAATCGCCACGCGGTTTCACCACGGTCTGGCTGATGCGATCGTCCGGGTCTGCCTGATGCTGCGGGAGGCCACCGGGGTGAGCGTCGCCGCGCTCTCCGGCGGGGTATTCCAGAATGTGCTGCTGCTCGAGCGTACCGTGGCGGGTCTGGAGCAATCCGGTTTCCAGACCCTCACCCACTCCCGGGTGCCACCCAATGACGGCGGCATCAGCCTCGGCCAAGTCGCCGTCGCCGCCTCTTCCCTACGTTCTGAGGACAGCCGCTAATAGCTGATCGGGCCGGCTTGCCGCAGGGCGTGGTCCTGGTCCACCAGTACACCGGGGAGAACGTCGTGGCGCTGATCACCCTCGTCCGGTGAACCCATCCGGACAATCAGTCAAGATCCACCGACAGAATCGGATATTAGGGGGTCTGACCTGGGACGTTCCGCAGATGATCGATTGTGTTTGCCCAGGTCAGCTCCCTGATATCGGGCGCCCGCCAGACCCACGGGGCACCGCGTAGCCTTAAGCCATCCCCTCGCCGATGCCCCGGGGAGCGACCCCGGGACATCGGCGAGGGGACCGGCGAGAGGGGGGATCTTCGTGGACGCTGACGACGCGCGCACGGTCGGCCAGCGGGTGCGGCAAATCCGCAAGGTCCGTAACAAGTCGCTGGAAGTGGTCGCGGGGCTGACCGGGATCAGCACGGCGAGCCTGAGCCGGATCGAGAATGGTTTACGCGCTCTGGACAGCCGCTCGGAGATCGTCGCGTTGGCTAACGCGTTGCAGGTAGTCCCCTCTGAGCTGACCAAAGTTGACGTCCCCGCGCCAGCCAATGGCGACAAGGAGACGGCCGTAAAGGCAATTCGTCGCGCACTAATAGCGGTCAGTCGCGACGAGCCGGCCGGGCAGGTGGTTCCGGTGAACGTGCTGCGGACCCGGGTAGCAACGTTAACGACGGCTCAACGTCAATGCGAATACGAAGGGGTCGGCCGCAACCTACCCGAGCTGATCCGGGACCTGCACACCACCCTGGCTGTTGGGCGGGACGTCGAGGAGTTGTTCGCTGTTGCAGTCATGCTGCACGTCCAAGGCTCGCATGCCTTCCTGCACGATGCAGGCGCGCACCCGGCCTGCGCTGGCAGGCCGCCCTGCTGGCGCGGCAGGCCGCCCGAGAACACGGCGGGTCCGACTTGCTGGGCATGGCCGCGTTCGGCGCGGCGAACGGGCTGCTGGCGACCGGGGACTTCGACATGGCGCAAGCCGAGCTGGACTCGGTGACCGTGCCGACGACCACCGACGAGGCTGAGCAGCTTGAGGGCATGCTCGCGTTGTCCAGATCGCTGGTAGCCGCAGCCGACAAACGCTACGGCGACGTTGATGCCCCGCTGGAGCATGCCGCCGAGCTGGCGGCACGCACCGGGGAGGGCAACGCCTACGGCCTGGATTTCGGGCCGACCAACGTGGGCCTCTGGCGGATGTCAGTTGCGCTCGAAGCCCACGACTACACCCAGGCCGCTGGTATCGCGGCGGGTTTGCGGCCTGAGCTGCTCTCCGCCGCCAATCGACGGGCCGCCTACTGGGCCGACTACGGCCGGGCGCTGGCCCGACTGCGAGGACGCCAGGATCAGGCAGTGATGGCCCTGCGGAAGGCGGAGCTGATCTCACCAGCCCGGGTCCAACGTCACCCCTTCGTCCGTGAAGTACTCGGTGAGCTGCTGGTGCGCTTACTCCGCGGTTCTCCGATGGGCCAAGAGCTGCGGGGGATGGCCTACCGCGCGGGTCTGCCGATGTAGCCCCCTCCGAGGGACGTTCCCCCTGAGGGGAAACCCGCCGCTGCTGTGATCAGCCACGGTCATCACTCGTGATCGACGGGAAAGACACACAGCAGGCTCGGGACTCGCAGCAGGGGAACGGATGGGCTGCCGCGGGCGCGGGTGCATCTACTGGCGGCTGATGGTCTGTTGAGCGAACCGTTGACAGCCGTGCCTGCACCTGCCACGGCCCTAATTTCACGATGGACGCGGGACGCGACAGCCAGAGTGGCGCTCAACGCGCGGGAGTGGGCGAGCCGTACCGTTTTTCTCTGCTTGCCGCTGACAGCGCGCTGGATCGGACAGGCAGATCAGCGCTCGCGGTCGCGCTTCCGATCGGCCGCTGGCTGAGCTGCCCTGACGTTGGACTCCCGGCGCGGTCCCCTGGGCACCTGTGGGGTCTGAGCCGCGTGGACGCCCACGCCATCGACCCCGGCGTCGACCACCCCGGCACGGTGTACCTCGCGCGATGCAGGCATCTCCTGTTCAGGCGCACCACTCTGCACAACGAGGTCACCCAGGGTCGCCGCTGCCCGACCCCCGGCGAGGCCCAGGTCATGGGGCGCGTGACCAGCCTGGCCGAAATGTCCCGTTTCCGGCATATCTCGGCCGAACCCGAGCTAGAACGTACCCTTTGCCGAACTGAAGTTTCACGGAGAGTTCTCGCCTGGTTTCAGGGTGTGGACGAGCCCGCCACCATTAGAGTTGGCATATACTTCGACAGACTGATTGGTGTCGTTTGTTGCGTAGGTAGCGTCCGGGGTGCTCAGACACGCCCCAGGTGATGGATTAGTAACGTAGTAGTCTGCCCCGAATGCGTCAGAATAATAGAATTTTCCGGTGGCTGTCTGGGCGGGGAAGGGTAGTGCCACTGCACACAAGACAGCAGCACCAGCAGTGGTCGTCCAACCTGCTATGCATCTAAGTCGAATCATCAACTGTCACCTTGAGTTTGTCGGTTCCCCATTTTTTGGTGGTGTCGAGGTAGGAGTGGACGATGGCGAAGTCGGTGAGGCCTTGGAGGGTGCGCCAGGCGCCGCCGGGGGTGCGTTGTTGGACCTTGACGGGTCTGCGCGCGCGTTGGGCCTCGTTGTTGGTGAAGGGCACGGAGAGGTCCGTGGCGAATCTGAGGATCATGTCTTCGAACCGTTGGAACCGGTTGATGAGGGTGCGCGCCTTGTGGGTGAGCGTGGTGTTGGCGTCCTGGTTTTCGGCGTCGCCTTTGGCGAGTGCGCCGAGGTAGTGGTGGCGGATTCGCTGGAGGGTGGCCTCCTCGAGCGCCTCGGTGCCGTGGTCCCGGGCGGCGCTGGCCGCGTGGTGGGCCTCTAGCAGCGTGGTGGCCATCGCTTGGGCCCAGAGCTGGGTGTTGGGGTCGGCGTCGGAGGTTGACCGCCGATCCCGCGGGAGGTGGGCTCCACACCAGGCGTGGAGGGCTTCGAGGTGTTCCTAGCCGGCGTAGCCGTGGCGCACCAGCACCCCGGTGAGTCCGGGCAGCACGCCACCGGCGTCGATCGTGGGGGCGCTGCGGTCGCCGACGTGGGTCAACGTCAGGTATTCGGTGCAGGCCACGTGCACGTAGGCCAGCGCACCGCCA
>JAFATA010000073.1 GCA_019244165.1 Pseudonocardiales bacterium | reverse complement strand
GCTACCCGCTGCATACCAGTCTCACTACGAACCCAGCTAACGGCGGCACGGATATCACCGAGCACACCCGCGAGCGTCAGATCCTCCTGGCGGCCTTTGCTCTCGCCATGACTCCGTAGATCGAACCGCAGCGAGGCCACCCCAGCCCCGGCCAGTACTACCGCTAGGCGGGTGAAGAAACCACCCTCCTCGCGAGTGACACCGCCACCGTGCACCAGAACGGCACCTCGGCGAGCACCGCCCGGCATGAGAAACGTGCCAGCAAGACGAAAGCCATCAGGAGAAGTGAACATGACCGAGATGGATTGAGGCACATCGGTCAGCGTGCCAGAAACGGCCAACGATCAGGGAAGTGGCGTGCATCGACGTCCTGACGGTGGGAGTCTACGCTAGCTGCTCGCACCTGACCGGAACCGGCGAACGCCGCCGCCGACATCGCCGCCGACGGCCGTCACCCGCGATAGATCATTCGACCGTTTGCTGAGGCTCTGGTGGTTCCACCAGCTCGATCAGGACGCCACCGGCGTCTTTGGGGTGCACGAAGTTGATCCGGGAACCGGCGGTGCCGCGGCGTGGGGCGTCGTAGAGCAGCCGCAGGCCCGCGGTGCGCAGCGTGGCCATGGCCACCTCGATATCGGTGACCCGATAGGCCAGCTGCTGCAGGCCGGGGCCGCTGCGGTCCAGGAACTTGGCGATGGTGGAGGTGGGGTGCAGCGGGGCGAGCAGCTGGAGCGCGGCAGCCGTGCCGTCCTCGCCGGGGGCGCGCAGCATGCCCTCGTGCACCCCCTGCTCCTCGTTGACCTCCTCGTGGATCAGTTCCAGCCCGAAGTGCACGCGGTAGAACTCCACGGCTGTGGCGAAATCGGGCACGGCCACGCCGACGTGATCAATTGCTGTGACGAAGGAGGGCAGTGGTGCCATGGGTGCAGCCTACGGCCGGTGCGAGGGCCAGGGGCGCGGTAAGGTCGGAACAAGCCCCTGATCAGACTCTTGCCGGAGGTCTGCGCCATGAGCGGTTCTGTCATCGTGGCCGGAGCCCGTACCCCGATGGGTCGGCTGCTCGGTCAGCTCAAGGATTTCTCCGCCGTCCAGCTCGGGGGATTCGCCATCACGAGCGCGCTGCAACGCGCGGGCGTGACACCCGATCAGGTGCAGTACGTGATCATGGGTCAGGTGCTGACGGCGGGGGCTGGTCAGATCCCCGCGCGGCAGGCGGCCGTACACGCCGGTATCGGTATGGACGTGCCGGCCTTGACGGTCAACAAGGTCTGCCTGTCGGGACTGACCGCGATCGCGCTGGCCGATCAGCTGATCCGGGCCGACGAGTGCGACGTCGTCGTGGCCGGCGGGCAGGAGTCGATGACCCAGGCGCCGCACCTGCTGACCAAGTCGCGTTCCGGATTCAAGTACGGCGACGTCACCATGATCGACCACATGGCCTACGACGGCCTGCACGACTCCTTCGACCAAGTCTCGATGGGGGCTTCCACCGAGAAGCACAACGCGCGCCACCAGCTGAGTCGGGCCGAGCAGGACGAGTTCGCCGCGCGCTCGCACCAGCGGGCCGCAGCTGCGGTGGCCCAGGGACTGTTTGCGCAGGAGATCACCCCGGTGCGGGTGCCGCAGCGCAAGGGGGATCCGATCGTGGTGGCCGCCGACGAGGGTATCCGGCCGGATGCCACCGCCGAGAGCCTGGGCAAGCTGCGCCCGGCGTTCGCCGCTGATGGCACCATCACCGCCGGGTCGTCCTCCCCGATCAGCGACGGGGCCGCCGCGGTCGTGGTGATGAGCAAGGCCAAGGTGGCCGAGCTTGGCCTGAGCTGGCTGGTCGAGATCGGCTCACACGGCATGGTGGCCGGGCCTGATGACTCCAGCCTGCATGAGCAGCCCGCCAATGCGATCCTGCTGGCCTGTCGCAAGGAGGGCATCGAGGTGAGCGATCTCGACATCGTCGAGATCAACGAGGCGTTCGCCGCGGTGGGCTTGGTGTCCACCCGCAAGCTCGGCATCGACGCGGCGCGGGTCAACCCCCACGGTGGGGCGATCGCGCTGGGGCACCCGATCGGCGCGTCCGGCGCCCGGCTAGCGCTTCACCTGGCGATGGAGCTCCGTCGGCGCGGTGGCGGCGTGGGCGCGGCGTCGCTGTGCGGAGGTGGTGGCCAGGGCGACGCGCTGATCCTCCGGGCGCCGCGCAGTGACGCAGCGTGAGTTAGCGCCGCTACGACGCCGCTATGACGTCGACGAGCTGGTCAGCCACGCGCGGCAGGGCCAGGCCAGGGCGGTCGCCCGGCTGATCTCGCTGGTCGAGGATGGCGCCCCGGAACTGCGCGCGCTCGCCGCCGCGCTGGCTCGCGATACCGGGAGGGCTGACGTCATCGGCGTCACCGGCGCGCCCGGAGTGGGCAAATCGAGCACCGTCGGTGTGCTGGTCACGGCGCTGCGGGCGGTCGGCAAGACGGTCGGGGTGCTCGCCGTCGACCCCTCGTCGCCGTTCTCAGGGGGCGCGCTGCTCGGTGACCGGGTACGGATGCAGGAGCACGCGACCGACAGCGGTGTCTTCATCCGCTCGATGGCCACCCGGGGACACCTGGGCGGCCTCGCTGCGGCGACCCCGCAGGCACTGCGGGTCCTGGACGCCGCTGGCTGCGACGTGGTGCTGGTGGAGACCGTGGGCGTGGGCCAGGCCGAGGTGGACGTCGTCGCCGTGGCGGACACCACCGTGGTGTTGCTGGCACCGGGGATGGGGGATGGGATTCAGGCAGTCAAGGCGGGGATCCTCGAGGTCGCCGACGTCTTCGTGGTGAACAAGGCGGACCGGGAGGGCTCCGACCAGACCGTCCGAGACCTCAAGTACATGATCTCGCTCGGCCGGCGGGGCGTGGCGGGTCCCAGCTGGCGAACTCCGATCGTACGCACGGTGGCGACCAGGGCCGAGGGCGTTGCGGAACTGCTCGGGGCGATCAAGGAGCACCGGGGGTGGATGCGCGGCCACGGCGAGCTGGAGGCCCGCCGGCAGCGCCGCGCCGAGGCCGAGGTCGAGGCGATCGCGCTGGCGCAGCTGCGCGCCAAGCTCGGTGACTTGCGGCGGGACAGTAATACCTTTGGGGCGCTGCAGGGGCTGGCCAAGCGAGTCGTGCTGGGCGAGCTGGACGTCTATCGAGCAGCCGCCGAGCTGATCGCCGAGCTGGGTGGCTCTTCAAGGCCGGCCAACCAGGGGGTTGGCCGGCCTTGAAGAGCCACCCAGGGCGCGTGGGCACCCGTCGACGCCCCAAGCATTTACTACTTGGAGCGCCCCGCGGTCGATCCGCGGTGCGCGGTGCTGCTCCCGGTGGTTGCGGCAGCACAAGCTGGGACGGTCGATCTGGTGATCTCAACGGTCACGGCGACCGAACTGCTCACCGGGCCGCTGCGGGCTGGTAATCGGGAGGCGGAGGCTGCCGTGCGGCTCTTCATGGGCCTGCTCTGCACGGTGCTGCCAGTGGATCTCGCGGTCGCCGAGCGGGCGGCGGCGCTTCGCGCGGAGCACGGGCTGCGCACACCCGATGCGTTGGTCTGCGCGACGGCTCTCTGCTCGGCTGCGGTGGTTGTGGGCAACGACCTGCAATGGAAGCAGATCGGTAGTGGTGTCCGTTACGTGCACATCGACGATGTAGTGGCCGCTACGGGTCACGGGTAGCTCGCTCAGGTGGAGTCGATGAAGTCCCCCGCGGCCCGGCGCACCTGGGTGAGCAGCGCGGTGAGCTGTTCGGTTTGCGCGGTGTTCAGTCCCACGAGGCCGAAGTCGATGTCGGTGAGCGCTACGGTGGCCTTCTGCTGACGCTGCCGGCCGGCTTCGGTGATCGTGACCAGGGTGGTGCGCCGATCGGTGGGGTGGCCTTTGCGCTGAACCAGGTGATCGGCCTGCAGCCGGTCCACAATGTTGGTGACGCTGGTCGGGTGCAGCTGTAGCCGTTGGCCCATCACGTTCATCGGCAGGCTGCCGTGGCGGGAGAACACCAGCAGCGCTAGTGCCTCGTACCGGGCGAAGGTCAGGCCGTGCGGGCGCAGCGCGGTGTCCACGGCGGCCTGCAGAATCTGCTGCACGCGCATCACGTTGGTGACTGCGGCCATCGTCGCGGCTGGTCCGATGCGCTCGTGCCAGATTTGCGCGGCCCGCTCGATCGGGTCGAACGGCAAGGGGTGATGCGACGTCATGGGTTGAACGGTAAGGCACCGTAGCGCCCCGAAGGAGGCGGGCTAAGTCGTGTCCCGGACAGTCCCGATCTTGGTGCTCTCCGTGTATCGGCAGCAGAGTCGATCACGGACGACGAGACCTCCGAGACACGTCCTGAGAGCCGGTAGTAGGGCGCCATACTATTGGGTGGTAAACAAATTTGCAGGGGAGCCTTCATGACGTCCTACGAGGTTGGACACCCGGACCCACAGCCCGGTCGGCAACGCTGGCAGCGCCGGTACGCACAGGCCCAGGCGGCGGGAGGACTCCGCGACGGGGACTTCACCACCCTGTCCGGAGTGGAGGTCGACCCGGTGTACGGGCCGCGGGAGGGCGAGAGGGTCACGGGATTCGAGCGGATCGGCTGGCCGGGGGAGTACCCGTTCACCCGCGGTGTGCACTCCACCGGCTACCGGGGACGCACCTGGACGATCCGCCAGTTCGCTGGCTTCGGGAACGCCCGCCAGACCAACGAGCGCTACCGGCAGGTCCTGCGCAACGGCGGGGGTGGGTTGTCGGTGGCCTTCGACATGCCGACCCTGATGGGTCGCGACTCCGACGATCCGCACTGCCTCGGCGAGGTCGGGCACTGCGGGGTGGCGATCGACAGCGCCGCCGACCTGGACGTGCTGTTCGACGGTATCCCGTTGGAACAGGCCACCGTGTCCATGACGATCTCGGGTCCGGCAGTGCCGATGTTCTGCATGTACCTGGTCGCCGCGGAACGGCAGGGCGCGGATATCACCAAGCTCAACGGCACCCTGCAGACCGACATCTTCAAGGAGTACATCGCCCAGAAGGAGTGGCTGTTCCCGCCGGGACCGCACCTGCGGCTCATCGGGGACCTCCTCGAGTTCTGCACGGAGCGGATTCCGGCCTACAAGCCGCTGTCGATCTCGGGTTACCACATCAGGGAAGCTGGCGCGACGGCTGCCCAGGAGCTGGCATTCACCTTGGCCGATGGCTTCGGGTACGTGGAGCTGGGCCGTTCCCGCGGGCTGGACGTCGACCGTTTCGCGCCCGGTCTGACCTTCTTCTTCGACGCGCAGATGGACTTCTTCGAAGAGATCGCGAAGTTCCGCGCCGCCCGGCGGATCTGGGCCCGCTGGATGCGCGAGGTCTATGGCGCCCGGCGCGCCAAGGCGTTGTGGATGCGCTTCCACACCCAGACCTCGGGCGTCTCGCTCACCGCTCAGCAACCCTACAACAACGTGGTGCGTACCACGATCGAGGCGCTCGCCGGGGTGTTGGGCGGTACCAACTCGATGCACACCAACGCCCTGGATGAGACCTTGGCGCTGCCCACGGAGCGCAATGCGGAGATCGCCCTGCGCACCCAGCAGGTGATCATGGAGGAGTCCGGGGTCGCCAACGTGATCGATCCGCTGGGTGGCTCCTGGTACGTCGAGGCGCTGACCGACCGGATCGAGGCTGACGCTGAGCGGATCTTCACCCGGATCAAGGACATGGCCGCGGCCGCGGTGCCCTCGGGCCAGCACCCGATCGGCGAGATGACCTCCGGAATCCTGCGCGGCGTCGAGGACGGGTGGTTCACCGGCGAGATCGCCGATGCGTCGTTCGCCTACCAGCGTGCGCTGGAGAAGGGTGACAAAAAAATCGTCGGGATCAACACGGCGAGGCGATCGGTCACCGGTGAGCTGGAGATTCTCCGGATCAGCCACGAAGTGGAACTCGAGCAGAACCGGGTGCTGGCAGCGCGCCGCGCCCGCCGGGACTCCACCGCGCTCGATCGGGCTCTCGCGGCCCTGGTCGCCGCGGCAGCCGGTGAGGGCAATCTCATCGAGCCGATGCTCGACGCGGCGCGGGCTGAGGCCACGCTCGGTGAGATCTGCGGGGCGCTCAAAGCCCAGTGGGGTGAGTACCGGGAACCGGCCCGGTTCTGAGGCCTGGTGCTCCGCCTCATGGAGTTCGGCCCCATGGAGTTCGACCCAAAGGAGTTCAACCCAAAGGAGTTCGACGCAGTGGGTTCCCTCCCCGGAGGGCGCCCATGCCAGGATAGACGGCGTGAGCAGGCCTAACCCGCAGCAGACCATGGCCCTGTCCGGTGCCGTCGATCTGTCTGCCCTCAAAGCCCGAGCCGACTCGGCTGCTCGGCGCGAGACCCCCGGCGCGTCCCCGGCCAGCGGCGACAGCACGTGGGTGTGCGACGTTACCGAGCACAGCTTCCAGACTGATGTCATCGACCGGTCCATGCAGGTGCCCGTGGTGGTCGATCTCTGGGCGAGCTGGTGCGGTCCGTGCAAGCAACTGTCCCCGGTGCTCGAACGGCTCGCCGCGGAATGGGGTGGCGCGTGGGTGCTGGCTAAGGTCGACATCGACGCCAACCCACAGATCGCCCAGCTCTTCGGTGTCCAGTCCATTCCCACCGTGATCGCTATCGCTGGCGGTCAGCCGGTTACCGCCTTTCGCGGTGCCCTTCCTGAGCCGCAGGTGAAGCAGTGGCTCACCGAGCTGCTCGATGCGCTGCGTGATCGACTGCCCGGTATCCGGCCCGCTGAGCAGGCTGCTCAGCGGACCTCGGCAGACACGCCTGGCGCCGAGCCTGAGGACCCGCGACTAAGTGCCGCCGAAGCCGCGCTGGCCCGCGGTGACTACGCCGCCGCCGAAGCCGCCTACCAGCAGATCCTGGACATCGAGCCGGCTAACGAGCAGGCCAGGGCCGCGCTGACCCAGACCCGTTTCCTGGCGCGGGTGCACTCAGTCGACCCCGCGGCGGTGGCCAAGGCCGATGCCGCACCCGACGACGTCGACGCGCAGATCGCCGCGGCTGATGCCGAGGTGGCCGCCGGGGCGCCGGAGCGGGCGTTCCAGCGGCTGGTCGGTGCCGTGCGGCGGCTGAGCGGAGAGGACTGCGACCGGGCTAGAGCGCACCTGGTCGAACTCTTCTCGCTCTTTGCCCCGGACGACCCCCGGGTCACCTCAGCGCGCCGCGCCCTGGCCCGGGCACTGTTTTAAGCAAGGGCTCGAGGGTGTGCGGCGGCCCGGGCGGGCCGTACAGCGCGCCGAGGCCCCAGTTGGCGCCGATCCATGGCCAGCATGCGGCCTGCTCGGCGCTGTCCACCGGGAAGGCGACCACGTCGATCCCCGCGCCGCGGACGATGTGCACCAATGCCTGCGCCGCCTGAGAGAGGATCCGGGATGGATCGGCGGCCACCTGCGCGGACACCGGCTGGGCGATGCGCACCGTGCGCACCGGCAGATCCGCCAGGCAGCGCAGCCCGCCGATGCCGCCACCAAAGTCGTAGAGCCCGACGTGCAGGCCCAGCTTGCTCAGCGCCTGCACGTTGTGTTCGGCGTGTGCGCCACCAACGCCAGCGAGCTCGCCGGCGACCGTGCGGATCGCCACCACCGGTGCCCGCAGCTCCAACCCAGCCGGTGGTAGGCCGGTTTCGCGCAGCACCGCGCTGACCCTCGGCACCAGGCCGCGGTCCTGCACCTGGGAGTGGCTGAGGTTGACCACCATCGGCGGCAGGCCGTCACCGAGGCGCCGCCGCCAGCAGAGGGCCTGCTCGGCAGCGGCGCGCAGCACCCACTGGCCAGCCTCATGCACCAGGCCGGTCCGCTCCGCGGCGTGCACGCACTGGTCGTGGGGCAGCACGCCAAGTTGCGGATGCTGCCAGCTCAGTGCCGCCTCGACGCCCACCAGCCGACCAGCGTCCAGCATGACCACCGGCTGGTAGGTCACCTGCAGCTCGCCGCTCTCCAGGGCGCCAGGCATCGCCGCGGCCAGCCGGAGCTGCACCCCATGGGCGGCATCGAGGTCGGGGTCGAACAGCTCCCACTGCCGCGTGCCCCGGCTGCGCATCCGGCGCAGCGTGGCGGTGGCGGCGCGCATCAGCTCTTCAGCCTCCGCCCCGGCAACCTGTCGCTGCACGACGCCGATGCTCGCGGTAACCGACATCCCGGTTCCGTCGAGGTAGTGCGGTTCGGCGAGTTCGGTGTTGATGGCCTCGGCAAGGGCGCCGACGTCCAGTGCCGAGTTTCGGGGTTCGAACAGGATTGCGTACTCGTCGGCGCCGAGCCGGGCAACCATCGCCTGCTGGTCCGCGACCACTCTTTCCAGCTGTCTGGCTACCACATCCAGCAGCCGATCACCGGCGTGGTGACCTAGCCCGTCATTGATCGCTGAGAAGCCGTCCAGGTCCAGGTGCATCAGGGTGACCACGTCTGAGGGCTCACGCTGCTCCAGCACCTTCTCCAGATGGGTGAGCAGATACTGCCGGTTGGGCAGACCGGTCTGCAGGTCATGCAGTGTCTGGTGACTCAGCCGCTGCTTGAGCAAGTGCAGGTCGGAGAGCGCGGTCAGCAGGGCCTCGGAGAGATCAGAGAGGTAGTCCCGGGCCTCGGCAAGCGACATCGGCATGGAGGCGCCAGCGGCGATAGCCTGCACCCACTCCTGGGCGAACGCAGCCGCTAACGAGGAGGAACGGCCCGAGTCCCCGGGTCTGCCTGTGTCACCGGGTCTCTCTGTGTGGTCCTGTCCCACCGTGGTCGACCCTACCGAATCAACAACCCCGAGCCGCACCTCACCTTACAATCGCAGCAGCGCCAGCACCGGGGCCATTGGGCTGACTCTGCGTGGAACATCGACAACAGATGGTCATCGATTGAATACTCAACGTTCCTCTTCTGGGGTGAGCCAGAGCGTTCCGGCTGGTGGCAGCCGGAGTACTGCGGAGTAGGGCCGTCCATGCCACGGCGTCTCGCTGGCCACCACTTCGCCGAAGTTGCCGACGCCAGAGCCACCGTAGCTCTCGGAGTCGGTATTGAGCACCTCGCGCCAGCGTCCGGGACGGGGCAGCCCCACCCGGTAGCTCTCGTGCGGGTTTCCGGCGAAGTTCGCCAGGCAGGCCACCACCGATCTGTCGTCCCCCCAGCGCAAGAAGCTCAAGACGTTGCCCCACGCGTCGTTGGCGTCGATCCACTCGAAGCCGGCCGGGTCGGCGTCCTGGCTGTAGAGCGCGCGGTGTGATCGGTAGGTGGCGTTGAGCTCGCCGACCAACCGCAGCACCCCGCCGTGCAGCGGGTGGTAGCGCAGGTTCCAGTCCAGTGACCGGGTCTCCGCCCACTCCGCGGGCTGCCCGAGCTCGCCGCCCATGAACAGCAGCTGCTTACCGGGGTGCGCCCACATGTAGGCCAGCAGGCATCGCAAGTGAGCGGCCTTGTTCCAGTCGTCACCCGGCATCCGGTTCCACAGCGAGCCCTTGCCGTGCACCACTTCGTCGTGCGAGAGCGGCAGCACGAAATTCTCGCTCCAGGCGTACATCAGCGAGAAGGTCATCTCGTTGTGGTGGTAGCTGCGGTACACCGGATCATGGCCGACGTAGCCGAGGGTGTCGTGCATCCAGCCCATGTTCCACTTGAAGCCGAAGCCCAGACCGCCCACATGCGTCGGACGGGTGACGCCGGGCCAGGCAGTGGACTCCTCGGCAACCGTCACCACCCCCGGGTGCCGCTTGTAGACGGTGGCGTTCATCTCCTGCAGGAAGGACACCGCTTCCAGGTTCTCCCGCCCACCGTGCACATTGGGTGACCACTCACCTGCCTTGCGGGAGTAGTCGAGGTAGAGCATCGAGGCCACGGCGTCCACGCGGAGCCCGTCGAGGTGGAACTCCTCGAGCCAGTACAGCGCGTTGGCCACCAGAAAGTTGCGGACCTCGTTGCGCCCGTAGTCGAAGATCAGGGTGCCCCACTCCGGGTGCGACGCCCGGGTCGGGTCGGAGTGTTCGTAGCAGGGTGCACCGTCGAAGCGGGCCAGCGCCCACTCGTCGCGCGGGAAGTGTCCGGGCACCCAGTCCATGAGCACCCCGATCCCGGCGGCATGCAGGGTGTCGACGAAATACCGGAAGTCATCCGGGCAGCCGTAGCGCGCTGTGGGCGCGTAGTAGGAGGTGACCTGGTATCCCCAGGAACCCCCGAAGGGGTGCTCGGCCACCGGCAGCAGCTCGATGTGGGTGAACCCGGTCGCTTGCAGGTACTCGACCAGCTGGTGGGCTATCTCCCGATACCCCAGACCCTGCTTCCAGGAACCCAGGTGTACCTCATAGATGCTCATTGGCTTGGTCACCGGCTGGCCCTTCGCCCGCTCGGCGAGCCACACGGCGTCACTCCACTGGTGGGTTGAGGGGCCGGCCACCACCGAGGCGGTGTTCGGCGGGACTTCGGTGGCGCGGGCCATCGGGTCGGCTCGCTCATGCCAGTTCCCGTCGGGGCCCAGCAGGCGGAACTTGTAGCGGGTGCCGGCACCGACGCCGGGCAGGAAGATCTCCCACACTCCGCTCGAGCCCAGCGAGCGCAACGGGGTGGCCGCCCCGGACCAGTTGTCGAAGTCGCCGCACACCTGGACGCCCCGGGCGTGCGGCGCCCACACCGCGAAGGAGGTCCCCTCGACCACGCCACCCGGCGTGGGATAGCTCCGCAGGTGTGCCCCCAGCACCTCCCACAGCCGCTCGTGGCGGCCTTCCCTGATGAGGTGCAGGTCAATCTCGCCCAACGTGGGTAGCCAGCGGTAGGGGTCATCGGTGAGTTCGGTGTGCTCGCCGTAGCGCACCCGCAGCCGGTAGTCGCCCGGACCTGGTGTCACGCCGTGGAAAAGTCCCTCGGTGCAGTGCACCAGCGGGTATTCCCCACTGTCGGTGATCACCATCACCTCATCGGCGTGCGGGCGCAGCACCCGGACCACGGTGCCCTCTGGGTGCGGGTGGGCCCCGAGGACCGAATGCGGGTCGTGGTGTTCGCCGGCCAGGAGCCGGTGCAGCTCGTCGGCCGGTGGTGCTGAAGTAGCGTGGTCTGCCGCGTGCACGGTGATGTCCTCCCGGGTCTGCCTTGCTCCCAGTGTGTCGGTTTGCGCGCCGTTCTGCTGGGTGGGGCGCCAAGACGCGCTGCCCGGCACTGCAACGGCACTTGCCGAAGGTGATCACCCCGGGTGACGCGCGCTGCGGGCGGGTTTGTGCTGGAGGTGCGGCTGGACCTGACTGGGTGCACCGGCCGGTATCCGTTCCCCCCGCCAGCGGTCCAGCACCTGGTGCGTGCCGGGGGAGGAGGACCTCGGGACACCGATGTGGAAGGCAGACCCGCACGGTCAGGGCGTTGATCTTCAGGTCGGTGCTGTCCGTGAACTCGACATCACCGACGTCCGACTTGAGGAGCCTGGAGACGCCTGTGTCGATGGCTTCCAAGACGGCGGCGTAGGCCGCTGCACGACTGTCGCCCGCAACGTCTCGCCTTATCTCGCACCCTCGTGCTGGTGGGCATAGGCGCAGGCTGTTTGAAAGCTCAGGCTGCTGAGTGGAGCGATGTGTACGGTAGTCTGAGCTAATCTAGACAGACTAGATTCCTTGGAGGATCCGATGAGGTGGCAGCTCCAAGAGGCTAAGCAGCGCTTCAGCGAGGTCGTGCGAGCTGCCCAAGCGCAGGGCGCGCAGTTCGTCACCCGGCATGGGGAGGAGGTCGCCGTGGTGCTCGACATCGCCGAGTACCGCAGGATGACGGGCGCCGAGGTGGAGTTCAAGGACTACCTCAGGTCAGCCCCGGACCTCGACGCTCTGGAGATTGTCCGGCCAGGCCAGTCCGCTCGCGCGATCGACCTCACTGACCCGCGGTGAGTTTTCTGCTCGACACCAACGTCCTGTCGGAGATGCGCAGACCCGTCCCCAACGCGGGGGTAGCCGCCTGGTTCGATTCCGTCGAGTCCCGACAGCTGTATCTCAGCGTGCTCACCCTCGGGGAGATCCGGCAGGGGATCTGCCGGCTGCAACGACGTGATCAGGCCCAAGCCGCAGTCTTCGGCCGTTGGCTGGGAGGTCTGCTGCACGCCTACTCCGACCGTGTTGTTCCCATCACCGCGGAGGTAGCCGAGGAATGGGGCAGACTCAACGTCCCCGATCCGGTTCCCGTCGTCGACGGCCTCCTGGCCGCAACCGCAAAGGTGCACGGTTGGACGCTCGTCACCCGCAATATCAGCGATGTCGCCAACACCGGAGCACGCCTGCTCAACCCGTTCACGGGCGCGCGGTGACGTCCTGTTCTGGGCAACCGTGGGCCGCCGAGCCTGTGACATTGACCCGAGGTTTCCTGGCCGACCCGGCCCCGGTTCCGGCACCACCACCTCTTCTTCATCGACGGCCCCTGAGCCGCTTCAGCGTCTCAACAGCTGATCAAGGTGTTCCGCGGAACCGTTCTTGGGTCAGCTCCCGGCTCAGACGGTAAGCAGGCGGACTGGGTACTCGGCGACGCTGGCGAGCGTGGCGAGGTCTTTTGGGGTCGGAGGTGAGCACCGCGGCGTTGTGCTGGAGAGTCATCCGGCGCGCCGCTGGACTTCCCCGGGAAGCTCGCCGCGCAACCGGGCCAGCGCGGCTATCCGGGCGGCGGCCTCGTCGGGGGTCTCCCATTGCCCGACACCAGCTTTGTCCAGCCGGACGCGGGTTTCGGCCATGGCGGCCTCGTCGGGCGGCCCGTACACCTCGATGTACTCCGCCAGCGCGGCGCGGGCTTCGGCCAGCCCAGCAGCTTCCTCGACCGCTTGACACAGCCAGGCTGAGAGCGCAATGCCCTCGGCTTCGGCGGCACGCCGGGCGCGGTCGAAAACCTCGGAGTCGAGCGAGATGCTGATCTTCTTGACCGCCATAGGGCTAGCTTAGCCGGATGGTAGCGCCCCGCTACGACGGAGATCCGTCCAGCCCGGTGGCAGGACCTCCTCCTCCAGCACGCGGTTGACCCGCTGCCGGAAGTCCTCGTGCAGCAGCGGTCCCCAGCTGAACTCGTCCATGGTGTGCACGATGTTGCGCACCATGGCGTCCGCCTGTTCGACCGTGCCCTCGGCGTATGCGAGGGCGGGATGCGCATAGAGCTTGTTGATCACCCAGAACAGCTCGTGGGCCAGCTCGTCCAGAGTGCCCTCGTCGTGGTGGGTGGCGACGGTGCCGATCCACCAGGGTGGGCGCTCGGTCGGATCCGCAGCGAGGCCCAGCTCGGCGGGCTCCTCGCCGTTGCTCTGGGCCCGGATCTGGGCTCGGATGTGGTCGCGCAGCATCGTCGCTAGCGTGGGGGACCGGGTAACGCCATCGAACTGGGCGAGCGCGTGGGTCGCGCGCAGCACGTCGAGCGGGGAGGCGTGATTGAGCAGCTGCCTTCGCCACAGCGGCACCAGCCACTGGTGGTAGTGGAAGTCCCGGTGCACGAAGGTGGGCTTGAAGTCATTGATGGTACCCGCGAGGCACTGGGCGCGGTCTGAGCGCCCGGCGCGGGCGTCCTGCTCCAGCAGCCAGATCGCGGCTCTGGGCGCGTACTCCGGGTCGCAGCTGGTGAGGGCGCTCATCATCGACCGTTCGGCGTCGAGGCCGTCCCGGTGCAGGCTGTGCCCGATCATGAAATGCGCCACCGGGGAGTAGGCGCAGAGGCTGAGATTGGCGACCCGCCGCCACGCGGCGCGGGTGGCCTCACCGTCGGCGCTGTCCAGCAGTGTGGCGTAGCGGTAGGCGGCGGTAGGTGAGTAGGCCGAATGGCGCTGCTCCGCGGCGACCGCGAAGGCCTCGGCGGCGGCCCGGTGGCAGGTCTCCTCGGGTTCGGGCTGCGCCAGCCGGGCCACGCCGAGCAAAAACGCCGCCTCCCCGAGGCAGCGGCAGTCCTGGTCGGTGAGCAGCGGTTCGAGGAGCCCGACGGCGGCGTCGGGTTCGTACTCGCTCAGTGCCGCGAGCGCCTCAATACATGCCCGGTAGTCCTCGCTTTCGGTAACCATGGGCCGACTCTAGACACCAGCACGCAACCCGGCTCACCCGGTGCGCCTCGCCGTCCTGTCGCCGAGTTCGACAGAGCTGTAGAGGTGCACGACAACAGCCCTAAGGTCGAACTCGGCGACAGGAGAACGCGGGTGGGGACCGCTGCGGCGGCGGGGTGGCAGCGCCGCGGGGGTGGGTCGGTTCTAGAGGTCGTAGTCGCCGTCTTTGACGCCGGCGATGAACACGGCCCACTCAGCGTGGTCGAAGACCGCGGTCCCCGCGTCCGGACGCCGGTTATTGCGCACGTAAACTGCGTCTTTAGTGAATTTGGTTTCTACGCAATAGGAGTTGTTCCAACTTCGCCGTGGCAGGAACCACTCGCCGGTAACGAGGGGCATGTGTTAGCTCTCCTCTAGTTCCCTGATGATGTCCTGAATGAACTCGGTGCTTTCTTCGTGGCCGAGGGCCTTGGCTCGAAGCAGATCCATCATATGCGCTGCTTCGGACACCTCGTCTTTTCCGTCCTGCACGACGCCGCGCCCGACGCTGTCGTAATGCAGCATCCGCGGCGCGGGCGGCGGGAAATCGTAGAGCGTCACGGTCAGCCCCATGAAGTCGTGCACCCCGGAGCCCAGCGGCAGCACCTGGACCACCACGTTGTCGTGCAGTGTGGTCATGGTGATCAGGTGTTCGAGCTGCTCGCGCATCACCGCCGGGCCGCCGACCCCGGAGCGTAGCGCGGCCTCGCCGAGGATGCACCACAACCGCAGCGGTGGGCGGTGGGTGCGGCTCAACTCGGCGCTGCGTCCCAGCCGCAGTTTGAGCAATCGCTCCCGCACCTCCGGCGACTCCAGGATGTTCCGGCGCAGCAGCGCCCAGGCGTAGGCCTCGATCTGCAGCGTGCCGTGGATGATCTCACCGGAGTAGAAGATCGCCGAGGTGGCCTGGCGCTCCAGGTCGGAGAACCGGCGGTGGCTGACCGGGATCGTGACCCAGTGGCCGCCCCGGGATCGGCGGGTCTGGGAGGCACGGGCGAACTCGATCAGTTCCTCGCGCTCCTCGCCGGTGATGCCGTAGCGGTCCAGCAGCGCGGCCAGCTCGAGGGGTTTGGGGCCTGACCGGCCGGTCTCTAGATCGCCGATCTTCGAGGCGGTGCAGCTGAGCACCCCGGCGGCCTGCTCCCGGCTCAGGCCCGCCTCCTCGCGCATCCGCCGCAACGTCGCCGCCACCTGCACCCGCTCGGTGTTCATCTGCCGCTGGCTCATCGGACGGCCCCCTCTTGCGTAAAGCGCGTACGTAGTCTACGTTCTCACTGTACGGGACGGAGATGCGCCGCGATACTACGCGGCGGCAAGCAGGAGAGAGCGGGGACATGCAATACATTGAGCGGCCATCGGTGGAGGTGGCCTCCTGGGTAGGGGTGGAGGACGACGTCGAGATCAGCTACCTGGTGTTTCCGCACGATGACACCATCGAGTTCACCCTGGGCAGCTACGGTGAGCTGGCGATGCGGATGAGCGAGGCCGGGCTGCGTCATTGCCTCGCGGGATTCACCCGCGCGCTGGAAGCCTACGAGGCCGCCGCCTGATCAGGGGTGGGCGGTGGTGAGCCGGGTGATGGCCCCTAACGGGATCGGCAGCCACGGCGGGCGGTTGTGGTACTCGTAGTTGACCTCGTAGACGGCCTTGTCCAGTTCGAAGGCGCGGAGCAGGACGGTCTGCTTGCGGGGGTCGGGGGCGGCTTGCGCGTAGCCGTCGCAGAACGCGTCCTGGTTGCGGGTGGTCCAGGCCAGTGTCACTGCGGCGCGCTGCTCGGGGTCGACGTCGCCCAGCGGCGCGTAGTTGGCGGCATAGTCGAAGGAGCGCAGCATCCCGGCGACGTCCCGCAGCGGGGAGGCGGGAGCGGTGCGGGCATCCAGCGGTGCCATCGGCTCACCCTCGAAGTCGATCAGCACCCAGCCGGTGACACTGCGCAGCACTTGACCCAGGTGCAAATCGCCGTGTATCCGCTGCACCAGCACCGGACCCTCCAGATCACGCACCGCGTCGAAGGCCGCCCGCAGCGCGTCTTCATGCGGGGCGAGCTCAGGCACCTGCCTCAGGACGCTGTCCAGCCTGCCGTGCATGCCATCGACCAGCGCGTCGAGGTATCCGGGGGGAGCCGGGGAGCTCCCCAGCGCGGTGGCCAAATCGGCGTGCACGCTGGCCACCGCCTGGCCGAGCCGGTGTGCCTCGGAGGCAAAATCGCCGCCAGCCTCCGCCGGATCGATGGGTCCCCCCGGGCCGGAAGCGCCCTCGGTGAACAGGCTCTCCGCCAGCAGATCCCGCATGCTCGCCGTCGCCATCGCCCAGCCCTCGGCGGCGTTGCGCAGGTATTTGGTGAGCATGCCGTAGGTGACCGGAGTGGAATCCAGTTCCCCTTCGATGCCGCCTAGCGGCGTCGCGATGTACTGGCAGCCCACGGCAGCCAACGCGCGGTGCAGCTCCAGATCCGGGCTGCGACCAGCGGTGATCTTGCGGAACAGTTTGAGGATGCAGGCCTGCCCGTAGACCAGCGAGGTGTTGGACTGCTCCGCCCCCACCGGGCGGGAGCGCTGCTTGGGGTCCAGCGTGGCGCCCGGCTCGGCGAGAAAGCGCAGCCCGTCGAGGTCCTTGCCCTGGGCCATCAGCTCCAGCAGCACGGCGGTGAGGTCGGGGTCGTAGATCGCCTGGTACACCGCTTGGTCCCCGCAGGCGCTCACCCAGGCGTGCCCGAGGTTGTCGGGCAGGTCGCTGCGCACCCCGAGCAGGAGCTGGTAGCGGTCTCGATGCTGCTCACCCTGGTCGACCTCGATGACGGCGTGCACCAACCGGGGATCGGCTCCGGCGAGATCGGTGGCGCGCACCGGGCTGACCCCGCGCACCGGGCGGCCCTTGCCAGCAAACCAGCGCTGCTCGGGCAGCATCGCCGTCAGCGAGTCGGCGATCTCCGCGAGCAGCTCAGTGGCACTGGGAGTGATCACGGTTCGCGCCCCGCGTCCGAAAACACGATCTGGAACCAATAGAAGCCGTGGCCGGGCAGCGTGAGCAGGTAGGGCAGCTCGCCGATCGGCGGGAAGCGCACGCCGCCGGTCAGCTCCACGGGTACCCCTCCTTCATGCTCACCCAAGTCGAGCTCCACGGGCTGCGGGAAGCGGGACAGGTTGTTCACGCAGAGGACGATGTCATCACTGGTGTCGCCCTCGCCAAGGTGGCTGCGGCGGTAGGCCAGCACAGTGGGGTTGGACGAGCCGAGCTCGGTGAAGTCGCCCAGCCCGAAGGCCGGGTGCTCGCGGCGCACCTGGATCATCCGCCGGGTCCAGTTCAGCAGCGACTGCGTCGACGCCGACTGCGCCTCGACGTTGACCGCCTGGTACCCGTACACCGGGTCCATGATCACCGGAAGGTAGATGCGGCCCGGGTCGCAGCCGGAAAATCCCGCGTTGCGGTCCGGTGTCCACTGCATCGGAGTGCGCACCGAGTCCCGGTCCCCCAGCCAGATGTTGTCCCCCATTCCGATCTCGTCACCGTAGTAGAGCACCGGTGAGCCGGGCAACGACAGCAACAGCGCGGTGAACAGCTCGAGTTGGTTGCGGTCGTTGTCCAGCAGCGGCGCCAGCCGTCGACGGATACCGATGTTCGCCCGCATCCGAGGATCCTTAACGTATTCACTGTACATGTAGTCGCGTTCCTCGTCGGTGACCATCTCCAGGGTCAGCTCGTCGTGGTTGCGCAGGAAGATCCCCCACTGGGCGTTGCGCGGGATGGGCGGGGTCTGGGCCAAGATCTCGGAGATCGGGAACCGGGACTCCCGGCGTACCGCCATGAAGATGCGGGGCATCAAGGGGAAGTGAAACGCCATATGCGCCTCGTCGCCCCCCGCCGCGGGGTCGCCGAAGTACTCCACGACGTCCGTCGGCCACTGGTTGGCCTCGGCCAGCAGCACCCGCCCCGGGTACTCGCAGTCGACCACCTTACGGCAGCGCTTGAGGAACTCGTGGGTGCGCGGCAGGTTCTCGCAGTTCGTGCCCTCCTCCTCGAACAGGTAGGGCACCGCGTCCAGCCGGAAACCATCGATGCCAAGGTCCAACCAGAACCGCAGCACGCCGAGCATCGCCTCGCCGACCTCGGGGTTGTCGTAGTTGAGGTCGGGTTGGTGGGAGAAGAACCGGTGCCAGTAGAACTGGCCGCGTACCGGGTCATACGTCCAGTTCGACGTCTCGGTGTCGACGAAGATGACCCGGGCGTCCGGGTAGACGGTGTCCTTGTCGCTCCACACGTAGAAGTCGCCGTAGGGGCCTTCCGGGTCGCGGCGGGACTCCTGAAACCAGGGGTGCTGGTCGGACGTGTGGTTCATGACCAGGTCGGTGATCACCCGGATCCCCCGCTTGTGCGCCTCGTCGAGCAGCACCACGAAATCCTCGACGGTGCCGAACTCGGGCAATACGGCCCGGAAGTCGGAGATGTCGTAACCGCCGTCGCGCAACGGGGAGTCGTAGAAGGGTGGGAGCCACAGGCAGTCAATGCCCAGCCACTCCAAGTAATCCAACTTGTGGGTGAGACCGATCAGGTCGCCGGCGCCGTTCCTGTCGTGGTCGTGAAACGCCCGGACGAGGACTTCGTAGAAGACCGCTCGCTTGTACCAGTACGGGTCGGTCGGAGCTGCCGTGGCAGGCTCGAAGTCGTCGGCTTGCGGTTCCACCAGGTAGCCGTCGGGCGACATCGCTTCCCCTCCATGATCCCCATCCCTGCCGTCCCCTTGGCCTCTGTCCCCGTGGCCGCCCCGCCTTCCTCATTACAGTGGTCCCTGGGCCGCTCGGGCAACGTAAAAAGGCGGATGATGAGCACATGGTCGAAGGGGGAGTGCCGCTGCGGCGGCTGCCGGCGTGGACCTGGGCTGAGCAGCAACCCACCTGGCGGCCTGCCCGGCCCGGTCTGATCGAGGCGGCGCTGAAACGGGCGCAGGCTCGGCCCTCGGGCAACTGGTACGTGCTCGCCGCGAGCCGGGAGGTCCGCGGCGACCGGCCGTTCGGGCGTCAGGTGGCGGGCCTGGAAGTCGTCGCCTGGCGCACTCCCGACGGGGGGTTGCACGCCGGGCCCGGCGAGTGCCCGCACCTGGGCGCGCCCCTGTGCCGGGCGGCGGTGACGGGCGGGAAGCTGGTGTGCCGCTGGCACGGTCTGGCGATCGGTGCCCGGGGGGTGCCGGGGTGGGATCCGTTCCCGACCCACGACGACGGGGTGCTGGCCTGGGTGCGCTTGGACGCCGTCGGGGGGGAGGATCCGCTGCCCGAACCGGTGCTGCACCGCCGGCCCGACCCGCAGACCAGCCTGGAGGCAGTCTTCACCGGGATCGGGCGTTGCGAGCCGGAGGATGTGGTCGCCAACCGGCTTGACCCCTGGCATGGCAGCTGGTTCCACCCGTACTCCTTCGTGGGGCTGCAGGTGGTCGAGGAGCCCAGTGAGCAGCTCGACCGGTTCGTGGTTGAGGTTGCCTTCCGGCTCACCCGGCGGATCGGGGTTCCGGTGCGGGCCGCGTTCAGCTGCCCCGAACCGCGCACGGTGGTGATGGACATCCTGGAGGGAGAGGGCGCCGGGAGTGTGGTCGAGACGCACGCCGTTCCGCTGGGCGTCGATGACGCTGGCCATCCGCGAACCGCGGTGATCGAGACGACCATCGCCAGCTCGCCCCGCCCGGGGTTCGCCCTGGCCCGCCGCGCCTCCCCGGTGATGCGCCCGGCAATGCGCTGGGCAGCCGCCCGGCTGTGGCGTGATGACCTGGCCTACGCGCAGCGTCGCTATGAGCTGCGGACCAGCGGGCGCTGGCCGGGCTAGCCGAACCGGGCGGCCGCGGCGCGCAGCGGGGCCAGCCGGCCCCGGAGCGGCACGGTCCACAGCGGGTGCCCGCGCAACCCCCACCTGCCCAGCAGCGCGTTGGCGGCGAGGAACCCGCTGGTCGCCGCCCGCTCCATCAGGGCAACGGGCACATCGACCCGGGTGAGGTCGCCGGCGAGGACCACGGTCGGGTCGGGGGTGGTCACGGTGGGCCGCTCGGCGAAGGTCCCCGGCGCGAACAGCGGGCAGTCGGCGCGCAGCTCGTGGCGCTCGTCGAGGATCGTGGTGGTGGCGGTCTCCGGGTAGACCCGCCACAGCTCCTCGAGTAGCCGCCGCCTGGCCTGCTCCGGATCCCCGGTGAGCGCGTAGGCGTGCAGTTCCACCACCGAGCCGCCGGTGCGGCGCGCCCAGCGGGCCGCCTCGCCTTCGAAGCGTTCCAGCACGCTGACGTTGTCCAGCGGCCCGAATCCGCTGGTGCCTAGGAACCCAGGGCGCTCGGCGCGCACCGGGCGCTGCAGCCAGTACCGGGACACCAGAAACGGCGGGGCGGTGCGCAAACGCGCGATGCGCGCCCGCCAGGACGGCTCACCAAGCTCGGGTGAGGCGGCAAGCAGCGCCTGCAACCCGGTCACGTCGGCGGCGAGCACGACGGCGTCCACCTCCGGGAGGTCCTCCGCGGCATCATCGGCGCGCAAGGCGAAGCGCCGCGCCCGCCCGGGTGCCACCTGTGTGACGGCCACGCCGGGGCACACCAGGACGCCCAGCGCGGTCAGGTAGTCGCTCATCGGGTCCCACAGCGCCTGCGGGAACGGTTCGGCGGCCACGTCGAACACCAGGCCCTCGGCCGAGCCCAGGAAGTAAATGTGGAACATCGTGGCCAGCTCGGCCGCTGACAGCTCCCGGGGATCGGCGAAGAAGCTGCGGGAGAACACTGAAAACGCCAGGTGCGCAGCCGCGTCCGGGAAGCGCACCCGCTGCAGGAACGTCATGGCGTCCTGGTCGTCCAACCGCCAGTAGACCTCCGGCACGGACACGTCGAGCAGCGGCAGCGCGGCCACCGGGTCGATCCGCCTGACCAGCTCCCGCCACGGCAAGGTGGGGCTGAACAGCGCGAAGGCCACCGCGTTCCACGGTGGTGTGCGCGGCAGCCCCTGAAAGGAGTCCCGGTGGCCCCGCGCATCGACCAGCGGGTAATCCGCCATCGGCACCAGCGCCCGGTTCAGCGGATCGGCCCGGCGCAGCAGCGCACGCAGGTTGTAGTACTGCCGGAAGAAGGCATGAAACCCGCGGCTCATGGTGACCGTGGACCCGTCGGCCAGCGTGGTCGGCCAGCCGCGCAGCCGGCCGCCGAGCTGCTGCTCCCGTTCCAGGAGCTGCACTTGCACGCCACGTTCGGCCAGCGCTACGGCGGCCGCGACGCCAGCGATCCCACCGCCGACGACGGCGACTCGGGGCGGCGGCCCCTCAGCCCAGGGTTGACCGGCCTGCGGTGGATGCCACACCGCCCGCCGGTCCCGGCCCGGCCATTGCCCGCCGCCGGGCGCCCTCACGCCGCTCGCCGGGCCACGACGGTGTGCACGATGCCGCGCTCCCAGCCTGGCATGGTGGCGATCTGGGTATCGACCAGGCCGTGCCCGCGCAGCCGGGTGGCCAGCGCGTCCACTGTGTTGAAACGCAGCACGCTGCGCCATAGGTAGCGGTAGAGCGCGGCCCGACCGGTGAGCATCTTCCCGGTGGGGATGATCACCGTCCAGCACACCGCGGTCCAGATCGCGCGGCTGCGCACCTGACCATCCAGGGTGTAGTCATGGATCGCCAGCGGTGCCCCGGGCGCCAGCGCTGCGCGCAGCTCGGCCAGCACCGGGTCCGGGTCAGGCAGGTTGCGCACCAGGTACGCGGCGAAGATCCCGTCGAAGGGTCCCCGCACCCCGGCTGCGGCCAGTTCCTCGGCCCGAGCGTGCACGAACGACACCCGTGCTGGCCAGTCGGCCTGCCGGGCTTGGGCGAGCATGCCGGCCGAGGCGTCCACCGCGGTGATCCTGGCCTGGGGCGCGGCCGCTAGCAGCGCCAGGGTCGAGGCCCCGGTCCCGCAACCCAGGTCTAGCAGGTGCAACCCGGCGCCGGAGCCGGGCAGGTGCATCCGGCGGGCGGAGCGCGCCAGGTTGCGGTGATAGCCGGGGCTTGCGCCGACCAGCCGGTCGTAACGTGCCGCAGCGGCGTCGAACTCCCCCGTTACGTCGATCGTCACCGGTTCAGCGTAACTGTGGAGAACCCGTGAGTGGCGATGCGAGTCAGAGGTCGCATCGCCACTCACGGGTGGCGCAGCCACAGCACGTGGGCCACCGCGCGCCAGGGTTGGAGTTGCACGTAGTTGGCTTCTCCCCAGTGGTAGGTCTCGCCGCTGACCTCGTCGTAGACGTCGAAACGGTCCTGCAAGCCCAGGCCCAGCGCCGGCAGGTTCAGCCAGAGGGTTGCGCTCACGGTGCTGAACGGCTCCAGGGTGACCACGCAGATCACGGTGTCCCCGCTGGCCGGGTCGGTCTTGGAGTACGCCAGCAGCGACTCACTGTCCACGCGGTGAAACCGCAGCGTGCGCAGCTGTTGCAGGGCGGGGTGGGCCCGCCGGATCGCGTTGAGCCGGGCGATCCACGGTTCCAGGGATCGGCCCGCCGCCGCCGCGGCGGCGAAGTCCCGGGGGCGCAGCTGGTATTTCTCGCTGTTCAGGTACTCCTCGCTGCCCGGTGCGGCCGGTGCGTTCTCGAAAAGCTCAAAGCCGGAGTAGACACCCCACGACGGGGACAGCGTGGCGGCCAGCACGGCCCGGATAGCGAACATGCCAGGCCCGCCCCGCTGCAGTGAGGCGTGCAGGATGTCCGGGGTGTTGACGAAGAAGTTCGGTCGCATCTCGTCCACGCGGGACGCCAGCTCTGTCGCGTACTCGGTGAGCTCTCGTTTGCTGGTGCGCCAGGTGAAGTAGGTGTAGGACTGGGTGAAGCCCAGCCGAGCCAGCCCGTAGAGCCGAGCCGGGCGGGTGAACGCCTCGGAGAGGAACAGCACATCCGGGTAGCGGTCCTTGACGTGCCAGATCAGCCACTGCCAGAAGTCCGGGGGCTTGGTGTGCGGGTTGTCCACCCGGAAGATCCGCACCCCGCGCTGGATCCAGAACAGCATCACCCGCAGCATCTCGGCGTAGATGCCGCGGGGGTCGGAGTCGAAGTTGAGCGGGTAGATGTCCTGGTAGCGCTTGGGTGGGTTCTCCGCGTAGGCGATCGTCCCGTCCGGGCGGATGGTGAACCACTCCGGGTGCTCCTTGGCCCAGGGGTGATCCGGGGCGCATTGCAGCGCGAAGTCCAGCGCGACTTCCATGCCCAGTTCGCCGGCCCTGGCGACGAAGGCCGCAAAGTCCTCCAGGGTGCCCAGCCGGGGGTGTACCGCGTCGTGCCCGCCCTCGGCCGAACCGATCGCCCACGGTGAGCCGACATCGTCGTCTCCGGCCTGCATGACGTTGTTGGCGCCCTTGCGATACACCTCGCCGATCGGGTGGATCGGTGGTAGGTACACCACGTCGAAACCCATGCCGGCGATCCGGTCCAGCTCGTGGGTGGCCGTCGTGAAGGTTCCGTGCACCGGGTTGCCCTGGGCGTCCCAGCCGCCGGTGGATCGCGGGAAGAACTCATACCAGGCGCTGAACAGTGCTCGGGGGCGATCGACCCACACATGGTGGGTAGGGCCTTGAGTGAGCAGATCCCGGATCGGGTTGGCAGCCAGGCTCTGCGTCACCGGTGCGCTCAGCGCCGGCCCGACCCGCTCGTCGAGGGGACGCCCGGTGTCCCGCAACGCCGCTGCGGCAGCCCGCAGCGCGCCCTGGTTAGTCCGTGTGGCGGACAGCCGAGCCGCTCGCTCCAGCAGCTGGGCCCCCACGATCAGGTCGTTCTCCAGCTCCGCCGCGGTCTGGCCAGCGTCGATCTTCACCTCGATCGCGTGCCGCCAGCTCTCCCAGGGGTCGGCCCACGCATCCACCCGGAAGCTCCACCAGCCCACCCGGTCCGCCACCACCGTCGCCAGGAACTGGTCGGTGCCCGGTGGCCCGGGTTGCATCCGGATCTCGCGGGCCGGCGCCGTGCCGGGACCCTCCCAGACCACCGTGGCGCCCACCGCGTCGTGCCCCTCGCGCCACACCGTGGCACCGACCGGAACGTGCTCGCCGACCACCGCCTTGCTGGGATACTTCCCACACGAGACGACGGGCATCACATCGTCGATGGCGATCCGACCACTCACCGTTGCCGCCCCTCCGCCTCGCCTCCCAGCGTCGTTCTCCAGTCTGCCGGTAGCGGCCGGCCGGCGCGCGGAATGTGGCACTCGTAACTGCACCCATCAACCGATCGCATGGTGGCCCACGGCGGCATCGTCGTCATGCCGGTTGGCGAATGCGTGGGCGGGGTTGTCGATGAGGATTGCGCGGTATGCGTCCTCGCCGATCAGGCGGCGCAGCGCGGGACCGAACCAGCGCGGGACCGAACCGGGTGAGCAGGCCGGACATACCACCGGGACCGCTCGGGCGGCTGCCGCGGTGGTGTCCCCGCCGACGAGTAACTGGTTGCCGCGTCTAGCTCGCTGACCGTTGTGAACTCAACCATCTGCCACGTCGTCGGGTCGATACCGGCCAGCGCGAGATGCCCCCGCTCGTCCTGGCATCGTTCGGTGATTCGCGCCGTGAGCCGCGCGACAAGCTTGATCAGGTCCGCCTCGGCGGGAACGGGGGTGGTGCGCACGACCGCATGGGTGACCGAGGCCGTCGGTGCCGGCCCGAGAGCCCGGGTCTCCGCACCCAGGTCCGCACTGTACGCCTTGCAGACGAGGCCAGCCCGGTTGTCGAGCGCGCTGCCACGGGCGCGGACGCGCTCGCGGATGATCGTCATGCGGTCAATATGTCATGGGCTCCTCGCGGCCGGCACCGCAGCTCGGCCCGCCGCACGTCGTCCCTGAGCGCCTCAACGGCCAGTTCGCGGACCCGGTCGAAGGTCCTGGCCAGCACCTCGCGCAGCGCAGCGGAATGGAGCACCTCGGCGTCACCGGCCATCCGACCAACCGGGCAGCCGCGCAGCACGTCTCGCTGCAGGAGCAGGTAGGCGCTGATCCGCTCGACCGCACTGCCCTCGCCACGCAATACCGCGGCGCTCGGATTCCGGTCGTGGGCACAGGCCCGGTGATCAGTTGCCGTACACCCGGGTCGGCTCGATCAACACGGCGACCCGTCGTTCCTCGGCCATGGTGCGGTCGTAGGTGGGCCAGTCGTCGTGGGTCCCGCCCGCGTCGACGAAGATGGCGCGCAGCAGCGCGGTCAGCTGCTCAGGGCGTAGACCGAGCTGGGGGTCGTCGGGCCCGGCGAGGTCGGCGGTGCCCTCGACCGTAAGCCACTTCCAGCGATGGTGGAGCGTCACGGTGGCCCTCGGCCGGGCGCGCAGGTTGGCCAGCTTGACCCGGCCGGCCGCGACGAACGCCAGCACCTGCTGCCCGGTGGTCGGATGCGTGCTCACCCCGGCGCTGACCAGCGACGCCTGCACCGTGCCGTCGGCGCGGACGGTGGAGACGACGGCGAGGTGTCCGTTGGCTGCGGCCAGTTGGGCGACGTCGTGCAGGTCGGGCATGGTCGGGTTCCTCCCGGGTGCGGCGGTCGGCACCGAGTGTGCCGCAGACCCGGGATGAGGATCGCGGCGGCGAGGCAGTGCAGTGCGGCAGGGTGGCCCGGGTGACGACGTCGAGGGGAAACAACGGCGATCGCCTTGCTGGGCGAGCGCACCGTCATCGACCGATCGTGTGGTGGCCCACGGTGACGGCGAGTTCACGCACGCTGGCCACCCGGGGATGCCGCTCGAGGAGGTCGCTGACGATCGCGCGCATCGACGGTCGGTCGCGGACCTCGGCGGGTGCTTGCCGGTGCGCGGCCAGCAACGCCCGCGCGGCCTGGTCGGGCTTTCCCCACTGCCACCATGCCCGTGCGAGGTCGGTGTGCAGCCGTCCGCGTCGTTCGGGGGTGGGGAACTGGCCCGGGTGGAGTCTTCGTCCGGCGTTCAGGGCCGCGCCAGCGTCGCCCAGCGACCAGTGCACGCCGACGCGGTAGAGAGTGACCTGGGCGGGGGTGACGGTGAGCAGTTGCCCAGCAACGGGGTGCTCCGGCAACCGCGCGGCGGCCCGCTCAGCCTCAGCGATCAACTCTAGCGCGCGGTCGCGGTCAGCGGCCTGCGCGGCGTTATAGGCGCAGGTGCACAGCATCTGGGCGTAGGCAGCGGACTGCGCGGGGAGGATCAGCCCGGTCGCCTCCAGGCGTGTGGTTGCCTCGAGGGTGATCTGGTCGGCGATCTGGTGGCGACCTTCGTGGCGCAGGACGATGCTGAGGCAGCGGGCGGCGGCGGCCATCGCGATCGGGGAGCCGGAGCGTTCCGCGAAGATGGTGGCGCGGTCGGCGGTGATGCGGCTGGTGCCGTAATGTCCGATCTTGCTCAGTGCCTCGGTCGCTAGGTCGTAGCAGGCAGCCAGACGGGTGTAGGCGTCTGGGTCGCCGTTCTCCGCTGCGTGGTGAGCGGTGGCGAGCAGGTCGGGTAGATCGGCTAGGAGGTAAACGAGGTCGCTGGCGTCGAACCATGTGCGGGCCTGGGCCAGCCGACCGGCGATCTCGGACGGGGTGGTCGGCCGGGCCGGCGGGGGCAGCAACACCAGCGCGTCGTCAAGCCTTGCCAGCATCCATTGCGGGACCGTAAGTCCTGCTGCGGTGATGAGCACGCGACGGCGCACAGGGTCGCCTTCCGCCGGTCGACCGATGATCCCGGTCACCCTAGCGGGGACAGCGGCAGGGATGCCCAGCAACGCGCCGAGCACCTCGGGAGGTATCCCCACCGCGCGGGTGACACGGTGCAGCATGCCCACATCAAAAGATCCCCGGCGGCCGGTCTCCAGGCGGGAGATCGTCGAGGCCGAATATCCGGTGTGCTTGCCAAGATCGATCTGCCGCCAGCCGCGTGCTTGGCGCGCGAGCCTGACCACGCCTCCGACGTCGCGGGCGGCGATCAGCTCCCGGGCTCGGACGGAGACCCACGGATGAGCGTCACACCCTCCCATGGCGACTCCCGCGTGATCGCACCGGACCCCGTCCAGGCTAGAACCGCCTCATCCTGCAGACCAGTTCGTGTGCAGAACCTGCACACGAACGGCATCACCTGCACATGCGCTTCTGCGAAGCGGCCTGCGCGCGTTCACTCGGCCATGTCCGGCCGATACCAGATACCAGAGCCGGAGCCTAAGGAAGGATTGATCGTCATGGACGAGTTCGTGGTGGACCTGGGCGACGCGGCGGATGTGACCCGCGGCCAAGGCGGCGCCGGCAGGGACGACAAGCGCTACACCTACAACTGAGCCTGCGGGCGGTGCCCCGGGTCCACCCACCGGGGCACCGCCTCGGCTGCGGGATTGGAGACCGTGATGTGCTGGTTCGGTGGCTATGCGGGCGCCACACTCCGCTCCCCATCGCCACGACCGGCGGGAGCGCGGCTGCTGTGGGACGGCCCGTTCCCGTTGTGGGCCGTCGGCCAGTGTCTTGGCCACCAGGCCCGTGTCATTGACCAGGGCAGTTCGCGGGCTGCGGTGATCGGTCCGTGCGGCGGCACCGACATCACCTTTGCGGTGGACGCGCTAACAGACGCGGTCACCGCCCGCCCTGGGGCCTACACCGTCATCCGGGCAGATCACCGGCAGCTCACAGTGTTCACCGACCTCGGTGGCGCCTGCCCCCTCTACACCACCACGTTCGGCGGCGGGATCGCGTGGGGTTCCAGCGCGCGGGCACTGGCGGAGCTGACCGGCGCGGGCGTCGACGTCAGATGGCTGGCCGGTGCGCTCGCCGACTCGGCGGTCTCGGCCAGCGGGTCCGGGTCGCCGTTTACCGGTGTCCGTGCTGCCCCTCCCGGGACGCGGATCACGATGCGACCTGGCGGCGGCCTGGTGGTAATGCCGTTGTGGCTCATCCGTCCCGACACCGTGACAGGGGCCGCCCAGCGCCTTCGCCACGCGCTTGAGGGTGGCGTCGCGACCCGCGTCGCCACGACCAGTACTCCGACATGCGATCTCAGCGGCGGTCTGGATTCCACGTCGCTGTGTTTCCTGGCGTGCGAACACCTCCCGCCCGCCAAGACGGTCACTGCAGTGACGCTGCACCCGGACGGGCTACCCGACTGCGGCGGCGACCTCGGCTACGCCCAAGCCGCCGTCCGGCACGCCGGCAGCCGGATCGCGCACAGGCTGCTGCACCTGACCAACGAGCACCTGCCGTACTCGGGCTTGGACCGAGTGCCCGCCACCGATGAGCCCGCGCCGTCGACTGTCAGCTACTCCCGGCTGGCCGCCGAGTTCACCTTGCTCGCTGAGTTGGGCAGTGACTGCCACCTGACTGGCGATGGAGGTGACAGCCTGCTGCATCCACACGGCTACCTCACCGATCTCGTCCGATCCGGCCGGTGGATACGCTTGATCGGCCACACACTGGGATGGGCACGGCTGCAACGCTGTAGCCCGTGGACATTGCTTGCCGCAGCGTTGCCGCGGGGACACACCGCAGCAGCGGCGGACTGGCTGACACCACAGGCGATCGACCTCGCCACTCAGGATGACGGTGTCAGCGAGGGCCGTGTGACCCACCGGTTGGATGCGAACACCCGAACCCTGCGGGAGGTCCAGACGGTGGGCCGCACGGCCCGCGCGGACGCCCAGTTCGCCGAGGCGTTTGGACTGACGATCCACAACCCCTACACCGACTCCTCGGTCATCGCGGCAGCCTTGTCGGTGCCGCCATGGCAGCGTGGGGATCCGTGGCGCTACAAGCCCTTGCTCACGATGGCAGTCGGCGACCTGCTGCCGCCGGCCATCGCGACTCGGACGACCAAGGGTAGCAATGACCCCGGCGCGATCCTCGGTTACGGTCGTCAAGTCCCAGACTCCCTGGAGAACCGCACCGAGGGCTACGGTCACCAAGTCCGCGGTTCTCTCAACCAGGTCCGCTTCACCGTCTACGACCTGGACGGTGAGCCCGGTCCGGTGGGCCTGTCCACCTTGCTGGTAGAGCACCAAGTACGGACCGCCGAGTTCATCATTGTGCTCGGGGCCGCCGCACGGGGCCGGGGGCTGGCCACCGAGGCGACCCTGCTCACCCTCGACTACGGCTTCCACGTCTCTGCCTTGCGCATGATCTGGCTGAAAGTTCTCGCACCTAACACCGCTGGGATTCGCGCCTACACCAGCGCGGGGTTCAAACCTGCCGGGCGACTCCGGCAGTCCGGCTACTGGCTTGGAGAGGTCTGCGACGAAATCCTGATGGACGCACTCAGCGAGGACTTCTCAGCACCTTCCGCCGTTCGCGGATTGATCACAGGACAGTGACCGATCCCGCGCTACTGCGGCGACAGATGGTTGAGGAGCTGACCGTGCGCGCGATGCTGGCACCGCAGTGGCGAGACGCGCTCCTCGCGGTCCCTCGGCATGAGTTCATCCCCGACACTGTGTGGCGTGAGGACGAGCGATGCGATGACATCAACGACCTCATTCCGCTGCGCCGCGAGGACGATCCGGAAACCTGGCTGCAGCTGGCTTACGCCGACGAAGCCGTCATCACCCAGGTGGACGACGGCGAGCCGGTTGGAACCCGAGCTGACCGGCCACGACATCTCCAGCTCGGGATGGTTGTCTGCGAGATCGGCACCGGGAGCGGCTACAACGCCGCGCTGCTAGCCGCCCGCCTCGGTGCGCACCAGGTCACCACCATCGAGGTTGATCCGCGGATCGCTGGACGCGCCAAGGACGCGCTGGCCACCGCAGGGTTCGGCCGCGTCGCCGTCGTCACTGGTGACGGTGCTCAAGGCTATCCTGCAAACGCCCCTTATGACCGGATTCTGTCCACGGCGGCGGTCAGCGAGGTGCCGTATGCGTGGATCGCACAAACCCGGCCCGGCGGGCGGATCGTCACGCCTTGGGATACGCCGTACTACAACGGCGCGCTGCTCACGTTCACCGTGGGCCAGGACGGCACGGCGAAGGGCCGACTCGTCGGCCCGGCGTCCTTCACGATGTTGCGGGACTGCACCCCTATCGGGTTGCGGGGCACTACGACGTTCGCGTCGCCATCGGCATCCGCGTGCCGCGATGCCGGCACCTCTACCGCCCCGCGGGTCGCCACTCAGACGAAGGCGTGCTGTGGTTCCTCGATCCCTGGTCGCGCTCCTGGGCGAGCGTGCGCCACGTGCCGGACGTCGCCGCCGATTCATACCAGGTACGCCAGTTCGGCCCCCGCCTGCTCTGGACCGAGGTGGAGACGGCCTACTGGCAGTGGGTCGCAGCCGGCGAGCCCACCGTCGACCGTTGGCGGTTCACCGTCACGCCGCAAGGGCAGCAGATCGGCCTTGCACCCAGCTAACGATCTTGAAACGTCCGTGAACCGAGCGTTATTAATTCCTTAGGCTAGCCGGAACGTTTACGGCAGACTACTGAGCATGACGCTCGGCCGGCTGCCCCTCTGGTGCTGGACTGGGTTTTTGCTGATCGTCGCGGCGACGGTTGGGCTAGCTATGGTGGGAGTCCACTTCAGCCCCGCGGATTCGATCGGCGCGCGGATTGGCACGGTCATCGCCGTGGTTACTCTGGGTATTAGCGCCGTTGGGTGGCTGTGGGGACTAGCGCAACGCACCAGTGCCCCGCCGTTGCCGTTGCAGCGGGCGGCCGATGAGCTGGCCGAGCAGCTGTGCCGGCAGTGGGATCGGGCCATCGCCGAGCAGGGGCTGACCCACCCGGCGCTGATTCCCGTGCAGTGGCGATGGCCACTCCGCTCGGTGACAGGCCCGATCGCGGAGGTGATCGGCGAATCTGGTGGAATGCGGTGTGAGCCGTTGCCTGGGATGGTGGCGGTCACCGCGGAACAGTTGCGCTCTGGGACGCTCGCCGATCTCCACCGGGTGTACGGCGGCCTAGGGTCGGGGCGGATGGTCATCCTGGGCAAACCGGGCACGGGGAAGAGTGCCGCCGGGATTGTGCTGCTGCGTGCTGCGCTGGCTCATCGGGCTGGGGTGACGTCGAGGGATCGGGCGCGGGTGCCGGTGCCGGTGCTGGTCACCCCGCAGGGCTGGGACCCCACCGTGGAACGTTTCGCCGAGTGGCTGGCTGCTTGCCTGGCGCGCGACTACGCCTTGTTGCAGGCTCCGGAGTACGGTCGGGATGCCGCGATGGAGCTTATCGAGGGCGGTCACCTGGCGGTGATTCTGGATGGGTTGGCTGAGATACCCCAGGCGCTGCGCCCAGTGGCGCTGCGCGCGCTGGATCAGCAGGCCACCTTCCGACTAGTCGTGCTTGCCCGCACCGGGGAACTAGAGGAGGCGGTCCGCGGCGGCCGCCCCCTGCGGGGGGCAGCGGCGCTGGAGCTGCTGCCGATCGACTCCAGGCAGGCGGCGCAGTACCTGGCTAGCGGCCAGATCGACCCGCCGCCCGTCCCCTGGCAGCTCGTGATCGATCACCTGCGCAAGCACCCCAAGGGCACGCTGGCTCAGGCCCTGGCGACTCCGCTGATGCTGACCCTGATCCGGGAGACCTATAGCTCCGGGGAGAAGGTCGACGAGTTCCTTGACGATTGCCGGTTCCCCACTCGGAAGGCGGTCGAGGACCACCTTCTGGACCGGTTGCTGACCGCCGCGTACTCCCAGCACCCGGCATACACCGAGGAGCAGGCACGACGAGGGCTGGGGCAGTTGGCGCGCCGGATGAACAAGGACAGGACCCGTGACCTGGCGTGGTGGCGAACCCTGTGGTGGATGTCGGCATGGCCCAGGGCGTTTGCCACGGTAGCCGTCCTGGTCCTGGTCTCTGCGCTCCTGGTGGGTCCCATACCCGGACTTATCGCTTACATGCATCTTCTCCCTGCGTTCCAGGCCGGGCACCTGATCACATTCGCGATCGTCTTCTTCACCTGGGGACTGGGGTATGCGTTTATGTTTGGGCCCGGTTTCCTCGTGTCCCCACCCGGTGAGCGGTCTTCCCCACAGCGGTGGAGCAGGACCGACATCCCTATGGTCGTTCTTCTTAGTGCCGGAGCCGGGATCGCGACCGGACTTCAGAACCTCCTCACGGCCACGCTTCCGAACAAGCTCGTGATCGGGCTCCTGATCGGGCTGGTGTCTAGTTTCGTGATCGGGCTGGGATTTGCGCTGGGGGGCGGACCGCCTCAGCGGCTGGGGTGGCTGCAATGGAACAGGGCTTATACCCACACTGACCGCCGCACGAACCTGCACACCGGACTGGTGATCGGGCTCGTGGCTGGGCTCGTGACCGGGCTCGGATACGGATTCGCGTACGAGCAGCTTGTGACCGGTCTCAAGTACGGATTCCTGGTCGGAATCGGGTACCTGCTGGTGATCGTGGTCGGTGGATGGGCTTCTCTGCAGGGTAGCCAGCTCCGGGGGAGCAGCACTCCTACCTCCACGGTTCTTCTCATGGGGATCATGATCGCAATCGTGAGCACCGGGGGCTACGGCATCGTTTACGTTCTCATTGTCATGCTCGGTGGACGACCTGCTGAGCCGCGGAGTGAGCTCCGGGGGAGCAGAACTCCTATCCCAACGTTCCTGAGCGGGCTCGTGGCCGGGCCCCTTCTCTGGTTTTGGCACCTGTTCACAACAGGGGACAGGTCTGAGTTGATATTCGACCTCGCGGTTGGGCTCGGCTTCGGGCTGACAGCTGGGCTCCTGCTGTGGTCCAGACCATTCACAGCGGTTACGCGTCCGCTCGATCCGCAGTCATTGTGGCACCAGGAACGTCAGGGCGGGTGCGTGGCTGGACTCGTCGCTGGACTCGTGGTGGGGCTGGCGTACGGGTTCGGTCACGGGCTCCCGGATGGGCTCGAGTACGGGCTCGTAGGCGGGCTCGTGGCCGGGCTCGGTTCCGGGTTGGTGTCCTCCGGCACCTGGGCGGCTGCGCTCGCCAGCGCACAGCTGAACCGTCGAGACAACACTCCGACGCCTTTGGTGCAGTTTCTTGAGGATGCTCGTCGGCGTCAGATCCTGCGAACGGTTGGCCCGGTGTATCAATTCCGGGACGCCCGGCTCCAAAAGTGGATTGCCAATCGGATACCTTGTCCCGTTGTAACAGAGCACCAGGTTAGCGCTGCGGCCCTGCCGTCGTTGGTGCCCGTCCAAAGCCAGCGCGGATGAGCGCACGCGTGCCATCATGGTGCGGTTTGTCACGCGCCACGGCGCACCACGCCTGGAGAACCACCGCCGTGCCTACGCCACGTGTGGCGCCCCTGGATGCCCAGCAGATCGGCCTCGCGCCCGGGTTAGAGTCCGCGCATGAGAGCACTGCGCCGGTTCACCGTCCGTGCCCAGCTGCCGAGGCCGCTGGCGGCGCTAGAGACGCTGGCCGCCAATCTGCGGTGGACCTGGCACCCGCCGACCCAGGAGCTGTTCGCCTCGCTGGACGCGGACACCTGGGTTGCCGTCAACGGGGATCCGGTGCGGTTGCTGGGGGAGATCCCCATCCAGCGGCTCACCGCGTTGGCCGCCGACGAGACCGTGGTGGCCCGCACCCGAGCGCTTGCCCAGGACCTGCGCCACTACCTGGAGGCACCCCGGTGGTACCACCAACGGACGTACCAGCAACGGACCCAGGAACGGACGCAGACCCTGCCCGCGGCGATCGGCTACTTCTCCATGGAGTTCGGCGTCTCCGAGGTGCTGCCGTTCTACTCCGGTGGCCTGGGCGTGCTGGCGGGCGATCACCTCAAGGCCGCCTCAGACCTGGGAGTGCCGCTGATCGGGGTCGGGCTGCTCTACCGCTCGGGCTACTTCCGCCAGTCGTTGTCACTGGATGGCTGGCAACTGGAGCACTACCCGGCGCTGGACCCGCAGGGCCTGCCGCTGCACCTGATGACCGACGGCACCGGCGCACCGCTGCTGGTGGCGGTCAGCATGCCCGGTGGGCGGGCGTTGCGAGCGCGGATCTGGCGGGCCGACGTCGGGCGCGTGCCGCTGCTGTTGCTAGACAGCGACATCGAAGACAATCCTGACGAGCTGCGCGGGATTACCGACCGGCTCTACGGCGGTGACCAGGATCACCGGATCACGCAGGAGATCCTCGCTGGGATCGGCGGCCTCCGCGCCATCCGGCTGTTCTGCCAGCTTACCGGTCATCCCAACCCTGAGGTGTTCCACACCAACGAGGGCCACGCCGGGTTCCTGAGTCTGGAACGGATCCGGGAACTGATCAGCGGCGAGGGGTTGAGCTTCGACGAGGCTCTGGCGGCGGTGCGGGCTGGCACCGTGTTCACCGTGCACACCCCCGTGCCCGCCGGGATCGATCGCTTCCCCATAGAGCTGGTGCAGCACTACTTCGCCGCCGCATCCGGCGAGGCTGCGCTGCTGCCCGGCCTCGAGGTCAGCCGGGTGCTGGCACTGGGCGCCGAGGACAACCCCGAGATGTTCAACATGGCGCACATGGGTCTGCGGCTTTCCCAGCGCGCCAACGGCGTCTCACGGCTGCACGGCACCGTGTCACGGGCGATGTTCCGCGGGCTGTGGCCGCAGTTCGACGTCGAGGAGGTGCCCATCTGCTCGGTCACCAACGGGGTGCACGGCCCGACCTGGGCGGCGCGGGAGATCACCAGACTGCTCGGGGACTCCGGCAGCAGCGAGGCGGACGGTGCGATCGCCCTGGCTTCCGACACCCTGCTGTGGGATCTGCGCTGCGTGCTGCGCGCCAAGCTGGTGGACGAGGTTCGCCGGCGGGTCCGGGCCGCCTGGCTGGAGCGCGGTGCCTCCGCGCCGGAGCTGGGCTGGACCTCGCAGGTCTTCGATCCCCACGTGCTCACCATGGGTTTCGCCCGCCGGGTACCCACCTACAAGCGGCTTACCCTGATGCTGCGCGACCCGGAACGGCTCCGGGCCCTGTTGCTGGACCCCCAGCGTCCGGTGCAGTTGATCATCGCTGGCAAGTCCCACCCCGCCGATGACGGAGGCAAGGCGCTGATCCAGCAGGTCGTGCGGTTCGCCGACGCGGCGGATGTGCGGCACCGGATGGTGTTCCTGCCCGACTACGACATGTCGCTGGCCCGCCACCTGTACTGGGGGTGCGACGTGTGGTTGAACAACCCCCTGCGGCCGTGGGAGGCGTGTGGCACCTCGGGGATGAAATCCGCGCTCAACGGTGGGCTGAACCTGTCCATCCGAGATGGCTGGTGGGATGAGTTCTACGACGGGGAGAACGGCTGGGCGATCCCGACCGCGGACGGCGTCGAGAACCCGGAACGGCGCGACGCCCTGGAGGCGCACGCGCTTTATGAGCTAATTGCCACGCAGGTCGCCCCCCGGTTCTACGACCGTGGCGCGGGCGGTGTGCCGACCCGCTGGGTGTCCATGGTGCGCCATACCCTGACCTCACTTCGCCCCCAGCTGCAAGCCTGCCGGATGGTGCAGGAATACGTGGAGCGCCTCTACGCGCCGGCCGCCCGCTCGGCCACGGAGGTGTCTGCCGACTCCTTCACCGGGGCACGCGTGCTGGCCGAGTACCGGTCGCGGCTGCGCGCCGCCTGGCCCCGGGTTCGGGTCGCGCAGGTGGACATCTCGGGCCTGCCCGACACCCCGGAGCTGGGCTCGGAGATGACCATCCGCGCGGCGGTCGCGTTGGCCGGGCTGCAGTCCTGCGACGTGGACGTCCAGGCCATCGTCGGCCGGGTCGATGACCACGACGAGCTGTGGGACTGCTGTGTGGTGACCATGCAGTCGGTCGGTACCCGTGACTGCCGGGACTCCGCCAAGGACGACGGCGAGGAGGCCCGGTTCGAGGCGACCTTGCCCCTGCCGCATGCCGGGCTGCTCGGATACACCGTGCGCGTCCTGCCGCGACACCCGTTGATGGCCACCCCCGCCGAGTTCGGCCTGCTCCACCTGGCCACCTAGCCCCGCACCGCGCGGAACACCAGGAGGGTTCGGGCGGGCACGGTCATCCGGGTACCCGGCCGCCTGCCGCGCTGGCGCGCCGGTACTCCCTCCGGGAACCTGGTGTCCAGGACCGGCTCGTACCGTTCGCCGTACTCCGGGCTCGGCAGCGTGACCGTGATCGGGTTCGAGCCGGCGTGGAACACCAGCAGCCACGAGTCGGTGGTCGGTGGGGGTGGGTGGGAGCGCACGTCAGCCCCGTCGATCCACATGCCCAGCGTCTGCCGGTGAGCGTCTCGCCAGTCGCCCAGCTGCATGACGTGGCCGTCGGGACGGAACCAGACTAAATCGGGGGTGCCGTGGGGGGTGGCACGGCCTTCGAAGAACTCCGGTTGGCGCAGCGCGGGCGTCGTGGCGCGCAGCGCGAGCAGGCGGCGAGTGAACGCGGTCATCGCCTCCCGGCCCGAGTCTGTGGACCAGTCCAGCCACGAGGTCTCGTCGTCGAGCCGGTAGGGGTTGTTGTTGCCGCGCTGGGTGCGCCAGCGCTCATCGCCGGCCAGCAGCATCGGGGTGCCGGTGGACAGCACCAGGGTAGCCAGCATGTTGCGGGCCTGGCGACTGCGCAGGCGCTGGATCGCCAGGTCCTCGGTCTCCCCCTCGACACCGCAGTTCCAGGACCGGTTGTCGTCGGTGCCGTCGGTGCCGCCCTCCCCGTTGGCTTCGTTGTGTTTGCGGTTGTAGGAAACCAGGTCACGCAGCGTGAACCCGTCGTGCGCGGTGATGTAGTTGATCGACGCCCACGGCCGGCGCCCGCTTGCCGCATAGAGGTCCGAGCTGCCCGCCAGCCGGGAGGCGAGCTGGCTGACGCCGGGGACACCGCGCCAGAAATCGCGCACCACGTCCCGGTAGCGCCCATTCCACTCGCTGAAGTGCACACCGAACCCGCCGACCCGGTAGCCCTCGCCGGTGGCGTCCCAGGGCTCGGCGATGAGCTTGCGGGTGCGCAGCAGCGGGTCGCAGACGATCGCCGTGAACAGCGGGGCGGCCGGGTCAAACGGCCCGCCCCGAGGCCTCCCCAGCACGCTGGCCAGATCAAAGCGGAACCCGTCGACGCCCAGCTCGCCCGCCCAGTACCGCAGCGCGTCGGTGATCAGCGCGATCACCGTGGGGGAGCCGCTGTCCAGGGTATTGCCACAGCCGGTGAGGTCGTGGGTGAGGTAGTAGGCGGGCGCGTCCAGTCCCCGGTAGCACAGGGTGGGGCCATCTATGTCCCCCTCGCAGGTGTGGTTGGCCACCACATCGACGATGACTTCCAGTCCCGCGGCGTGCAGCGCGGCCACCATGGTGCGGAACTCCTGCACCTCAGCGCCGGGTACCGCGGCGTATCCCGGATGCACCGCGAGCAGGGCCAGCGGCGAGTAGCCCCAGTAGTTGGGTAACCCGGCGCGCAGCAGGGGCGCCTCCGGGCAGAACGCGCACACCGGCAGCAGCTCCACGGTAGTGACACCCAGACCGGTGAGGTAGGAGATCACCGCCGGGTGCGCGAGCCCCAGATAGGTGCCCCGGTGCGCGGGCGGCACCTCGGGGTGGGTGCGGGTGAAGCCGCGCACGTGCAGCTCGTAGATCACCGTCTGCTCCCACGGCACATCCGGGCGGGCGCCGGTGTCCGGGCCGCCACGGACGGTGACCACCGACATCGGGACGCTGCCCCGCGAGTCGACCTCGCTGCGCGGCCCGGCCGGATCGCCCCGGTAGCCCAGCGCGGCGGTCAGGCCGCTCACGGTGCCCTCGACCCGCAGGGTGTAGGGGTCGACCAGCAGCTTGGCCGGGTTGCACCACAGGCCACGCGCCGGGTCCCAGGGCCCGTGGACCCGGTAGCCGTAGCGCTGTCCGGGACCCACACCGGGCAGCAGCCCGTGCCACACCCCGAAGGTGCGTTCGGTCAGCGGCACGCGGAGCTCCTCGCCCTCGGCTGACGACAGGCACACCTCGACGGCCTCGGCGACATCGGAGACCACCGCGAAGCGCACCCCCCCGCCCTCGGCGTGGGCACCAAGCGGGAAGGGCCAGCCAACATGCGGGTGGCTCATGGAAAGCCATCCTGCCTGCCCGGTCCGACATTCGGCCCCACCGGTCAGCCCCCACCGGTCAACACTGTGCCGGTGAGCACAATGGCCGGATGACCACGTGGGATAAGCGAGGACCCAGCACCACCCCCGTGGACCTCACTGATCTTGTGGTGCGGATGGACGGGGTAGGCGTTCGGCGCGGCACCAGCACGCTCCTCGAGCGGGTGGATTGGCGGGTGGAGCTGGACGAGAAGTGGGTCGTGCTGGGCCCCAATGGCGCCGGCAAGACCACCCTGCTGCGGCTGGCCGCGACCGAGCTGCATCCGAGCTGGGGGATGGTGCACGTGCTGGGGGAACGGCTGGGCCGCGTCGATGTGTTTGAGCTCCGTCCGCGGATCGGGTTTTCCTCGGCGGCGCTGTCCAGCCGCATCCCCGGGGATGAGGTGGTATCCGACCTGGTGGTCAGCGCCGGCTACGCGGTGCTCGGCCGGTGGCGGGAACGCTACGAGGAGATCGACACCGCGCGGGCTGCCGGGCTGCTGGCCGCGTTCGGTATCGAGGGGATGGCGCAGCGGCGCTTCGGCACCCTGTCCGAGGGAGAGCGCAAGCGGGTGCTGATCGCCCGAGCCCTGATGACCGATCCGGAGCTGCTGCTGCTGGATGAGCCTGCGGCTGGGCTGGATCTGGGCGGTCGCGAGGATCTGGTGGGACGGCTGGCCACGGTGGCCGTCGATCCCGATGCTCCCGCGACGGTGCTGGTGACCCACCATGTCGAGGAGATCCCGCCGGGCTTTACGCACGCCATGCTGATGCGAGACGGGGCGGTGGTCGCTCAAGGCCTCCTCGAGGCGGTGCTGACCGAGGACAACCTGTCGAAGACCTTCGGTGTCGATCTCGTGCTGCGGCGTGCCGGGGAGCGCTTTTTCGCCCATCTCCGCTGAGCGGCCGGTAGCGTGCATGGACATGGTGGACAGCGAGTTCGTCCGGGAGTTCGTCAGGCTCGACGTGGATGGTGGCATCGGCACGATCCGGCTGCACCGGCCACCGGTGAACGCGCTGAGCCGGCAGGTACAGGCGGAGATCGCCGCCGCTGCGCACCAGGCGGCGGATCGCGCGGAGATCCGGGCGGTGATCGTCTACGGCGGCGAGAGGGTGTTCGCGGCCGGGGCCGACATCAAGGAAATGGCGATGACGCCAGCGGCCGAGTTCGCGGCGCAGGCGGCGACGATCTCTTCGTCGCTGAGCGTGGTGGCGGACATCCCGAAGCCGACCGTGGCCGCAATCAGGGGTGCCGCGGTGGGCGGTGGCTACGAGCTCGCGCTGTGCTGTGACCGGCGGATCGCGGCGCGGGACACCACAGTCGGGCAGCCGGAGATCCTGCTGGGGATTATCCCGGGAGCCGGCGGCACCCAGCGGCTGCCCCGGCTCATCGGCCCGGCCCGGGCCAAGGAGCTGATCTACACCGGCCGCCTGGTCGAAGCGGACGAGGCGCTGCGGATCGGCCTGGTCGACGAGGTGGTCGCCCCCGAGGACGTGTACGCTGCGGCGTGGCGCTGGGCCGCGCAGTTCGTCGCGGGGCCGGCGCGGGCATTGGCGGCGGCCAAGGCGGCCATCGACGACGGACTGGATGTTGACCTCAACGCGGGTCTGCGGCTGGAGACCGAGGCCTTTGCCGCGCTGGCCTACACCGAGGACCGCGCGAGGGGAATGCGCTCGTTCCTGGACCACGGCCCCGGTAAGGCGACGTTCATCGGGCGCTGAGGTTCATAGAGCACTCAGTGCCCGATAGCGTGCATACGGTGTCCAACGGCCCAGACCTTAACCCCCACAACCTGCTCAACGTCCTGCTGCACCACCTTGAGGTGCCGGCTGCCTTCGTGCCCGGCTCAGTGCTCTTCGGCGGCGTGGCCTGGTGGCTGGCGCGCCGCCGGGGTTGGGCCCCGATGCCGGCAGTGCTTGCCGGGTGCGGCCTGGCGCTGGCGTTGTCCCTCACCGTGGTGCGGCCGTTCGGGCACTATCCCGCGGGCGGCCTCAACCCGCTGGCGACGTTGCGGCTCTGCGCGGTGGGCAGCCTGTCGTTGGCCCATCTCTACGAGCAGCTCAACGTGGTGATGCTGATGCCGTTCGCGGTGTGTGGCACGCTGGCGACCCGCCGGCCGTTGCCCGTCGCGGCATCCTGCGTGCTCATCAGCGCCTTCGTGGAGTTCGTGCAGGGCGCTACCGGCGGCGGCGAATGTCAGGTCCGGGACCTGGTGCACAACACCGCCGGTGGGGTGCTCGGGGTGCTGGTGGCTGTGGTGGGGTGCTGGCTGCAGGCCCGACGGCATTCACGAAAGCAACACGGCCTCACCCCAGAACTCGGAGCCGGTTCAGGATCGTAGCGTTGATCGACACCGGGTTGGCGTCGCGTGCCACCTGAACGACGCGCTGAGCGCTGCGCGCGGCGCTGCTGACCAGCACGGTACCGCGGTCGCCTCCGTGGCCGCAGACCACCTGCAGGACCATCGGTGTGGTGGCCAGCGTGCCCGGGACGGCTGCCTCCAGCATGGCCAACGAGTCGTGCAGCGCTACCGGCGCCCAGCGATGCTTCCCGTAGAGGTCCCGGTAATGCTTGATGACGCCGGCCAGCGCGGCGCAGCGCGGCCCGGCCGCCGCCAGCTTGGCAAGCCAGGCACCGTCAACCGTCACCCGCAGGGCCAGATCCAGGGGAACCAGGGTGATCGGTACATCTTCCTCGACGAGCACCCGGCGGGCCGCCTCAGGATCAGAGTTGATGTTGAACTCGGGTGGGGGGCCGCCGAGGTTGCCCCCCATGGTCACGATGCGGTCAATCCGGGGCTTCACCTCGGGGTGCACGGCGAGCAGCAGCGCGATGTTGGTCAGTGGTCCGATGGCCACCAGCGTCACCGGGGTGACCGCACCCCGCAACAGCGTGGCCATCAGGGCCACGGCGCCGAGGGCATTGACTCCTCCGCGCGGTTCCGGCAGCAGATCGGCCCGCCCCCCGAGGCCGTCTCGACCGTGCCCGCGGGCACCCCGCGACCGGGCCGGGTACACCAGCGGCCGGCCGGCGCCGGCGGCCACCGGCAGCTGACCGAGCCCCGCCAGGGCCCGCAGCCGCAGCGCGTTGGCGGTGGTGGTCTCCACGCTGGCGTTGCCGAACACCGTGGTTACGGCGAGCAGTTGCACCTCCGGGCTGGCCACGGCCAGCATCAGCGCCACCGCGTCGTCCACTCCGGGGTCGGTATCAATGATCATTGGTACGGTCACCGGGCAAGCACCTCGTCGATCTCGGCGGCGGTCGGCAGGGACGGTTGAGCGCCGGGCCGGGTGGCCGCCAGCGCGCCCGCCGCGCAAGCCCGGGCGAGCAACTCGGCGTCGGGTAGCCCGTGCAGCAGTCCTGCGAGCGCGGCGGCGATGAAGGCGTCACCAGCAGCGGTGCCGTCCACGGCGGTGACCCGTGGGGGGAGCGCGGTCGCGACCTGCTGGCCCTCGCGCAGCAGCACCGCGCCGCGCGGTCCGTCGGTGACGGCGAGAGCTCGGGCGGCGTGCAGCCCGGGCAGCGCGGCACGCTCGGCACGGTTGACCACCACCAGGTCGGCGCGGGCCAGCACGTCGGGTGGCACCGGGCGGGCCGGGGATGCGTTGAGCACGAACAGCCCGGTGGCGTGCTGGGCGGCGGCGACCACGGCCCGCTCGGGTACCTCCAGCACGGTGAGCACCGCCTCGGCGCCGGCCACATCCTGCGGATCCACCTGCAGTGCCGCGTTCGCGCCGGGGACCACGACGATGGTGGTCTCGCCCGCGGTATCGACTGCGATCAGCGCCAGCCCGGTCGGCTCGGTGACCCGCTGCAGCCGGTCCAGCGTGACTCCCTCGCGGCGAAGCAAGTCCAGCGCGGCGTCGGCCTCGGGGTCGGTGCCCACCGCGGCGAGCAGCCGGACTGGCAGTCCCAGGCGGCGGGCAGCCAGTGCCTGGTTGGCCCCCTTGCCGCCGGGGGTGCGGGTCAAGCCGGTGGCGATGAGGGTCTCGCCGCGGTCAGGCAGCCGCGGCAGTGCGGCCACCAGGTCGAGGTTGACGCTGCCCACCACCGTCACGCTCACGGGTCCATCCCACCACGCGGACGCTGTGTCGGGCGGCGGCCCGACGGGCTGATGTGCTGATCAGCGATACCGAGCTGAGAAGCTGAACCGATCGCCGCGCACGTCGAGTGCTCGCATGTGGTTCACCGGAACGACCGCCGGTGTTTACCTCGTTGAGTTCCCGGGTTGCCGTCCGCTTAGCTATCCTTTGCGAGGTTTGCCGCGATTGCTCGACCTCCCGTCAACGTATGGCTGAGTTGATCCAAATTTGAGGGGGCCGGTTGTGAAAACAGGTACCCTCGATGCACCTCGATCTCGTCGTCGTCGGGCTGGTGGTCGGCCTTCTGGTCGGCCTCACCGGTATGGGCGGCGGTGCGTTGCTCACCCCGTTGCTTGTGCTGTTCTTCCAGGTCGCGCCGCTGGCCGCGATCTCCAGCGACCTACTCGCCTCGCTGGTCATGAAGCCCGTCGGCGCAGCCGTGCACCTGCGCTACCGTTCCGTGAACTGGCGGCTGGTCCGTTGGCTGACGGTGGGCTCGGTGCCTGCCGCGTTCGCCGGTGCGGTGATCGTCGGCTCGATCGGGCACGCCCCGGCCATGCAGGCTGACCTGAAGCTGGCCATCGGCGGCGCCTTGTGCGCCTCGATAGGGATGACGCTGCTGCGCCAGGTGCTCGACCGCCGTGCCAACCACCGGGGTGAGCACAAGGAGGGGCCACCGCTGATCCGCCCGCTGCGCACCGTCGTGATCGGCGTGATCAGCGGCCTCGCCGTCGGTATGACCTCCGTCGGTGCCGGCTCGTTGATCATCGCATCACTCTTGGTCGTCTACCCCCAGCTGCGCCCAGCTCAGTTGGTTGGTACCGACATGGTCCAGGCAATCCCGTTGGTGGCCGCCGCCACGGTCGGTCACCTGCTCTACGGCGATGTCCACCTGGCCGTCACCATCTCGCTGCTGCTGGGCGCGCTGCCCGGTGTCTACCTTGGCGCCCGGCTGTCCGCCCGGGGTCCTGCGGCCCTCATCCGGCCGGTGATCCCAGCGGTCTTACTCGCCTCGGCGCTAGCGCTGCTGAAGGTACCCACCCCCATGTTGATCGGCGCAGCGGTTGCCGGACTGGTCATGATGGTCCTCCTGAGCGTGCCGCAGCCACCAGCGGGATCACTCCGGCAACCCGACCCAGTGGACGCCGCATAGTGGTCAGTTCCGCCGGCCCAGCTCGTACTCATCGAGCCGGCGCCGCAGCTGGGTCAGGGCCCGCGCCCGGGTGGGTCCGATGCCGCCGGCCGGGATTCCCGTAGTGCGGGCGACCTCGGTGTACGGTCGTGGATCCTTGAGGAACAACTCCCGGATGAGCCGCTGGCGGCGGGTCGGCAACGTCGCGACAAGGTTCCACAGCCGCGTTGCCGTGTCTGCGTCGACGGCGTGCTGCTCCGGGCCCACGGACGGGTCAGCCTCCCGTTGCGCCGCCACCTCGTCCGGAGTCACGGTGTGCAGTGCGTGATAGCGAAGGATGCGCAGGCACTCGCGGCTCGCGGTGGTGGCCAGCCACCCGCCGAGCTGCTCGGGAAACTGGATCTGGTGGCAGTTCTCCGCCAGCCGTAACCAGGTCGTCTGCACAGCATCGAGTGCGTCGGCTTCTTGCAGACCGAACGAGCGGACCTTCGCCAACACCACACCGCTGTACCGGCGCATGATCTCCTCCCACGCCTGTGGGTCCCGGTCGCACGCCCGTGCGAGCAGGTCAGTGGTACTTCGGGCGGTGTCAGGTGGGCTGGTGGTGGTTGTCATCGGTACCCCCGGCGACGTCTGGGCACGAGGGCAAGTGCCCGGATGGTGATCAGGTCAGCGCGGCGTCGGGTAAGACGCTGTATATCAAAAGTACTTTGTACGTTGGGTGTACAGTGTTATACTGGATCGCGAAAGTTGCTATCGCCCGACCGGGTGTACGTTGTACATCCTGGGAAGCGGGAGACGAGGGAGGATCATCGTGAACGACCAGCCTGGTACCTCTCGGGGCCGTTCCGAGCCGACGACCTGGGTGGATGTTGACCCCAGTAAGGACTACACGCGGCCGCCACCGCTGTCCCGAGCCCGGGTCGTGCGGGCCGCGCTATGCTTGGTGGACGAGAAGGGGCTCCCCGCCCTGACGATGCGGGCGCTGGCCACCGAGCTGGAAGTCTCGCCCATGGCCTTGTACAACCATGTGCGCGACAAGGACGAGCTGGTGGATCTCATGGTCGACCTGATGCTCGGGGAGGTGGACATCTCGGCCACCGAAGGCGACTGGCTGACCCAGCTCCGCGTGCTGGTACGCAGCTTCCACCAGGCCTTGGCCGCCCACCACCACCTGGCCCGGGTCTACAGCGGCCGGGTCAGGATCGGCCCGCACGGCTTGCTGCTCATTGAGCGAACCATCGGGCTCCTCCTTGAGGGCGGGTTCTTGCCTGCTGAGGCGTCCGACGTCTTCTTTGCCCTGTTCACCTACGCCGCCGGTTTTCAACAGATGGGGCGCATCGCCCCGCTGCGTGAGGGGAGGCCCGGAGAGGAAACCGAGTACTACCCGCTGCTGCCGCCCGAGCGGATTCCCGCCATCACCGCGGTGAGCCCGCATCTGGACGGCGTGCGCCGGCCGGGGCGGTTCGACTACGGCCTTGAGCTTCTGCTGGCCGGCGTGCAAGCCAAGCTCGCCCAGGCCAAGGAAGCGCCGGCCAGTCACCGTGAGAGCGGTCACCACGCGTAGGCCGCAGAGCTACCGATCGATAACGTTGGAGCCATGAATATCGTGGTTTTGATCAAGCAGGTGCCGGACACCTGGTCCGCGCGCACGCTGACCGATTCCGACCACACTCTTGATCGCGCCTCGGCGGAGGTCGTCCTCGACGAGATCAACGAGCGTGCGCTCGAGGAAGCGCTCAAGATCAAGGAGGCGGGCCAGGGCGAGGTCACCGTCGTCACGATGGGTCCACCGCGGGCCGCCGAGGCCATCCGCAAAGCGCTGTCGATGGGCGCGGACAAGGCGGTGCACCTATCCGATGAGACCCTGCACGGGTCCTGCGCGATTGCCACCGCCAAGGCGCTGGCCAAGGTCATCGGCACTCTCGGCGACGTCGACCTCATCATTGCGGGCAACGAAGCTACCGACGGCACCGTGGCGGCGGTTCCGGCGATGGTTGCCGAGGTGCTCGGCCTGCCGGAGCTGACCCACGCCCGCACGGTCACTCTCCAGGGACGAACCGTGACCGTCGAGCGGCAGACCGACGACGCGATCACGGTCCTGCAGGCTGAGCTGCCTGCCGTCATCAGCGTGAACGAGAAGATCAACGAGCCGCGTTACCCCTCGTTCAAGGGCATCATGGCCGCCAAGCGCAAGCCGGTCAGCACGCTGTCGTTGGCCGATGCGGGCGTCGAGCGCACCGAGGTGGGGCTGGCCAACGCCACCTCGACGGTGATCGAGTCCGCGCCGTGCCCACCGCGGGTGGCTGGCCAGATCGTCACCGATGAGGGTGAGGGTGCGGCCATGCTCGCCGACTATCTCATCGGCCAGAAGCTGATCTGATCGAGGAGAACCGTCATGGCAGAGGTCCTGGTCCTCGTCGAGCATTCCGGCGGCGAGGTCAAGAAGATCACCAACGAACTGCTCACGGCGGCAGCGCGGCTGGGGGAGCCGGCCGCCGTGGTGGTAGCCAGTCCTGGCATCGCCGGCAAGCTTAGGGACCGGCTGGCCGCCTACGGCGCAGTCAAGATCTACATCGCCGAGTCCGAGGAGGTCGATCGGTACCTCACCGCTCCCGCCGTCGGTGTGCTGGCGGCCCTGGTGGCGTCGGTCCGGCCGGTCGCGGTGATCCTGGCCGCCTCGCCGGACGGTAAGGAGATCGCCGGCAAGCTTGCCGTGCGCACCGGATCCGGCCTGCTCTCCGACGTCGTCGAGCTGGCCGCGGACGGCACTGCCACGCACTCGGTGTTCGGCGGCTCCTACCTCGCCAAGTCTCGGGCCACCACGCCGGTCGCGGTGATCACTGTTCGAGCCGGTGCGATCGAACCGCGCCAGACCCCGGGTGCGGCCACTGAGCAGCCTATCGAGATCCCCGCGGTGAGCGCGCGGACCGCGAAGGTCCTGGAACGCCGGCTCATCGAGGGCGGCGATCGCCCCGAGCTCACCGAGGCCAGCGTGGTGGTCTCCGGTGGCCGTGGCGTCGGCTCGGCGGACAACTTCCGGGTGGTCGAGAAGCTCGCCGACGCGCTCGGCGCTGCGGTCGGGGCATCCCGGGCGGCGGTCGACTCCGGCTACTACCCGCACCAGTTCCAGGTCGGGCAGACCGGCAAGACCGTTTCCCCCCAGCTATACGTTGCGCTGGGCATCTCCGGCGCTATCCAGCACCGCGCCGGAATGCAGACTTCCCACACCATCGTCGCGGTCAACAAAGACCCGCAGGCGCCGATCTTCGAGATCGCCGACTTCGGTGTGGTAGGCGATCTGTTCACCATCGCCCACCAGCTCACCGAGATCGTCACCATCCGCAAGAGCTGAGAATCACGGGCCGACCAGCTCGATCTGTTGGCCCTGCGTGCTGACGGTGAGTCGCCAGTGCTGTGCAACGGATCAGCGAGGGTCACTACCGGGAGGAGGGCGATGCGCAGCTGCTCCAGGTCATCCACCTGCACCTGGCGGCGAAGGCGTTCGGCGGAGACCCCGGTGCTACGGCCGCGCCGGGCTCACCGGGTGATCGGCGGCGAGCATCCCCGCCAGTTCCGGCAGCACCTCGGCGCGCCGACCCATGAGGTAGACCCGGTGGTGGGTGCGCTGGACCTCATGCACGAGGGTGAAGCCCTGCCGTCGGTAGTAGCGCACCAAACCGGGGAACAGGCATCCGCGCCGTACCCAGTCCCGGCCGTCGCGGGCCGCCTTGTCCACCGCCCACCAGGCCATCAGGGTTCCCGGACGGATCGGCTGGTAGGCCGGGTCGGTCACCGAGGTGTACAGGTAGTAGGCGGGCTCGGCCAGCTCCGGGGCGAGTGCCCGCCAGCTCGGCAGGCCGCGTTCTTCCAGCCATCCGCAGCGGGCGTAGATCATGGCTTCCACCGCCGCGATGTCGCTTGCCACCGCCGGGCGCATCGCCAGCATCGGGAACCTTCCTGCATAGGGCATACATCCACGCAGTCAGGGTGAGCTAGGTGTGACGCCAACCCCGACGCCCGGCTGGCCGCGTGCGCTGCCTAACGAGGATGCGCACGGCCAGACACGTTCGGAGGGCGGGTTCGGCGGTACCGTACCGAGCGAAAATGAGCGTCCGTGAGCGTCCGTGAGCCCGACGTCACCGACGTTTCGGGGAAGGGGCTCTGAAATGTCGATACTGTCGAACTCGGCGACAGCAGAACGCTGACGGTGCCTTCCCGCTCAGCCGGGTGCCTGGCAATTCTGACTGGCGTGCCTCCCAGCGCAGCCGCTACCGACGCGTGGTCGCTAGCGTCGGTAGCTGACCGTTGCCGTCATGCTGGTCGTCGGTATCCCGGCCGGCACAGTGATCTCGGCGAGGGATACCGCATCGGTGCGGCACCCAGCGTGGGAGATTTCGTGGAGCGAGCCGAGCGCTGGTGACGGCATAACGTACACCGATGCCCTCGTCGCCCAGCGCATGGCGTAGCGCGCGGCGGGAGTCCGGGAACTCGACAGTACCGTTACGTGCCCGCCAGGCGGCGCACTGCGGCGGCGATGTGCTCGTCGGTGGCGGTCAGGGCAACCCGGACATGCCGGGCACCCGCGGGGCCGTAGAACTCACCGGGGGCGACGAGCACGCCGCGCTCGGCCAGCCGGTTCACGGTGTCCCAGCACGGCTCGCCCGCGGTGCACCACAGGAACAGCCCACCTTGGGAGCGCTGCACCCGCAGCCCGGCTTGCGCAAGCGCGGGCACTAACAGCGCCCGGCGGGCCGCATACCGGTCCCGCTGCCGCGCGAGGTGCGTGTCGTCGGACAGCGCGGCCACCATCGCCTGCTGCACCGGCCGGGCGACCATCATCCCGGCATGTCTGCGCACCGCGAGCAGGGCGGCGACCAGCTCGGGGTCTCCGGTCACGAAGCCCGCCCGGTAGCTGGCGAGGTTGGAGGACTTGGACAGCGAGTGCACCGCCAGCAGCCCGTGGTGATCCCCGCTGGAGACCTGCGGGTGCAACACCGACAGCGGCTGCGTCTCCCATCCCAGGGACAGGTAGCACTCGTCGGAGGCGAGCACCGCGCCGAGCTGGCGGGCCTGGGCCACCGCGCTGGCCAGCACCTCGGCGGGCGCGACGTCGCCGGTGGGGTTGCGCGGCGAGTTCAGCCACCGCAGCCGGGTGCCCGGCGGCGCCGGCTCGCCATCGGTGAGACGCATCGCGGTGGCGCCAGCCAGGACCGCCCCGACCTCATAGGTGGGGTAGGCCAGTTCCGGCACCGCGACGAGGTCACCGGGGCCCAGCCCGAGCAGCGTGGGCAGCCAGGCCACCAGCTCCTTGGAGCCCGCCGTCGGCAGCACCGCCTCGGCCGGCACACCGGTCACGCCGTACCGGCGTGCCAACGCCCCGACGACGACCTGGCGCAGCTCCGGTGTGCCCTGCGTAGCCGGGTAACCGGGCAGTGCCGAGGCGGACTGCAGCGCCTCGCGCACCACGTCGGGAACCGGGTCTACCGGGGTACCCACGGACAGATCGACCACGCCCCCCGGGTACTCGCTCGCCCGGAGGGCTGCGCCTGCCAGGCTGTCCCAGGGGAAGTCCGGCAGGACCAGGCGGGTGGCGCCTGGCGATGTCACTCCTCGTTCTGCGGGGGCAGCTCAGCGATCATCGGCGGGTCGTAGTTGACCTTGCCGACTCGGGACGCTCCGCCGGGCGAGCCCAGGTCGGCGAAGAAATCGACATTGGCCTTGGTGTAGTCCCCCCACTGCTCCGGGACATCGTCCTCATAGTAGATGGCCTCCACCGGGCAGACAGGCTCACAGGCACCGCAGTCCACGCACTCGTCGGGCTGGATGTAAAGCATCCGGCCGCCCTCGTAAATGCAGTCCACGGGGCATTCTTCGATGCACGATCTGTCCAAGACGTCCACGCAGGGCTCTGCGATCACGTATGTCACGGGGTTTCTCCTGCTCCTCACTCACGGTACCCAGACGGGCCGTCTAACTGCACAGTATCTCCGTCTACCCCAACGCCGGCACAACGACCCCGCCCCTCACGAGCCCCCAGTGCCCGGCCCAGCACCACAGCGGCTGGCACCATGCCGGCACCCAGCAGCAGCACCGGGCGCCAATCCACGGGAAGCAGCACGTCACCGCCCACTGCACCGAGCCCGAGCACACCGAACGCCAGCACCCACGCCACCAGCGGGAGCGCCGCCGCCCCGCGGGGTCCGCCCAGCTCCGCCGCGCTGCGCACCAACCATGGCGTGCTCACCGCAGCAAGCAGGATCGTGATCGGAAACGGCACCGCACCCACCCGCAGCGGAAGGTACAACAACTCCACCACGGCCAGCTCGAGGGCATCGACCACTAGCACCACCAGGATAATGCGGGCCAGCAGGCTCACCGGGGCAGCCCACCGAACAAATCGTCGCGCCCGCCCGCCTCCGCACCCCGCACGAGGGTGAAGTGCTCGGTGTCGAACACTGGCCGGGCCACTCCGTCGGAGAGCGCGAACGCCGCGTGGTGCCCCGCAGTCCACACTCTGATCTGGGTGGCGTGGGCGCGCATCGCCGCCAGCATGGCACTCCGGTACGCGCCGACGCCCAGGGCGGTGGTCACCTCGGCATCAGCCACCCCGGGCAGCCCGTGGGGTCCCGGCAGCGGGAAAGGCAGCCCCGGGATCGCCTGCAGCGCGGCGATCCCCTCAGCCACCGCCGAGACCGGGCGCACCGCCCAGAACACCCGGGCCACCTCGGGGACCTGAGCCACCGCCGCCATCGTCACCTGGTGGGCCCGGACGTGATCAGGGTGCCCATAGCCGCCGTCCGGGCCATAGCTCACCACGACCTGGGGGCGCACCTGCTCGAGCACCTCGACCAGGGCGTCGGCCTGTTCTGCGAGCATCCCGGCGGCGAATGCCCGCGGGTGCAGCTCGGCCGGGGCGCGCGCCCTCGCGCCGGGTTGCGCCACCATGCCCGAGTCGCGCCACCGGCCGATCCCGCCCAGAAACCGCTGGTCGGTGATGCCCAGCGCAGCACAGGCCGCGCGCAGCTCGGCCACCCGATAGCCACCAAGCTGGTCGGCACGATCGGCAGCCAAGCCGCGCAACTCGTCGGTGAGCACCTCACCCTGCTCGCCGAGCGTGCAGGTCACCAGGCTCACCGCGATGCCACCTGCGGCGTAGCGGGCGATCGTGCCGCCGGTCCACAACGTCTCGTCATCCGGATGCGCGTGCACCACCACCATCCGCCGCCCGCTCATCGTCCTGATCACGGTGCGCAGTCCCGGAGCCGTGAGTTCGACACGAGCGACGTAGACCAGCCCCACAACGTCGGTGGGGTCGAGCTCACGGACAGCATCCCCTCCGCAGACACCGGCTCATCCTATGACCATTCCCGCTCACGGGACCGCCGTCCAGCCGGGCCATCCGGGTAAACCGGCCCGGTGGGCCATCCTCCGCAGTTCCTTGCCTATCGCGTCGCCGCGCGCGCCCGGCAGCAGTGTGGCGATGACGTCACGGACCATGGGATTCCGGTGCACGTGGTGCGGCGAGATCGTCTCGGCCCGGTGGAATGCCATGACCGCCTCGTCACGGCGACCCCGCACCCGAGCTAGCGCTCGGCCGCAGTGCACCCAGTACGCAGCCTGCCGCGTGGCCCAAGGATGTTGCTCGGGATGCACGTCCGCAGCGATGCTCAGGGCACGGTCAGGTTCATTCGCTTCCAGCGCGAGATCCATCCGGTATAGCCCGACAGCTGTCGGGCCGAACGCAAACCCGAACTCATCATGCGTTCTCGTGGCCTCCCCGAACCTTCCGGCCAACTCGGCAGCAGTCTCCATCGGCGCGGCTACATCACCAGGGCGCCGGTCGAATGCGGCAACCAATGAGTGCGCCATCATCAGCTCGCCTACCACGCCAGCGGTGCCCCGGGTGACCGCAGGCAGGGTGAGCGAGTCCAGCTTGGCCCGAGCCAGATCGAACATTCCACTGCCGATCAGCGCGTAAACCGTGCCGTATGTGGCTATCGCCAAGGTAGTTACCTCGCCGTGTTCACGCGCGGCGGTGCGCGCTAACGCGACTGCCTGCCGCCGCAGATCGGGTGGGGCTCCCGCATCACGTAACCACATGTGCGTCAAGTGCACATGGGCCATCGCCGTCAGCGGGAGCAACGTGGTGAGGTCACGACCGGCAGCGATCGAGGTATGCAAGTCGCGGATCAGGCTGGGTAGGGCAGCACCGGCTTGGCGAAACTGGCATTGCCGCCTCATCTCGTATACCTGGTCCACCCGGTCGGCCAGCACATCGACGGGGAGCACTAAACCCCCGGGCAGACCCTGATCGACCGCCTCCATCGCGCGCCGGACCGCCTCAATGGTGCTGTCGGTATCTCCGTTAGCGGGTGCAGGTACCGGCAGCCTCATCAGCTCGGACGGGGCGATCTGGAGTACGTCGGCCAAGGCGACGATATCCGAGAGCTTGTCGAGGGCGACCTCTCCCCGCTCGATGCGGTCCAGCTTCGACTTGCTCATCCCCGCCAGGCCTGCGACCACCGGCAGTGGCTTGCGCCGGGACTTGCGGATCTGGCGCACCCGCCGACCGATCGTGCGCGCGTCGTCAAGATCCACCGAGGCCCCATTCCTCACCGATTCGCCTCACCGCGATGCCCCCGGGAGCTAGCCGGGGCGGAAACCTTGGTGAGGAAGTCAGTACAGGCTACGCGCCGTGTCCCTCACTATCGCGATGGACCGTCGCGGTCAGGAGTGTTGACGCAGATCAGCTGAGATTTCGGGGAGGGTCCCGGGTCGGGCGTCGTTACGATGAGGCTTATTCAGGGCGGCGCTATCGATCTTGTGAGACACCTGCTGAGCTGCAACGATCAGCCGTCGATCAAGATCGCTGAATAAGCCTCGATGGTCCTGTCCTCGGGGAGGGGTCGTGGAACTGCTGCGCAGGATGCGGGCGAGGCGCCAGTACCGGCGTATGTCCGCTCGCCTTGCGGAACTGGATCGCCAGGACGCGCAACGAGATGTCACACCGTTCCCGCCGCGACGTCGCTTGATCAGTAATGGCACGTGGCGCAGCCGGTAGGCCGCAATCGGGGCTACGGTGATCAGTGGGCTGCTGTTAGCTTTTTGAGTGCTGGTGCTGTATGAAACACCCGTGCCGGCCGGCGAGACGGCCCACGCCAGCAACATCTACCAGGATCTTGCCGCCTACGATCAGCCCACGTTTCCCCCGACCAGGTTCCCCCGACCAGGCAGGCGCGGTGCACGCACTCACCACCCTCGCCGCCGCCGAGGGCGTCCCCCTGGTGCCAGCCTCGGGCGATTACGGCACCGTAAGCATGCCGTGCCAGCCCGCCACGATGGCGTCCGCCCTTGCCGGGGTAAACCTGCCGGCGTCTGATCCGCTGGTCACGGCGGTGGGCGGCACCCGGCTGGGGCAGTCCTAACGCCGCCGTCCTCATCCCCTTGCTGGCCCGCTGAACCGCCCCGAGCCCGGGAGAGAACCACCGGGTGAGCGCATCATCCCAGCCACTTGCCGAGAACGTCGAACAACACCCTTGCGGCCTCCTCATCAAAGATAATCACGCACTCGCCAGTGACATGGGGGTCGAAAATGATATCGCCATTCTCTTTGCGTTCTACCACCACGTTGGTGAAACCCCGCGGACCCCCGTGTACCCCGCACTGGGCGGGTATCGTCCTACGGTTCGCACGACCCGCGTTCGCCGTCGCGCCTTCCACCACGCTCATGAGTGACCTCTTTTCTCAGACAGAGGCGGGATCGTGTCCCGCCGCGTAGCGGGGCTCATGACGCACACGCGGCGGCCAGGCACGTCGGGCACGGTGTCCCTCTTCCGCGCAGAGCCAGCTCCTGGGTGATGAGCAGAGCGCCGCACCACGCCGCCGCGCAGCCGGTCGCCACGAGCTCGAGCACAGAGCGGGGACTGAGCAGGTGCACCCGCTCATCGACCCGGCAGCGCACCCACCTCGCCCGTGGTGTGTTCCCACGCTCAGGAGTGCCTTGAGGGCTTCTCACCCACCGGTCAGCCGGAATCGACGCGGGCCTTTTTGCGATCACCGCGCACGTCGGGCACGTATGGTGCGCACCCCAGCGGGACCGCTCATGCTGGTGGGAAACCCCCGACGGCAGCACCTCACCACACCGCGCCCTGAGCACACCCCAGGGAAGATCAGCCGCCGGCATCAGCAGGTGCACCTGGCAATCCATCGGGGACAACGCCCACCGCGCCGCACCCCTCACCGCGTCTCACCGGCCAATCGGTATGGCTCGCTCAGCGGACCGTCAGCGGGGGTGTTGCGGGATCCACCCGGCCCGCTCCTGCGAAGATGCGTCATGGGTCCTCGACCTCCTCGTAAGGTCTGGGATCAAGGCCCCGCCGTGGTGTCGCGAGCACCCGGCGGGGCCGCCTATCGGGACCAACCGTTGTGGGACAGCCCGGCAACCATCGTTGATCAACCATCGCGGGTAATCCCGAGGCCGGGATCGCCACCCAGGCGGGCTACACCGGCAGACCGGCCCGGTAGGCCATCCCCCGCAGCTCCCGGCCCAGTGCGTCGCGCCGGGACCGGAGCAGCAGCTCGGCGAGCACCTCCCGGGCGAAGGGGTCCCGCTGCACGCGGTGCGGGTGGATCTGCTCGGCACGCCGGAAGGCGATCACGGCGTCGTCGTAGCGGCCCCGCAGCCGGGCCAGCGCCCGGCCGTAGTCGCGCCAGTAGGCCGACCGGCGCTCCAGGTAGGGATGCGCGTTGGGGTTCAGGTTCTGCGCGAGCGCGGTGACCAGCTCGTGGTCTCCGATCTCCAGCATGGCTTCCATCCGCCACAGGCTCACGTTGGTGGGACCGAAGCCCAGGCCGTAGGCGCTGCCCTCCCCGGTGCGCGACGCCAGCTCCGTGGCGTGCTTCAAGGCCGCCTCGGCGTCGGCGCGGTGGGAGCCGGCTGCCGCGACCCGTGACTGTGACAACGCGAGCGCGCCCACGAGCTGCATTGACTCCGGGGTAGTGGTGGGCACGTCGACCGCCTCGAGTTCGACTTTGGCCAGCTCGAACGCTCCCGAGTCCAACAGCACTTTCGTCGCGCGGCATGCGACTAGGCCCAGCGCGGTCGGGGTGTCCCGCCGCTCGGCGAGCTGGTAGGCCAGCGTGACGTCGTTCTCCCGGCGCAGGTCCAGCGGGGCACCCGCGATGCGCAGCCAGTGGCTCACCCCCTGCACGTGCAGCAGCACCGCCACATCAAGCAGCTTGGCGACGTCGCGCCCGGCGGCCAGACTGGTGTGCACGTCCCGGATCAACCCGGGCAGCGCTGCGGCCAGCTCAGCCTGACGGCACTCATGCAACGCAGCCTGCACCGCGCTCACCCGGGCCGCCAACACCTCCACTGGAGCCACCTGCCCCCCAGGCCGGCGGCGGCTGACCGCCAGCAGCGCCAGCCGCACCTCGTCGGTAGCGGAGTCGGTGTGCCCGTTGGCCGGTGCGGGCACCGGCAGCCGCATGAGGTCCCCCGGCGCAACCTGCAGCGCGCCTGCCAGCGCCACGATCTGCGAGATGCGGTCCAGCGCGACTTCCCCGCGCTCGATCCGGTCCAGCTGCGACTTGCTCATCCCGGCCAGCCCCGCGACCACCGCCAGTGGCTTGCCCCGGGACTTGCGGATCTGGCGCACCCGTCGGCCGATCGTGCGCGCGCCGTCAAGGTCCACCGAAGCACCACTCCCCACCGGTTTCGCCCCACCGATGCCCCCGGAAGCACCGGGGGCGGAAATCTCGGTGAGGAGGTCAGTACAGGCTACGCGCCGTGCCCCTCACTTTCGCAACGGACCGTTCTCGTCGCGTCAGCGTCTCATCCCAACCACTCGGAGTCACCACCCCTGACGAAGGTGGCACGGCCTGCCCCGGCGACGACGTCCGATAAGATCCGACTCTCACCGGCTTGACAGCACCAAGCTCCTGAAATGTGAGATGATGAGCGGCCCTCCGGAAGAGAGAGATCTACTCCAGCAACTTTCCACCGTACGCGAGCGGGCGTTGGTGGAGATTCGTGGCGCGCGGACGATGGCTGAGTTAGACGACGTGCGCCGTAAGGTTGTCGGCAGGGCAGGGGCTCTGCTAGAGGTCCGCCGCTCAATCGGAGCGATTGAGACGAAGGACCGCAAGCAGATCGGGGTTGCCCTAGGGGAGGCGCAGGCAGAGGTCCAGGAGGCATTGGCCGTTCGGGAGCAGGAGTTGCTCGACTCCGAACCGGCGCTCGCCACGCCGTTGGACGTCACGCTGCCAGCGCCGGTTGTGGGTGTCGGCGGGCTGCACCCGACGATTCAGTTGATGTACGACCTCAACGACGCGTTCGCGGCGCTGAACTTCGAGGTCTACGAGGGCCCAGAGATCAGTAGCGAGCTGTTCGAGTTCGACTACATGAATTTCCCTCCTGATCACCCGGCGCGAGAAAGCATGGACACCTTCTGGCTGGAGGGGTATCTAGACAAGACTGGCGCGGATCGACTGTGCTTACGTCCGCATTTGACCGGCGCGAGCGTCCGATACATGCGCGAGCATACGCCCCCGTTCCGGTTTGTCTACCCAGGTCGCGTGTACCGCAACGAGAGCACCGACGCCCGTCACGAACGCGCCTTTTTTCAGTACGAGGTGCTCATCGTTGATAAGGACGTCCCGTTCACGTCCGGCAAGTTCCTGGTAGACACGATTCTCGATACGGTGTTCGGCCGCCCAGTACCCACGCGCATGCGTACTGTAACTATTCGGAATTCTCGTGATCAGGCGTGGCGATAACCAGCGTGACCTGTTCGCAGCGGTGACGCCGTGGCGGGGGTGACGGTGCCGGTGTTAGCCGGGCGGGGGTGGCTGTGCCCAGGCGTGCAGGTCGGCGGGGTCGGCGT
>JAFATA010000023.1 GCA_019244165.1 Pseudonocardiales bacterium | reverse complement strand
AGCCAACAACTCCCGGAAGGTGGGATCACCGGAGACATCAGTACGCAGCACCAGGGTGTTGACGAAAAACCCCACCAGATCGTCCAGTGCCGGATCAGTACGCCCAGCGATCGGACTACCCAGCGGGATATCGGTGCCCGCGCCAAGTTTGCTCAGCAAGGCCGCCAAGGCGGCTTGCAGGACCATCACCAGACTCGCCCCGGCTTGGCGGGCCAGCTCCCGCAACCCCTGGTGCAACCGCGCGTCCACACTTACCTCGATCAGCCCACCGCGGTAGCTGGCGATTGCTGGGCGGGGCCGGTCGGTGGGCAACTCCACCGACTCAGGTACCCCGGCCAGCGTCTGGGTCCAATACGCTAGCTGGGTGGCGAACAAACTGTCTGGGTTGGCTTGGTCACCCAACAGCCGGTGCTGCCACAGGGTGTAATCGGCGTACTGCACCGGCAACGGCGCCCACTTTGGCGCGTGACCTTGACAGCGAGCGGTGTAGGCGGCGGCCAAATCAACGGACAGCGGACGCAACGACCAGCCGTCACCAGCGATGTGGTGTATCACCAGCAGCAGCACATGCTCATCCGGCGCTACCACAAAAAGCTCAGCCCGCATCGGCAGCTCGGTACCAAGGTCGAACCCGTGCCGTGCCGCAGCGGCTAACGCGGCGGGCAGCTCGATGTTGCTGACCTCCGTGACGGACAGTGCTGAATGGACCGCGTCGGTGTCCAGGACCCGCTGGCACGGCACCCCGTCGGTATGGGGGAAGACCGTACGCAGGCTCTCATGCCGCGCGATCACATCACCCAACGCAGCCTGCGACGCCGCCCGATCCAACACTCCGCGCAGCCGCAGCGCGAGGGGAACGTTGTAGGTGGCATTCGGGCCGTCCATCTGGTGCAGAAACCACAACCGGCGCTGCGCGAACGACAACGGCACCTGATCCGGACGCTCAGACACTCTCAACGCCAACCGCGCCTGTCCCGCCTTATCCAAACGCGCGGCAAGCCCGGCTGGCGTGGGAGCCTCAAACAGAGCGCGGAGCTCCAACTCCACACCCAACACAGCGCGGATCCTGGCTACCAGACGAGTGGCCAGCAGCGAATGCCCACCCAGGATGAAAAAATCGTCTTCGATTCCCACCCGGGAAAGGCCCAACACCTCAGCGAAAAGCTCAGCAAGCAGTTGCTCTTGCGGTGTCCTCGGCGCCCGCCCACTCCCGACCGACCCGAACTCCGGCACGGGCAACGCGGCCCGATCCAGTTTCCCATTCGGCGTCAACGGCAACCCCTCGAGAACTATAAAAGCCGCCGGCACCATATACTCAGGCAACCGCGCCCGCGCAAACTCCCGCAGCAGCTCCGGCGGCAAAGCCGAGTCCGTAGCCGCCACTACATACGCGACCAACCGTGCGTCCCCAGGACGATCCTCCCGCACAACCACCGCAGCTCGCGCGACCTCGGGGCGTTCCATGAGCACATTTTCGATTTCACCAGGCTCGATCCGGAATCCCCGGATCTTGACCTGATCATCGGCCCGGACCACGAACTCCAAGTTCCCATCAGGTCGCCAACGGGCCAGGTCCCCCGTCCGATACATCCGTGTTCCCGGTGGACCGTAGGGGTCAGCGACAAACCGGGTAGCGGTCAAACCAGGCCGACGCAAATACCCCCGAGCCAACCCTAACCCCGCGATATACAACTCACCCACCACACCCGGCGGCACCGGCTGCAAACTGGTGTCGAGTACATAGGTGCGAAGGTCGGTGATGGCAGTACCGATCACGCTGGCTGGGTCTGTGGTGGTGCGGTGGCCAAGCCTGAGGTGAGTGACATGCACCGTGGTCTCGGTGATGCCATACATGTTGACTAAGACTGGTGTGTGATCGGGGTGGCGTTGGTACCAGTCATGTAGCCGGGCCACCGCCAGCGCTTCGCCACCGAGAATGACAGTACGCAATGCGAGCGACTGCCCTAGAGTGGGATTGCCCGCATCGGCCTGCGTCAATTGGTAAAACGCCGACGGCGTCTGGTTGAGTACGGTCACGCCCTGGTCAGCCAACAGTTGAAGGAAGCGCTGGGGTGAGCGACTAACCTCATAAGGAACAACGATCAGACGACCGCCGTGCAGCAACGCGCCCCAGATCTCCCAGACGGAAAAGTCGAACGCGTAGGAATGGAACAGCGTCAACACATCCTCGGCATTGAAACCAAACCATTGCTGGGTTGCCCCGAACAGACGTACCACGTTGTAGTGGGTGATGAGAACGCCTTTGGGGGTACCGGTGGAGCCAGAGGTGTAGATCACGTACGCCGGGTGGTGGGGCAACAGGTCAGTGGTGCGGTGGGTGTTGGTGGGATCGGTGTCTGGGCCACTGGCCAGCATCACGAGGGTGTCGGGGTCATCGATGACCAGCCGAGGAATGGCGACATCGCCGGGGACAGAAGCTGTAGTTTGTTCGGTGGTGAGTAGCAATACCGGTTGGGCGTCACCGAGCATGAAGGCGATCCGGCCTGCCGGGTAGCCAGGGTCGAGAGGCAGGTAGGCCGCACCGGTTTTGAGGACCGCCAGGATGGCAACCACGAGTTCGGGACAGCGGGGCAGCGCGAGTGCCACAATCTGTTCTGGACCCACCCCGTAGGCGATCAACGCGTGCGCAAGTTGGTTGGCACACGTGTTGAGTTGTGCGTAGGTCAAGATAGTGTCGTCGAACACTACCGCCTCGACGTGGGGGGTGGCGTGTGCTTGAATTTGGAACAACGCTGGCAGTGTGGTGTGAGGCGGTAGTGGGTGGATGGTGCTGTTGTCATCGACAAGCAACCGAGCGCGTTCGTCGGTCGTGAGCAGGTCGATCCGGCTGATCGGTTGGTCCGGGTCCGCGACCGCGAGATTTTCTAACAATTTTAAGAAACGTTGATGGTGGGCGGTGGCGTCATCAGCGGCACAGACTTCCGGATGTGCGTAGAGACTGACCTGCAGTCCCGAGCAATCCGGCCCGCCCCACACGAGAAGAGATAGATCGACCATTAAATCGTAAAAAATATGGCGCGACGCGATGCGACATCCAGCGAAATGCAGATCATGATCAAATGACATGATATTGATTAATGGCGCGAAGGTTGTCCCGAGGTTGCCAGGCAGCCCACGATCTCGGTGGAGATCCTCACCTCGGTAACGTTGATGCTTTAATAATTGGCCAACCTCCTGAGTAACGTGCACGATGAGCTCGGAGGGGGTCATGCTCGGATGGAGAGCTAGCCGCAGCGGCAACACGTTGGACACCATGCCCGGCACGCGTTTGAGCACATGATCTTGCCGTGCCGTGACCGGAAACCCGAGGATCACGTCCCGGGCACCGGTCAACCGGTGCACATACACCGCCGTCGCGGCAATCACCACGCGCGACCAGGGCACCCCGGCCCGGTATGCTGCTGCCCTCAATCTGTCCATGCTCGACGGTGACAAACAGCCCGTCCGATACACCAAGCTCTCGGGCGTAGTCGATGACCGACCAACAATCCTGGTTGGCTCTGGCTCGTCAACGAAACGTTCCACCCAGTACGCTTGATCCTGCGCGAACTGCTCCGAGCCACGATAAGCAACATCACTATCCAGCAACTCACGCAGCGAACCAAACCCATGCTGAGCACACGCCCGCCCGGTGGCTAGTGCGGTGTACACCTGCGCCGCTCGCCGCTCCACAAGGGAAAGCCCGTACCCGTCCATCACAATGTGGTGGTAGGTCTGATACCACACCCAACGCTCGGGCCCCAGCTTGATCAACGCGTACCGGAACAACGGCCCCTGAGCCAGATCCATCGGCCGAGCTAGATCGGCGCTCATCCACACCTGCGCGGCCACCCCCGGGTCAAGGTCATCACTGACATCAACCACGGGCATCGTCCACTCCAGCGACGGCTGCAGGATCTGCCGTGGCCCGTCACCAGCTTCTACGAACCGTGCGTGCAGTGCGTCGATCTCCCCGACAACTCGTCGCAACGCCGCCTCGAACAACACCGGATCAACCGGCCCATCGATCTCGATGCACTCACCACCATTGTAAGCGCAACTCACCGTGGCGAACTGTTGTTCAGCAAACCAAATCTCCCGCTGTGCGGCAGATAACGGAAGTGCGATACCGGCGCTAGGGATAGTCATAATTGTCCCCTCTGTTGCCTTGCGAGATCCCCTCACCGAGAGGGAAATCGACGCGGTAGGGGTGAGCGCGTAAGTCTCACCCCGGCGGCATCATACAACGCCTGAAACTGTGCGGTCGCGTCTTCCCTGCCGACCAAGGCAACCAGCATCTGCAAGTCCACGGCGCAGACCAGCTTATCGCTACGGTTCGGGTCCGAAAAATGGTAGTCGACATCGTGGGTGGGGCGCGATGCGTCGGAGTCCGAACACACCTGGCTGCGGTGAAGAGCAGCTCACAGCCCTCGGCGCCGGCCGGGGGTGGCGAGGCCGTACAGGAACGGGTTGCTGGCCCGTTCCCGGCCGATGGTGGTGCTCAGGCCGTGGCCGGGCAACACGGTGGTGTCGTCGTCCAGCACGAGAATCTTGTCCCGAAGCGAGGCGAGCATCTGCTGGTGGTCACCTCCGGGCAGGTCGGTTCGCCCGATCGAGCCGGCGAACAGCGTGTCACCGGAGACCAGCAGGCGCTGTCCCTCATCGGTTATCGAGCGGAACGTCACCGAGCCAGCGGTGTGGCCTGGGGTGTGGTCGACGGTCAGGATCAGCCCGGCTAGCTCCAGGGAGGTCCCATCGGCCAGCGCACGCACCTCACGCGGCTCGCGGAGCACAACACGGCCGCCAAAAAGACCACCCAGGAACTCCCGCGCGTCGGCGGCCAGCGCGCGCAACGGGTCGGACAGCAGCACCCGGTCCTCGGGATGGATCCAGGCCGGGATGTCGTTGCCGTCGCAGACCGGGGTCACCGCGCAGATGTGATCGAAATGCCCATGGGTGAGCAGTACTGCTACCGGCTCGAGCCGGTGGTGGCGCAAGAGTTCCTCGAGGGGCTGCTGGGCGCCCTCCCCCGGATCGACCACCACGCACGGACCGCCAGGCTGGGGGGCAAGCACGAAACAGTTCGCTTGGAAGGAACCGGTGGGGAAACCAACGACGAGCACGGCGCTCCTCGGGGCATGACGCGGGTGCAGACATCCCCAGCCTAAGGCGCGCACCCTCAAGAAGGGAGGCTGGCGCCCGACTCCCTCACCGCCCACCTACACTGCGCCGTGGTCATTGCCCAGCCACAGTTGCCCAGGAGTCCGGGTGCCCACGAACGAACAGCGCCGCGAGGCCGCGAAGCGCAAACTGGACCGTCAGCTCGCCCGCCGGGCGCAGCGGGCCAAGGCGCGCCGCAGATATGCGGTGGCCGGCGGCGCGGCTGCGGTGGTCCTGGTCGTGGGCATCGTCGCGCTGATCGTGACGCTGAGCGACCGGGACCAGCGAACCAGCACCACCGCGACACCGTCCACGCCGGCCAGGACGATGCCGCACCGCAGCGACAAGCTGATTACCCCGCCAGTCCGGCCCACGCCACTGCCGGCCTCGGTCGACTGCCAGTACCCGGCTACCCACCAGACCCCGGCCCGGCCCGTGAGACCTCCCCTGGCCGGGTCCACCTCCGCCCGGGGCACGGTGCAGGTGAGCATGCAGACCTCGGCTGGCGCAGTGGGCCTCACCCTCGACCGGGCGCTGGCCCCGTGCACTGTGAACAGTTTCATCAGCCTGGCCAAGCAGGGCTTCTACACCAACACTCCGTGCCACCGGCTGGTCACCAACCCCGGGTTGCACGTTCTGCAATGTGGCGATCCGACCGGGTCGGGCGCGGGCGGACCGGGATACACCATCCCGGATGAGGTGTTCCCCGAGCTGACCTATGGGCGCGGGTACGTCGCGATGGCCAACACCGGACAGCCCGACAGCGGTGGCAGCCAGTTCTTCCTGATCTACGGCCAGACCCAGCTGCCTCCCCAGTACACCGTCTTCGCCACGATCTCCCCGACCGGTCTCAAGGTTCTTGCCCAGATAGCCAAGGCGGGCGATGACGGGTCGTTGGAACCTTCCCCTGGCGGCGGTAAGCCCAAACAACCAGTCACGATCACATCCGTCCAGGTCGCGGCAACCTGACGTCAGTTCGACGACGTGACGCGATAGACGTCGTAGACACCTTCGATGTTGCGCACCGCCCGCAGCACATGCCCCAGATGCTTCGGATCACCCATCTCGAAGGAGAAGCGGCTCACCGCCACCCGGTCCCGGGTGGTGGTGACCGAGGCGGACAGAATATTGACCCGTCCGTCAGCGAGCACCTTGGCGACATCGGACAGCAACCGGTGCCGGTCCAGCGCCTCGACCTGGATCCCAACCCGGAACACCGAGGACGCTGACGGTGCCCACTTCACCTCGACCAGCCGGTCGGGCTCCGCGCGCAGCGACTCGGCGTTGGTGCAGTCGGTGCGGTGCACGCTGACCCCGCCGGCACGGGTGACGAAGCCGAGGATCTCATCCCCCGGTACCGGGGTGCAGCAGCGGGCGAGCTTGGTGTAGACGTCCCCGGCGCCAGGTACCCGCACCCCGGAGTCACCGGTCGGTCGACGGCGGTGGACGGTGGAGGGGGTGGCGCGCTCGGCCAACTCCTCCTCAGCGCCCTCGTCACCGCCGAGCAGGGTCACCAGGCGCTGCACCACGTGACGGGCCGAGACGTGGTGCTCGCCGACAGCGGCGTACAGGGCGCTGATGTCGGAATAGCGCAGCTCTCGGGAGACCGCGACCATCGACTCGGCGGAGACCAACCGCTGTACCGGTAGCCCAAGGCGGCGCAGTTCCTTGACGATGGCGCTCTTGCCCGCTTCGATGGCCTCCTCGCGGCGCTCCTTGGCGAACCACTGCCTGATCTTGGCCTTGGCCCGCGGTGAGACGGCGAAGGACAGCCAGTCCTGGCTGGGACCAGCGCCTTCTGCCTTCGAGGTGAAGATCTCGATGACGTCGCCGTTCTCCAGTTTCCGCTCCAGTGCGACGAGCTGGCCGTTGACCCGAGCGCCAATGCAGCGATGACCCACCTCGGTGTGCACCGCATAGGCGAAGTCGACCGGGGTGGAACCGGTGGGCAGCGTGATGACCTCACCCTTGGGCGTGAAAACGAAAATCTCGCGGGTGGCCAGGTCATAGCGCAGCGAGTCGAGGAACTCGCTGGGGTCGGCGGCCTCCCGTTGCCAGTCCAGGAGCTGGCGCATCCACGCCATCTCGTCGACGTCCACGGCCGCGTTGTGAGTGCCGTTGGTCTCCTTGTACCGCCAGTGCGCAGCAATGCCATATTCCGCGGTTCGGTGCATGTCGTGGGTGCGGATCTGCACCTCCAGCGGTTTGCCGTCCGGTCCGATCACCGTCGTGTGCAGCGACTGATAGACCCCGAATCGGGGCTGCGCGACATAGTCCTTGAACCGACCGGGCATCGGCTGCCACACCGAGTGCACAACACCGATCGCGGCGTAGCAGTCACGGAGGTCCCCGACCCTGATCCGCACCCCCACCAGGTCGTGGATGTCATCGAAATCACGGCCACGCACGATCATCTTCTGGTAAATCGAATAGTAGTGCTTGGGCCTGCCCTCCACGGCGGCGACAATCCGCGCACCCGCCAGCTGCGCGGAGATCTCATCGATCACGGTCTGCAGATAGGTGTCGCGGGACGGTGCCCGGTCGGCCACCAGCCGCACGATCTCGTTGTACTTTTTCGGCTGCAGGATCGCAAAAGAAAGATCTTCCAGCTCCCACTTGATGGTGGCCATGCCCAGCCGGTGCGCCAGCGGGGCAAAAACCTCGAGGGTCTCCTTGGCCTTGCGGGCCTGCTTTTCCGGTGGCAAGAACCGTATGGTGCGCATGTTGTGCAGCCGGTCCGCCAGCTTGATCACTAGCACGCGAGGGTCGCGGGCCATCGCGATGACCATCTTGCGGATGGTCTCGGCCTCGGCGGCGGGGCCGAGCTTGACCTTGTTGCGGAGCTTGGTGACGCCGTCCACGAGATGGGCGACCACCTCACCGAAGTCCTCGGTGAGGCAGGCCAGCGAATAGTCGGTGTCCTCCACGGTGTCGTGCAGCAGCGCGGCCACCAGGGTGGTGGTGTCCATTCCCAACTCGGCGAGGATCGTCGAGACCGCCAGGGGGTGGGTGATGTAGGGATCGCCGGACTTGCGCTTCTGGTGGGAGTGCTTGTCCTCGGCGACGTCATAGGCGCGTTGCAGCAGGGCGAGGTCGGCCTTGGGGTGCATCGCTCGGTGCACAGTGGCAAGCGGTTCGAGTGCCTGCTTGAGCGGGCCAGGCCGCTGCGCGGTGATCCGCCGCGCAAGCCGCGCCCGAACACGTCGGGTCGCCGATGGCAGCCGCTGAGAGACCGTGGCTACATCCGCGCCTGCCGGCGCCATACTGACCAGCCGCAGCTCCTGACTCACATCGCACTCTCCTCTCCCGCCACGTCGAAACAACCCCGATGAAGGGAAACAATCAGCGTCAGCCTACCGCCGTATTTTCCCGCCAGAGCCCCCAAACGCCCGCTGGTGTGGGTCAGAGCGTGAGGAGAGCGTGCAGCCAGCGACCGGCGAGCCGATCCCGGCCGTGCAGCGAAACAATCTCCAGCAGCACCGCGATGCCAGTGACCGTGACCCCGGCCCGCTCGACCAGCGCGCAGGTTGCGGCCGCCGTACCCCCGGTGGCCAGTACATCGTCGACCACCAGCGCCCGCTGCCCGGGCCGCAAGACACCGGGGGCCAGCTCCAGCGAGGCGACACCATACTCCAAGGCGTAGCCCTCGCGGTCACAGACCAGGGGCAGCTTACCGGGCTTGCGAACCCCGACCACCCCCGCACCCAGGGCGTAAGCGACCGCAGCACCGAGCAGGAAACCGCGGGCTTCCACCCCGACCACCACGTCGACCTGCTGGGTGGGGACTTGGGTAGGGACTTGGGTGGGGACTTGGGTGGGGACAATGAACGCATCCACCACCGCTGCGAACGCAGCGGCATCCGCGAATACCGGCGCAAGGTCCCAAAACAGCACACCGGGCCGTGGGAAGTCCGGCACCTTGCGGATCAGCGACACGAGCCGAGCCGCCAAGTCGTCCCTGCCCGGCTTGGGGTGCACCCTCAGTATGCTACGGGCCAGTGTCGCGGGCCTTCTCTCCCCATCCCTGCGGATCTACCGGGAATGGAGCGTCCTTTGGGGCGTGGGTGTCCCGATCAAGCTGGGTCTTTTTCCCGATCGGAATCGGCTGAAGAACCGGGATCGGCACCTCGATTCGCACGGGGAGTGAAACCGGCACTGGCACCTGCACCGGTACCTTCACCGGCACCGACAGCTGAACCGGTATCGACACGGGAGTCAACGCCCGCGAAGGGTTCCTCATCAAGCCGTTCGCAACCGGCGGCAACTGCTCCAGCTGCGCTGCTACGCAGGGTTTGTCCACGGAGAGCAGCCCTGGGGTACACGCCAGTGGGGTGGTGGTGCGCTGGCCGGGTATGGACTGGCGAAGGGAATCCTGCCGGAGCGCATCCGGAGTGACGTGCTCATCGGACGTGGTCTGAGTATTCGGCGTATTCGGTACCGGGATCGAGCGCGCTGGGGGGTGCGCCGTAGCGACCGGTCGGGCGGTTTCGGCCTTTGCCTTTGCCGCCCGTCCGCGGGCGGCAAAGGCCGAGTTCGCTTGCTGGCCGTTGGGGACCACACGTACCGGCACAGCGTCGTGATGAGGCTCAGGGAACGCTAGTACCGGTGATTTCCCGCTCGAGCCGAAGATGCTGGCGCCCGGCAAAATGACCGCCGCCAAGGGAGGGCTGGCTAAACCCGCGGCCACCGCCAGCGCACCACCCATGACAGCAGCCAGCCGGACCTGCCTGAAGTGCGGCCAGCCCGCGCGAGAGCGACCGCGAAGCGGCGGCGACCCGCGATGGAGCGCAGACACCTCAGGGAACCTCGGATCCCCAGCGAGCAGTGCCCTCAGCTCGCGTCGCCCACGCCGCTGCCAGCCAGCGCCGGCTGCCCGGGCTGCCACGTCGCCGAGGCGAGCGAGCAGGCTGGCCGCCTCGGGTCGGCGGCGCGGATCCTTGTCAAGACCGCGCTGCACCAGTTCCCGAACCGACTGCGGCACCACATCAAGCGGAAGTGCGCCCTGTTCATGCTTGGCTAAGAGTTCATCCCCACTCTCGGCATAGAACGGCGGCGCGCCGGCCAGGCACTCGAAGAACATGACCGTGGCGGCATACACGTCCCCCGCTGAGGTGGCCGCAGGGCCATCCCACTGTTCGGGCGCCAGGTAGAAGGGTGTCGAGCGAGCGGGCAGCCGCCGAGTGCCGGATGTCCAGAGCCCCACGTCGACGAGCCGGACCTGGCCGGCAGGAGTCAGGATCACGCTCTCGGGCTTGATGTCGCCGTGCGCCAGGCCTGCTTGGTGACACGCGGCCAGCGCGCGCAGTGAGTCCTTGAGCACGACCAGCGCGGCCTCGGTGCTGAGGGCACCCTGCGCCACCAGCAAGGCACGCAGCGACGTCCCAAGGAGGTGATCGCCGAGGATGGCTACGCCATGGCGGGACACACAGTACCGGTGGACGCGGGCAACTCGGGCGTCCCGAATCCGCGCCCAGTGCGCAAAATCACGCGCGAACCGGGTACGGAACTCACTGTCGGCGAGTAATTCACGGGACAGGTACGTGATCGCAAGGGATTTCCGAGTGAGGCGATGGCGAGCGAGCACCCGCTGGCCCACCGCGTCCTCGCGCACTTCCCGGAGAGGAACTACACCCGGAACGGACCATCCCACCATCCCTGATCCTCCCTGGTCGCCCGCACGGTGCCGTCCCCGTAACCCTCACTCCCCGGAGCGACATCCGGTATCTGACTACAGAGAGTTCTACTAAACGGGCCTGGAGGCAAGGATCTGGAGCGACATCACACCACATAGGTGATGGAGAGCGGGAAAGCGACGGCCGCTCACCTGGGCTTGTCACTCTATGCAATTACTGTAACTCAGCGTAGTTAGCGGCCAACCCCGTCAGCGACCCGACGATCTGCCGGCCTTGCCGGATGGCCGGCTGCTCTTGCCGGTGGGGCGAGCGCGCCGCCCTCCCGCAGATGCGGTTTTGCCGATCCTGGTAGGCAGGCCGGCGGAGGCCAGTGTGTCCCCGGGCTGCGGGGTGGGCCCGCCGACGGGACCCGGTCGGGGTGTCTCGTCCTCGCGCTCAGAGCCCGCGGCGGCCTTGCGGGCCACCTTCTCCCGACGCTGGGCTACCCGCTCGGCTTGTTGCCGGTAGGCTGGCCTGCGCATGGTGAGATCGACGACCAGGGGGGTGGCTAGGAAGATCGAGGACATCGCCCCGGCCATGAGGCCGATCATCTGGACCAACGCCAGGTCCTTCAGAGTCCCGACACCCAGCAGGCCGACGCCGACCACCAGCAAGCCGAGTACCGGCAGCACCGCGATCAAGGAGGTGTTGATCGAACGCATCAATGTCTGGTTGACCGCGAGGTTGGCGGCCTCGGCATAGGTGCGTCGGGTTAGCCCGAGCAGTCCGCGGGTGTTCTCCTGGACCTTGTCGAACACGACGACGGTGTCATACAGCGAGAACCCGAGAATGGTGAGCAAGCCGATCACCGATGCCGGCGTCACCTCAAAACCGACCAGCGAGTAGATCCCCGCCGTCACCAGCACGTCGTGCCCGAGCGCTATCAGCGCCGCCAGCGCCATCCGAGGCTCGAAATACACCGCGAGAAACACGCTCACCAGGGCGAGGAACACCACCAAGGCGATCAGTGCCTGCCGGCTGATCTCGCCGCCCCACGTTGCGCTCACCGCACTGTCGCTGATCGCCTGTTCGCTGGGCTGCCCGGTGGTGCCGAGCGGGCGCAGCTTGTCGTACAGCGCCTTTTCCAGCACGAATGACGTGGGGGCGTCCAGCGCCGTGGAGCGGATCACGATGCTCGTCGCGGAACCGGTACCGACAGTCTGCACCGACTCGGGAGGCCGGCCCACCGCGTCGGCGAAGACCCGCTCGGCCTGCTGGGTGGTGATCGGCCCGCCCACCCCTTGTGCCGGTAGCTCGATCATGCTGCCGCCCACAAAGTCAATGCCCAGGTTGAACCCGCGTAGCAAGATCGACGCTAGACAGACCGCGACGAGCAGGCCGGAGAACGAGTACCAGATCCGCCGCCGCCCGACAATGTCGAAGGCACCAGTCCCGCTGTAGAGGCGCCCCAGCGTGCCTGCCATCTCAGGTCCCCCTCCCCGCGGTGGCCAGTGTTGACCGGCTTTCGGCTCCAGCTCGCTGCGCGGCCCCGAGCCCGGACAGTTGCGGCCCGGACAACAGCCGCGACCGTGACGCCAGCGCCACCAGTGGATGCGTGGCCAGGAAGACCACCACCAGGTCCAGCACCGTGGACATGCCGAGGGTGAAGGCGAAGCCCTTCACCTGCCCCACCGCCAGCAGGTAGAGCACCGCAGCAGCCAGGAAGCTCACGGCGTCCGCCGACAGGATGGTGCGGCGGGCCCGGACCCACGCCCGGGGTACCGCTGAGCGGAAGGTCCGACCGTCCCGCACCTCGTCCTTGAGCCGCTCGAAGAAGATCACAAAAGAGTCGGCGGTGATGCCGATGGCGACGATGAAGCCGGCAACACCCGCCAAGTCCAGGGTGAAGCCGATCCACCGGCCGAGCAACACCAACGCGGCGTAGACGACCAGTCCGGACAACGCCAGAGACAAGATCGTTAGTACTCCCAGCGCCCGGTAGTAGAACAGGCAGTAGACGAACACCACGACCAGTCCGAGCGCTCCGGCAAGTAATCCCGCCCGCAACGAGGCCAGGCCCAACGTGGCCGAGACCGTCTGGGACTCCGAAGACTGGAAGGACAGCGGTAGTGCACCGTACTTGAGCACATTGGCCAAATTCAGGGCCTCAACCTGGGTGAAGTTGCCCGTGATGCTGGTCGATTGACCGGGCGGGATCGCGGCGATGATCTGCGGCGCCGACACCACCTCACCATCCAGCACAAATGCCGCCTGCTTGCCGATGTTCTTCGCGGTGTAGCGCGCCCAGACATCCTCCCCCTGGTGTTTGAACCTCAGCCGCACCTCATACCCGGTGCCCTCCTGGTTCAGGCCGGCCGAGGCACCCGAAATCTGCTCGCCGGACAGGAACGCGGGCCCGAGCAGGTACTTCTCCGTGTGGCGCTGGTTGCAGCTGACCAGCGGCAGTTTCGGGTCGTCGTTGCCACGCAAGGGGTTGGGAGCCGCGCAGTTCAGTGCGGCCAGCGCCTGCTGCTGCACCGCTGGGTCCTGGCTCTGCAGCCGGGCCCGAGCGCGCCGGATCTGCTCAGCGACCTTGGGATTCGCCGACACCGCCGGAGCCTTGCCCACCGGCGGTGCGCTGGTGGGAGGTGCGGCGGGCGCCGGTTTCGCCCCCCGGGCTTCTTCCTCAGAGATGACCGGCCGGAAGTACAGCTTGGCGGTCTGCCCCAGGGTGCGAGCCTCCTCGCCATTCGCACCCGGCACCGTAATGATCAAGTTGGTCCCATCGAGCACGACTTCGGCACCGCTCACACCGATCCCGTTGACCCGTTGCTCGATGATCTGCCGGGCTTGGTTGAGGGACTCTTGCGACGGTGGCCGGCCGTCAGCGGTCCGGGCGGTGAGGATCACTCGGGTACCGCCTTGCAGGTCTATGCCCAGCTTCGGGGTCGGATCCCCGCCGCCGGTGAAAAAGACCAGCGCGTACAGGAGGGCAACGATCCCAGCGAAGATCGCCAGATTGCGCCAGGGGCGGAAGCGCCCGGCCGGTGGTGCCACGGTGGGTGGTTCTCCTCAATTCACAGCTCACTGTGTTGGACGTCACTGTGTTGGACGTCAGCAGCAGTCCTCCCCAGCAGCAGTCTCCACTGTGCCAGCGCCGCGCTCGACGCGGGCAACAGGGATCGGACGCGCGAGCCTACCGCGCTCACCACGTCAAATCATGCCGCGTTCCGTCAGGAGTTGTCAGCGCGAGCGCTGCCATCGAGGGGGGCTGCCGGCGGCGCGCTGGTCGCCGCGGGTTTATCGGCGTAGTCAGTGATCTTTTCCCGGATCGCGGCACGCAACCACCTGGTGCGTACCCCCGGAGCGATCTCCAACTCGACCGTTGTCTCGTCCGCGCTGTCTACGACGGTGGCGTGCAGACCGGAGGTGGTCATCACCCGGTCGCCGGGGGCCAGCGAGCTCTGCAGCCGTTGCGCGTCAGCTACCACCCGTCTCTGCCGGCGGAAGTTCATGATCAGCAGCAGCGCGAGCCCGGCGATGAGCAGCAGCGGCAGGAACTGGAGGTCCATGGTTCTCCGATCGCCATCAGCATTGCAGTGCCGAGTGTGCCAGGTCGGGCTGCCCGCGGATCGGCAGCCTGAACCCGGTGCCCTCCGAATGGCCCAGCCGCCGCCGCCGATCGGGCCACTCACCGCGTCCCTCGTCGCCCGCCACGGACCTGTGGGCGCTGCGGCGCAATCAGAACTCTCAGGTTTCGAAGAGATAACAACCGATTCCCTAGGGTTCCGCCAGCAGCAGTAGATCGCCGCCCAGCCCCTGCCCCAGTCCTGTCCCAGGCCGCTCACGAAAGGACAGTCGCGTTGCCGTCGCACCGCTACTCCAGCCCTCGCTACCGACCGAGCGCCCACGCCCTCGACGCCCGCCGCACCGTGGGCACCACGACCAGGGTCTCCGGTGGCCCGGCGGGTACAACTGCCACCGGTATGACGTTCGCGTCCGCCGGGGCAACGGTCACGGTGGCGCCCCCGATGGCTACCACCAGCCCAGCGGTATCGCTGGGCGCCGGCTTCGCGAACACCCCGCTACACCGCGTCACCGCGGACGATCGGGCCGTTATCCTGCGATATGTTCAGCCGGCGCTGGTCGGACTCATCGACGGAACACTCTCGACGCTTGCCCCCCTCTTTGCGGTGGCCCTGCTGTCGAACTCGCACGCTGCGCTGCTGGTCGGGCTGGCCACCGCGCTGGGAGCCGGCATCAGCATGGGTCTGTCCGAAGCGCTCTCTGATGACGGCGGCCACACCGGTCGAGGCCCGGCCATCACCCGAGGTTCGATCACCGGCGTGATGACCACCCTGGGTGGTGTCTTTCACGCCTTACCGTTCCTGATCTCCGACCGGGCGACGGCACTGGCGTTCGCGGCCATCGTGGTCGCCATCGAACTCACGGCGATCGCGCTCATCCGCCAGCGCTACCTGGAAGTCTCATTTCGCTGTTCGGTCATCCAGGTCGTCTTCGGAGGAGCCCTCATCGTCGGTGTCGGACTGTGGTTAGGCGGGCTGTAGGGGTTTAGGCGGTAGGGCCGCCGAACGCTGGCCGTCTCCAAGTGCAAGGGTTGCAGTGATGCGTTGCTTGCCGGGGCAGCACCACGCCATACGGTCAGCACCCGGGCGGCCCGGAGGAGGTGACCGCGCCGGATTATCAGGCGGACTGAGCGTGACAGTACTCGTTTTGGCCCGGGAGCTGGATCCACAGGTAGATCGGCTGGTCCAGGTCCTGAACGAGCGCAAGGTGCCGGTGTTCCGCACCGACTTGGCGGCTTTTCCAACGGCGTTGACTCTTGATGCCCAGCTCGGCCCGGATGGTTGGGATGGGGTGTTGGCCACCGAGCACCGCGAGGTGCGGCTGAGCGATATTCGGTCAGTGTTATATCGTCACCCCTCACACTTCGAGATGCCGGAGGGCTTGTCCGCACCGGAGCGGCGGCACGCTGCGGCGGAGGCCCGGTGCAGGCTGGGCGGGGTGCTGTCGACTTTGGATGTCCTGTGGGTCAACCGCCCCTCAAGTGAGTCCGACGCGACCAAACCTCGGCAGCTCGACGCCGCCCGCAAGGTTGGGCTGCGCTGCCCGCCCTCGCTGGTGACCAACAAGCCCGCCAGTGTGAGGAACTTCGCCGCTACCATCGATGGGCCGCTGGCGGCCAAGACACTGGCCGCCGCCGCGCTGGTCGAGTGGGATGCTGGCCTTCCTGGCGACGTTCGGATTGTGCTTCGGCGCAGTGGCGGGCCGTGTTCACCCGCACCTGGCGGCATCCCTACGTGCCCTCCTACTACCCCGAGCTGGGCGTGCCGCCGATCAGCGCCACCGAGCAGAGCCAGCGCAGCCAGGGCTGCATGCCGTCTACACCGACGAGACGCTGATCACCAAGGTGGTGCAAGTACAGTTCCGGCCGCCGCTCACGCCGGGCAGCTACCCCATGTACACCTGCTCGTCCACCGCGCCGGTGCTCATGCTGACCATGCTGGAGACGCTGGACGTAACCGACGGGTGCCGGGTTTTGGAGATCGGCACCGGCACCGGCTACAACGCCGCGCTGCTGTGCGAGCGGCTCGGCAGCGAGTACGTCACCAGCGTGGATATCGACCCGGAACTCATCGAGCTGGCCACCGAGCGGCTGGCCGCCAACGGCTACACCCCGACCCTGGCCGCTGTGGACGGCTCCGGCGGCTACCCGCCGGGCGCGCCGTACGATCGGATCATTGCCACCTGCGGCGTGCTTGCCATCCCACCGGCCTGGCTCGAGCAAGCCGCCCCCAGCGCGGTGATCGTGGTCGACGTGCGCGGCAAGATCGGGGGCACCCTAGCCCGGTTGACCGTCAACCATGACGGGGTGGCCACCGGAAGGTTCCTGCTCCGCTGGGCCTCGTTCATGTCGCTGCGGCACACCCTGGAGGTCCAGCCGCCCGCGCCACGACCGCACTACGACGAACCCGTGTACTCGGTTAGTGCTGTGGATCCCAAGCTGCTGCGGTACGACGGGAAGTTCGGCTTCGTTGCACAGTGGTATCTCCCCGACGTCACCTGGGGTCCGGCGAGCGCCGAGGGCGAGTTCGGGCTCCAGCTCTACGCACCCGACGGCTCCCGCGCCCTAGCCCGCCGCTCGCCCACCGGACCCGGCTGGCAGGTCACCCAATACGGCCCCCGGCGGCTATGGGATCGCGTCGAGGAGGCCCACGAGTTCTGGCAGCAGGCCGGGCGACCGTCCTACGACCGCTTCGGCATCACCGCCAGCACCGCCGAACAGTACGTCTGGTACGACCACCCGGAGAGCGAACACCGCTGGCCACTGCCCACCCCGATCCAGACCCTCAGCTAGCAGCGGGAGCGGGTGAACGACGATGGATTTGTTGCCTTCTTCAGTGATCATGCAGCCGACCACGTTGTGCAACCTCGATTGTTCCTACTGCTACCTGCCTGACCGTCGTCACGTCCGCCGGATGCTGCCTGCAGTAGCTCAAGCGGTCGCGGCATCCATCGGGCCCTGGACTGAGCGCATGACGGTGGAGATGTGTTGGCACGGAGGCGAACCGTTGACCGCAGGCCGCGCCTACCTGGGGCGGCTGATGGACCGCTTTGCGGGCTTGGATGTCGTGCACGGCGTGCAGACCAACGCCACCCTCGTTGACGAGGCATGGGCGGACTTTCTGGCGGAACGCCGCATCAACGTCGGAGTGAGCATCGACGGCCCACCCGAGGACAACCAGCAACGCGCAGACTGGGCTGGTCAGCCTACCTTCGCTCGCATCGTGCGCGGCATACGCCTTCTTATGGGCCGCGAAATGGTCGTGTCAGTGATCGCTGTGGTACCCGATCCCACACCTGAACGGGCACAAAGGCTCTACACTTTTGTAGCGGAGTTGGGCGCGACGTGGTTGGGCGTCAACATTGAGGAGCTAGAGGGCAGCAATAACCGGCGCACAGCACCCCCCGAGAGTCAGGTCAGGGACTTCTGGGCGGCACTGATCGAAGCGCGGCAAGCCAATCCTACCGTCCAACTCAGGGAAATAGACCGTGTTCTCGGCTACGTCCACCATGCGCTAAACAACGAGCACCATGACGAAGTCGACTCCACGTCCACCCAGGTGGATCCGTACCTACCATCGCGTGGAACGGTGAGGTCACTCTGATCTCATCGGAACTTGCCGGATTCCACTCGGACCGCTACGGCGATTTCTCATGCGGCAACGTGCTCCATACCTCGCTGGACCAACTCATCCGAACCGGAATGCAGGCGGCATGGGTCCGCGAGTACCAATACGGCATTGCCGAGTGTCGCATAAAGTGCCCCTATTTCGCATTCTGCGGCGGAGGCCATCCCTCGAACCGCTACTTCGAGCACGGCCGGATGGACGGCACCGAAACCGACTATTGCCGCAATGGCAAGATCGCGCTCATGGAAGGAGTGATACACCTTCTACGTGGCACGAGACCGCTCACCGACCGGATACGCGACCATGAGATCAGGCTCCGCAAGTTACTCCAATCCTACCGGCGCAAGTTACTCCAATCCTACCGGCGTTGCCCCATCAATAAATGAGATAACAGGCCGGTATGGGACAATTGGAATAATAAACCGGAAAGGCCTTTCGATAATCGGCCTACCTGGGACAACTGGGACAACTGTATGCGGTAGCTCAGGACTCTAATCGCACACTACCAGGCCAGTCTCGGTCGCTAGTCGATCGGCGACCGAGGCTGCTTGTTCAGCGATAATCAACGCGCCCCGCAGACTGAGCAAACCTCGCGCACCAACCAACCGCGACATCCGCAGATCGCACCCCTTTGCGTTCGCAGCCACGAACTCCGTCTCAGCGAAGTCACAATCGCCGAACACCACGCCCGACAGGCACCCACTGATCTCCGTCTCTCGGAACGAGCACCCGACAAATGCCGCGATTCCCCTGATCTTTTCGATGTGAATCGCGGCGAAATCAAATCGACAACCCTCCACGTACAGATCGCTCGCCTGCTCGATCGACAGCCGAAGGCCTATCGCCCGACACCGCAGCAGTTCGACTCGACGGACCGTCACTCGCTGCACCGACGCATTCGACAGGTCCACGTCCTCAAATACTGTGTCGGCCAGCGTTACCGGGCCAAGACACGACCCGGACAGATCCACGCGACGCACCACAGAATGCGCCACGGACCCCTCACCCGTCACCCCCGCTTGCTCGCCCGTATCAACGAACGAGTATTGGAGATCAAACTCACCCTTGAAGCCGACAAGCGCCGCACTCAGCTCGTTACGGTCTATCGAGGGACGCTGGATCGACCGACCCTCAGTCAGCTCGCGGAACTCCATACCCCCACACTAACGACTAACGCTGCCACCGGTCCGGCGGCCCGGCTGTTGGGCTCCGTCGCGCACCCTGCTGTCTCCACCTGAACGCGTTACGTCGCCAGGATCTCCCGCGATTGTTCTAGGAAGTCTGCGACGGCAGGAATTAACGCGTGCGGTTGCATTTGCAGGTAGAGATTGCGGAGACGATCGATGCCGCGGGTGGAGGTCACGCTCTCGGCTAGGCGCACCGCCACTAACCCCCGGTCCGCGGCTGCCTCCAGGTCACGCTGCGGGCCGGGTTGCGTGAGAGCAGTGGCGAGCTGGGTCAGGCAGATTTGCCGAGCTCGCGTGTAAGACTCGTCGAACAGGGCGATTCCGCTATCGAGCAGCGCCATCGCTCGGCCAGGTTGCCCCAGCCGCAGCAGACAGTAGCCTGCTTCGGCCGTGGTCACTGCTGGAGTCATCCAGTACAACCAGTGTGGATCGCTATCCGGCGCAAACCGCTCGACCTGCCTGTCCGCCTGGGCGAGAGCCGCCGTACACGCCGATCCATCCTGCAGGGTCGCCAGCGCAGCGGCCTTCCTCATGGACAACTCGGCCAGCAGCCGAGGGCTTCCCCGACCGCGGACCCCAGCCTCAGCGGTCTCAATAAGCGTGACCGCCTCAGCGGGACGACCATGAAGATCTGCCTCATCGGCCATGCACGCGAGGATGTGGGCGCCTAGGAGCCGATCACCGGCACTGTGTGCAGCACGTAAGGCGGCGATGTGGTATCGCTGCCCCAGCCCCGCTCGCCCCGCATCGTGGGCGGCAAGGCCAGTCAGTTGGCCTAGCTCAGCCAGTATGACATGCAGCCTTTGGCCGACGCGCTCGTCGTAGGACACCTGGTTGAGTAGCCCCGCGACACACCCGAAGGCCTGCTGCGCCAGCGCGAGCACCCCGCCACCACCCGCCGTGTCATCCATCGTCCGCAACGTGGTGGTCATCTCTGACAGTTGATCGGACCAACGCCCCGGCGGCAGCCCCGACACCAACGGCTCCGGGTCGCGGATCAGCCAGTAGTGTGCCGGAGTCGTCAAGGTCGCTCCGGTCAGGAGACCGAAACGCCGACGCTTCACTGGGCTACCACCACCACTTAGCGCGACTGCCGCTTCGACGGTACCCCGCTGGTTCCATGGCGCCGCAAGCACCGGATCACCTGTAACGTCGTCAACCGTCTCGGAGGCTTGCGCCAGGGCGGTGTCCAGCACCTGTTGCATGTACGGCAGCGGAGTGATGCCCGCCTGCCGGGCTTCCCACTTGTTGACCGTTCGGGCGCCTACCCCGAGCCGGGCCGCGAAGTCACGGATGCTCAGCCGCAGTGCCTGCCGCAGCAGCTTCGCCTCGCGACCAGTCCAGTGCCACACAGTGGTCACCGCCTACCACACCCCCTCGATCAAGAACGTGATGGCAGCGTAGTCCCGGGTACTCGTGGTGCCTGCCTACCGAGCCCAAGGGGGCGCCGCCGGGGCGCCGGCAGGCCGTTCCCACCGGGCTCCGCGCTGGACAGGCTTTCACTCAACGCCCCCGGCCGGAACATTCCAGCGAAAGCGCACCACCCATCAGTCCCCGGCCGGCCGTCGGTTGAGCACTGACCCCCTTCGGCTCCCGGCGGCCGGTCGGCTCCACCATCCCCGAGGTGACACTCCCATGCCCGCTCGTTGTGACCGCGAGACCACCGTGGCCGGCATCCGGCCCCGCCTGGTGCATGCGGGAGGTGGTCTTCGTGGCTGAGCGGCTACGCACGATCCCGATCACTTTCGGTGCCGATGGCCAGGAGCATGAGGTGACCGACGAGAACATGGCCGCCGGTCGCCACGCCGGGCGTTATCAGGCACTCTGCGGCTATCGGGTGGTCGCCGCAGCGATGGTCGCGCCGGCCGGTCGGCCGTGCTTTCAGTGCACCGAGGTGCTGGCCGCGGCGCAGCGCCCAGCGGGCCCGGCTCGGCGCGGGCGTCACCGCTGGAACGGGTGGCTATGGCGGAAGCTGCACCCCAGCCGCAATGCCGCTCGCCGCCATTGCGGACGGTAGGCATTCTCGGGTCCTCAGGTCTGGTCGAACAGCGTGGGGGTGGGGTCGGCGAGAGCATCAGTGGGCGGCTCCAGCCGCAGGTGCCGCCACGCGGCCGCAGTAGCCACCCGGCCGCGCGGGGTGCGGGCCAGCATGCCAGCGCGGACCAGGAAGGGCTCGCACACCTCCTCGACGGTGGCCGGCTCCTCACCGACAGCGACAGCGACGGTGGACACCCCGACCGGTCCGCCGCCGAAGGTGCGCACCAGGGCAGTGAGCACGGCGCGGTCCAGCCGGTCCAAACCCAGCACGTCAACGTCATAGACCGCCAGACCGGCGCGGGCCACCTCGAGAGTGATGGCGCCGTCAGCTCGCACCTCGGCGTAGTCACGAACCCGGCGCAGGAGGCGATTGGCGATCCGGGGGGTGCCCCGAGAACGGGCGGCGATCTCGGCAGCACCATCGGGGCGCAGGTCTACCCCGAGGATGCCCGCCGAGCGCCGCAGCACCAGCTCGAGCTCGGGCGGCTCATAGAACTCCATATGCGCGGTGAACCCGAACCGGTCACGCAAGGGGCTGGTCAACGCACCGGATCGTGTGGTGGCCGCGACCAGCGTGAACGGGGCAATCTCCAGCGGGATGGAGGTGGCCCCGGGGCCCTTGCCGACCACCACGTCGACCCGGAAGTCCTCCATCGCGAGGTAAAGCATCTCCTCGGCGGGCCGAGCCACCCGGTGGATCTCGTCGATGAACAACACATCACCCTCGACGAGGTTGGACAGTATCGCGGCGAGGTCTCCGGCACGCTCCAACGCCGGTCCCGAGGTCACCCGGATCGCGCTGCCCAGCTCCGCGGCGATGATCATCGCGAGGCTCGTCTTGCCCAACCCCGGCGGGCCGGACAGCAGCACGTGGTCCGGTGCGGCGCCACGTCGCCGGGCACCCTCCAAGACCAGTTCCAGTTGCTCGCGCACCCGGGCCTGCCCAATGAACTCAGACAGCCGGCGCGGCCGCAGGGCGGTCTCCAGCTCAACGTCGGCCGGGTCGACCACGGCCGACACCGGTCGCTGGGTGCTCACCGGTGCCGCCCCAACTGCGTCAGTGCTCGTCGCAGCACCGACGCAGCATCCACTGACGCAGCATCCACTGACGCAGCATCTACGGGGGCGTCTACCGAGGCGGGATCGGCCTCGGCCAGCACAGCATCCACGGCCTGCTCGGCCTGCCGGGCCGCAAACCCGAGCCCGACCAGCGCCTCGGTCACCTGAGTGCGCAGCGCGCCACCACCGCGAGCAGCCGACCCCGATGCGGCGGAGGCGAATGTCCCGACCTTGTCCCGCAGCTCCACGACCAGCCGCTCCGCGCCCTTGCGCCCGATGCCCGGTACCCGGGTGAGCACCGCGAGATCGCCTTGCCCGAGCGCCGTTCGCAGCGCGTCCGGCTCCAGAACGGCGAGCACCGCCAAGGCGAGCCGTGGTCCCACCCCGGAGACGGTCTGCAGCAGCACGAACAACTCCCGGGCCGCAGTGTCGGCGAAGCCATACAGTGTCAGGGAGTCCTCGCGCACCACCAGCGACGTGGCGAGCTGGGCCGGTTCGCCACGCCGCAAGCTGGCCAAGGTGGCGGGAACGGCATAGACCGCCAATCCCACACAGCCGCCCACCTCAATCACGGCGTGATCCAACTCGACGGAGAGCACCAGCCCACGCACCGAAGAGATCACCGCACCGCTCCTGCCTGCGCGAGCCGCTGTGCCATCGGGGCCCGCCACAAGTGGCAGACCGCCAACGCTAAAGCGTCGGCCGCGTCCGCCGGTCGCGGCTTGGTGGGCAGCGCGAGCAGCCGAGTGATCATGGTGGTGATCTGTTCCTTACCGGCCCGGCCAGACCCGGTGACGGCGGCTTTCACCTCGCTGGGGGTGTGGAAGGCGACCGTCAGCCCGCCGCGGGCCGCGATCAGCGCCACGACTCCCCCGACCTGCGCGGTGCCCATCGCGGTGCGCACATTGTGCTGGCTGAACACCCGCTCCACCGCGACCACGTCGGGACGGTGCTCGGCAACCCACCGCTCCACGACATCGGCCACCGCGATCAGCCGCGCGCCGAGATCGATCTCCGGTGAGGTGCGCACGACGTCGACGGCCACGCAGCTGACCGCGCGCCCGGCGCCACCGTCAACCACGCCAAGACCACAGCGTGTGAGCCCCGGATCCACCCCCAGTACCCGCACCCCACGCACCCTACCCAATCTCGGCCCCGAGCAGGCTCAGGAGACCCTCAAGAGACCTCGGTCAACACCTCGTCGGGGACTTCAACGTTGGCATAGACGTTCTGCACATCGTCGCAGTCTTCTAGCGCGTCGATCAGCCGGAGCACCTTGCGGGCGGCCTCGGCGTCCACCGCCGTGCTCGCCGAGGGCAGAAAGCTCACGTCGGCGGAGTCGTAGTCAATGCCGGCACGCTGCAACGCGGTGCGTACCGCAACGAGGTCAGTGGCCTCGCAGACCACCTCGAAGGATTCGCCCAGGTCGTTGACCTCCTCAGCACCGGCGTCAAGCACCGCGGCCAGCACGTCGTCCTCGGAGATGCCCCGCTGCAGCGGCACGATCACCAGGCCCTTGCGGTGGAACAGGAACGACACCGACCCGGGATCGGCCATCGTGCCGCCGTTGCGGGTCATGGTGGTGCGGACCTCGGAAGCCGCCCGGTTGCGGTTGTCGGTGAGGCACTCGATGAGCAAGGCCACCCCCCCGGGCCCGTACCCCTCGTACATGATCGTCTGGTAGTCAGCGCCGCCGGCATCGGCACCGGAGCCACGCTTGATGGCCCGCTCGATGTTGTCGGTGGGCACCGAGGTCTTGCGGGCCTTCTGGATCGCGTCGTACAGCGTCGGGTTGCCCTCCGGGTCACCGCCACCGGTGCGCGCGGCCACCTCAATATTTTTGATCAACTTCGCGAAGAGCTTGCCGCGCTTGGCATCGACCACGGCCTTCTTGTGCTTGGTGGTTGCCCATTTGGAATGGCCGCTCATACCTGCCTGCGCTCCTCGTGCTCGCGTGTCAGTCTCACCTGCATGCCCTCACCTGCGTGCGCCCCGGTGCCTGTTTCTGTGCGGCCCCGCTGGACTCCTGGACCATCTCGCAGAAGAGCTGGTGCACCCGCCGGTCGCCGGTCAGCTCCGGATGGAACGCGGTGGCCAGCACGCACCCCTGCCGAATCGCGACGATCCTACCGGCGGCGCTGCCGGCAGCCGGCATGTCGGGAACCCTGGCCAGTACCTCGACACCCAAACCGGCCTGCTCGATCCAGGGGGCGCGGATAAACACCGCCCGGACCGGTCCCCCGGCTAGGCCGGCGAAGTCGAGGTCGGCCTCGAAGGAGTCAACCTGCCGGCCGAAGGCGTTGCGGCGTACCACCGCGTCCAGCATCGCGAGTTGCCGCTGCTCAGGCTGGCCATCGAGGACCTCCCGGCACAGCAGGATCATCCCTGCGCACGAGCCATAGGCCGGCATGCCCTCCGCCAGCCGGGCTCGCAGTGGTTGCATCAGGTCGAAGGTGGCCAGCAGCCGGCTCATCGTGGTGGACTCGCCGCCGGGCAGGATGAGCGCATCGACCTCGGCAAGCTCCTCGCGGCGGCGGACTAGCGTGCTGCGCATCCCGCAGTCGGCCAGCGCGCGCTGATGTTCCCGCACATCACCCTGCAGGGCAAGGACCCCGATCACAACATCCAGGGTAGGACGGTCAGGGCCGCAGGAACCAAGGGCTGGTGTAGGCGATCGCGTGATTGTTGGCGGGGTGGTTGGGGGGGCCTTGGGTGGCCTCGGGGGCGTCCGGGTCGGCCAGGCGGAGCACTGTCCAGTGGCCGTCCTCGATGCTCATCGGCACGGTGAAACGGGCGAGAGAACCACAGCGCACCTCAAGGCGCTCGACCACCGCGGGCACCGGCGTGTCCGGGCGCAGCACCTGGACCTGCAGCGCGCGGCCGACCCAGGACGGCGTGGCCTCGACATCGAGGACGAACTCCACCGGTCCCTGGCGGTGCCGTAGCACCGAACCCATGCGCACTCCCCCGGCGGTGGCATCCACCCGCAGCCCAGCGGTCCGGGTGGCGAAAAACCGCCGGGCTCGCAATGCTTCGGCGACCCCGGCCCGGCTGTGCTCGCTCACCCACAGTCCGGCCCGCCCGGTACCGGGCTGCAAACCCCAGTGGGCGCTGTGCTCGTCGCTGACTCCGAGCAGTCCAGGCCGCCAGCCGGCATTCAGACAGGCCACCAACGGAGAGGTACCCCCCGCCGCGACACCCTGGAACAGGTAGTCGTCGGTGCGGTTGAACATTTCCAGGCTCACCATCTGCTCACCAGCTGCCTCCACGTAGTGGAAGCCAGCGAACCGGCCGTTCTCCCGGCCCGGGTGGTTGAAACCGGCCAGCCCGGCGGGAAGGCTGTTACGCCGGCCGAGGCGGGTCAACCAGGCGTACAGCTCACTCATCGTCCCGTGGGTCGCGACGTCGGTGAAATCCTCGGTGAACCATGCGTTGACATGCCCCAGTTTCGGATGCGACCACTCGAAGCCACGGATCGCGGTGAACTCACCGGGCCGGTCATAGGCCTCGGCAAGCTCCCCGGTGCGCCGCCAGCCGGCCCGGTCCAACCCGATCCACGGCGTGCCGCCCAGGCCGGTGCCCTCCAGGGAGGCGCCGCGGATCGCGTGGTCGGTGAGTGCCGCAACGTCCAGGCCGGCGTCACGCATCGCGGGAAAGGCCACCTCAGGGTCGCCGTCCCCGTCGGAGAGCAACGTGTGGTTGTGCAGATCGGCGTGTACCAGCATCGTGCCGCGGCTGATCCGGGAGCTGCGGGCAGCTCCGCTCTCAGGGCCTCGGGTGCGCAGGTGCGCGCCTGCGGTCGTAGACAGCAGCAGCGCTTCGGCGTCAACCATGCCTTCCCCGGGCCCTCCCCGAAAGTTACCAGCCGCGCTGGGCCAGCCGCTGCCCGGTGGGCAGATCGCTGAGGTTGATCCCTGCCATCGCCTCGCCCAGTCCCCGGGACACCTTCGCCACCATTGCCGGGTCGTCGTAGAACGTGGTCGCCTTGACGATCGCCTCCGCTCGCTTGGCAGGGTCGCCCGATTTGAAGATGCCCGAGCCGACGAACACCCCCTCGGCACCGAGCTGCATCATCATCGCCGCGTCGGCGGGGGTGGCAATACCACCCGCGGTGAACAACACCACCGGCAACGAGCCGGCCGCGGCGACCTCGCAGACCAGCTCCAGCGGGGCGTTCAGCTCCCTGGCCACCGCAGGCAGCTCCTCGGGGCGCATCGCGGCCAGGGAGCGGATGCCAGCCCAGATCGAGCGAATGTGCCGGGTCGCCTCGACGACATCGCCGGTCCCGGCTTCCCCTTTGGAACGGATCATGGCGGCGCCCTCGGAGATCCGGCGCAGCGCCTCGCCGAGGTTGGTGGCGCCGCACACGAACGGCACGGTGAAGGCGAACTTGTCGATGTGGTGGGCCTCATCGGCCGGGGTCAGCACCTCAGACTCATCGACATAGTCCACGCCAAGTGCCTGCAGCACCTGCGCCTCGACGAAGTGGCCGATGCGGGCTTTGGCCATCACCGGAATGGACACCGCGTCCATGATCCCGGCGATCATGTCCGGATCACTCATCCGCGCCACACCGCCCTGCGCGCGGATATCGGCGGGGACGCGCTCCAGCGCCATCACGGCCACCGCGCCCGCGTTCTCGGCGATCCGGGCTTGCTCCGGCGTGACCACATCCATGATCACACCGCCCTTCAGCATCTCAGCCATACCCCGCTTGACCCGTGCGGTGCCGACCTGGCGCTGGACGTTGCTGTTCTCGGCGGGCACGATAGGTTCGCTCCTCAGGGCAGTGGCACACGACAAGGGCACACGACAGGCACACGACAGGCACCGGATACCAGTATTCGATCGTACGTCGGGGTCCCAGAAAACGTCACAGAGAACGTCCCGGAGAACGCCACGGATGAGAGCCAGCTAGGGGGTTGCCTCGACCGGCGCTCCGGTGTGAGATCGACCACACGATCCGCACAGCTGAGGGTGGAATTCCATGGGTATCAAAGGCAACACAGAACGTGCTGATCCGGCCGTGGTGACGCGAGACCCGTCCCGGATCCGCAACGTGGCTCTAGTCGGGCCGTCCGGGGCGGGGAAGACGACATTGGCGGAGGCACTGCTGGTGGCCACCAGCGCGCTCAGCCGCGCGGGCACGGTCGCGGACGGCACCACGGTGTGCGACCACGATCCCGCCGCGGTGCGCCAGCAACGGTCGGTGACGCTGGCTATCGCGCCGCTGCAGCACGCCGATATCAAGATCAATCTTGTGGACACCCCCGGCTACGCCGATTTCGTGGGCGAGCTGCGGGCCGGGCTGCGGGCGGCCGACGCGGCGCTGTTCGTCATCTCCGCCGGAGAGGGCGTGGACCCGGCCACCGTCGCGCTGTGGCAAGAGTGCGCCGAGGTCAGCATGCCCCGGGTGGTGGTGGTGAGCCGGCTGGACCACCCGCGGGCCGACCTGGACGGCGTGATCGCTGCCTGCCGGGCAGCCTTCGGCGACGGGGTGCTGCCGCTGTACCTGCCGGTACGGGATGGGGACGGCGTGATCACCGGTCTGGTGGGACTGCTCTCGCAACGGCTGTTCGACTACCGCGGCGGGTACCCGCCGGTGCCGGGCGAGCCCAGTACCGTGGACCCCGAGGAGCTCACCGCGGCCCGCAACGAGCTCATCGAGGGGATCATCGCCGAGAGTGAGGATGAGTCCCTGATGGACCGCTATCTCAGCGGAACGGATCTCGACGTCGACGGGCTGATCGACGACTTGGAGACCGCAGTCAGCCGCGGCTCATTCCACCCGGTGATCCCCGCATGCGCCGGCACCGGGCTGGGGCTCGCCGAGCTCCTCGAAGTGCTCACCGGCGCCTTTCCGGCTCCGACCAAGCACGCTCCTCCCCCGGTGAGGCGTCCCGATGGGTCGGTACACCCCGCGGTGAGCGTCGATCCCGCCGCGCCACTGGTCGCGCAGGTGGTGCGCACCACGGTGGACCCCTACCAGGGCCGGGTGTCGCTGGTACGGGTGTTCTCCGGAACCTTGCACCCGGATCGTCCCGTGCATGTTTCCGGGCACGGCCTCGCCGAGCGGGGGCGCGCTGACCACGACGTCGACGAGCGGGTGGCGCACGTCTACACCCCGCTCGGCGGCACGCTGAGCGAGGTACCGCAGTGTGTGGCCGGTGACCTGTGCGCGGTGACCAAGGTGGTCTCCGCCGAGACCGGGGACACCCTGTCCGCGCCGGGCGACCCCCTGCTGATGGCGCCGTGGACGATGCCGGAACCTTTGCTGCCGGTGGCAGTGGTGGGCCGCAGCCGCAGCGACGAGGACGCGCTGGCCCGTGGGCTGGGCCGATTGGTGGCCGCGGACCCGACACTGCGGCTGGAACGCAACGCCGAAACCCATCAGATGGTGCTGTGGTGCATGGGCGAGGCGCACGCCGACGTCGTGTTGTCCCGGCTGCGCGCCGCCGGCGCCGACGTGGACATTGAACAGGTCGTGGTGCCGCTGCGGGAGACCTTCGCTGGTCCCTCCAAGGGGCACGGGCGGCACGTGAAGCAGTCCGGAGGGCACGGCCAGTACGCGGTGTGCGACATCGAGGTGGAGCCGCTGCCCCGGGGAGCAGGGTTCGAGTTTGTGGACAAGGTGGTCGGCGGAGCCGTGCCGAACCAGTTCATCCCCAGCGTGGAGAAGGGCGTCCGGGCGCAGATGGAACGCGGGCTGGGCAGCGGTTTCCCCCTGGTGGACCTCCGGGTCACGCTCGTTGATGGCAAAGCGCACAGCGTGGACTCCTCCGACGCGGCCTTCCAGACCGCGGGGTCGCTGGCGCTCAAAGACGCCGCGGAGAAGGGCACCGTGATCACGCTGGAGCCGCTGGACGACGTGGAGGTGCGGATGCCCGAGGAGCATCTGGGCACCGTGCTGGGCGACCTGTCCAGCCGGCGCGCTCGGGTGCTGGGTACCGAGACCGACCAGGCCGGACGGATGCTGGTCCGCGCCGAGGTGCCAGCGGCCGAGCTGCTCCGCTACGCCGTCGACCTGCGCGGGCTGACCTCGGGGACCGCCGTGTTCACCCGGCGTTTCTCCCGCTACGCTCCGGCGCCATCCAGCTCGAGCCCGTAACTCGGCAACGCGGGTTCGGCGATCTCAAAGTAGCGCGGTGCTGCGGCGGTACCGGCCAGCCGCAGCCAGCGCACCATGCGGCGTGAGCGCAACGCCAGGGTGTCGCGCACCGCGTCGTTGTACACCCGGCGTGCGATCACCACCCGCTGCTGCGCGTCGGCCAGCCGGCCCGCGCGGCTGGGTTTGAGCCCGTAACGGTCGAGTACCGCCAGGGCCCGACCCAGCTCGTTTTCGATCTCCTCCCGGACCGCTGCCCCGGCCCGGAGGGCCAAGCCGTCCGCCCCGGCCAGCAGGGCCGCGTCAGCGGCACAGCGCAGCGCCGCGCTCCCCTCCAGCTCCCGGACCGCGCGCGCTCGGCGACACAGCGCGGCGTCCAGAGCGGCCCACGCCGCGTCGGTCCGCACGTGCAACCGGTCCAACCGGGTGGCCGCGCGCATCGCGCCCACCGCACCCGCCGCGGCAACCAACAACCCGGCGGTCACCGCCACCCGGACAACGCGCACCGCGCGACCTTAGCCAGCCCGGTACCGGCGCGGGTCGGCGGCCACCGCTGTCTCGTAGACCTGCAGCACCCGCCGCGCTACCACCGGCCAGTCCCACATTGCCGCTCGTGCTCGGCCGGCGGCGGCGAGCGCGGCGCGCCGGTCAGGATCACCCAGCAGGTCATCGAGCGCAGCGGACAGCGCGGTCGGTGATCCAGCGGGGACCAGCATGCCGGCGTGCCCACCGTCGAGCACGAGACGGAAGGCATCGAGGTCGCTGGCCACCACGGGGGTGCCGGCGGCCATCGCCTCGCTGAGCACGATGCCAAAGCTCTCCCCTCCGACCGCGGGCACGCACAACACGTCCATGCTGGCCAGCGCCGCGGCCTTACCCGCCTCGCTCACCGCGCCCAACACCCGGATCCGGGATGCCAGCGCCAGTCCGGCAGCACGGCGCAGTGCGGTGGCGTCCCCGTGGCCGACCACGAGCAAGCGCAGGTCTGGGCGGCTCCGAGCCACCGTGCGCAATGCCGCCAGCAGCACGGGCATGCCTTTGCGGGGCTCACCGAAGCGGCCCACAAAGCCGACCGTGCCGCCAGCCCGCGGGTATCCGGGCAGTGGGTGCGCCCTGGCGAAGTGCGACACGTCGACCCCGTTGGGGATCTCCACGGCATCCCCGCCGAGGCACTCCACCTGCACTCGTCGGGCCAGCGGGGAGACCGCGATCCGAGCGGTGATCTTCTCCATCGTGGGCTGCAGCAGGCCGTGCGCTGCCGCCAGCGCCCAGGACCGCGCGGTGGCGAAGTGGAACGTGGCCACGACCGGCCGGTCGGCAAGCGCCAGGACGATCAACGACAGGCTCGGCGAGTCGGGCTCATGCAGGTGGAGCACGTCGAAGTCGTGGTCGCGGAGCCAGCGTCGGGCCCGGTTGACCGCGACCGGGCCGAACGCCAGCGGGGCGACCGATCCGTTGTAGGGCACCCCCACCGCCCGACCCGCCGAGGTGACGAACTCCGGCAACGCGTGCTCCGCGGTCGCCGGGGCGAGCACTTCCACTTGGTGGCCAAGGCCGCGCAGACCCCGGGCCAACCCCAGCACATGCGCTTGCACCCCGCCAGGTGTGGCGAGGGAATACGGGCAGACCATCCCGATCCGCAACAAGGCCCCGCTATGTCCTGTCACGCCGCGGGTCCCGGTCACACCGCGCGACGGGTCGGTCCTCGGTCCACTGGTCCTCGCTCCACAGGTCCTCACTCCACAGGGGCTGGAGCATGTGCCAGTCCTGCGGGTGCGCCGCGATGTCGAGGGCGAAGTAGTCCGCCACCGTCTGGGTGGCCTGCAACGCCGCTGAGCGGTCGGGCACTGGCACCGGCGGGTGAAAACGCATGCCCCACCCCCCCGGGGTGAACCAGCAGCCAACCACCAGCAACGTGGCGCCGGTCGTCGCAGCCAGCCGAGCCGGCCCCAGCGGCATCCGGGCGGCGGCGCCGAAGAACTCCACGGCCGTCCCGGCACCGGTGAGGTCCCGGTCGGCGAGCAGGCACACCACTCCGCCCGCCCGCAGCCGGCGGAGCAGGCGCGGGGCCGGACTCCCCGCCCCCGTCAGCGGGACGATATCGAAGCCCAGCGCGTTGCGATAGGCGACGAAGCGCTGGTACAGCGCCTCGGGTTCCAGGCGCTCCGCAACGGTGCTGAACACTCCGTGACGGGCGACAAACCACAACCCGGCCATCTCCCAGTTGCCGCTGTGCGGCAGCGCCACCACCACCCCACGGCCGGCGGCCAGCGCGTCGTTCAGGTACCCGATCCCCTCCGTCGCGCCGTCCAACCGGCCTACCAGCGCGGCGTGGTCGGCCCAGGGCAGCAGGAAGGTCTCCTGCCAGTAGCGGGCGTAGGAACGCAGCCCGGCGTGGACCAGCGCGTCGAGCTCCGCCGGGGTGGCGGCGGGCACTACCCGGGCCAGGTTTCGGCGCAGCTGGCGGGCGCCGGGGCCGTCCCAACGCGCGGCCAGGTGGGCACCGGCGTGAAACGCCCGGGTGGCCAGTGTCTGCGGGGCAAAACGCAGCAGCCGCCATCCGGCCGCGTATCCGAGGTCGGCGAGCCTGCTCACCTCGCCTCGCAATCCCCGGCGCTGCGCCGCACGGCGAGCATCCGTTGGGTCACGGTCACCAGTTGTAGCCCGGCAAGCAACCACAGCGCGACATCAAGCGCGAAGGGCACGCCCAGGCCGGTCAAGCCGGCCCCGAGCAGTGTGATGATGTAGCGCTCGGCGCGTTCGGCCATCCCGCCCTCCCCGGACAGGCCGCAGGCTGTTGCGCGGGCCTTGATGTAGGAGATGACCTGGGCGCTCACCAGGCACAGCAGCGCTGCCACGGCCAGCAGCCGGTTGCCTGCGATCACGAAACACCACCAGGTCAGCCCGGCGAACAGCGCACCGTCCGCGATCCGGTCGCAGGTGGCGTCCAGCACGGTTCCCCAGGGGGTACCCGATCCGCGGGCCCTGGCGACCGCCCCATCGAGCATGTCGAGCAGCACGAACACCGTCACCGCGATGCTTCCTGCCACCAACTGGCCGCGGGGGAAGAACCACAGCGCCGAAGCCACCGTCCCGACCGCGCCGGTGAGCGTGATGGCGTCGGGCCTGATACCAGCGCGGAGCAGCCAGCCACCGACCGGATCCACGAACCGGGAGATCGACGCGCGGGCGAAGATGTCGAGCATCGTGCACGTCGGCTATCGGGGAAGGGGTGGCAAGGCGTTCAGGACAGCTCTTTCCATGCGTCTACCAGCAGCGTGTGAGTCTCGGCCAGCAGCTGCGGCAGCACCTTGGTCCCGCCGACGACCGGCATGAAGTTCGCATCCCCGCCCCACCGGGGTACCACGTGCTGGTGCAGGTGCGCAGCGATGCCAGCGCCGGCAACAGAGCCCTGGTTGATCCCGATGTTGAAGCCGTGCGGGGCGGCCGCGCGACGGCTGGCGAGCATGGCCCGCTGGGTGAAGGTGGCCAGTTCGGTGGTCTCCTGGGTAGTCAGGTCCGGGTAGTCGGCAACATGTCGGTAGGGCACTACCATCAGGTGGCCGGGGTTGTAAGGATAGAGGTTAAGCACCGCGTAGACGGTGCCACCACGGGCGATCACCAAACCCTCGGCATCGTCCAAGGTGATGATCCGGCAGAACGGACACTGTCCGCCACCGGCCTCGGGTCCGGACGTGCCCTCACGCTTGATATAGGCCATCCGGTGCGGTGTCCACAGCCGCTGTAACGCATCCGGAGCTCCGACCCCGTCCTGAGCCTCGGCGGTCATGCCGCCTCCGCGGGACGGAGTACGTCGGCGGTCACAACTCTCCTACTTCTCGAGCGCCGTCAAGCCCTCAGGGATGAACCGACGGTCGACGTCAAAATCGTATATAGACAATAGACACCGTCGGTCACCGGAGGACCGGTACCCAGTTGGGGGCCAGTTGGGGGCCGCTGGCTGTGACGGTCTCAACCTCCTCTTCTGTTTAGATGGAGTTTGTCGAGGGCATGCCGTCCACAGGCGTGCGGTGGCCCGCACCGCCCACCCGCTGCCAGCGCGACGCTCGCAGTACGAGAGTCTGAAGGCCTCCGATGTGGTACGTATCCGACGTCAGCCTGCAATCCGCCCCCTCGGCAAAGCCTGCCGCGCCCAGGCTGGCCCAAACGAAGATCCGTTCTGATCAGCTGAGCACCAGCGAGCGTGATGTTATCGCCGATCTGTTCGCGGTGCTGGAGAGCCTGGTACTCCGCGATGAGCTGCCTGCCGAAGCACAGGGCATCTACGACCAGGCAGTACTCATGTTGGCTAGGCGCTGCGAATGACGGGCGATCAGGCCAGGAGCCGTGGAGATCGCCAGTCAGCTGAGCGGCAGCACCGAGGTGAGCATCGCCATCGCCGGTTGGGCCGCTGGATTCCCCACCCGTTTCTCAGGTGGATTAGTCGGTGTCAGCACCCCGCCCACGGGAGCGACCCGGCCTACTCTCTTCGCGGTGGGACCCAGCAACGGGCTGATCGACGCGACCGGACCACTCGGCGCAGGATCAGCCGAGGAGGGTGCAGGTGGGTTCCAAGGCCGTTGCGAGGTAGCCGAGACCCGGTCGGGTTCAGCGGGCAGGTCCAGGGACACCGGGGTGTTCCGGCACACCCGCCCAAGCCGCGCCCGGGGGGCCGGATTCGAGCCGGCAACCGCCTGTGCCCTGACCACATCCGGAACGGCAGGAGCGCGCCCGGCGGACCCGGGTCCGTGATATGCGTCCAGAGTGCCGGCACCGAACACCGGGACTGCCGAGGTACCCCGGAGCAGGGGTGCACTGTCTCCCGCGAGTGAGCTATCCCCGACGTAAGCAGTACCGGCCAGCACAGACCCACAGGCCAGCAAGGTTCCCGCGGCAAAGCCACAGGCACGGCCGGCGAGGACGGCACGGCCACCGGACACTCGGCCGCACGACCCGCCCTCCATCACGGAGAATGGTGCGCTGGCGGGTTCGCCCACGCGCGACTGGGCCCCACCTACCCAGGCAATCAAGGCGGTGGCGGAGGGCCCAGTGCCTGTCTTCCTACGACGCCGCGCAGTCATCGTACGTCACCAGGGGCCTCCTCAGAGTAGTGGAACTGGGAAAGGATACCGGTTTCCCGGCACAAGCCCAGACCTCTCACTCTTCTGGTGCAGGAGCTAGCTCCTGGGTCACCAGTAGTGCCGCCGGCCGAAGACGGCGCGTCCGGCGGCGCCGAGCAGCGCCAAGATGAGCCCGACCACGAGCAGGAAGATCCCCAGCGCCCAAAGAACGTGGATCCCGAGCAGGAACCCGACCACGAGCAAAATAATCCCAAGGGTGATCATGATATCTCCCGAAAGTGTCGTCTGCCTACTCCCGCCGACATTACGGCACTCGGCAGCTCCTTGATCGCATCATGCGGTGTGCTGGCGAGCGGGTTCAGGGGGCGGGTTCAGGGGGCTGTCATGGGCATGCCCGGCATAGGAGGCATCCCGAACTGCATCGCGATCAGCATGTAGGCCATCCCGAGGACCATCAGCGTGAGGGTGGTGGAGATGACCAGGCGGGCACCATGGCTGTGGTTATGAGCGGATGTGCTGTAGCCAGGTGTGGTGTTGCCAGATGTGGTGTAGGCGGCCAGGTCCTGATGCGGCTGCCTGGCCGCGGGTCCGGCGATGACCTTAGTTGCAGCCGGAACCCGGGTCTGCACCAGCCGAGTCCCGCCGAGCCCTCCGGCTTCAAGGACCCCCCAGAGGCGGCCGGTAACCCATCCGGCGGCTTGGAGCACCAACCACACCACCAGCAGGATGGTCAGCCACACCACGTGGGTGGATATCATCGCGAACATATAAATCATGGCGATTACGTCGACGACGTTGGCCACCCACAGCTGCCCGATGTGGTGGCCGTGGGCGTAGTCCCAGACGAGCAGACCGGCCACCGCCACGGCGATCGCCGCGAAGAAGGCCATCCCCACCCTGGAGGGCACGATCATCCGGCCGGTCGGCGTAAACATCACGATCATGCCGAGGGCCATGAGAACATGCACGCTGTGCCAGAGGCGGTCGCGGCCAGTCATGACCACGATGTGCCAGAGATGGGCAATCAGGATGACCGCGAAGATTGTCGCCCAGGCCAGGCCCAACCAACTCGGTAGCCAGGGGCTCGGCACCACGGGCGCCTCCTCGATGAAGCGTGGACAGTGAACAAGCCATATGGGAGCGAGCCATATGGGCTCGATGTCCGTTTAGTCGGCGGTCCTGGACCGATGGTTCCCACAGGTTCCCGAGGCCGGCGGGGACGGCGGCTCTGCGGAACCGTCCGATCGATTCTCTCAGCTCCGTGGCTGCTTGACCCGTCCTACGGTCGGCACCATGACCGTCGAACTGGTGCACCTGAGCGTGCAGTCCGGGATCGCCACCATCACGCTGGACTCCCCCGCCAACCGCAATGCGCTATCCGCCCCGCTGCGCGCTCAACTGTTGGACGCCTTGGAGCGCGCCGCCGACGACTCGGTGCGGGTGGTGGTGCTCGACCACACCGGGCCGGCATTCTGTGCCGGGATGGACCTCACCGAGCCTCCGGAGGCGGTCACCGAGTTACCCCGCATCCTGGAGACGATGTGGACGTATCCGAAACCGGTTGTCGCCAAGCTGGCCGGGCATGCCCGCGCTGGCGGGATCGGCCTGCTCGCCGCTGCCGATATCGCCGTCGCGGCCACCCACACGACGTTCGCGTTCACCGAGGTGCGCCTCGGTGTGGTGCCCGCCGTGATCTCGGTGACCGTGCTGGCCCAGCTGCTGCCCCGCGCGGCGCACGAGCTGTTTCTCACCGGGGAGACCTTCGACGCCAGCAGGGCGAGGGCCATCGGCCTGCTGAACAGCGCGGTTCCGGCCGATCAGCTTGACGCCGAGGTGAACCGCTACCTCGGAATGCTCCTCCAGGGTGGGCCACAGGCCCTGACGCTGACCAAGCAGTTGCTGCGCCGCAGCTCAGAGCCCACGATGGCGCGCGAGTTCGCGGCGATGCTCGAGCTGTCCGCAGCGTGCTTTGCCTCAGCGGAAGGCCAGGAGGGGATCCGCGCCTTCGCCGAGAAGCGCCCCGCATCCTGGGTTCCCGCTAACTGATCACGCGTCCGCGAGCAGCACCGACAGACGGCCTCCCGAACCGGCCCCCGAACTGGCACCAGCCGCCTCGTCGAGCACCGCGAGCACGGCGCGGTACCCCTCAGGGTCGGCGGCCTCGAGCTGGCGGTGGCCTGCCCAGACCAGCACGTGTTCCCCGGCGCCTTGCCAGGACAGGTTGACCAGGCAGTCATACAACGCGTCGAGGTTGCGGCCGTACCAGGCCGGGAAGTTCAGCGCGACGCCGATCGCGTCCAGCGCCTCGGCCTTGCTGGTCACCGGGCCCACCACATGCACCAGTGCGCCGCGGTGACGAGCGTGCGCGAGCGCGCACGCGGCGTCGGGGACATAACGCAGCACGGCCTTATCGCCTCGGGTCGACTGCGACGAAGGACGCATAGTGGTTGCCGGTGTAGTACAGCTCGGCGGTACCCCCGGTGACTAGTCGGCGGGGACCCCGGTCGTGCTCACCCGGTGTGGGGACGGTGTACTCCCGGTAGAACCCGGACGGCCGGAGCGGTAAGCGTCCACCCCGGTTGCCGAACACCGCCCCGTCCTGCCGGTAGCGGAACGGGCCGCCGTGCTGGATCAGCTGCCACACCTGCGCGACCTGCGGCGGTAGCTGCGACAGTGTCCGAACAGGCAGGCCAGCCGTCGAGGTGACCGCCGGGGCCCGGTCACCAACGGGCGCGGCGGCCAGCGCGTGGCGCCCCACGGCGCCACCGGCCACCAGCACGAGCAGGCCGATCAGCGCGGCACTGATCCGTCGGCGGGGGCTCACCGGGGCTCCTGCGCGTCCTCTGCGTCCCCGGCTGCGTCCATGGCTGTGTCCACGGCGTGGTGGGGGCTGAACCGTTCGAAGACCGCGCCGACGACCCGGTCCAACGCCCGGGCGGCCCACCAGCAGACCGGCAGCACCACCAGCATGAGGAGGGTCACTTGCAGCGCGAGCCCAAGCTGGGTGAGCCACAGTTCCACCCCGTTCCACCAGCGGCTCACCGCATCCCACCCTGCCCACGGCACAGCCGCAGGGTAACTCGCCTGCAGCCGCCCAGCACTAGGTTGAGCGCATGTTCGCCGTGTACGCCTCCGAGCCGAATCCCCACGACCCGCTGTCCTCGCTGCGCATCGGAGAGCGCCCCGACCCGGAAGTGCCCGAAGGCACCGTGGCGGTCACCGTGGCAGCAGCCAGCCTGAACATGCACGACCTGTGGACGCTGCGCGGGGTGGGTATCACGCCCGAGCGCTTCCCGATGATCCTGGGATGTGACGGCGCCGGCGTGCTGCCCGACGGCTCCGAGGTGGTGATCTACCCGGTGCTGACCAGCCCGGGCTGGATCGGCGAGGAGACCCTGGATCCGCGCCGCACGCTGCTCACCGAGAAGCTGCCGGGTACCTTTGCTGACACCGTCGTGGTGCCGGCACGCAACGTGGTGCCCAAGCCGCCGTCGCTGACCTTCCCGGAGGCGGCCTGTATGGGCACCGCCTGGCTCACCGCCTACCGGATGCTGTTCGTGAAGTCCGGGCTGCGGGCTGGCCAGACCATGCTCGTGCAGGGCGCCTCGGGCGGGGTATCCACCGCCTTGGTGCAGCTGGGAAGGGCTGCCGGGATGCGAGTCTGGGTGACCGGGCGCACCGAGGGCAAGCGCGAGCTGGCCCGCTCGCTGGGTGCGCACCAGGCATTCGAGCCCAGCGCCCGGTTGCCCGAGCGGGTGGAGGCGGTGTTCGAGACCGTCGGCAAAGCCACCTGGTCCCATTCGGCGAAGTCGCTCAAGCCCGGGGGCATCATCGTCTGCAGTGGCGCCACTAGTGGCGACGCCGAGCACGCCGAACTGCAGCGGCTGTTCTTCCTGCAGCTGCGGATGGTCGGCTCCACCATGGGTACCCGCGACGAACTGCGCGACCTGTTGTCTTTTCTGGACCTCACCGGGCTGCGCCCGCAAATCGGTGCCGAGCTGCCGATGTCCGAGGCCAAGCGGGGCTTCCAGGCGATGCTCGACGGCGACACCGCCGGCAAGATCGTCTTCACTCGCTGACATTACGGTCGCAGGCCATCCAGCAGCCGGGCTGGCACGATGATGATCGGGAACGGTCGGTCGGTAGCGAGCTTCTCCTCCCCGCAGACACTCGCCACCTGCCGGTAGCGACCCTGCGAGTTGAGCTCAAAAACGGTCAGCCCGCCGGGAGGCTCAGGATCGACCACCCAGTACGAAGCGGCACCCATCCGCTCATATGCAGCTTTCTTGTTGTTCAGATCGTTGAGCGCGGTGCTCTCGGAAAGCACCTCGACCGCGAGCACCGGGGCGACCGGCAGGTTCTTCGGCGTGAGGTCGACGTAGCGGGCCACCAGGATGTCGGGCTGCAGCTCGTTACGGACCGAGGTGCGGACCCCAAAGGGCGCCGAGAGCACCCGGAACTCAGGTGTGCAGGCATTCCAGAGCGCTACGAACAGCGCACCACTGCTCTGCTGGTGCGACCAGCCGGGAGCCGGGGTCACGATGAGCATCCCGTCGATGAGCTCGTAGCGGTGGCCGTCATCGGGCATCGCCTCCAGGTCGTGCACCGTGAAGGGACGACCTTGGGCGACCTCGGCGAAGTCCGGGTCGGCGCTCATAGTTGTCATGGTCCCCTCCTTCCGTTGTCGCGCCAACCCTGACAGGTGCCACCGACAGTTTCGCGTCCGCTCTTCAAGGCCGGCCAACCCGGGGGTTGGCCGGCCTTGAAGAGCACCAACTACTTCCGGCCGGACTTCGCCGAGTCGCCGGTGGACAGCGCGGCGACGAAAGCCTCCTGGGGGACCTCGACCCGCCCGATGGTCTTCATCCGTTTCTTGCCCTCCTTCTGCTTCTCCAGCAGTTTGCGCTTGCGGGTGATGTCCCCGCCGTAGCACTTGGCCAGCACGTCCTTGCGCAGCGCGCGGATGGTTTCCCGGGCGATGATCCGGGAGCCGATCGCGGCCTGGATCGGCACCTCGAACTGCTGGCGCGGGATCAGCTCGCGCAGTTTGGTCACCATCGAGGTGCCATAGCTGTAGGCGGCCTCGCGGTGCACGATCGCGGAGAACGCGTCCACCGGCTCGCCCTGCAGCAGGATGTCCACCTTGACTAGGTCGGCGATCTGCTCGCCAGCCTCCTCGTAGTCCATCGAGGCGTAGCCGCGAGTGCGGGATTTCAGCGCGTCGAAGAAGTCGAACACGATCTCGGCCATCGGCAGGGTGTAGCGCAGCTCCACCCGCGACGCCGACAGATAGTCCATCCCCAGCAGGGCGCCGCGGCGGCCCTGGCAGAGTTCCATGATCGTGCCGACGAAGTCTGAGGGGGCGATGACGGTGCAGCGGACCACCGGTTCGTACACCTGCGCGACCTTGCCCTCAGGCCAGTCCGCAGGGTTGGTGACGACTTGCTCGGTCCCCTCGTCGCGGACCACCCGGTAGACCACATTGGGCGCGGTGGAGAGGAGATCGAGGCCGAACTCGCGCTCCAACCGGTCCCGGGTGATCTCCAGGTGCAGCAGGCCCAGGAATCCGCAGCGGAAACCGAACCCCAGCGCGGCGGAGGTCTCCGGTTGATAGCTCAGCGCGGCGTCGTTGAGCCGCAGCTTGTCCAGCGCGTCGCGCAGTTCCGGGTAGTCCGAGCCGTCCATCGGGTACAGCCCGGCGAACACCATTGGCGTGGGGGTGCGGTAGCCGGACAGCGCCACGGTGGCGCCGCCCCGCTCGCTGGTGATGGTGTCCCCGACCCGGGACTGCCGGACATCCTTCACCCCGGTCATGAGGTAGCCGACCTCGCCGACACCCAAGCCGTCACACGGCTTCTGATCGGGCGAGATGATGCCGACCTCGAGCAGCTCGTGGGTGGCGCCGGTGGACATCATCCGGATCCGGTCCCGCGGGACGATCCGCCCGTCTACCACCCGGATGTAGGTGACCACCCCCCGGTAGGAGTCGTAGACCGAGTCGAAAATCATCGCCCGGGTCGGTGCCGTGCTGTCCCCGACGGGGGCCGGAACCTGCTCGACCACCACGTCAAGCAACTCCCGCACGCCCTGGCCGGTCTTCGCGCTGACCCGCAGCACGTCCTCGGGCACCCAGCCGAGGATGTGTGCCAGCTCGGCGGCGTAGCGGTCCGGCTCGGCCGCCGGCAGGTCAATCTTGTTGAGCACTGGGATGATCCGCAGGTCCTTCTCCAGCGCCAGATACAGGTTCGCCAGGGTCTGCGCCTCGATGCCCTGCGCGGCGTCCACCAGCAGCACGGCGCCCTCACACGCCTCCAGCGCGCGGGATACCTCGTAGCTGAAGTCGACGTGGCCGGGGGTGTCGATCAGGTGCAGCACGTGGTCGACACCGTCGACCCGCCAGGGCAGCCGGACGTTCTGCGCCTTGATGGTGATGCCTCGCTCGCGCTCGATGTCCATCCGGTCGAGATACTGCGCCCGGTAGTTGCGCGCGTCGAGCACGCCGGTGAGCTGCAACATGCGGTCGGCCAGGGTGGACTTGCCGTGATCGATGTGCGCAATGATGCAGAAGTTGCGGATCAGTTCGGGAGGGGTGAAGGTCTTGTCGGCGAACGTGGTCACTCAGCAGTCCTCGGGCAGCAGGGGATCACGTCATGGTCGCACGCCGCATCGAGGTCACCCGCGCCGCCGGGACCATGCCCGTCTCATGTGATCTCACGAGCTTCGAGCGAGCACCTCGACATCAGCCGTGATGTGCGGTGCTGCTGCGATGCGGCCGTCCAGGGTAACCAGCGGAATTTTGAGTTGCTCGGCCAGCGCGAGGTAAAGGCCGTCCGTGAAGGTCAGGCTGTGCCGCAGTTCCCAGGCTCGCGGGAGTAAGGCACGGTGTTCGAAGCGCATAATTTCCAGGGCGCCGAGAGCGTCGATCGCGATGCTGGCCCGCTCATCGCTGAGTGATCCGTGCCGCCACTGCCGGCGCACGGCACTGCCCGCCTCACCGTCAACGATGGCCGGCACCACCAACCGCTCGTCGGCGAGGCGGTCGGCTGCACCCACCGATCCGATGATCACCGCCACGATCACCGAGGCATCGACGACAATCACCCGGCGCGGTCCCGCTCAGGCCGGATGTCCTCGATGATCGCCTCGTCGGTGATGCCGGTGGCAGGCAGCTCCCGTAGCCGGGCGAAGATCTGCACGTTACGGCCGAGGCGGCTGGTCAACTCCAGTTCGCGCAGCACGAACCTGCTCAGGGACAGCCCAGCCGCCTCGGCTCGTCTGGTCAGCTCGGCGTGCGCGTCGTCGGGCACGTCCCTGATCTGGATGACCTTTGCCCTCCGGCCCTGAAGGGCTGTTCGCTCTCGGCTGCGTGACGCCGACCCGGCGCAGCGGGGATGATCGAACGTGAGCATCCCACCGGGAGGAGGGCCACCGTGACGATCGTTCCGCTGCCCAGGCTGGGCCGCCGGGAAGCCGCAGCCGCCGCATTGGCCGCCAAGCACCGTCTCCAGGTGTCCTGGACGACCATCGCGAAGAGTCTGGACCGCTCGCTGGTGTGGAGCACCTCGGCGGTGCTGGGCCAGCAGCCATTGGACGCCAACCAAGCTCACACGTTGGGGCAGCTGCTGCAGCTGGACGGCGACGTCGTGGAGGCCCTGCAGCTGCCGCCGGTACGCGGTGCGGACATGGTCGATACCACCGGACCCGTGGTGTACCGGCTGCAGGAGGTCGTGCAGGTCTACGGCAGCACGGTGGCCGAGCTGATCCGTGAGGAGTTCGGCGACGGCATCATGAGCACCATCGACTTCGAGCTATCGTTCGAACGCCGTGAAGACCCCCACGGCGACCGGGTGCGCCTAGTGCTGGACGGGAAGTTCCTGCCCTACCGGGTGTTCTGACGTCGGGGTTGGTGTGCGGGCCCGCTGATCGCTTCTCAGGGGGTGACCGGCGGGCACCTCGACGATTACCAGGCGGAAGCCGTCCGGGTCGGCGATCCACATTTCGTCGAGCCCCCACGGTTCCCGACGCGGCTCCCGCAGCACCCGCACCCCCCGATGGACGAGCTCGGCCGCCGTCGCCGCCAGGTCACGGACCTGCAACCACACCGCGACCGCGACGCTCGGGCTGGACTCAGAGTGCCCCGTCACCTCCAGGAAGCCCCCGCCAAGGGCAAATACCGTCCCGCCCGGGAACTCGCGATGAACGGCGAGCCCCAGCACGTCGCGGTAGAACGCCGTGGAACGCTCGAGGTCGGTCGGGTGGAGCAGGACACGGCTGCTGAGTACCTCCATCCCCCTGTCTTACCGGCTCTGTCCCACCGGCTTTCGTCTGGGGTTTCCTCTGGGGCCGGTCATACCGGCTGTTACGATCGTTTACCGTGCCGCGCGACGGCACCTCCTGTGGAAAGCGAGATCGAAGGTAAACGCGTGGCCAACATCAAGTCGCAGATGAAGCGGATTCGGACCAACGAGAAGGCACGACTGCGCAACAAGTCCATCAAGTCGTCGCTGAAGACGGCGGTCCGCCGGTTCCGTGAAGCCGCATCTGCCGGCGAGAAGGACCGGGCGCTCGGCGAGCTGCGGACTGCCAGCCGGGCGCTGGACAAGGCCGTGAGCAAGGGCGTCATCCACCGCAACCAAGCGGCGAACCGCAAATCGGCCATGGCTCGGCGGGCCAACCAACTGTAACGCCGCTCAGCGGCAGTCGGCCTTTGCGCCGCTCAGCGGCGGCGGGCGGCGCACAGTGCGAGCACCGCACGTTCCAGGGCGTACTCGGCGTCCGCGGCCACTCCCTTCACCTCGGCGTTGAGGGTGGCCACCAGCGCGATCGCCTGCGCCAGCTGATCGGCCTGCCAGCCTCGGGCCTGCGCCATCGCCTTCTTCACCTTCCACGGTGGCATCCCCAGCGTGCTCGCCAGCCGGTAGGGGTCAGCGCGGCCCGAGGCGCTCACCCGGGCAACCGTGCGCACGGCGTCGGCGAGCGCGTCGGCGAGCAGGACGTGCGGCACACCCAGCTGCATCGCCCAGCGCAGCGTCTCCAGAGCACCGGCGGCATCCCCGGTCATCACCTTCTCCGCGACCGAGAATCCGGTGACCTCGGCACGGCCCCGGTAATAGCGGCGCACCGCGGCCTCATCGACCTCCCCGCCGCTGTCGGTGCTCAGCGCAGCCGCAGCCGAGACAAGTTCCCGCAGGTCGGAACCGACTGCATCAATCAGGGCGGTGACCGCGCCGGCGCTGATCCGCCCACCGGCGCGGTGGACCTCCTCGCGTACGAAGCGCGCCCGGTCTTCGAAGCGGGTGATTCGGGGGCATTCGGTGACCACGGCACCGGCCGCCCGCAGCCCGTCGAGCAGCGCCTTACCGCGGCCGCCCCCCGCGTGCACCACGACGAGAACAGTGTCCCCCGCTGGATTGCGCGCATGGTCCAGGACCGCATTGGTCATGTCCTTACCCGCCTCGTGGGCGCCATCCAGTACCACCACCCGCCTGTGGGCGAACAGCGACGGGCTGACCAGCTCGTCAAGCTCGCCGACCACCAGGTCGGTGGTGCGCACCCGGCGCACTTCGGTCTGCGGGTCGGTCTGCCGCGCCGCCGCTACCACACCCTGCACGGCACGCTCGACCAGCAGTTCCTCCTCGCCGAGGATCAGGTACAGCGACGCGGAGGCGACCGTCAGGGAGCTCACGCCGGCTATCCTCGCATCGGCCCGCAAGCCGCTCGCGCCCTTCCCGCATCGTGGACTTGGTTGGCAGCCGGTACCGACTGCCGTACGGTGAAGAGCACAACCGAATACAGCTCATCCAGAGGGGCAGAGGGATCGGCCCGACGAAGCCCCGGCAACCGACGCTGGCTGACGCGCACGACCGCATACCGCGAGGCCACTAGCGATCACGGTGCCAATTCCGACCCGCCGTGCGGGAGAGATGAGGAGAGGACCTCGCGATGACCGGCACGCTCGGCACGAGCACGATCAACACAGAAACGATCAACACAGGCACGATCAGTACCGGGACCACCTCTGAGCTAGGCCTGGGGCCTGCGCGCCAGCTGGTGTGCCGGGAATGTGGGCTCGGTGCACCACTGGCTGCGGAGTTCGCCTGTGCCGAGTGCTTCGGGCCGCTGGAGGTTGGCTACGACTTCGAGTGCATCACCCGTTTGGACATCGAGTCCGGGCCCCGATCGATCTGGCGTTATCGCAGGTTGCTGCCCGTGCCGGACGACGTCGATGAATACCCGAACACCCAGCCCGGCCTGACCCGGCTGATTCACGCCGAGCGACTCGCCAAGGCGCTGGGGATGCGCCGATTGTGGGTCAAGGACGACACCGGCAACCCAACGCACTCCTTCAAGGATCGAGTGGTCGCGGTCGCGCTGGCCGCCGCTCGGCAGCTCGGTTTTAGCGTCCTTGCCTGCCCGTCGACCGGCAACCTCGCCAACGCGGTAGCCGCTGCGGCCGCCCGCGCCGGCTGGCAGTCGGTGGTGCTCATCCCCTCCTCGCTGGAACGAGCCAAAGTGCTCACCACAGCGGTCTACGACGGTGCGCTGATCGCGGTGGACGGCACCTACGACGACGTCAACCGGCTCGCCACCGAGCTCGCCGCAGAACACGAGGACTGGGCATTCGTCAACGTCAATGTCCGCCCCTACTACGCCGAGGGCTCCAAGACGCTGGGTTATGAGGTCGCCGAGCAGCTCGGTTGGCGGCTGCCCGACCAGGTTGTCGTACCCATCGGATCTGGTTCCCAGTTGACCAAGGTGGACAAGGGGTTTCGGGAGCTCAGCGAACTGGGCTTGGTGCAGCCCGCGCCGTATCGAGTGTTCGGGGCACAGGCTAGCGGCTGTTCACCGGTATCTGCAGCCTTCAAAGCCGGCCGCGACGTGGTCGTGCCGGTCCGACCGGACACCATCGCTCGCTCGCTGGCGATCGGTGCACCCGCCGACGGCCCCTATGCGCTGGACACTGTCCGCCGCACGGGCGGCGCGATCGAGGATGCCACCGACGAGGAGGTGGTCGAGGGGATCCGGCTGCTGGCCCGCACCGAAGGAATCTTCGCCGAGACCGCCGGAGGAGTAACGGTGGCCTGCGCGAAAAAGCTCGTCGAGGATGGCCGGTTGGATCCCGACGCCGAAACCGTCCTGCTCATCACTGGCGACGGGCTCAAGACCCTGGACGCTGTGGAAGACCACCTGGGACTGCGAGCCCCTGTGGCACCGAACACCATGGCCATCCGCACGGCCCTTGGACGCTGATCTGGCCGCAACGTCTGCAAATCGCGGGCACATCCCACCAATCGTCGATCACGCACGATACAGTCTCGACCACACTTGGTGGCGGGCCCTAGGTCGGGTCCGTGAATCGCGAAAGGGAGCGTGCTTGACCGATGGTCGCTAGCTATTCGTCCGCGTCGCCCAACTCGCGGAGGCCGACGGCACGCACTCTGGGGGCGCTGTTCGCCGGATCTGCCGTGACGCTTTCCGCCACCGTTTTGCACGGCAGCTCGCCGCTGCTCGCCGGCGGTGAGGCGGAATCGATCGTCGAACCCTCGGCCAGCCCGATCGTCGCGGAACCGCAACAACTACCCACCGCGAGTTCCGCGGCATCGCTTTCAGGTCCAACACAGGCAGGTCCCGGACAGGCCGCTCCCTGGACGCCAGGCGCAACCCCCCAGTGGGGCTCGTCCCTCAAAGATCTCCCCGTGCGGCGAGCGCCGGTGCAGTCGGCACCACGGCAAAGCGCCCCTATCGCTCCGAAGGCCTCCGTCCCAGTGGGATCAACTCCAGTGGGATCAACTCCAGTGCGACCAGCCGGCTCCAGAACCTCCCCAGCAGACTCCCCGGCACCGCGACCTGACGCCAAGGGTGCAAGCATGGGCAACGCCGCCTTCAAGGAGTCTCCCCCGCAGACCGCCGACCCACGACAGGGCGGATCCATCGACGGGTTGCTGAGTAGCATCCTTCATGTCACGAATATCTATTGACCGGACTATGGGGCGACACGCCGAGGTGGTGGGGGCGTCGGCTGGTTGGTGACCGGTAGGACTCACGCAGTTCATGGAGGAGGCTGCGTGCGGGTGTCGGTTGGTGAGGGTGAGCGGGAGCTTGGTTCGTTACGGTT
>JAFATA010000031.1 GCA_019244165.1 Pseudonocardiales bacterium | reverse complement strand
GCCACCACGCCCTGCGCACCCCGGAACCCGCCACCCGAGGCGACACTCGGGCCCCCAGCCTGCCCACCACCCGAAAACAACCACCAAAAGATCAACAAACGAGACTGAAGATCACCTCACGCCGCTACTCGCGGAATCGGGTCTGATTGTATCGATGGATCTTGACTGGCTGTCCAGATGGGTGCGCCGGGCGCAGGTGATCAGATACCAAAGCGGTTACGTAGGCTGTCCAGCTCCCACACCCGGCGTGGGGCCCGGCGGTCCAGAGCGAGGAGGAGTTCCCGGGCGATCGGGTCGTTGCGGATCCGCTGTGGCGCAATCCGGTCGGCTGTGTCCAGGTGCCGGATTGCATCCCCATCGCGGGGACCTTCCTCTTGCGCAAGCAAACGGGCAAGGTCGAAGTGCAGCGACGATGGCCGTTCACGGCTGCCCAGCACATCAATGTCGATCGGGAGAGTCCTGGCGTGTTCGTAGGCGTGGGCGCCCTCGGCTAGCTCCACTCCGATCGACACCCGCCACGCGGCGACGTTGGTGGGCCCGAAGTGCTGTCGCATCCCGTTGCACTCACCCACCCGCTCCGCGAGCTTCGCCGCTTCGTCGAGATGCGCGTGCGTGTCGTCCGCGCGTCGCTCTCGTGCTGCGGTTCGTGCTTGCTGAAGATGCATCATGCCGACCAGTTCTGCGGGCAGCGTGTCCACAGCCGACAAGTGCACCACGGGTGTCAGATTGTCGATCCCCTGCGACAGCACCGTGTGCGCCCTGCTCCGTGCGCCCGTGCTCGCACGCCCAGTACCAGCACGCGAACCCAACCAGTGCCGGATCGCCGTGTTGCCGCGCGAGGTCGTACCCCCTTCGTGCCGCGGTGAGCGCCAAGTCGATGTTGCCAGCGCGGCTGGACACCACCCCGGCGACGAAGCACGCGGTCACCGCAGTGGTGAATGCCTGATCCCGTTCGGCCGAAACCACGGTCAAGGCGCTGGCCTGTGACTCCGTGAGCAGACCACCCACCTCGTGACCGGCCAGAGTGTAGTCGGCTTGGCTGCAACTCTCATTGGCCCGCTCAGCCAGGCTCGCCAACTCCTCTGGTGGGCGCGGCGTCAGATCTGGTACCTCCAGGGGACCGAAGTCGTTGAGCGCCCAGCCGGATACTCGGCAGCGTCGTCAACGCGTCAGCCGACGTCCGGTCGGGCGGGAGGTAGGGTTGGCCGGTCAGGTCCGCCACTGAGCAGCCCAGAGCGTTGGCCAGGTCCTCGATCAGGCCGCGCCGGTTGAAACCACGCTGGCCCCGTTCCAGCGGGGACAGGTACTGCTTAGTGATCTTGGCGAGCCCCGCCACCACAGCCAAGCTCAACCCGCGACGACGCCGAATCATCCTGACACGTGCACCGATCGCCGACGTCGAGGTTGGTTGGGTAATCCTGGTGCGGCACACGTGCGGCGAGAGCGTAGGTGCTGAGTCAGCGGTTTGCGCAGGTGTCTTGGTAGCTGAGACCGGGGGCGTACTGGTCCCAGGTTGGTTTGTCGAGCGGTCCGCCGGCTCGGAGGCAGGCTTCGTGCACCTCATCGCCGTGGAATGCCTCAAGGCGGGGTAGATCCCACAACCGGACGGTCCGGTCGAAACTGGTGGTGGCCAGGGTGTTGTGGCCGTCGGGGGAAAACGCCACCCCGTACACGGCGTCGGTGTGGCCAATCAGGGGTGCGCCCAGCGGGTGGGGCTGGTTTCGGTCGCTGAGGTCCCACAGCCGCACGGTCTGATCGTTGCTGGTGGTGGCTAGGGTGTGTCCGTCGGGGGAAAACGCCACCCCAAGTACCGCGTCGGTGTGGCCAATCAGGGGGAGGAACTCCGAACGCATCGCCGCGACCATCTGCACGGGGCCGGCAAGAGCCTCACCCAGCAGGTGAGCGAATCGCTGCCGGGCCTGCGGGGGTGTTCGGGTGAACAACTCCTCAGCCTGATCGATCAGCACCACCAGCCCCTGGTGGGTGGCCGGGCCGGCCGCTAACAGATCATCCGCCACCCGCCGTAAACCATCGGCCCCACCCTCCAGCACGCCCCGCACCTCGCTAGCCGACCACCCCAACCCCACCCGGGTCGCCGTAACAGCCAACACCCGGGCCAGCTCGGGCAGCGGATCACGACCGAGCAGCGGCACCACCGCGGCGTTAAGCAGCGAGGACTTCCCACACCCCGAAGGCCCAACAAGGGCCAACAGTCCCCCGCTGCCGCCCCTGGCGCGTAACCGGTTACCGACCTCGCGGGCCTCCGTCGCGCGACCGAAAAACACTCGACTGAACGCTGCGGTGAAGGCCTCTAACCCCGGGAAGGGATTCTCGCCCTCCCGCCACGTCCCCGCACCGTCCTCCAGCAGCCAGATGGCCTGCAACACCCGCTCCCGGGCTTGGTCGGGGTCGGCCTGGTAGTCGGCGTACTGCAGATCCCACATCAGCGGATGCACCACACCGGCCTCCGCGCGCACCGGCATCAGCCGGCACCCCAGTGCATCGGCGATTCCCACCTCAGCAGAACACCAGTTCGACGCCACAAATGACGACGTCACCACGCCAAGAACCGCATCAACCTGGCGCAGCTCGCGATATAAGCGCTGCCTCCAGTCCTCACCAACACCAATCCCGTCATGAAGGTCATGGTCGAGGAACGGCTCGTGACCCGCTGCCCGCAGCCACTCCGCGATCTCCTCGGCGACGGGCCGGTCCGCAGTGGCATAACTGATGAAGATGTGGGCCACGATCACCCCCTGCGGCATCACCACCGACGATACGGGCAATCTCCACGGCGGGGGCCGCCGCCGCGCTACGTGTTCTGGACCCGAACCTGGGAACAGACGAGTTGCCGTAACGAGAAAATAACAAGGTGAGCTGCGGCGGCGTCCCGGACAGGCGCGCCCCCCGTTTCTAAAGCCCTAAGTCGCGTTCGAAGGCGGCGTCAGTGAGGTGTTGTTTGATGGTGTTGAGGAATCGTGCGGCGTCGGCACCATCCACCAGCCGGTGGTCGTAGGACAGCGCCAGGTAGGTGATCGAGCGAACCGCGATGGTGTCTCCGTCCTCGCCGGAGAGCACCACCGGTCGCTTGACCACACTACCGGTACCGAGGATCCCCACCTGCGGCTGCAAGATGATCGGGGTGTCAAACAGCGCCCCGCGCGAGCCGGTGTTGCTGAGGGTGAACGTGCCGCCGCTCATCTCATCCGGGGTGATCTTGTTCGTCCTGGTCCGCTCGGCGAGGTCGGCGATCCGCCGGGCCAGGCCGGCGATGTTGAGGTCACCCGCGTCGTGGATCACTGGCACTAGCAGGCCGCGCTCGGTGTCCACGGCAATACCGAGATGCTCAGCGCCGTGGTAGGTAATCTCACCCTTCTCGGTGTCAATCGAGGCGTTCACCTTGGGGTGCTGCTTGAGCGCCTCCACGGTGGCTTGGGCGAAGAACGGCAGGAACGAGAGCTTGACGCCCTCTCTGGCCTCGAAGTCCCGCTTGGCCCGATCGCGCAGCCGCGCGAGACGGGTGATGTCGGCCTCGACCACCGTGGTGAGCTGCGCGGAGATCTGGAGCGACTCGACCATCCGCTTGGCAATGACGCTGCGCATCCGGGACATCTTCTCGGTCCGGCCGCGCAGCTCGGCGGCCCTCGCCGTAGGTTGGACCGAACGCGGCGCCACGGCGGCCGGCCGTTGCTGCTCTGGTGCGGGCATGGCCGGCATCGGGGGCTGTGATGGTGGCAGTGGCTGCGATGCCAGCGGCTCGGGCTGTGGTTCTGGCTCGGGTTCGGGCGTTTCGACGGCGGCGAGCACGTCCTGCTTGCGGATCCGGCCGCCAACCCCGGTGCCCTGGACCAACGACAGGTCGATACCGTGCTCGGCCGCAAGCTTGCGCACCAGGGGCGTGACGTACGGCGCGCCGCTGTGCTCCCTGAGCGGCTCGCCGGACTCGGATGCTGGAGCGCGCTCGGATGCTGGAGCAGGCTCGGTGGGCCGCTCGGGCTGATCTGGCGCAGGCGGCGACGTCGCGACGTCGCGGTCACCGACCATGGCCAGGGCAGCGCCGATGGGGACGGTCTCGTCTTGCGGTACGACGATCTCCAGCACGGTGCCAGCGACGGGGGAGGGGATCTCGGTGTCTACTTTGTCGGTGGATACCTCGACGAGCGGCTCGTCCGCGTCGACGGGGTCACCGACCTGCTTAAGCCATCGGGTGACCGTGCCGGAGGTGACGCTCTCACCCAGCGCAGGCATGGTCACGGGTGTTCCGGAGCCCGCGCGGGGCGGGGTGGCCGGCCGCTGCGCGGGTGGCACTGGCCGGGGCTGCGCCGACTGGGGCTCCGTCGACTGGGGCTGGGGGGCTTCAGCCTGAGGAGAGGATTCACCGATCACAGCGAGTTCCGCGCCGACCTTGACGGTCTCGTCTTCGGGCACCACGATCCGCTGCAACACGCCGGCCGCGGGGGAGGGGATCTCGGTGTCGACCTTGTCGGTGGACACCTCGACCAAGGGTTCGTCGACGTCGACGGTGTCACCTTCCTGTTTGAGCCAGCGCGTCACCGTCCCTTCAGTGACACTCTCACCGAGCGCAGGCATCGCCACGGAGTATGCCATCTGTTGCCTCGACTCCTCGTCTTCCCTGGGTCTTGTGGGGGTTCGTGGGGGTGGCCTGTTGTAGACGGTATGCGGCAATCAGCCGTGTGCATGCAGTGGCTTGCCGGCCAAGGCGAGATGCGCCTCGCCGAGCGCCTCGTTCTGCGTCGGGTGGGCATGCACCAGCGCCGCGACATCCTCCGGATAGGCCTCCCAGTTGACGATCAGCTGGGCCTCACCGACCAGTTCGCCAACTCGGTCGCCGACCATGTGCACCCCCAGGACTGGGCCGTTCTTGGCGCGTACCAGCTTGATCGCGCCCCTGGTCTGCAAGATCTGGCTGCGGCCATTGCCAGCCAAGTCGTAAGTCACCGTCTCGATCTCACCGTGCCGGTCCCTGGCCTGCGCCTCGGTGAGCCCGACCGAGGCCACCTGCGGTTCGCAGTAGGTCACCCGCGGGATGCCGTCCTCGTCGATGGGGGTCGGGTTGCGCCCAGCGATGTCCTCGGCGAGAAAGATGCCCTGGGCGAATCCGCGGTGCGCCAGCTGCGGCCCGGGCACGATGTCCCCTAGTGCGTATACCCCGGGGAGGTTGGTGCGTAGCCGCTCGTCGGTGAGTACGAAGCCGCGTTCCATCCGTACGCCGGCCTCGGCGTACCCGGCGTCCGCGGTGTTCGGCCCCCGGCCGACGGCGACCAGCAGCAGATCGGCCTCGAACTGCTCCCCTGACTCCACGCTCACCGTGACCCCGGAGTCGGACTGGTTCGCGCCGGTGAAGCGCACCCCGGTCCGGAACGTGATCCCGCGGCGGCGGAATGCTCGCTCCAGTTGCTTGGAGCAGAAGTCGTCTTCGGTCGGCAGCAGCCGGGGCAGCGCCTCCACGATGGTCACCTCGGCGCCGAAGGAGCGCCACACGCTGGCGAACTCGGCTCCGATCACGCCGCCGCCCAGCACCACCACACGCTGCGGCAGGTAGTCCAGAGTCAACGCCTGGTCACTGGTGATGAACCGGCCGCCGATCTCCAGATCGGGCAGGGATCTGGCATAGGAACCGGTCGCCAGCACGACGGCGCGCCCGGTGTAGCGCTGCCCGTCGACGGCGACGACGTTCGGGGCCAGGAACCTGCCGGTGCCCTCGACATAGCTGATTCCCCGGGAGGACACCAACCCCTGCAGGCCCTTGAACATCTTGGCGACGACGCCGTCCTTGTACTTGTTGACCCCCGCCATGTCGATGCTCTCCAGCGCGGTTTTCACCCCGAACTGGTGGCCGTCCCGAGCGGCGTCGGCCACCTCGGCGGCTTGCAGCAGCGCCTTGGTGGGGATGCAGCCGCGGTGCAGGCAGGTGCCGCCCAGCTTGTCCTTCTCCACCAGGACGACGGACAGACCCAGCTGGGCAGCGCGCAGCGCGCAGGCGTAACCGCCCGAGCCGCCACCGAGGATCACCAGGTCGGCGGAGGGATCTGTCGCTGACCTGCTGGTCGCTGACGTGCTGGTCACTTCAGACGCTCCTTGGAACAAACGTCGGTAACGTGGGTTGGACACCACGGCCATCTTGTCATCACACCCGGTGCGCCGACGACCTGGGCGAGCCCGCGGTGCTGCGGAGCAGTTGCCCTGGCACGTACGTTGAGCTGGCAGGACCGCCGGGAAGTCCGGTGGCGGAGGAGGTGCCGAGGTGGGTGTGCTGGACCGGCTCCTGGGCAGGCAGCGCCCCGGGATGAGGCGTGGTGCCTCCGACGCGGACCTGGACTACCTCGAGCAGTGGGGCGCGTCCCATCGGGGAGTGGAGGCGTTTGTCGAGCCCCGGACCACGGTCACCGAGACCACTGTTGTGCTGGTGGCACACGACGGTGAGTGGACTCGCCGCAGGATCAACGGTGGCCAAGGAGCCCGGCGGTTGGGCAAGCGACTGAGCATCCCGGTCTACGACGTCTCTCTGGTCGGCTACCCGCAACGAATGCGGGACTACACCGCCCGCCAGCGCGCGCGGCGCGAACGTGACGAGCCTTAAGGATCAGCCCCGTTCGGCGATGTCGGCGAGGACTGCGGCCAGGGTGCGTACCGGTACCCCGGTGCCGCCCTTGCCGGTGTACCCCCACGGCGAGCCGGCGTTGTAGGCCGGGCCCGCGATGTCCAGATGAGCCCAGGGGATGTCATCGGGGACGAACTCGGACAGGAACACCCCGGCGGCGAGCATGCCGCCCCAGCGGTGGCTCGCCACGTTGGCGATGTCCGCGAGTTTGGAATCCAGATCCGACCGCAGGTGTTCGGGCAGCGGCATGGCCCACCCGTTCTCCCCGACCTCCTGGGAGATCGCGGTGACCCGGTCGCGGAACTGCGGGGTGCCCATGATTCCCGGGGTGCGGTTACCCAGCGCAACGACCTGGGCACCGGTCAGGGTGGCGGCATCGATGAGATAGTCCGGAGCGTCTTGCGCGGCGCGGACCAGCGCGTCGGCGAGAATCAGCCGCCCCTCGGCATCGGTGTTGAGCACCTCGACGGTGGTGCCGCCGTACATCGTGAGGACGTCCCCGGGTCGGTAGGCGGTCGCCGAGGGCATGTTCTCGGCCATCGGCACGGTGGCGATCACCTCCACCGGCAGCTCCAGCCGGGCGGCGAGCACCGCGGTGACGATGACCGCCGCCGCGCCCGCCATATCCATGGTCATCTCTTCCATCTTCGCCGCCGGCTTGATCGAGATCCCGCCAGTGTCGAAGGTAACCCCCTTGCCGATCAGAGCCACCTTCGCCCTCGGCTCGGCCGGGGCGTAATGCAGCCGGACCAGCCGCGGCGGGCGCGAGGAACCGCCGCCGACGCCGAGGATGCCGCCGTAACCCTCCCGCCGCAGCGCCTGCTCATCGAGCACCTCGGTGTGCAACCCGGCCGAGCGCGCCATAGTGACGGCGCGATCAGCGAACGAGGCCGGGTAGAGGTCATTGGGCGGTGTGTTCACCAGGTCACGCGCGGCCGTGACAGATTCGACAATGGCGAGGGCCCGGGCAAGGCTCTGCCGTGCCCCACCGTCGTCGGCCGCCGGCACGGACAGGTCCATCTGGCCCAGTGGCTTGTCGTTCTTCTGGGCCTGGTTGCTGTGGGACCGGTAGCTGGTGAACGCATAGCTGCCCAGGACGGTGCCTTCCACGGCGGCAGCCAGATCGATCCGGGACAACGTGGTGATCGCATGAGAGGTGCCCGACAGCGCCCGGGAGGCTGCCCCAGCGGCCCGGCGCACTTGCTCGCTGGTGGGCTGGCCCTTGACCGCGCCGAGACCGGTGGCGACCAGCAGCGGGGCACTGATGGCTCCGCGGGTGGGAATCTTGATCACCTCGTCGACCTTGCCGCGGGCACCCAGCAACGCCAACAGGCCGGTGAGCGCCCCGTCGAAGGCCGCCTCCACCTCCTCACTGCCGGGGAGGAGCTGGGGACCCTCCGTACCGGACATGGTCCCCACCACGAGGGCATCGACGGTCGCGGTAGTCACTGCGGCATCCGTGAGGCCCAGCGTCGGGCCCAGCGTCGGGGTGGTCACGGTAATCTCCTTGCTGATCTGGCTGGGCTGATCGGGCCGGGTGCGGGAAATGCTTCAGTCGGGGGTGGTGAGTGCTGCCCCTGGAGGTAGCGTTCCACAGCCGTGAGCACCAATCCGCACCGCGGACCCCTGCATTCCTCTCACGTTGAGGCTGGAGCCAGCCTCGGGGTATTCGGCGGCTGGGAGATGCCGATCAGCTACCCCGGTGGAGGCGTCGTCGCCGAGCACACCGTGGTGCGCGAGGCCGTCGGCGTGTTCGACGTCACGCACCTCGGCAAGATCAGCGTCACCGGTCCGGGAGCCGCCGAGTTCGTCAACTCCTGCCTCTCCGCCGATCTCGCGAAGATCGGCCCGGGACGGGCCCAGTACACCCTGTGCTGCGCCGAGGACGGCGGCGTGGTGGACGATCTGATCGCTTACCTGGTCGGCCCGGACCAGGTGTTCTGCGTGCCGAATGCCGCTAACGCCAGCGAGGTCGCTCACCGGCTGGCCGCCGCGGCGCCGCCAGCGGTGACGGTGACCGATCAGCACCAGGAGTATGCGGTGCTCGCGGTGCAGGGGCCCCGCTCGGCTGAGTTACTCGCCGCGGTGGGGTTGGGTCTTGGGGCGACCGTGGCCGACATCGACTACATGGCCTTCACCGATGCCCATCATGACGGTGCGCGGGTGCGGGTGGGGCGCACCGGCTACACCGGTGAACGTGGCTATGAGCTGTTGCCGTCCTGGGAGCACGCGCCTGACCTGTGGGCTGCGCTGCTGGCCGCTGCCGGCCCGCTCGGTGGGCGCGCGTGCGGGCTGGGGGCCCGGGACACCCTGCGCACCGAGATGGGTTACCCGCTGCACGGTCAGGATCTGAGCCGGGAGATCACCCCGCTGCAGGGTGGGCTCTCCTGGGCGATCGGCTGGGGCAAGCCAGCCTTCTGGGGACGCCAGGCGCTGCTTGCCGAGCGGGAGCGCGGCCCGTCCCGGCGGCTGCGCGGGCTGCGCGCCACCGGGCGCGGGGTGCCGCGGCCGCACATGACCGTGCACTCCACGACGGGTGCGCCGGTGGGACAGACCACCTCGGGCACCTTCTCCCCCACCTTGCGCACCGGTATCGCGCTGGCCCTGCTCGATCCCGCCGTGACGCGGGGGGATCGCGTCGAGGTCGACGTCCGCGGCCGGGCGCTGCCCTGCGAGGTCATCACACCCCCCTTCGTGCCTTCCCACGTGCGCTAGCGGCAGCGCGGCAGTCTAAGATCCGACATGAGCATGCTACAGTATGAGCATGTCTGCGTTAACCCGTCGGCTCCAGATCTTGCTTGACGAGGATCGCTACGCACGCCTTGAGCGAGTTGCCCGACGCCGAGGTGCTTCCGTCGCGACCATCGTCCGGGAGGCGATCGATGCGGCATTTCCCGACGAAGGACCTGATCGATCTGAGGCGGCGCGCCGGATACTTGACGCTGAGCCGATCCCGGTATCGGACTGGCCATTGCTCAAGAAAGAGATCGAGCAGATGTACGAGCCGGCGGCTGAGTGAATGCGTTTCTTGTTTGACACGTCGATCTTCGTGTACGCCCGGGGAGTCGAGCATGAGTACCGAGAGCCGTGCCGTCACCTCATCCAGCTGGCGGCACAGGGAGTGCTGGCCGGCGAGGCAAGCGTGGAGTTGATCCAGGAATACGCGCACATTCTTCGCCGACGGGGGCTCGGCGGAACGCACGTTCGTGAGCAGGCTCGTGACGTTGCCGCGCTGTGCCTGCTGCACGACTTCGGTGAGGATGAGCTCCGGCTGGCCCTGAACCTGGTGGCGACCCATCCGGCGCTACGGGTTCGTGACGCCGTCCACGCCGCGACCGCGCTCCGGCGCGGCATCTCGGTCATCGTGTCGCCCGATCGCGATTTCGACGGTATCGCCGGGCTTGAGCGCCTCGATCCGCGCGATGCCCTGCGGCGGCTTGGCCCCAGCCCGCGTGGGGGGACATGACGAGGACGTGGCGGCGCAGGTGAGTAGGTAAAGTAGTGGGACGTCCTACCATTTTTGTGCCCGACGGGATACCGTGCTGGTCATGAGCGCCGTGTTCCTGTTCACCCGGCTGCCGCACCCCGCTCCGGTGACGCCGCAGCGGCGGGCGGAGATCCTGGCCGCACCGGGTTTCGGCTGCTACTTCACCGACCACATGGTGGAGGTCTGCTGGAGCGCCGGCCGTGGCTGGCATGATACGCAGATCGGTCCTTACCGGCAGCTCGTGATGGACCCGGCCAGCATGGTGCTGCACTACGGGCAGGCTGTCTTCGAGGGCCTCAAGGCCTACCGCCAGCCCGACGGGACGGTGTCCTGCTTCCGCCCGCTGGCCAACGCCGCTCGGCTACGTTCCTCGGCCCGCCGAATGGCGATGCCAGAGTTGCCCGACGAGCTGTTCCTCGGCTCTCTGCGGGAATTGGTCCGCGCCGACAACGCCTGGGTGCCTGCCGCCGGGGGAGAGGACTCCTTGTACCTGCGCCCCATCCTGTTCGCCACGGAGGTGGGCCTTGGGGTGCGTCCGGCGAGCACCTACCGATACCTGCTGATCGCCTCCCCGGCCGGTCCCTACTTCCGCGGCGGGCTCAAGCCGGTCAGCGTGTGGTTGTGCACCGAGTACGTCCGGGCCGCCCCCGGAGGTACCGGGGCTGCCAAGTTCGCCGGGAACTACGCCGCCTCGCTGCTGGCCCAGCAGCAAGCCGCCGAAAAGGGCTACGACCAGGTCGTGTGGCTGGACGCGGTCGAGCGGCGCTGGGTGGAGGAAATGGGCGGGATGAACCTCTACTTCGTCTTCGGGGAGGGAAAACAGGCCCGGCTGGTGACTCCTGAGCTCACCGGCACGCTGCTGCCCGGCATCACTCGTGACTCCCTGCTCATCCTGGCCCAGGACCACGGGCTCGGCATCGAGGAACGACGGATCTCCACCGACGAGTGGGAGAAGGGTGTCCAGGCTGGGGATATCTCGGAGGTCTTCGCCTGCGGAACCGCCGCGGTGATCACCCCGGTCGGGCGGGTCGCCTCCTCCAGCGGCGAGTTCACCATCGGCAGCGGCGCCCCCGGCCCCGTCACCACCCAACTGCGGGCCGCGCTCACCGCGATCCAGCGCGGCGTCACCCCCGACGCGCACCACTGGATGGTCCCGCTCACCTGACGTCACATCCCAGCGCGCAGACCGCGAGCACCACGGTAGTGGTCAGCTCACTGGTGGCACCCAGGACGTCGCCGGTGACGCCACCGAACCGGCGGCGAGTGTGCGCCGAGACCGCCAGCACCACGACAGCGGCCAGTCCAACCGCGAGCGCACCCTGCCAGGGCCGTTCGGGCACCGCCACCAGCCCGCCGAGCAGCAGAATGACCGACCAGGCCACTGGGAGGGCGGGTGGCTGGCTGTCGGCCACCAGCGCCCCCAGCCCTGCTGGCCGGGCGGGGGGCACCCCGATCCGGGCGCACCAGCCGAAGGCAGCCCGCCCGGCGACCATCGCCAGCACCACGGGGATCAGCCGGCCGGTCTGGGCAAGCGCCCCCAGCGCGGCTGCCTGCGTGGCCAGCACCAGCACCAGAGCAACCACGCCGAACGCTCCGGTCGTCCCGTCCCGCATCACCTCCAGCGCCCGCTGCGCAGGGCCGTAGCAACCCAGCCCGTCGGCGGTGTCGGCCAGTCCGTCCAGGTGCATCCCTCGCGTCAGCCCGGCCAGCGCCGCCACCCCAGCCAGCCCGGCCAGCAGTGGTGGAGCACCCAGCGCGTGCAGCGCAGCCAACAGCCCCGCGGTCAGCACACCCAATCCAGCCCCCACCAAGGGCGCCCAGTACAGCGCCTGGCGGGCGCTGTCCCGATCCACCTGGACGGGGGGACGCGCCGGCACGACGGTCAACCAGGACACCGCCAGCCGCAGTCCACGGCTCACCCGACGGGGTAGTGGGCACTGACAGGCCCGGAGACGCCAGCGTCCGCGAAGGTAGCCATCTCGGCGAGCACCCGCACCGCCATCTGCACCAGCGGCAGCGCGGCCACCGCTCCCGAACCTTCGCCCAGTCGCATCCCCAGATCCAGGATGGGTTCCAGCTCCAGGTGCTGCAGCGCCAAGGTGTGCGCGGGCTCCACCGAGCGGTGCCCGGCTACCCACCACCGTCGCGCTCCGGGCGCGAGTTCCTCGGCGAGCATCGCTGCCGCCCCGACGAGGACACCGTCGAGGATCACCGGGGTGCGCCGGACCGCGGCCTGGACCAGGAATGCGGCGATCGCGGTGATGTCAGCACCGCCAGCGGTGCGCACCAGCGCGACGGGGTCACCAACGAGGGGACGGGCCCGGCGCAACGCATCCCGGATCGCTGCGGCCTTACGCATCCACCCGGCGTCATCGATCCCGCTGCCCCGGCCCACGACCGCCACCGGTTCCGCTCCGGTGAGTGCCGCCACCAACACCGCGGCGGGGGTGGTGTTGCCGATCCCCATGTCACCCGCGACCAGCAGGTCAGCACCGCGGTCAACCTCCTCGTCGGCGATCGCCACCCCAGCGTCCAGCGCCTGGGTCACCTCCGCCTCGCTCAGCGCATCCTGCTGATGGATCGCGCCGCTGCCACGGCGCACCTTGTGCCGGGTGATCGGTGGTAGTCCGGCAACGGTCTCCGGGTCGCAGTCCACCGCCACATCAACCACCCGCACCGTGGCCCCGGCCACCGCGGCGAGCACGTTCACCGCTGCCCCTCCGCTCAGGAAGTTACCCACCATCTGCTGGGTGACCTCGCTGGGAAAGGCGGAAACCCCGTGCGTGGCGATACCGTGGTCCCCGGCGAACACGACGACCTGCGGGCGGACGAAGGGGTGCGGTGGGCAGACACCTTGACAGGCACTTGCCCATACCCCCAGCTCCTCCAGGCGGCCTAGGGAGCCCGCTGGTTTGATCAGCTGCTCGTGACGGGCCACCGCTGCACGGTGGGCTTGCTGGTCGGGTGGCGTGATCCTGGGGAACTCCACGGGCTCTCCTGGTGCTCAGTCCTCAACGTAGTTTGACGGGCAGCCCTGCCACGAGCAGCAGCACCTCGTCGCACACCGCGGCGAGCTCAGCGTTGAGCGCACCCAGCTCGTCGCGGAACAGCCGCCCCGAACGGGTTGGCGGCACGACGCCCAGCCCTACCTCCGCGCTCACCAGCACCAGCCGAGCCGGGCAGGCCGCCACCGCCGAGACCAGCTCGGCGCACCGCGCGCGGCAGGTCCGCACCGCCGCTGCGCTGCCGTCCCAGGCGCCCGCGTCGTCCAACTCCCCGGCCAGCCAGGTAGCGATGTCATCGACCAGCACCGGAGGAACGCCACCCGCGGCGCGCAGTGCGTCAGGCAGGTCGGTTGGTGTGGCGGTGCGCCAGCCGGGTGGTCGGCGCGCCACGTGCGCGGTGATCCGCGCTTGCCACTCCTCGTCATCGCCCACCCGCCGGGCAGTCGCCAGGTAGTCCACCTGGGCTTCCCCCAGGAGCCCCTCGGCGTGGGCGGACTTGCCTGAACGGGCACCACCGAGCACCAGCGTCCGGCGGGGAGAGCTCACGGGATCGGGTCACCGCGACCGACCCGGGGTTTGGGCACCCGCAGCCGGCGCAGCTGGGTCGCCCGGGTCATCGCGTAGAACCCCAGGCTCGCCCCGGACTCGGTGGCGTGGGGGAACCGTTCGCGGACGCGACGCTTGACGGTCCGGCCCAGCAGGACTCCCTCGATAACGATCGCCAGGAGCATCGCCGTCGACACGAGTGACACGTACTGTTGCATGACCGGCGATGGCACCAGGATCACCACGATCACCAGCAGGGCCAGCGGCATGAACGCACCAGCAAGGTGAGGACGAGAATCCACCAGGTCCCGCACGTATGCCTTCACGGGGCCCTGATCGCGCGGCAGCAGGTACTTCTGGTCCCCCGCCAGCATGCGTTCCCGGCGCTCTGCGGCGGCGGTGCGGCGTTGCGTCTTGGTACCGCGCATCCGGCGTAACGCTTCTCGTTGGGTACGCGGTGGGGGTGGCGCCGGGCCGCGTTTGCGACCCTCGGCCTCTCGGCGGCGGGGGGTAGGCCTGCCCTTGCCAACGGCGTGGGTGCGGTGGCTGACGTCCTCCGCAGGGCGTTTGCCCTCCACCACCGGCTCCGGTTCGGTGGCTCCGGGGCCGGTGATGCCGCGCAAGAACCTCACGGTGGTCAGCCTAGGGCAACGGCAGGGTCCGTGGGCGCGTCTCAGCGGGGATGGCTCGGGAGGCCCCGTGCCGGTGTGACACCATGGGGGTACGGAATCACGGGTTAGTCAGGGGCGTTCGCGTAGAGTTAGAGAAAGCCCGTCCGAGCCGAGCGCCGATCCCAGGGAGAGTTATGACCGTCGAGAACATCGCCGACACCCAGGTGCCCACTCATGGTGTCGAGCTCACTGACGCCGCTGCCGCCAAGGCGAAGGCGCTGCTCGACCAAGAGGGTCGGACTGACATGTGCCTGCGCATTGCGGTGCAGCCGGGTGGTTGCGCCGGGCTGCGTTACCAGCTCTTTTTCGATGAACGCACGCTCGACGGTGATGCCCGGCGAGACTTCAACGGCCTCACCGTTGTTGTCGACCGGATGAGCGCGCCCTACCTGCAGGGTGCTTTGATCGATTTCGTGGACACGATCGAGAAGCAGGGCTTCACCATCGACAACCCCAACGCAGGGGGTTCCTGTGCCTGCGGGGACTCCTTCAACTAGCGGTCGGGTTCAACTGAGGTACTACACCTGCACGGGGTAGCGCGGTTCGGGCACGACAGGGGCGATTCGCTGCTCGACGAAGATGCCGTGCCAGAGCATGAAGACGAGCACCGCCCAGATCCGTCGACTGTGATCTCGCGGGCCTGCGCGGTGCTCGTCGAGCATCCGGTGCACCGCCCTAAGGTCCAGGAACTCTGCGGTGCCCGAGCTGTCGACGACGCTGCGGGCCCAGTCGTGCAGCTCCTGCTGTAACCAGTGCCGGATCGGAACCGGAAAGCCGAGCTTGCGCCGGTTCAGGACATGCACGGGGACGATGTTGCGCAGCGCCCGGCGCAGTGCGTGCTTGGTGGTCTCGCGAGTGATCTTCTCCTCGAGCGGGATGGTGGACGCCACCCGGAACACCTCAGGATCGAGGAAGGGCACCCGGAGCTCAAGCGAGTTAGCCATGGTCATCTTGTCGGCTTTCACCAGGATATCGCCCCGCAGCCAGGTGAACAGGTCCACGTGCTGCATGCGAGCGACCGGATCCCAGCCGGCGGAGGCGGCGTAGGGATCCGCGGTGACATCGGTGTGGGAGATGGTGGGGTCGTATCCGCGCAGCACCCCGCGCAGCTGGTCGTCCCGGAAGATCCGTGCGTTTCCGTAGTAGCGCTGCTCCAGCGTCAGCGAGCCGCGACGGAGCAGGTCCTTGCCGCGGGTCCCCTCGGGGATCCGCGTGGAGATCCGGCCCAGGGCGCGGCGCAGCCCCCCCGGGACCTTCTCGAACGCGGCCAGCGACAGCGGTTCCCGGTAGATGGTGTAGCCGCCGAAGAGCTCGTCAGCACCCTCTCCGGACAGCACCACCTTGACGTGTTCCCTCGCCTCCCGGGCGATGAACCACAGGGGGACCAGCGCGGGGTCGGCGACCGGATCATCGAGGTACCACACGATTAGTGGCAGCGCGTCAACCAGCTCGGGGGCCGAGACGGTGCGGACCACATGCCGGACGCCGATCGCGGCCGCCGACTCCGCGGCCACGTCCACCTCGGAGTAGCCCTCCCGCTCGAAGCCAGCGGTAAAGGTGATCAGATCCGGATTGTGCTCGCGGGCCAGCGCGGCGATGGCGGTGGAGTCGATCCCCCCGGACAGGAAGGCGCCGACCGTGACATCGGCCCGCATGTGCTTGGCCACCGAGTCCCGCATCACTGCGGTGATCTCGTCGTGCAAGATCCGGGCATCGGCGGGGGAGCGGATCGCCTGGGGTCGGAAATGGGGATGGAAATAGCGCTCGGTGACCGGCTTGCCACCGGGGGAGAGGGTGAACGAGGTGCCGGACTCAATGCGGGTGATCCCGGTGTGCAGGGATGCCGGCTCGGGCACGTACTGCAGGGTCAGGTAGTGCTGCAGCGCGCGACGGTCGAGCACTGGTGCTGCTCCCAGCGACGGAGCCAGCTCGAGCAGGCTCTTCTTCTCGCTGGCGAACGCCACCCCGCCCGGCCCGGCGCAGCTGAACAGCGGCTTGATGCCGAAGGGATCGCGGGCGCCGTAGGCCACGCGTAGCTGCGCGTCCCACACGACGAAGGCGAACATTCCCCGGAGCCGCCGTACAGCGGCGGGCCCGAAGTGATGGTACGCCGCGATGACGACCTCGGTGTCACCTTCGGTGGCAAAGTTCGCGCCGTACGGTTCGCGCTGAAGTTCCTCACGCAGCTCGATGTAGTTGTAAATTTCCCCATTGAACAGGATTGTGTAGCGCTGCGGCGCGCCCGGCGGCCCCCAGTGCAGCGGTTGGTGGGAATGCTCGAGATCGATGATGGACAGCCGGTTGAATCCGAGCACCACATCGGCGTCGTGCCAGGTCCCGGTTTCGTCGGGTCCGCGATGCCGCTGGCAGCGCAGCGCCGTGGTCACGTCCGCCACCCGCTGCGCCGCGTCCTGCCGCGCGGTCAGTAGTGCCAGCAACCCGCACACGCGCTCACCCTCTCCTCAGTGGTCTTCCCCGGGGCCTTCCCTGGGGCCTTCTTCCCTGGAGGCCTTCCCACGGCGGCCCAGTATGCCCCCTGCGGTGACGGAGCACTCCCGCCCTGGTCGAGCTCCGGCACCCGCGCTGGTTTAGGCTCCACTGGAGTGGGCACCTGGCCGCATCGGGCGAGGAGGAGGAACGAGGCGTGATCAGTGTGGTCCGTTCTCGGGCGATTCGGCTCCTGAAGGTGGCCGGGCTGGTCGGAATGGTAGCCGCCCTGTCCACCGGATGCTCGGTGTCTCAGGCATTCTCGCTCGGCTGGCCCCAGGGGATCACCGCGCAGGCTGACCGGATGCGTGAATTTTGGGTCTGGTCGGTGGTAGCTGCCCTGGTGATCGGGGCGATCGTCGCGGTGTTGATTATGTGGACAGTCACTTTCCACCGCAAAAAATCCGACAAGATGCCCCGCCAGTTCCAGTACAACGTCCCATTGGAGATCATCTATACAGTCATCCCGTTCGTCATTGTTTGTGTACTTTTTTACTTCACCGTCACGACGCAGGACTTCGTTGACGCCAAAGTGAACAAACCCGACCTACGTGTAGGAGTGGTCGCCTTTCAATGGAACTGGGACTTCCAGTACCTGCAGAACAAACCGGACATGAATGGTGTTTACCATGTCCGGCTGGCCCAGGACGGTGAACCGGTGGTCACCGTCGGCTCGACCACGACGATCCCGCTGTTGGTGGTGCCGACCAATCGTGTTGTGGAGTACCATCTCAGGTCCAGAGACGTGGTGCACTCGTTCTACATCCCAGATTTTCTCTTCAAGCGTGACGTCTTCCCGGACCCGGAGAAAAACGATACCGATAATGTGTTCCAGACCACGATACAGCGTCCAGGAGCTTTTGTCGGCCACTGCGCCGAGTTGTGTGGCACCTACCACTCAATGATGAACTTCGAGCTCCGCGCGTTGCCGCCGGATCTCTTTGACCGGTACCTGGCCCTGCGGTCTGCGACCAACCCGCAGACCAACCGAGCGTATACCGCCGGTGAGGCGCTCACGACGCTGAACTGCGGTCCGCTGTGCGCACCCAAGGCAGTGACCACCTTCCCGTACAGCGGCACCGGCCGTACCGTCCGCGCGGCCCGTCAGACCCAGGGGAGCCCCTAACCTTCCCGTATTGAGCGCGTTCCCTTCGGTAGGTTCGAGAGCGAGGCAGCACCATGAAGGTCGAGGCGCGGATCTTCGAGATCATCACGGCGTTCTTCTTCGTGTCCGCAGTGGTCTACGGTCTGTGGTCGCGTGGTGAGCCAGTGGGGTCGGCAGCCCTGACGCTGACTGGTGGGCTGGCTCTCATCATCGGTACCTACTTCAGGTTCGTCTCCCGGCGAGTCCGGATGCGCCCCGAGGACAACGTCGAGGCTGAGGTTTCTGACGGCGCCGGGGATATGGGTTTCTTCTCGCCCGGCAGTTACTGGCCACTCGGTGTGGCACTGGCGGCGAGCGCTGTCGGGGTTGCCTTGGCCTTCGGTCAATGGTGGATGGTTGCGATGGGTCTCGTACTGCTGCTCGGCGCTGTCGCCGGGCTGGTTTTCGAGTACCACATCGGTCCCAAGCCGGAGTGACTAGGACTTAGTCGCTGGGCTGTTGCGGCCGGCCGGCCACCTTCTGACCTATGCTGCCATCGGGACTGACACCGTTGCCGGCTGCCTGCTGGCGGGCATCCTCCAGTGCTCTGGTCTGGTCGGAAGGGTCCGGTCTGAACAAGGACCCGGGTACCGGGCTACCAGCCGAGCCGAGCTGGTTCATCCGCTTGGGCACCCGAGCACCCTGGTACTCCAGCGGGATAGGATGACCATGCTCGTCAACATCTCCCAGAGGCTGGTGAGCCTCGATGAACTCACCGTGGGGCAGCCGTTTGATGATGCCGGTTTCGATCCCGTGTTCGAGGATCGCTCGGTCGGCGCGTTGGAGACCCAGGCAGATCCGGTAGGTGACGTAGTACGCGATCGGGGGCAACAACAGCAACAAGATGCGGCCCGCCCATGTGGTGGCGTTCAGCGAAATGTCGAACGTGTAGGCGATGACGTCGTTGCCACCCGAGAGCAGCAGCACGAACATGAACGACAGGGCCATCATGCCCAAGCCAGTTCGGACCGGGACGTCCCGGGGGCGCTGCAGCAGGTTGTGGGAGGCGTTGTCCTTGGTGAGCTTGCGCTCGATGGCGGGGTAGGCCATTGCTAGGGCGAACATGGTGCCGGGAATCACCATCGTCGGCCAGAACGAGGCGGGGATCGTGTAGTTGCCCAGGTAAAGCTCCCAGGAGGGCCACAGCCGGGCGGAGCCGTCCAGCCAACCGACATACCAGTCGGGCTGGGAGGCCGCTGAGACCTGGGACGGGTTGTACGGACCGAAGTTCCATATCGGGTTGATCTGGAACAACCCCGCCAGGATGCAGATCACACCGATATTGACCAAGGCGAAACCACTGGATTTCGCCGCGAAGATCGGCAAGATGCGGACACCGATCACATTGCGCTCGGTGCGCCCTGCTCCGGGGAACTGCGTGTGCTTCTGATACCAGACCAGACCGAGATGGACCGCGATGAGCGCGGCCAAGAGGCCTGGGATGATCAGCACGTGGACGATGAAGAACCGGGGAATGAGCAGGTTCCCGGGGAACAGGCCGCCGAAGATCGCCCATTGCAACCAGGTGCCAATCACCGGCGGGGACATGATGATCGCTGAGATGATCCGAAGCCCGGTGCCCGAGAGCAGGTCGTCGGGCAGGGAGTACCCGGTGAGGCCCTCGAGACCGGCCAGGAGCGCGAGGGTGACGCCGATGCTCCAGTTCGTCTCCCGCGGCTTGCGGAAGGCGCCGGTGAAGAAGATGCGCATCATGTGGGTGACGATGGACGCGACGAACAGCAGAGCCGCCCAATGGTGCACCTGGCGGATGAAGAGCCCACCGCGGACGTCGAAGGACAGCTGGAGGGTGGACTCGAAGGCGCGGGACATTTCGATCCCGCGAAGGTTCTGGTAGATCCCGTTGTACCTGACGTCTTCCATGGAAGGGTCGAAGAACAGCGTCAGGTACGTTCCGGACAGCACCAGAACGATAAAGCTGTACAGTGCGATCTCACCGAGCATGAACGACCAGTGCGTCGGGAAGACCTTGTTGATCTGCCGGCGTACGCCGGCGGCCAGGTGAAGCCGCTGATCCAGTTCGTCGGCGGCTTTGCCCATCTTGGCTGGCAAGCCGTTGGAGGTGCTCGGCGTCGTCATAGCTATCCTGACTTCCGCTCCCAGAACGCTGGTCCTACGGGCTCGATGAAGTCGCCCTTGGCATAGAAGTAACCTTCATCATTCACGGCGATATGCAGCTGAGGCAAGGGCCGGGTAGCCGGACCGAAGATCGGCTTGGCGTATTCCAACATGTCGAACTGCGACTGATGGCAGGGGCACAGCAGCCGAGCGTCCTGGGACTCGTACAGCGACGCAGGGCAGCCCAGGTGGGTGCAGATCTTCGAGTATGCGTAGAAATCGCCGTAGTGAAAGCTGGCCTGGCCCTTGCGCTGGACCACCTGCGCCGCCTGGTCGGGGCGCAACCGGATGAGCATCACCGGGCTGTTGGAGGCGTGCATCGCATCGTAGGCCTCTTTTTCCGACCAGGAGCGCTTGTAGGGGAAGACCGTGGCGATGCTGCCGGCGTCCATGTCCTCGGGGCGGGCAAGTCTGAGCTGCTCGGCGTCATAGCGCAGGAACACCGGCTCACCGTTATAGGAGGCCCAAGGCGTCACCCACAGCGCGGCGTGGCTTCCCCCCTTCCACGGGTTGCGTATCAGGCCGCCCAGGGCGAGGACCCCCACTCCGGTACCGAGGACGGCACCCCCGATCCCGGCCGTTCGCTTGATCAGGGACCGCCGCCCGATGCCACTGCTGACCCCGGAGTCGACCAGGATCGCGGTCGTGGTGACCCGGTCCAGCTCGGAGGAGGCGCCCGTGTGGCGCTCTTGCACCGCGGTCTCGTGCGGTAGCAGGTCCTTGGCGTAGGCGATCATCCCGCTGCCGGTGGCGAAGAGGGACAACCCGAGCAGCGCCCCGATGATCGGCGTGTAGAGCTGGTAAAGGAAGTGCCGGTCGCCCGGAGTGCTGGGCGGGGCGTACTGGTAGGGCCAGAACAGGTAGGCGGCCAGGAAGCCCAGGCCGGCTAGCGCCGCGATGATGAACCACCGCGCGACCTTGCGCTCGGTGCGTTTCTCCGCCCGGGTACCAGGGACGGGGAACGGATCTGCCCGATGGACGATGGTCACCTGGTCCAGCGCTGATCCCAACCGGACCAGCTCTTCGCGGCTCGATGTCGAGAGGTCAGTATCGTCCGGGTATTCTGACGGCCCCCTCGCCTTCCCCGCCCTCCCCGGTGGCTCCTGGTGGGTAGTCATTCCTTCGCCCCGATCCACAGCGTCACGGCGACCAGCGCCGACATACCGATGAGCCACGCGACCAAACCCTCCGGCACTGGTCCGAAGCCACCGAGGAAATAGCCACCTGGATTGTTGGGCTTGTTCATGAACGACTCCACGTAGGCGATGACGTCGCGCTTGTCCTGCAGGGTCAGCTGCTGGTTGGAGAACCTGGGCATGTTCTGCGGTCCACTGATCATCGCGGAGTAAATTTGCCGGCGGTTCACGTCGTGGATCCTGGGCGCGTACTTGCCGGAGGACAGCGCGATCCCGCGTCCCGTGAAATTGTGGCAGGACGCGCAGTTGAGCCGGAACAGCTCGCCTCCCCACGCCGGGTTACCGCCGGCGAGGCTGCCGGCCTTCGGTACCGTCGGTCCGCCACCGTTGGCCTGCACGAAGGCGCCCAGCGCGTCGATCTGCTCGGGGGTGAACGTCACGGGCTTCTGCTCAACTTGCGCCTCCTGACGCGACGCGGGCATCCGCCCGGTGGAAACTTGGAAGTACACCGCAGCCTCGCCGACACCGACCAGACTTGGCCCTCGGTCCTTGACTCCCTGCAGGTTTGCGCCGTGGCAGGTGATGCAGGCGGTGTCGTAGAGCTGCTCGCCCTGGCGTACCAGCGCTGGATTCACCTGTGTCGGATCCCCTTGGGTCGGATTCCCTTGGGTCGGATTCCCTTGGGTTGGATCCCCCCGGGTCGGGTTCCCTGGGGCTGGGCTCCCTTGGGCGTTCCCTTGGGCGCGGGCAACCTGCGGCTGCGGGGCGAAGAGCGTATACAGCCCGCCAACGGCCAGCAATGCTACGCCCAGTGCGAGCATCCTCGACAGTCGACGACGCAGGCGGCGACGACGCAGGCGCCCATGTCCCCCAGGCCGCTTCGCCGCCTGGGCGGGGCCCGACTGGGCGCCCGGTGTGTCGCTAGTCATCGGTCTCGGCTACCCCCGCTGTCTTGTTCTGCTTAGCGCAAGAAGTAAATAGTGGCGAACAGGCCAATCCACACCACGTCGACGAAGTGCCAGTAGTAAGAAACGACGATCGCGGCGGTAGCTTGGGCTGGTGTGAACTTGCTCAGCTTGGTCCGGACGATGAGGAAGATGAACGCGATCAGGCCACCGGTCACGTGCATGGCGTGGAACCCGGTGGTGAGGTAGAACACGGTGCCGTAAGCGCTCGACGGGATAGTGAGGCCCTGTTCCGTGATGAGGTCGTGGTATTCGTTCAACGCTCCCAGCACGAACAGCAAACCCATGACGAACGTGATCGAGTACCATAGTCGGAGCCCAAAAACATCGCCCTGCTCGGCCTTGAACACGCCCCACTGGCAGGTGAACGAAGAGGACACCAGGATGATCGTAATCACCAGCGCGTACGGAACGTCAAGGTGGATCGGCTTCCCGGTGGCGGCGAGGACAGGTGGCCACGGCCCATCGTGCTCCGCTTTCACCGTGAAGAACATGGCGAACAGGCCAGCGAAGAACATCAGCTCGCTGGACAGCCACACGATAGTTCCGACGCTGACCATGTTGGGCCGGTTCAGCGAGTGCACCCGTTGGCTGATAGCGGGCCCTGCCAGGGTGGACGAGGTCACGCCGAGCATTATGACGAAAGGTGCCGGTGACGGCTGTACTGGGGCCGACAAGATGCCGTAAGAGTGACGAGGCCCACCCGGCGACTACACCGACGGTGGTCGTCAACGCTAGATGCAGGCACGCAGAGTGACGTCACACCGCCCCGCGTCGTCGGGATGATTGCCCGTATACGATCAGTACGCCCTCGCCAGAAGTCCACAATGTCCGACATACGTCCAGCCTCCGCCCGGCCGCGTGGCCACTCTGCCGGGCACCGGGGACACCGAATACTGAGGACCTCGAACGCAGATGAACGCCTCGAGCGACGCCACCACCGTGCTGGTCTTCAGCCACCGGCCAGAAGTGCGCGAGGCCATCATCAGCGCTGTCGGGCGGCGTCCCGCGGCCGATGTCGGCCGCGTGCGCTACGTCGAGGCCGGAGCGATCGCCGAGGTGCTCGCCCAGGTCGACGCGGGTGGGGTGAACCTGGTGATCCTGGACGGTGAGGCACAGCCCACCGGAGGAATGGGGCTGTGCCGCCAGCTCAAAAACGAAATCGCGCGGTGCCCGCCAGTGATCGTTGCGGTGCAACGCCGGGACGACCGCTGGTTGGCGGTCTGGTCGCAGGCCGACGCGGTGATCGTGCACCCGCTGGATCCGTTGGCCGCCGCCGAGACCGTGGCTGAGGTGCTTCGCTCGCAGCGTCGGCAGGCAGCGAACGGTTGAGGTCACAGAGCTATGGCGACGCCGATCCGCTCCCGCAGCTGGCCAGCGCTGCTAGGTCAACTGATCATTGGCGCCGACCTGGATGCCCCGGATACGACGTGGGCGATGAACCAGGTGATGTCTGGTGCGGCCACGCAAGCCCAGATAGCCGCGTTCGTGGTGGCGCTTCGGGCCAAGGGCGAGACTTCGGCGGAGATCGCCGGTCTCGCCGAGGGCATGCTCTTACACGCCTGCCGGGTACACATCCCCCAGCGCACTGTCGATGTGGTCGGCACCGGAGGTGACCAAGCGCATACCGTCAACGTCTCCACGATGGCGGCGCTGGTGACTGCCGCTGCTGGCGTGCCGGTGGTCAAGCACGGTAACCGCGCGGCGTCTTCACAGTGCGGTGCCGCAGATGTCCTTGAGGCACTCGGCGTGGTGATCGATCTCGGCCCGGAGCAGGTAGTCCGGTGCGTCGCCGAGGCGGGCATCGGATTTTGTTTCGCACCCCGGTTTCATCCGGCGATGCGGCACGCGGCCGCGGTACGCAGCGAGATCGGGATCCCCACCGCCTTCAACTTCCTCGGGCCACTGACCAACCCGGCGCAGCCGGATGCTGGGCTGGTGGGCTGCGCGGATCTACGGATGGCGCCGGTGATGGCCCAGGTGCTCGCCGACCGTGGCGTCAGTGCGCTGGTGGTACGGGGCGACGACGGGCTCGACGAGATCACCACCACGACCACCACGTCGGTCTGGGTGGTCGATCACGCCACGGTGCGCCGTGATCAATTGGACCCGGCTGCGCTGGGCGTGCCGGTAGCCCGCCGGGAGGACCTGCGTGGTGGAGATGTTGCGAGCAATGCCCATGCCGTGCGGTGCCTGCTTGCCGGTGATCTCGGTCCGGTGCGCGACGCCGTGCTCCTTAACGCCGGCGCGGCGCTTGCCGCGCATCGTGGCTCGACCGGTGATCTCGTGAGCAATCTTCGAGAAATGACACAGCGTGCCGCTCAGGCTGTTGACTCTGGCGCTGCGGGTGCGCTGCTGGAGCGCTGGAGGAGGCTGACCGTCGAACTGTCCGCGACTGCGCGCTGAGCCCAAGGTGGCTTCTGGGCTGAGGGCTCATCTCACAGTGTAAACGGAAAGTAATCGCCAATCTGTGAAACCGCTCTACCGGATGGCGCGACGATGCCATCCGAGTGAAGATCCGCGCCCCGTGTACCGGAAGAGGCGTTAGGCCACATAGGCGGGGTGATCTCCCGCTACTAGCCGAGCATCTCGACTTGTGGTGTCCAAGAATAGGAGATAGTCGCGGGTGGTCTCCCATCGTCAGAACCGCATCCTCCAGAGCGTGGCGGCTGGTGTGGTCTTCGCTGCCATGCTGAGCATGCCACCAGCCCCCGCCCTTGCCGATCCCGGTCCCGCTCCGGCACCCCATCCTCTGGGCCCCAATCCTTCGGGGCACGACGCGGCAGGGGCCGTTGCGCAGGTTCGTGCCTTGAGCCGTCAGGCTGAGGTGATCACCGAGCAGTGGAAGCTGGCCACAGACCGGCTGCTGGCCCGCCAGGCCGATGCGGACCGGGCGCACCGTGAGGCAGCGGCCGCGACGGCCATCGCTGATCAAGCCCGCGCGGCGCAGAATACGTTCCGCACTCAGGTGGATCGGCTGACCAGCGCCACCTTTGAGGGTGTACGGATCAGCAGCCTGACCGCGATACTGATCAGCGACTCGCCACAACAGTTCATGGATCAGATGTCTGCGCTAGACGTGTTGGCGGTGGGCAACAGGGCGGCGCTGGACAAGCTCGCAGCGGCGGTCTCCCGTACCGAGCAGGCGCAACTGGCTGCCACCGACGCCGAGACGCGCGCAGCCGTCGCTGAGCTCGACGCCGCTCGGATCGCTAACGATGTGGCCCAGTCCCGGCTCGAGATGAGTCGTCAGATCACTCTCGTCCAGGAACGCCTCGGCAAGCTCACCGCTGGGGAGTTCGCCCATTACGCTTCCGAAGGGTTCATCGACTACCCCCTCGACGTGGTCGGTGACACCCTCGGGATCAGAGCGCTGCGGGCCGCGCTGACCCGGCAAGGAGCACCGTATATCTGGGGCGCTGAGGGACCGAGCAGCTTCGACTGCTCAGGTCTGGTGATGTGGGCTTACCGCCAGGCCGGGGTGAGTCTGCCCAGGGTGGCCTTTGACCAGGCCAGAGTGGGCACTGCGGTGGTCTCGGGGCTGCTGCCAGGAGACCTCATTGCGCTGTACTGGCCAGTAAGCCACATCGGCATCTACGTGGGACACGGACTCTACATCAACGCGCCGCAAAGCGGCGATGTCGTCAAAGTCGCCAGAGTGCCGTGGGCTGACGTCACGGCGGTCCGCCGGATCGGGTGACGGCGGGCGCGTCCCTCCGGGGCAAGCTCAGCCCGCGTTGTTGTGAATCAGCTGGTTGAGAATTTTTTGGCATTCGATGAGGTTGGCTGCGGTGTGTGGTGCGTCGGCGTCTCGCCGATCAGGACTGTGGCGCCGTTGCGGAACATCGCGCCGGTTCGCCTCCCCCTTGATGCTCTCGCGTCCCTCAGCGTGACGTGGTCGATACAGTACGACGACTCGCTCGCCACCTCTGTCGAGGAAGAACCGTCACCAGCCCTCGCAATGTACGACGTTTAGGAAGACTCCGTGACCGACACGACAACGCCACCAGAGACAAACGGCGACACCACGAGTCCTGATCGCGCAGCGCAGTTGCGCAAGCAGGTGGTCGATGACCTCATCGCTGAAGGCGCGATCGTCTCGGTGCCGGTCGAGGCGGCAATGCGCAAGGTCCGCCGGGAGCTGTTCGCTCCGGGCGCGGACCTGGAGGAGGTCTACCACTGCTACAACGGCTTCGTCACCAAGCGAGATGCGGACGGCAACTCGATCAGCTCGATCTCCGCACCACAGGTCCAGGCTCATATGCTGGAACAAGCAGAAATTGTCGCCGGAATGAAGATCTTGGAGATCGGCTCCGGTGGGTACAACGCCGCGTTGCTGGCCGAGCTTGTCGGCCCGTCCGGCCACGTCACCACGGTCGACATCGAGAGCGGAACAAAGTGTGGGAGGCAGGTCGTCGGCAGCGCCGAGCTGGGAGTCAGTATTGGGCGAGCGGGGTCGCCCACGGCGCATTGGAGCACGCTGAGGATCACTAGCCACACGTCCCAGCGAACACGTTCCCCCTGGTGAGCGCTGCCTCCCACACTTTGTCCCGCTCTCGCTGGTAGCGGCATCTGGGTCAACTCTGAGGGGGAGATCTCCGGCGCGCCGGCCAGCTCCATGATCAGCTTCAGGCCGTTCAGGGGTGTTCCCCCTTTCTAGCATCGGCTCCTGAGCCCTGGGCAACGGGTGAGTCGGCGAGTGCCCGAAATTGTCGGTGTCGCGGTCTACCGTCCGTCGTGACCAGATCACGAGCGAGACTGGAGCCGGACATGATCGTGGATTGTGACCGTTGTGAGGTGCGTGGCAGCGCCTGCCAGGACTGCGTCATCACCGTGCTGCTCGGCGCCCCGCCGGGTGGTGTCGAACTGGATGGCGCTGAACGACGGGCGCTGGACACCTTGGCCAACGCTGGCATGGTGCCACGTCTGCAACTGATAGATCGCCGCGAAGGGCGTCGAGTAGCGCGAGCGGCCGATGCTGATGCTCAGCTGCGCAGGGGCGCTGAGCGGTATGCGGACGGTGGTGAGCGGTCTAGACGACAGGTGAGCTGATCGGTGGGGGCGATGCTGCTCCGGCTTGCGGTGACGTCCACCGTGCGCGGTGGTCGATTCGTCCCATCGTCGGCGCATAAGGGGTGACAGCGTCGGTCACCTTTCGTACTCTTCCCCCGGCCTGGCGGGAGGTGCCTCCCCGAGTGGGGCAGCAACACAGGCCGCTGCCGAATCGGCTGCGTCGGGCAGCCGGGCCGGGGACGCTTCTTCGTGGGTGAATCTGGGTGGCACTCGTGCTCATCCGGTAGGGCTGGTCCGCTTGTGGCCCGAACCCGCCAGCTCAACCCGGTGAGGCGGTCTAAGGGAAGAGGAGACAGCCACGACGTGTCGTCGCACTATCTGAAGCCCAGCATCCTGAAGCCCAACATCCTGAAGCTCAGTGTCTCAGCAGCCGTGACCGCCGCAACCGTGGTCGTTCTGGTGACTCTGATACCCGCTACGGCGACCGCCGACCCCGTGCTGCCCGGAGACACCTCCACCGCCGCCCAGCAGCTTGCCGATCTGAACCGACAGGCTGAGGTTCTCACCGAAAGGTGGCACTACGCCCACGACCAGTTGAACGCCCGCCGTGCCGACCTGGAGCGCGCCAGGGTAGAGGTGAACGCTGCCGCTGCAGCCGTGGAGCGCGCCAAGGTTGTCCAGAGTCAGTACCGCGGTCAGGTCGACAGGCTGACCAACGCCTCATTCCAAGGTGCGCGCCTGTCTCGACTGTCCGCTCTGCTGGTCAGTGACTCCCCCCAGGACTTCCTGGACCAGTTGTCGGCGCTGGACATGCTTGCGGCGGACAGCAAGCAGGCCTTGGATCGTCTCACCGGTGCTGTCGCTCAGGCCCAGCAGGCAGAGCGGTCGGCCAGCGACGCCGCGGCGCGGGTGGACCAAGCTGAGCGCGACGCGGCGCGACTCGAAGACGACTTGGCCCAGGCCCGCGGGGAGATGGATCGTCAGATTCAGGTGGTCACCAAGCGCTTCGCGGAGCTGACCCGCCAGGAGCGGGCCGCCTACCTGTCCGGTGGAAACACCCACTTCCCGATCAACCTGGTCGGCGCTGGTACCGCGATCAACGCGGCGCGCGCCGCGCTGAGTAAGCAGGGCTCGGCGTACGTCTGGGGTGGCGAGGGCCCGATCACGTTTGACTGCTCGGGATTGGTGAAGTGGGCCTTTGAGCAGGCCGGGATGCCTGGTCTGCCGCACTCAGCCGAGCAGCAAGCGCGGATGGGTCGCAGTGTCAGCCGCTCCGAGCTGCAACCTGGCGACCTCATCGCGTTGTACTCTCCGATTAGCCACATCGGCATCTACGTCGGTGACGGCGTCTACGTGAACGCGCCCCAGAGCGGCGACGTGGTGAAGGTTGTCGGGGTGCCCTGGAGCCAAGTCTCCGCCCTGAGCCGGATCGGCTGAGCGCCGGATCGGCTGAGCGGCACCAGCCGCGAACTCCTGGTGACCTCACGGCTACCCTCCGACGGGTGCCGCGGATCCTGCTAGTCAGTAACGACTTCCCGCCCCGGCCCGGTGGCATCCAGACTTACTTGCACCACTTGGCTCTGACGCTGCCTGCGGGCGAGATCGCCGTCTACGCACCGGACTGGCCGAAAGCGGCGAGTTTCGATGCACGATTGCCGTTCCCGGTCTTCCGCCATCCCGGACCCCTTCTGCTTCCCACGCCGGGAGTACTTCGGCGGGCCATCGGGCTACTACGGGAACTGCACTGCGACACCGTGTGGTTCGGCGCAGCCGCCCCGCTGGCCCTGCTCGGCCCGGCATTGCGCCGCGCTGGGGTACGACGGGTGGTGGCCAGCAGCCACGGACATGAGGTGGGCTGGTCGATGCTGCCCCCTGGCCGCCTGGCGCTTCGCCGGATCGGCGCGGATGCCGATGTGGTCACTGCCGTGAGCCAGTACACCCGCCGCCGGATCGCTTCGGCATTCGGTCCCCGGGCTGCCCTGGAACTCCTTCCCCCCGGCGTGGACTGCGCGGCGTTCCGACCAGATCCCGGCGCGCGCGCGGAGATCCGACGCCGCCACCGGCTGGGAGACGCCCCGGTCGTGCTGTGCGTGTCCCGGCTAGTGGCTCGCAAGGGGCAGGACATGCTGGTGCGAGCGTTACCCGCGATCCAGCGCCAGGTGCCAGGGGCCACGCTGCTGCTCGTCGGCGACGGACCCCAGCGAGCAGCGGTGCACCGGCTGGCGCAGTCGTGTGGTGTCGCGGGTGCCGTGATGTGCGCGGGAGCAGTGCCGTGGTCGGAGTTGTCGGCATATTACGCCGCCGGCGACGTCTTCGCGATGCCCTGCCGAACTCGTGGTCACGGGCTGGACGTCGAGGGGCTCGGCCTGGTGTTCCTCGAGGCTTCGGCGACCGGCTTGCCGCTGGTGGTGGGGGACGCTGGGGGGGCGCGGGAGACGGTCCGCGCCGGCCAGACCGGTGAGCTGGTCAACGGTCGTGACGTGGCGGCGGTATCCAGTGCCCTCGCGACGCTGCTTGCCGATCCGGAGCGCGCCGCGGCGATGGGCCGGCGCGGGAGGCGCTGGATGCAGCGGGACTGGGACTGGTCCCGTCGCCAGCAGCAGATCAACGAGTTGCTGCTGCGCAGCCCGTGAGTGGCGATACGAGTCATGACTCGTATCGCCACTCACGGGGCGTACAGTGCCTCAATCTCAGCGGCGAACTCCTTGGACACCACGGCACGCCTGAGTTTGAGCGTTGGGGTGAGCTGGCCACCCTGCTCGGTAAAGTCGACCGGCAGGATCCGGAACTTGCGGATCCTCTCGGCCCTGGAGACGGCCTTGTTGGCGTCGTCCACGGCGCGCTGCACTTCGGCGCGCAGGTCCTCATCGTGGGTCAGCTCAGGGGCGGAGCGCTCCGCTGGCTTGCTGCGCTCGGCACTCCATGCCACCAGAGCCTCGGCGTCGAGGGTGATCAGGGCGGCGATGAAGGGCCGCTCGTCGCCCACCACCATGCACTGGCTGATCAGTCGGTGAGCCCGGATCCGGTCCTCTAACGCGGCTGGGCTGACGTTCTTGCCGGCCGCCGTAACGATGATTTCCTTCTTGCGACCGGTGATCCGCAGGAAGCCGTCCTGATCCAGTTCTCCCACGTCGCCAGTGCGCAACCAGCCATCGACGATGGCTTCCTCAGTGGCCTGCTCGTTGTGCCAGTACCGGCGCATCACCCCAGCGCTTTTGACCAGCACCTCACCGTCCTCGTCAATCCTGATCGTCATACCGGGCAACGGCTGACCCACGGTACCGATCTTGGCTTGTTTCTCGGTGTTCACCGTGGCGGGAGCGCTCGTCTCGGTGAGCCCGTAGCCCTCCAGCACCGGCACCCCGACACCCCGGAAGAAATGTCCGAGCCGCTCGCCCAGCGGGGCGCCACCGGAGATCGCTGCCAGACACCGACCGCCGAGCACCGCCCGGAGCTTGGCGTAGACCAATCGGTCAAACACCGCATGCTTGGTCCGCAAGGCCAGCCCGGCACCGCCGGCGTCGTGGGCGCGGCTCCACTCGACGGCGGTGGCGGCGGCGAGGTCGAAGACACGCCCCTTGCCTTGGGCGTGGGCCTTCTGCCTGGCCGCGTTGTACACCTTTTCGAAGACCCGAGGTACCGACACCAGGAGCGTGGGCCGGAAATCGGCCAACTCGGTGACCAAATTCTTCGTGTCCGGGGTGTGCCCGAGGGTGATCCGCGCGTACACACAGCAACACTGGATGACCCGGGCGAACACGTGTGCCAGCGGCAGGAACAGCAGCGTCGAGTTCCCCGGTTGCATCAGGCTGGGGAACACCGCCACGGTCGAGCGAGTCACGCTGAGCAGGTTGCGGTGGGTGATTTCGCAGCCTTTGGGCTCGCCTGTGGTCCCGGATGTGTAGATCAGCGTTGCCAGATCGTCGGCGCCCACCGCGGTAGCGCGCTCCCGCACGACCTCGTCACCGATCTTGGCACCCAGCGCGGTGAGCTCGTCGATCGCCGCAGCCCGGCCCGTCACCGGATCGATCTGCCAGACCAGAGTCAGCTCGCCCAGCCGATCACCTAACCCCTGGACCATGTCGCGGTGCGCGGTGGTTTCGACCACGATCGCCTTGGCGCCCGAATCTGCCAGGATCCACTCCATCTGCTCGGGGGACGATGTCTCATAAATCGGCACCGTCGATCCGCCAGCAGTCCAGATCGCGTAGTCCAACAGGGTCCACTCGTAGCGGGTCCGGGACAGCAGCGCGACCCGGTCCCCGGGCTCGATACCCGCCGCGATCAGGCCTTTGGCCACAGCACCCACCTGATCTGCGAACTCGCTGGCGCTGACCTCTATCCAGCTCCCGTCGACCCGGTGGCGGAAGCTGAGGCTACCGGCACAGCGCTCGGCGTTGGCCCACACCGCATCGGTAAGGTTCTCCCGGTCATCCACCGTGGTGGTAGCGGGAACCGTGAACTCCCGCACGGCTACCTCCGTAGCTCGCCCTTTCTCCGGTACTGCCTGGCAACCTATCGCGGCCCGCGTTCCCTCCAACACCCCCGCCGCCCAGGATGACCACAGGGATGACCACTGGGGCGGAAGGGTAGCCTGCCTGCTCGTGCGGGTCCATGTGGTGGCCGACGTGCACGGTAACGTGGATGCGCTGGCCAGGGCAGGAGTGGGTGCCGACGCACTGCTGGTGCTCGGGGACCTCATCGACTTTGTGAACTACTACGACCACTCTGCGGGCATCCTGGGCTCGGTGTTCGGGTCCGCGGCGGTCCACCGGTTTGCGCAACTGCGCTGCGATGGAGCACCCGGCGAGGCGTCCGCGTTCGTGCGGGAGCTGTGGACCCGGTTGCCAGACCCCCGTGAAGTGGTCCGCAGGGCCGTCATGGAGCAGTACGAGCGGCTGTTCGCGGTGCTGCCTAGCCCGACCTACGCCACCCCCGGCAACGTGGACCTGCCCGAGCTGTGGCCCCAGTTCGTGCGCGCCGGTGTCCACGTCCTGGACGGTCAGACCGTCGAGATCGGCGGCCTTCGCTGCGGTTTCGTCGGCGGAGGCCTGCTACCCGATCGGGTCGTCCCGCGGCACGACCCGGTGTTTCGTTCTTACCTGCGCACTCCAGCGCAGTACGCGGTGGCCCTCTCAGCGCTCGGGCGGGTGGACATGTTATGCAGCCACATCCCACCCGCGGTCCCCGAGCTGCTCTACGACGTGCGAGCCCGGAGGCCCGAGATCGGCTCTGAGCAGTTGCTGGTGGTGATCCGGAAGGACCAGCCGCGGGTGGCGCTGTTCGGGCACGTGCATCAGCCGCTGGCCCAGCGGGTCCGGGTGGGGCGAACCGAATGCGTCAATGTCGGGCATTTCCAGCGGACCGGGGCCCCGCACGTGCTGCGATGGTGACGGCTTCAAGCGCAGCCCTGGACTACCAAGGTCGTACCGGTCGTTGTGCCCCGGATACCGTGCTCCGTAGGCTGGCTGACATTGCGGCCCGCAAGGGCAAGGGAGGGAGCGGTAGGCGGTGTTCTACTGGCTGCTCAAACACCTGCTGCTTGGCCCGTTGATGCGGCTGGCGTGCCACCCGCAGGTCTACGGCGCCGAGCATATCCCCCGGCGCGGTGGCGCCATTCTGGCCAGCAACCACCTCGCAGTCTCCGACTCGTTCTTCCTGCCGCTGGTGATCCGCCGCCGGGTGACGTTCCTGGCCAAGCGGGAGTATTTCGCCACCCCCGGACTGCGGGGATGGCTCAAACGGCAGTTCTTCTGCGCCGTCGGCCAGCTCCCCATCGACCGGTCCAACGCATCCGCCGCACAGGGCGCCCTGAACACTGGAGTGCGGCTGTTGACGGCAGGCAAGTTGCTGGGCATCTATCCGGAAGGCACGCGCTCTCCAGACGGCCGGTTGTACAAGGGCAAGACCGGCGTTGCCCGGATGGCCCTGGATGCGGGCGTCCCGGTGATCCCGGTCGTGATGGTGGGCACCGACAAGGTGAGCCCCCTCGGCACCAAAATGTGGCGACCACATCCGGTAGAGGTGCGCTTTGGTGCGCCGCTGGACTTCTCCCGGTACGCGGATCTGGCCGGTGATCGGTTCGTCGAACGATCCATGGTCGACGAGATCATGTATTCCTTGATGGACCTCTCCGGTCAGGAGTACGTCGACCTGTACGCGACCTCGGTCAAGGAGCGCGAGGCCGCACCGCCACGGCTAGCCCTCAAGGCGTCCTGACCCGCCCGGGCGCCGCGCTCGGCGTGTCCCTGCTGGAGCACGCTGGACCGATGCGGGCACCAGACCGAGACCGGCGAACGTTGAGGCAGGCCAGATAGGCCAGGCAGGTCAGACAGGTACCAGAAAGGTAAAGGACATCGCATATGCGGTTCTTCTACGACTGCGAGTTCATCGAGGACGGCGTCACCATCGAGCTGATCTCCATCGGAGTGGTGGACGAGCAGGGTCGGGAGTACTACGCGGTATCCACCGAGTTCGATCCGCAGCGGGCCGGCGACTGGGTCCGATCACGCGTACTGCCCCAGCTGCCGCCGCCGGCCGACCGGGCATGGCGCAGCCGGGCGGCTATCCGCGACACGTTGCTGGAGTTTCTCACCGCCTCGGGGGAGCGGGTGGAGCTGTGGGCCTGGTTCGCTGCCTACGACCACGTCGCCCTCGCCCAGCTGTGGGGACCGATGCCCGCGTTGCCCCGGGCGCTCCCTCGGTTTACCCGGGACCTGCGGCAGCGCTGGGAGGACGCTGGCAAGCCGGCATTGCCCCCGCCGCCCAGTGACGCCCACGACGCCGTGGCCGATGCTCGGTACAACCTAACTCGGTGGCGGGCGATCGAGCAGCACCGCATGATGCAGCAAAGCCGTCCCCGTTGACCTGTCGCTGACCTGTCGCTTTGCCGCATCTGTCTCGTTCGTGTAACGCTTTGACCTGATTAGTCCGGTACGGAGCAAGGAAGGCGATGTGACATGCGCATCGGTGTACTCACGGGGGGCGGAGACTGCCCGGGGCTCAATGCGGTGATCCGGGCGGTGGTCCGCAAGGGCATTGAGGTCTACGGGCACGAGATCATCGGGTTCCGGGACGGTTGGCGGGGTCCGATGGAAGGGCTGATCCAGCCGCTCACTCTGGCTGATGTCGAGCACATCCTCCCGCTCGGCGGCACCATCCTGCGTACCTCGCGCACCAACCCGTATCGCAACGGCGGCGCCGAGCAGGTCAAGCAGACCCTCGCCGAGCAGGAGGTGGACGCGCTGATCGCGATCGGCGGTGAAGACACCCTCGGGGTAGCTGGCCGGCTGGCTGAGGACGGGCTGTTCGTGGTGGGCGTGCCCAAGACCATCGACAATGACCTGAGCTCCACCGACTACACCTTCGGCTTCGACACTGCGGTGCACATCGCGACCGAGGCGATCGACCGGCTGCGGACCACCGCCGAATCGCACCGCCGGGTGGCGGTCGTCGAGGTGATGGGTCGCCACGCGGGCTGGATCGCGCTGCACTCTGGGATGGCCGGCGGGGCGAACGTCATCCTGATGCCAGAACGGCCGTTCGCCGTGGAGCGGGTGTGCCAGTGGGTGCTGCAGTGCCTCAAGCGCGAATCCGCCGCAATCGTCGTGGTCGCTGAGGGCGCAGTGCCAGAGGGCGGCGCGGAACTGCTCGCCACCGCTGAGGTCGATGCTTTCGGCCACCAGCGTCTTGGGGGGGTCGGCAACTGGCTGGCCGAGGAGATCGCCCGCCGTACCGGTGCCGAGTCCCGCGCCGTGGTGTTGGGGCACATCCAGCGCGGCGGCACGCCCACCGCCTACGACCGGGTGCTGGCCACCCGCTTCGGCGTGCACGCGGTCGACGCGGTGCATGAGGGAGACGGCGGAGTGATGGTCGCCCTACGAGGCACTGACATCATCCGGGTGAAGCTGGCCGAGGCCACCGCAACGGTCAAGACGGTGCCGCAGGACCGCCAGGCCGAAGCCGAGGTCTTCTTCGGTTGACGGCCCCCCTGAACCGGCCCGGCACATCACCCCATACGCTCAGGCACCGTGAACTGGACTGTGGATGTTCCGGTCGACGCGCTGCCGGAGCTGCCGCCGCTGCCCGCCGATCTCCGAGCCAAGCTTGACGCCGCGCTAGCCCGACCCGCTGCGCAGCAACCAAGCTGGCCCGACCCGGAGGCGGTGCGCAGTATCCGCACCGTGCTGGAGAGCGTGCCACCGATCACCGTGCCGCCTGAGGTGGACCGGCTGCGCGAGCAGCTCGGGGCCGTTGCCCGCGGGGAGGCGTTCCTGCTGCAGGGCGGGGACTGCGCCGAGACCTTCGCCGACAACACCGAGCCGCACCTGCGGACCACCATCCGCACGCTGCTGCAGATGGCGGTGGTGCTCACCTACGGGTCGAGCATGCCCGTGGTGAAGGTGGGTCGGGTAGCCGGGCAGTACGCCAAGCCGCGCTCGGCGGCGACCGATGCGTTCGGTCTGATGTCCTACCGCGGTGATATGATCAACTCTTTGCGCCCCGTGCCCGAGGCCCGGGTGCACGACCCGTCGCGGATGATCCGGGCCTACGCCAACGCCGCCGCGGCCATGAACCTGGTGCGTTCGCTGGCCCTAGCTGGCATGGCGGACCTGCACCGGGTGCACGAGTGGAACAAGGACTTCGTGCGCCGGTCTCCGGCTGGGGCCCGCTACGAGGCGTTGGCCGGCGAGATCGACCGGGGCCTACGCTTCATGTCGGCGTGTGGTGTGCAGGACTCATCGCTGCTGTCCACCGAGATCTACGCCAGTCACGAGGCGTTGGTCCTCGACTATGAGCGGGCCATGCTCCGCCTGGATAACACCAGCCAGACACCCCGGCTCTACGACTTGTCCGCGCACTTCCTCTGGGTGGGGGAGCGGACCCGGGCGCTGGACGGGGCGCACATCGCCTTCGCCGAACTGCTGGCCAACCCGATCGGGCTCAAACTAGGTCCGGGAACCACCCCCGACCAGGCCGTGGAATACGTCGAACGGCTTGATCCACACGGTACGCCAGGCCGGCTCACGCTGATCTCCCGGATGGGGGCGCAACGGGTCCGCGATGTGCTGCCGGCGATCGTGCAGAAGGTCACCGCCACGGGGCACCAGGTGATCTGGCAATGCGATCCGATGCACGGCAACACCATCGAATCCTCCACCGGGTACAAGACCAGGCACTTCGACTGGGTGGTCGACGAGGTGCAGGGCTTCTTTGAGGTGCACCATGCGTTGGGCACCCATCCCGGGGGGATCCACGTGGAACTCACCGGGGAGGACGTCACCGAGTGCCTCGGGGGCGCTCAGGACATCTCCGACGCAGACCTGTCCGGGCGCTACGACACCGCGTGCGATCCGCGGCTGAACACCCAGCAGGCGCTGGAGTTGGCGTTCCTGGTCGCCGAAATGCTGCGCTCGTGAGTTAGGGGCGCCCAGGGCGCTCAGAGCGTCGTCAGCGTGATGGTGGCGCCGGGGCGAACGGGCTGGCCGGCCGCGGGTGACTGCGAGATCACCCGGTCCGAGAAGCCCTCGAGGAATCCAAACCCGGTGAATCCGCCGACGGACCGGTTGACCGTGCCGTTCAGCCCCGCCTCGGTGAGCATCTGGAGGGCCTGCCCGACTGGTAGCCCGACCACCTGGGGAACGACCGATGCCGTGCTCACCAGCAGGGTGACGCTGGTGCCGCGGGCAACGCCGGTGCCAGCCCGAGGGGTGGTACCAATCGCGCGCCCACCGGCTATCTGCTCGTCGAACTGGTTCCGCACCTGCACGGTCAAGCCAGCACGCCGCAGCGCGGAGACCGCCTCGGCCTGCCGCAAGCCCCGCACGTCCGGCACTGTGCTGGGGGCTGGCCCCTTGCTGATCAGCACGGTCACCGGGGCGCCGACGGTAAGCATGGTGCCGGACGCCGGCCGCAACCCGATCACGGAGCCGGCCGGCACGGTGTCATCGAACTGCGCGGCGCCCGGGTCCACCCGCGGGCTTAGGTCCGCCTGCTGGATCGCTCGCTCGGCCTCCTCGGTGGTGCTGCCTGCCGGCAGGATGGGTACCACCGGGTGACCCAGTGAGACCACCACGGTGACGTCCGAGCCAAGCACCGCCCGCTGGCCCGGCGCGGGGTCGGTGCGGATCACTGTGTTGCTGGGGACGGTGTCGCTGTGGTCCTCAGTAAGGTCGGCTTTGAGGCCAGCGGAGGCCAACGCGCCCTGCACTGCCCCCCGTTGCAGACCCGTCAGGTTGGGCACCACGGTCCATCGGCCGCTGCCCAGCCACCACGCACCCAGCCCGACAGCGCTGGCGAGCATCAACACGATCATTATCCAGGCGATGAAGGCGCGCCGGTTGCGGATCCGCTCGCGTCGGTAGAGATCGTCGGGGAGCGCTGGCCTGCTGGGCTGAACGCCGATGGTGGCTGCCTCGGGGAATCCAGCGCCCTCCGCCGCATCGTCCCTCGTCAGAGCCCGAGTTCCCCACGGTCCGTGGCTGGGCGGGGCGATGGACGTGGTGCCGGCCAAGCTAGGTGCGACGGGGGGCATGGGTACGGGTACCGGCACTCGAGCGATATCCAGCTCGGTGCGCACCGCGTGCAGGGTGCAGAGGAAGGCCGCCGCACTCGACGGGCGGGCCGCCGGGTCCCGACGGGTGGCCTGCACGATCAGGTTGTCCAACGGTGCTGGTACCGCGGCGCCGGCGCTGCTTGGGGCCGGCATGTCGTCGTTGACGTGGCGGTAGGCCACAGACAGCGCGGTCTCCCCGGTGTAGGGCGGTGCCCCGGTGAGCATCTCGAACAGCATCACTCCCGTGGCGTAGACATCGCTGCGGGCGTCGGCCGACCCGGTGGCGACCTGCTCGGGGGACAGGTAGGCCACCGTTCCGAGGATGACGTCTCCGGTGCTGCTGCTGGCCTCGGCAACGGCGCGGACCAACCCGAAATCGGCGACCTTCACGACGCCGCCAGGCCCGATGAGGACGTTCTCCGGCTTGATATCGCGATGGACCAGCCCCTCCCGGTGCGCTGCGGCCAGCGCCGAAAGCACCCTGTCGGCCACTGAGAGCGCCAGCGGCACCGACAGCTTGCCGTGCTGGTGCAGCAAATCCCGTAACGTTCCGCCCTCCACGAGTTCCATCACCAGGAACACATAGTCACCAGCGGGGGAGGAGTCGACGCCTTGATCATGGACCCCGACCACCCCCGGGTGGTGCAGCCGCGCTGCGGCGCGGGCTTCGCGCTCGAAGCGCTGCAGGAAGACCGGGTCGGCGACGAACCGAGGGGCCATCACCTTGATGGCGACGGGACGCTCCAAGCGGGTATCCGTGCCGCGGTAGACGGTGGACATGCCGCCGCGGGCCAGCACCGGGCCAACCTGGTAGCGCCCGTCCAGCAGGGTGCCGACCAGGTTCCCGCCATGATCGGGTTCCTGCCGTTCCACAGTCTGAGGATCGTACGGACTCCTGCTCCCCGAACGGTGGAAGGGCGCCGGTTGGCGAGTATGGCATGGTGACCACTGTGAGCGATATTTCCATCGCCCCGGACGTGCTCGACCCGGAGGTGGTGGTGCTGCCGCTACCTGACGTGGCGCGGCGGTTGGGGCTGCCGGTAACCCGAGTGCACCAGATGCTGCGCGACTGGCAACTGCTGGGAGTACGCCGTGACGGCGTGGCGGTGGTGCCCGCTGAGTTCCTCAACGGCAGTGCCCTCGTCAAGGGGCTGACCGGCACGATCACCCTGCTGCGCGACGCCGGTTACTCTGCCGAGGAGATCCTGCGCTGGCTGTTCACTGCGGAAGACTCGCTGCCCGGCACCCCGATCGGCGCACTGCGGACTGACCGAGGCCGCGAGGTGAAGCGCCGGGCCCAGGCCATGGGTTTCTGATTCGGGCGCGGTATCCTCGCCACTTCGCGGTGATCTAGTGGGGACTGCGGTCGGTCAGCCAAAGGAGGAAACACGATGCTGGGGAAGCTGGGGACGCTTATTGTCCTGGTGGGCGCCGTTGAGGTCGCCCGCCGGTACGCCATGGCCAACCCCGCCGCGGTCGGCAAGCTGGCAGGCCAAGCCGGCCAACTCGTCGACCAGTGCACCAAAGGCAAGTTCAGCGACCAGATCCACGGCGCGGTGCGTAAGGTCCAGGACGCCACCGGGGAAGGCTCTGCCTAGCCGGCGTCTGAGCGGAGTGTGAAGCTAGGCCCGTCGAACCGGTCCACCGTGGTGAACTGCTCGACGGGCCAGCGGCGGAGCTTGCGGACCGTCCGCACGGGGCGTCCCAGCGCGATCAGGCCAGCAACCGCGTGGCTCTCCGGGATGCCGATCAGTTCTCGCACGGCTGGCTCCTGCCGGACCACGACTGATGTCAGCACGCCGCCCAGGCCCTCGTTACGGGCCGCCAGGAGAATGTTGTGCCCAAACGGGTAGATCGACCCACCACCCACGATGCTCTGTCGCCCCAGCCCGTTGTCCATGCACGCCAGCGAACCGAGATGGGCGAGCAGGAGCAGCAGCACCGGGACGGTGTCCAAGGTGTCAGCGAAGTTGTTGGGTCTCGGCACCTCGCGGGCCGCACCGAGATCGACCGCGGGAGCACTCCAGCGACCGCACTCCTGCGGCGCGAAGGGCACCAGACCAGCCTCGACATGTGCCATGTACTCGCGCCAACCGAGCTGGTAGCACTCCCGTATCCGGCGTCGAATCTCGGGATCGCGCAGCACGACGACATGCCACCCCTGCCGGTTGCCCCCGCTGGGCGCGAACCGAGCGTGGTCGAGGATGCGGTGCAATACCACGTCGGGCACCGCCTCGCCGGTGAACTCCCGGGTCGCTGGCGTCGTGCGCATCACCTCGTAAAGCTCCACGGCGTCAACTTACCGAGTGATGAGAGACTGGTGACCATGGCAGTCAGTTCGTTCATGGTCCCGCTCGGCACGCCAGCACCACCGTTTGCCCTGCCGGCGCTCGACGGCCAGATCGTGACCTCAGAGGGTCTTGCCCTTGATCGACCGTTACTGGTGATGTTCCTGTCCAATCACTGTCCCTACGTGCGGCATATCGAGCGAGGGCTCGGCTCACTGGTGGCCGAGTACGAACCGAAGGTGGCCGCGGTGGCGATCTGCAGCAACGACACCACGAACTACCCCGAGGACGGCCTGAGCGGGCTGACCGAACAAGTGCAGCGTGCCGGGTTCACCTTCCACTACCTCCTTGACGACACCCAGCAGGTCGCGCTGGCCTACCAGGCCGCGTGCACGCCGGACTTCTTTCTCTATGACGCCCAGCACCGCCTTGCCTACCGAGGCGAGTTCGACGAGTCCCGCCCGCGCAGCGGCGTTCCGGTGACCGGCAAGACGTTGCGCGCGGCACTAGATCTGGTCCTGGCCGGCGCGCCGGTACCCGAACCACAGATGCCCAGCATGGGCTGCAGCATCAAGTGGAAGCCGGGCAACGAGCCGTCCTGACCGCCGACGTAGCTCATCCTCCTGCGGAGGAACATTGTTGATCGAGGAGCGGAACTTTTGGGGGAGGCAGACCGGCTGGTGGCGTTGAGCCGGGAGGATCCGTGTCGGCGTGCGGACCGCCCACCGCGAAGAGGACGCTGATGGCCAATCAGCTACTCACCACCGCGAACACACTTCCCTCGGTGAGCGCGCTGCCTCCCTCTGTTCCGCTCTCCTTCACAAGGCGCCCGGTCCCCACCCAGACTGAGTGGTCGGCGTGGTAAGTCCGTCGGGGGTTTGTCGGGATTGCCGGGCACGCGGCTGAGCGGGGAGAGCGCCGTCAGTGTTGTGCTGTCGCCGAGTTCGACGCCAGTGATGTCCTCGTGGTCACCCGCACCGCTCTGGTGTCGACCTCGGCGACAAGAGGGTGAGGCGTACCCAGGATCAGCGTGGTGGCGGCCGTGATTCACCTCGATGCCGCTGACGGGGGTGAGCGCTTAGCAGCGCAGGGGGTTGCGCAGTGGTCTACAATCCGGATCCAGAACTGCTGGGGGGATGAACTCGGCGTAGCCCGGGCGGATGAAGATTTCCCAGCCGGTGCAGTGCACGTGTCGGTGGTGGGTCTCGCACAACAGGACACAGTTCTCCACGCTGGTCTCACCACCCTCAGCCCAGGGCCGGCAATGGTGAGCCTGGCACAGCCCCGGTGGTCGGTCGCAGCCGGGGAAGGCGCATCCCCGGTCCCGGGCGACGAGCGCGCGGCGTAGGGACAGTGGGACGGTGCGCATCGCCCGTCCCACGTCCAACGGTTCAGAGCCCCCACCCAGCACGACGGGGATGATTTTCGCGTCACAAGCCCACCGTCGAGCCTCAGAGGCGCTGAGGTGGGTCCCGTAGTCCAGGGTCGCGGTGCCCAGACTGGTGCGCAGGGCCTCCCAGCCAATGGTGACGGTCAAGTGCGGGGGTTCTCCGGCGGTGGTGGGGCAGTCGTGGGCGGCGCGGGCCAGCCCACAGATCTCCAGCAGGGCATCAGCTTGCGCTGGGGGGTGGTGCGCGGATCAGAGATGCCCTCGGTGGCGGGGCGGGGTGCGGCGAACTGCTCGATCAAAGACCGGAACGCAGCACCCGGCTCAGCCTCCAGGAAGCCTTCGAACCCTAGTCGCCCATCCCGGCGTTCCCGCCACCGCAGCTCCCCCGCCGCCGGGGCGACTTCGGGCTCTTCTCGGGGTGGGGGACCGTCCTGGTCCAGGTGCGCCAGGAGGTACCGCCCGATCTTGTGCAGTGACGCCGGGGTAAACGAGCGGGCATACCGGGCCAGATCGGCCTCGGCGGCCTGGCGCTGCTCACCACTCACCGAGGCGGGGATCGCGTTCATCGTTTCGGTGATCACCCGAACCTGCCCCACCCCGATCTGCCCGGCAGCTAGTGCTGCGGCGGTGTTCGGCAGTATTGGGGGGAGCACTTCACCGCTGAGGGTGCGGCGCGCGGTGAGCTGGGTAGCGTGGGTGACCCGAGTACCGGCTTCGGTGGCCGACAGCTGCAGCATCCCCGCCAGCAGCCGCTTCGTGCTGCCAAACCCGCTGGCCGCCGCGATATTGCGGGAGTCCAGCTCCGCTACGGTCTCCAGCATCACCGCATGCAGCATCCGTGAGACGGCTTCGATGTCCCGGATCTGACCTTGCAACCCGGTGTCGTCGCACCCGAGCATCGCCGCGCGCCACTGCTGCAGGCAGGTGGTGATCGCCTGCCGGGGGTCAAGCCGGGTGTCGAGCACGTCCCCATCATCGACCCCACCCCTGACAATTTCCGGCCGTTCCCCAGATCAGACAGCAAGATCTTTAGTGGTCAGTGGCGTCGGGGGGTCGTGGTCGCCACGGCGCTGATCGTGGGTGTGCCTCGCTATTGTGTTGCCGAGTTCGACCACAGAGTGGTGTGCCCCGTGTTTTCTCAGGGTGAACAGCTACACCTCGCGGCGTCGGGCAGCATGGAACTCGCTATACAGTATGTTGCTACATCGTGCACAAGGTTCAATGGATCGAGTTGCTTAGCGTTGAGCGTTCCGAGCTTAATTTAACAGGTTGGTTGTTTTTGATCCCCATGTCACGGGCGCCTGTCTGGTCGTCCTCGAGGAGGATGCCACGACGCTGCGTGACATTTTGACGGAGTGGCTAGGGTGAGGTGTATCCTGTCAAGCTGCGATGGACTTGTCGATAGAAGTCCGGTCGGGGTAGCGGCTAGGCGGCCCTGTAGCTGGTGGCCGGTGGAAGAGGAGAGCCGACTGTCGAAGAGCCATGACAAAGCCGCCGTGGGCGGCGGGTCGTCGTGGCGAACCATCGGTCTGAGGCGGGAGCCTCGCGTAAAGCTTCGCGCAGGCGTTGTTGGCTTGGGTGAGCAGGCGCTGAAAGACCATACTCCGGGGTCGCACGCCTCGGATAGCGCCGAGTTCGCCGCTGTCTGTGACGAGAACGCGGAGATTGCTCGTGAGCAGCAGTACCAGCACCGCGTTCATCAACTCGTCGTCGGTGCGGTAGTCCAGCGCGATGGTAAAGTGCTGCTCTTGCGGCGGCGAACCGCTCGATGCGGCGCTTGGCCGAGAGGTCAAGGAAGAAACTAACCTCGAGGTAGCGAGTATCCGAGAATACCTCGGACACTTCGACTACCCATCAGGCAGCGGCAAGAAGAGTGGACAGTTCAACCTTGCCGTGGACGTAGCTGCGCCCGAGCCGGTCGAACTGCATGAGCACGATGCTTATGTATGGTCGTCGCTGGCTGACAAACCTCCGGTGACCGACGCGGTGACCGACGTGCTCGCCACATACCAGAAGCTGCGCACTTGTTGATCACTGTCAGAGCTGGCCGACTCCGGTTACCTGCAGCACGGCGATCCCGGACTCGTCGGAGGCGGGTAGGTCCACCTCCACAGTGATGGCCCAGTCGTGGTGCCCGGCCGGGTCATCCAGGATCTGCCGCACGACCCACCGACCGGGTTGCTGATCGATGATCAGCAAGTGCGGGCCGCGAGCGTCCGCACCGGTGCCGATCTCGCGATGCTCGTCGAAGTAGGGTTCCACGGCCTGCCGCCAGGCCTCCGCGTCCCACCCGGCGTCCGCGTCGAGCTCACCCAGCTCGTCCCATCGCCGGTGGGCAGCCAGCTGCACCCGGCGGAACAGCGCATTACGCACCAGGATCCGGAAGGCCCGCGGGTTAGCCGTCACCGGTGCTGGCCGCTGGTCCAGCGGCGCTGCTTCCACCTCCGGTGCTCGCCCGTCGCGCAGTCTCTCCCACTCGTCCAGCAGGCTGGAGTCGACCTGGCGAACCAGCTCGCCGAGCCACTCCTGCAGGTCACGCAGCGCGTCGGTCTTGGCGTCCTCGGGCACCGTGCGGCGTAGCGCCTGGTAGGCGTCGGCCAGATAACGCAGCACCAGCCCCTCGCAGCGGGCCAGCCCGTAGCACCCGACGTACTCGGTGAAGGTCATCGCCCGCTCGGCGAGGTCCCGGGCCACCGACTTGGGGGACAGCTGGTGGTCGGCCACCCACGGGTGCCCCTGCCGGTAGGTCTCGAACGCGGCGGTGAGCAGCTCAGCCAGCGGCATCGGGTAACTGACCTCCTCGAGCAGCCGCATCCGCTCCTCGTACTCGATACCCTCGGCTTTCATCGCTGCCACGGCTTCGGTTTTTGCCTTAGACGCTTGCGCGCTGAGGACCTGCCGCGGATCGTCCAGGGTTGCCTCCAGCACCGACAGCACGTCCAGCGGGTAATCCACCGAGTCCGGGTCGAGTAGCTCGATCGCGGCCAGCGCAAACGGGGACAGTGCCTGGTTGAGCGCGAAGTCCAGCTGCAGGTCGCCGGTGAGCCGCACGGTGCGGCCCTCCGCATCCGGCACCGTCAAGGGCTCGACGACACCGGCGGCCAGCAACGCACGGTACATCGCGATGGCCGCTCGGATGTGCCGGCGCTGCGCGGGGCGGTCCTCATGGTTGTCGGTGAGCAGGTGGCGCATGGCCGCGAAGGCGTCGCCGGGCCGGTTGGCGACGTTGAGCAGCATCGCATGGCTGACCGCAAAGCTGGATGTCAGCGGTTCCGGCTCGGCCGCGACCAGCCGGTCGAAGGTGCGCTCGCTCCAGGAGACCGATCCTGGCGGTGGTTTGTGAAGCACAACCTTGCGGCGCTTGCGAGCGTCGTCACCGGCCTTGGCCAGCGCCTTGGCGTTGTTCACCACGTGCTCAGGTGCCTGGACGACGACGGTGCCAGCCGTGTCGTAGCCCGCCCGGCCCGCCCGGCCAGCGATCTGGTGAAACTCCCGTGCGGTGAGATGGCGGGTGCGTCTTCCGTCGTACTTGCCCAGCGCGGTGAGCAGCACCGTGCGGATCGGCACGTTAATGCCTACGCCGAGGGTGTCGGTACCACAGATAATCTTCAGCAGGCCGGCCTGAGCGAGCCGCTCGACGAGCCGGCGATACCGCGGCAGCATCCCGGCGTGGTGCACTCCGATCCCGTGACGCACCAGGCGGGACAGTGTCCGTCCGAAACCGGGGAGGAACCGGAAGGCCCCGACCATCTCGGCGATGGCGTCCTTCTCTGCGCGGCTGCAGACGTTAATGCTGGTCAGCGCCTGGGCTTGAGCCAGCGCCGCGGCCTGGGTGAAGTGCACCACATAGACCGGCGCCGCTTGGGTGGCCAGTAGTTCCTCCAGGGTTTCGTGTAGCGGTGTGCTCGCGTACCGGAAATGCAGCGGAACTGGTCGCTGCGCGGAGCGGACCACCGCGGTAGGGCGGCCGGTGCGCCGGGTCAAGTCCTGCTCGAAGCGGGTGACATCGCCCAGCGTCGCGGACATCAGCAGGAACTGAGCCCGTGGGAGTTCCAGCAGTGGCACTTGCCAGGCCCAGCCGCGGTCGGGATCGGCGTAGAAGTGGAACTCATCCATCACGACCAGACCGACGTCGGTAGCCGGCCCGCTGCGCAGCGCCATGTTGGCCAGCACCTCCGCGGTGCAGCAGAGAATCGGCGCCCCGGCGTTGACACTGGAGTCACCGGTGGCCATCCCGACCTGGTCGGCGCCGAAGACCTCGCAGGCGGCAAAGAACTTCTCCGAGACCAGAGCCTTGATCGGAGCGGTGTAGACGCTGCGTCTGGCCTGCGCCAACGCGGTAGCGTGCGCGCCGGTGGCGACCAGGCTCTTACCGGATCCGGTCGGAGTGGCCAGAATCACATTCGAGCCTGAGACGATCTCGATGAGCGCCTCTTCCTGGGCTGGGTACAGGACCAGACCCTGGCTCGACACCCAGGTCGCAAAGGCGTCGAACAGCTCGTCGGGCCCGGAACCGACAGGTAGCCTTTCAGTGAGTGTCATGGTGACCACGATCGTGCCTGCGGCGCGGCCTCTGCGGCAAAGCGGGGCCGGGCGCCGACCCCGCCGCGCCGCGATAACCTGGTCTCTGGTCGGGGATGACGCGTTCCCGTGCGCCACGCACAGCAGAGGGGGTGAGCGCATATGGAGACGGGTCACCTGATCGCCGGGCACTACCGGGTGCTCGACCGGATTGGTGTCGGCGGCATGGGCGTCGTCTGGCAGGCCATGGACGAGCGGCTGGAGCGGCTGGTCGCGGTGAAACAGCTGCTGATGCAGCCGCAGCGCAGCCCCGGGGCGGCCGATGAAGCCCGGGCTCGGGCGATGCGTGAGGCGCGCATCGCCGCCCGCTTGCAGCACCCGAATGCCATCGTCATCTACGACGTGGCCGAGCACGACGGTGAACCCTGCCTGGTGATGGAGTACCTACCCTCGCGCAGCCTCGCTGCGGTGCTGGGTGAGCGGGGCTGCCTGCCGGTGTCCGAGGTCGCCTCGATCGGCAAGCAGATCGCCTCAGCGCTGGCCGCCGCCCATGCCGCGCAGATCGTTCACCGAGACGTCAAACCCGGGAACATCCTGATCACCGACGACGGCACCGCCAAGATCACCGACTTTGGCGTCTCGCGGGCCGCCGGTGACGTCACGGTCACCCAGACCGGGATCATGGCCGGTACCCCGGCCTACCTCGCTCCCGAGGTGGCGCGCGGGCAGGTCCCGACCCCGGCGTCGGATGTCTTCTCCCTCGGCGCCACGCTCTACGCCGCGATCGAGGGGCAGGGTCCCTTCGGCGAGAGCGAGAACTCGCTCGCCCTGCTGCATGCGGTGGCTGGTGGGCGCCTCAACCCCCCGCAGCACGCGGGCGCCCTGTCAGCGGTGCTGATGAGGCTGCTGGCCACCGACCCAGCGGCGCGCCCCGCCATGCACCACGCCAGCCTGGAGCTGGCCGTGGTAGCGGCCACCCGGCCGGTGCGCACAACAGCCGCGGTGCCCAGAACAGCCAGGAAGCCCAAATCAGCCAAGGAACGCAGACCGACCGCCGCGGTAGTGCCGCCCCAGGTGTCCCGGCTCCCAGAAACCGGACCTGCGGAAGGGGAAGCTCTCCCAGCGGGACACACCGACCCGCTGCCGAGCACCCCGCCAGAGGTGCCTAGCATCTCACCTGACTGGCCCGCTGAGGGCTTTCCAGCACGCCCGAAGCAACGGCGGCGAGGCGCGCTGGTCGGGGCACTCCTCGTGCTACTCGCCGCCTTCGCGGGTACGGGGATGCTGCTCTCGGAAGGTTCGTCCTGGGAACGGGGCGCGCACCCCAGCGGCCAAGCGGCCCCCTCGGTGCCTGCGGCGAAGCCGGCACCAGCACCGGCACCGATATCCTCCCCGCCGCAAGTGGCGCGGGTGGGTCATACCCAGCCGATCGGGTGGAGCGACGCCGGTCAGCTCGTGATCGACTACTACAACGGCCTGGAAAACCCATCGTTGGCCTGGCAGCTGTTGTCACCCACCGCGCAGGCGGTCTTCGGCAACGAGTCGGACTTCCAGTCGCATTGGAGCCAGTACTCCTGGGTCAGCGCACGCAACGCCTTCGGGGTCACCGACAACCCCGACGGCTCGGTGCGAGTGCCTGTCGATGTCACCTACCACACTGCCGGCGGCGACCAGGTGGTCAAGCGGGTGCTACGGGTGACCCGGCTGGATGGCCACCTGCTCATCGACTCGGATCCGCGTTGATGTCCTCACCGGCCACTTTCGGGTGGCGGCAGACGTAAGTCATCGCTGGCGGCAGGTGTCGCCACAGGGTGCGGGTGGGCAGCACCTCGCTGAAGACCCGCCCCAGCTCGTGGCGGAAGCGGCGGGCTGCGGGTGTCCAGTAGGCCCAGCTGTAGGAGGCAGCGGTGAACACCCCGTCGCTCGCCAGCGCGGCGGCAAAGATCGTCAGGAACTCGCGCTGTTGCTGCGCGCCGAACAGGGTCCACGGCAGTACGGAGACGATCACGTCGGCGCGGTCGACGCCGTGGTCGGCGAGGATGGCCGGAAGCGTGGCGGCGTCCGCGGTGACCACCCGGACCCCCAGCGCCCGGGAGCGCAACCGCTGGGCGAGTTCGGGATCTTTCTCGATCGCGATCACCACCGCGTCCTGGGCTGCCGCCCGGACGATGGCTCCGGTGACCGCTCCAGCGCCGGCACCGAGCTCCACCACGACCGGGGGCCGCCCATTCCGGCCGGCTCCGGACACCACGGCGGCCAACCGGGCGGCCAGCTCGGGCCCGGAGGGCAGCAGCGTCCCGACATCGCGGGGGGACCGTATCGCCGCAGCGAAGAAGACTCCCCGTCCTCCCCTGAGCGTACGTTGCATGGGATCTGGTGAATGGGAGGCGGAATGCGAGGCCATAGGTCACAGTGCACACCACCCGGTGCGGTGGCGCACCACCGAGTTCGCACTTGCTTAGGCTGTGGGTCTCTGACGTCGAGAGGGACGACCACGGAGGGGCATGTGATGGCTACCCTGCGCTTTGGACGCTACCTCGATGCGCTAAGTGCCCAGTCCGCGCTGTTCGCCGAGGCACTGATCGGTGCCGAGCTGCACCAGCGGGTGCCGACCTGCACGGAGTGGACGTTGCGGCAGCTCGTCGAGCACGTCGGTCGGGCTCATCGGCGGGCCACCACGATCGTCACCCGGCGCCTCACCGCCCCGCCCGATCCGGGCGAGCTGGAGGTGGCGGCAGCGCCCGAGGACCCCGACAGTCTCGGTGCCTGGTTGTGCGCTGGCGCCAGTGAGCTGGTGGGCGTGATGCGGGCAGCCGGGCCGCAGACTCCCGTATGGAGCGGGACTGAGGACCACAGCGTCAGGTCCTGGGCTCGCGGAATGGTGCATGAGACTGCGGTGCACCGGGCTGATGCCGAGTTCACGCTGGGCCGCCAGTTCACGCTAGAACCCGATCTCGCCGCCGACGGGATCTCCGCGTGGCTGGGCCTGCTCAGCTTGCCCCAGGCACTCGACAGACGACCCGGACTGCGCGGCAAGGGCCAGATCCTGCACCTGCACTCCACCGACCCGGGGCTGGGCGAGGCGGGGGAGTGGATCGTGCGCCGGACCCCGTCGGGCCCGGTCTGGGACCACGGCCACGCCAAGGGTGACGTCGCGGTCCGGGGCGCCGTGGTGGACCTGCTCCTGGTCCTGATGCGTCGCGTCCCGCCGGCCGAGGCACCGATCAGCGTGCTCGGCGATGCCAGCATCCTGGATCACTGGCTAGAGCACACCCGGTTTTGAGCAGGGTTAGCCAGGCACGGGGGAATCGGAGCCCGGTGTGGGACGCTGGGTTCCCCGGACTTCCACCCTGCGCGGGATCCGGGTTGATCAGGAGGGCCACAGTGCTGCCGAGTCGACCCTGGTGCCAGGCGCTGGATCCGGCCGACCGGCTGCTTACCGTGCCCAACGTGCTCAGCCTGCTCCGGCTGGCGGGTATCCCGCTGTCCCTGTGGCTGCTCCTTGGCCCACACCACGACCTGCTCGCCCTGCTCGTGCTGGCCCTGTTGGGTGTCACCGACTGGCTGGACGGCAAGCTCGCCCGACTGCTCAACCAGTCCAGCAGGCTGGGTGCGTTGCTCGACCCGGCGGTCGATCGGCTGTACACGCTGAGCACCCTGCTCGCCTTCGGCGTGCGGGATATCCTGCCGTGGTGGGTGGTGGCCGTGCTGATTACCCGGGATCTCGTGCTGTTGTCAACCCTGCCCATGCTGCGCCGCCATGGCTACGGTCCATTGCCGGTGCACTATGTGGGCAAGGCGGCCACTCTCTGCCTGCTCTATGCTTTTCCCTTCCTGCTCCTCGCCCACGACGTGCATGGGTGGGTGGGACCGGTGGCCCAGGCGTTCGCGGTGGCCTTCACCGGATGGGGCGGTGCGTTGTACCTCTGGGGGGCGATTTTGTACCTCTTTCAGGTTCGGCTGACGCTGCGTGCCGCGCGGCACGCTGATCGTGGATGATGTGGAGGCACGCGCGGTGGTCCCCGAAGAGCTGCGGTACACCCCGGACCATGAGTGGGTGCTGACCAGCGCGGAAGGCACTGGGGAGGCCGGTACCACCGTGCGCGTCGGTATCACCGATTACGCGCAGGCACAGCTCGGAGACATTGTTCACGTAGAGTTACCCCGGGTGGGGGACTCGGTGGTGCCGGGAGAGTCATTTGGGGAGGTCGAGTCTACCAAAAGCGTCTCGGACGTGTTCGCGCCGGTGGCAGGCGAGGTGGTGGCCCGCAACGATGCCCTGGAGAGCAGCCCAGAACTGGTCAACTCCGACCCCTACGGCGAAGGCTGGATGATCGAGATCAAGCTGGCAGACGCCTCCGCGATGGACTCGTTGATCAGCGCGGAGGACTACCGCGCCCGCATCGAGGAGGACGGCCGCCGCGGGCCTTGACCGTCACCTACCGTCACCGATCGACGCTGACCTCTGTCTGCAATGTCTGTCGATGCGCGGTAGGTTGTGGTCCGATCAAAAAGCCACCCCCCTGGTGAAGGAGAGCCCAGCGTGAGCATGAAGGACGGGCCCGGTGTACCACCCGAGCGGGGCCCGGAGCAGACCTCGACGTTCCGGGCCGACTTCCTCTCCGAGCCCGAGAGCATCGAGTTACCGGCGCCGCCCATCGCCGGCATCGACGCACTGCCTGCGGGCTCCGCTCTGCTGGTAGTCAAGCGCGGCCCTAACGCCGGTTCCCGGTTTCTCCTCGACCGGCCCACCACGAGCGCGGGTCGACACCCGGAAAGCGACATCTTCCTCGACGACGTGACCGTGTCTCGCCGACACGCCGAGTTCCGTCGGGAAGGCGGCGAGTTCGTGGTGGTGGACGTCGGCAGCTTGAACGGCACCTACGTCAACCGCGAGCCGGTGGATACCGCAGTGCTGGCCAATGGCGACGAGGTGCAGATCGGCAAGTTCCGGCTAGTGTTCCTGACCGGTCCGCGCGCCGGGGACCGAGGGGCTGACCAGGGGTCGCGGTGACGGCACCGGGCCGTTCCGGGCATCGCTCCGGGATGAGCATCGGTTCGGTGCTCGCCCAGTTGCGGGCGGATTTCCCCGACGTCACTATCTCCAAGATCAGGTTTCTGGAGTCTGAGGGGCTGGTCCAGCCAGAACGCACTGCTGCCGGCTACCGACAGTTCTCCTCAGCGGATGTGGAAAGGCTGCGCTATGTGCTCGCCGCTCAGCGCGACCACTACCTTCCGCTGAGGGTCATTAAGGAGCACTTGGACGCGCTGGACCGGGGTGAGTCCGAAGGACCTGCGGAAAGACGCTCCGACCTGCGCTGGTCCCGGGCGGGCCGTCCGCGGCTGAGCGTTCGTCCGGGCGCTCGTACCGGCGCGGCGACCGAGCCAGCCGACCCCGTTGAGGACCTCGCCGCCGATCCGGTGCGGATGACCCAGGAGGAGCTGCTCGCCGCTAGCGGCATCGGCAAGGCGGTCCTGGCCGAGCTCGAGCAGTTCGGCTTGGTTCGGCCGGGCCCAGCCGGTTTCTACGACAACGATGCGGTGCTCGTGGCACGGACCGCGCAGGCGATGACCGATTTTGGGCTGGAGCCCCGACACCTCCGTTCCTTCCGGGCATCGGCCGACCGGGAGGTAGGCCTGCTGGCGCAGATCGTCACCCCGGTGAGCCGGCAGCGAGATCCCGATGCGCGGGCCCGCGCCGATGAGGTGGTCCGGGAACTGGCGGTGTTGTCGTTGCGGCTGCATGCGCTGCTCGTGAAGATCGGGCTGCGGGGCGTCATCGGGAACTGAGCCCAGACAAAAGGCCGCAGAAAGGGTCACAGTGGCAATTTGAACCCTCGAGGGACTCGGCATAGGGACGGTGCCGCGTGTAGCGTCTGAAGATAGTGATGGTGGAGACGCGACTGGGCTGGCAGTTACTCCGGCCGGTGCCCAATCCACCGCCGAGCACGACGATCCTCGAGGCACCCGGAGCGCAGGGTGCAGTGGGAGGGAGGCGCAACGCGATGAGCGAGATGCGTGTCGTCGGGGTCCGGGTGGAGTTGCCGGCGAACCAGCCGATCCTGCTGCTGCGGGAGGCTGAGGGCGATCGCTACCTGCCGATCTGGATCGGCTCCGGGGAGGCGACCGCCATCGCCCTGGAGCAGCAGGGTGTGCAACCGGTCCGGCCGATGACCCACGACCTGCTCCGAGACGTGATCAGTGCGCTGGGTGGGGAACTGAAGCAGGTCCGGATCACCGAGCTGCAAGAGGGAACTTTCTTCGCTGAGCTCGTCTTCGGCGGTAATGTTCGCGTCTCCGCCCGACCGAGTGACTCGGTTGCGCTCGCCCTGCGGGTGGGGGTACCGATCCACGCCGAGGAGTCGGTACTCTCCGAGGCTGGCTTGGTCATCCCGGACGACCAGGAGAACGAGGTCGAGAGGTTCCGCGAGTTCCTCGACTCGGTCTCTCCGGAGGACTTCCGCGGAGCCGGTACCTGATAGGTACCTGAGCTGATGTTGAGGACGCGATTCCGCGCGTCGGATTGACCGGCTACCCAGTGGCGCCTACCGTCGGTGCTGACAGCGAGTCGGGCCGGTGTGATTCCTCTGGGGCCGCGGGGCTCATGGGCTACCGGTGCAAGGCGTGGGAGGCATGGGTGGTCGACGGACCGCACAGCGGAGCGGGCACCCCGGAGTATGGTGTTGCCCCGCCTGACGCTGGCGACCCGGCTGAACAAGGCACTCTGTTCCCGGATTCCGCGCTGGCCGACCCGCACGGAGTGAGCGACCATCTGCTGGGCTATCGCGGCCCGGCAGCCTGCCAGATCGCCGGGATCACCTACCGTCAGCTGGACTATTGGGCCCGGACCAACCTGGTGGTGCCCTCGATCCGCGGTGCCTCCGGTTCCGGCAGCCAGCGGCTGTACTCGTTCAAGGACATTCTGGTCCTCAAAGTGGTGAAGCGGCTGCTGGACACCGGTGTCTCGCTGCAGAACATCCGCGTGGCCGTCGAGCACCTGCGCCGCCGGGGAGTGCACGACTTGGCGCGTATCACGCTGTTCAGCGATGGCACCACGGTCTATGAGTGCACCTCCCCCGAGGACGTGGTGGACCTGCTGCAGGGTGGGCAGGGCGTGTTTGGCATCGCCGTCGGTGGCGCGGTCAAGGAGATCGCCGGATCGATCAGCCAGTTTCCCCCGGAGCGCGCCGATGGCGGCCACGTCGCGACAGCTCCGGAAGACGAGTTGACCAAGCGTCGACGGGCCCGCCGGATCAGCTGACCCGTCCCCATGTGTAGCTGATCACAGTCGTGGATGGGGAGCGCAAAAGAACTCGCCTCAGCGAGTAGGTTGGTGATGTAGTCGCTCCATCTCGCGCGGGGAAGCGGCCGGTCAGTGCGGTCCGGGTGGCCAAGGAGCAACCCTCCCCGGTGCATCTCAGGCAGAGAGAACCGCGCGGGGTAAACACCTCTGCACCGCGGTGACGCAAGCCACCGGCTCGTTGTCGGCAAGACCCGATGCGGGCAGAGACAGAGGGGGAGGACCGATCGGGCACGGTGCCCGGCGGTTCGGTCTCGACGCCCGGAGGTCAACCACGATGAACACTCCCGACCGGCGCCCACTGTCCGAACTGGAGCACGGCACGCCCTTCGTCGACCGGCATATCGGGCCACGCCCGGCCGAGTTGGCTCGGATGCTGGAGGTCATCGGCGTGCCGTCGTTGGAGCAGCTCGCTGCGTTGGCGCTGCCCGCGACCCTGACCGACCCCGACGCCGCTGCGGACCTGCCGGCCCCGGCCAGCGAGGTGCAGGCGCTGGCTGAGCTGCGCGCGCGGGCAGCCCGCTGCCACCCCCGGGTGCCGATGATCGGGATGGGGTATCACGGCACGGTGACCCCGCCGGTGATCCGTCGTTCGGTGCTGGAGAACCCGGCCTGGTACACCGCCTACACGCCGTACCAGCCGGAGATCTCCCAGGGCCGGCTGGAGGCGCTGCTCAACTTCCAGACGATGATTTGCGATCTCACCGGTCTGCCGATAGCCAACGCCTCCTTGCTCGATGAGGCCACCGCGGCCGCCGAAGCGATGACCCTGCTGCGCCGGGCGGGCCGGGCCAGCTCGTCCCGGTTCCTGGTGGACGCTGACACGTTGCCGCAGACGCTGGCCGTGCTGGCGACCCGCGCCGAGCCGCTGGGCATCGACCTGGATGTCGCCGATCTGCGGGCCGATCTCCCGGATGCCGCCCTGCCGGAGGGCGAGTTCTTCGGTGTGCTGCTGTCCTACCCCGGTGCCGGCGGCGCGGTGCGGGACCACACGAGGCTGATCGAGCAGGCGCACCGGCGCGGTGCCGCGGTGGCCGTCGCGGCCGATCCGCTGGCACTGACCCTGCTGACCCCGCCGGGGGAGATCGGCGCCGATGTCGCGATCGGATCGACGCAGCGCTTCGGCGTGCCGCTGGGCTTTGGCGGGCCGCACGCGGCCTACCTGGCGGTGCGCCGCGGGCTGGAACGCCAGCTGCCTGGTCGGCTGGTCGGCATGTCCCGCGACGCCGATGGCTCGCCAGCGTTGCGCCTGGCGCTGCAGACCCGTGAGCAGCACATCCGCCGGGAGAAGGCCACCAGCAATATCTGCACCGCGCAGGTGCTGCTGGCCGTGATGGCCTCGATGTACGCGGTGTACCACGGACCCGAGGGGCTGGCCGACATCGCGCTGCGGGCACACCGGATGGCCGCGGTGCTGGCCGCCGGGTTACGCCGCGGCGGGGTCGAGGTGGTGAGCGAGGAGTTCTTCGACACGGTGCTGGCCAGGGTGCCCGGGCAGGCCGCCGCGGTGGTGAGCGCCGCGCGCGCGGCCGGCGTGGACCTGCGGCAGGCCGATGCCGACCACGTGGGGATCAGTTGCGCCGAGACCACGACCCGCGAGCATCTGCGGCTGGTCTGGGAAGCCTTCAGCATTCCGGCCACTGACACGGATGCCCTCGACCGCCAAACTCCGGACGCGCTGCCCGCCGCGTTGCGGCGCAGAACGCCATTCCTCACCCACCCGGTGTTCTCCGCCTACCACAGCGAGACAGCGCTGTTGCGTTACCTGCGCACGCTGGCCGACAAGGACGTGGCGCTGGACCGCAGCGTGATCCCGCTCGGTTCGTGCACGATGAAGCTCAACGCCACCGCAGAGATGGAGCCGATCAGCTGGCCGGAGTTCACCGAGCTGCACCCGTTCGCACCCCAGGAAGACGCCCAGGGCTTGCTCGAGGTGGTCAGCGACCTGCAGCGCTGGCTGGCCGCGCTCACCGGGTACGACGCGATCAGCCTGCAGCCCAACGCGGGCAGCCAGGGCGAGTTCGCGGGCCTGCTGGCGATCCGCGCCTACCACCGCAGTCGGGGCGAGACTGGTCGCGACGTCTGCCTTATCCCCTCTAGCGCGCACGGCACCAACGCGGCTTCGGCGGTGATGGCCGGGATGCGCGTCGTGGTGGTGGGATGTGACCGCAACGGCGACGTGGATCTCGACGACCTCCGGGCAAAGCTCGCCATGCACAGCACCGAGCTGGCCGCCATCATGATCACCTACCCGTCCACGCACGGGGTCTACGAGCCTGGGGTAGCCCAGGTGTGCGCGCTGGTGCACGAGGCCGGGGGGCAGGTCTACATCGATGGGGCCAACCTCAACGCGCTGCTCGGACTGGCCTGCCCGGGCCACTTCGGCGCCGACGTCGGCCACCTCAATTTGCACAAGACGTTCTGCATCCCGCACGGTGGTGGCGGGCCGGGGGTGGGGCCGATCGGCGTGCGGTCCCACCTGGCGCCGTTCCTGCCTGGGCACCCGCAGACGGACCCGGAGGCCGTGGTGGGCCCGGTGGCTGCGGCCCCATGGGGCAGCGCGTTGATCCTGCCGATCTGCTGGGCCTACATCCGGATGATGGGTGCTGTGGGACTGCGTCGCGCCACCCTCACCGCGGTGGCCGCCGCGAACTACATCGCCCGGCGCCTCGGGGAGTGCTTCCCGGTGCTCTACGTCGGCAACAACAAGCTGGTGGCCCACGAATGTATCCTGGATCTGCGGCCGATCACCAAGGCCACCGGTGTCACCGTCGAGGACGTCGCCAAGCGGCTGGCCGACTACGGACTGCACGCTCCGACCATGTCGTTCCCGGTAGCGGGCACTCTGATGGTCGAGCCCACCGAAAGTGAGAGCCTGGCCGAACTAGACCGCTTCTGCGACGCCATGATCGCGATCCGGGACGAGATCGACCGGGTTGCCGAGGGGGAGTGGCCGCTCGGGGACAACCCGCTGCGCTGCGCACCGCACACCGCGAGTTGCCTGGCTGACAAGTGGAGTCACCCCTACAGCCGGGAACTCGCCGCCTACCCGATGGGCCGGCGCGTCGCCAAGGTGTGGCCACCGGTGCGGCGGGTCGACCAGGCCCACGGGGACCGCAACCTGATGTGCTCCTGCCCCCCGATCGAGGCCTTTCGCTCCTGAGACGTCAGTTGATCAGATGTCGCCCCAACGTCCCGTCAACTCGTCGAGATTGCGATCGGCCCAGGCTTCAGTGAACGCGACGGCCTCCGGGTGAGCCAACATTCAGTGACCGGATGGAGAGGCTGTTGCGCTGAGCTGAGGGCGAGGTGGTGGCGAATCCGGCCCGGTCGGAGGCGCAGAAGGTGGTCGGTGCCGCCCACTCACCGGGGCCATGTGGCGGACGGCACATCGCACGGGCTGGTTGTAGACGACCACTGCACAGTCCCTCCGGGTGCGTGTGGGGTGGTCCGTAACCGGGAGGGGTGTGGCGGAGTTATTAGGGGTTGTGACGGTGCCGATGCTGGGTCTTGATTATGCGGGTGGGTTGCCTGGTGGTGCTGCGATCGCTGCTGGGGGGTATGGGTTTGTGTGCCGGTATCTCTCTGATGGTGGTTCGGTGTTGCCGGGTAAGTTGCTGACGGTGGGGGAGTATGCTGATCTGCAAGCACACCACGTTGCGGTCGTGGCGACGTGGGAGACCACGTCGGATCGGATGCTGGATGGGTATACCGCGGGCAGTGATGATGCCGGTCTTGCTGAGGAGACCGCCCGTGCGGTAGGTCATCCTGCTGATCGGCCTATCTATTTTTCGTGTGATTTCGATGCGGCCCCGTCGGATCAGGCCGCGATCGATGCATATCTTGCGGGTGCTGCTGATGTGATCGGTCGTGAGCGGACCGGTGTGTATGGCTCCTACTACGTGGTGCAACGGTGTCTTGATAACGAAAGCGCTCGATGGGCATGGCAGACCGCGGCATGGTCGGGTGGCTTAACCGAGTCACGCGCCCATCTCTACCAACGCATCGACACGGTCACTGTCGGTGGCGTGGACTGCGATGTTAATGAGGCGTTGCAGATCGACTTCGGTCAATATCCCAGCCCAGGGATCACCCCCTATCACAGAAAGTGTCATGATATGGACCAGTTACCCGCTACCGAGCCCCCCGCCGACCCTAATAGCGATCCTAAAACCTGGCCGCAACGTAACTACGACGTTGGTTTCGATGTGGCGGGTGGGTGGGAAGGAGAATGCGCGGGCGAGTTCGGGGTCCAGGAGTGGGGTGGGCGCACCACGGATGGTATCCGGGGGTATCTGGGCCTCGCGTCCTGGATCACCCCGAGTGGTCTGGTCCCCGTCGCACCCGTGTTCACCGCCGCTGGCGGTGGGGCGGCGATCTGGGATCACAAGCCCACCGTGTCCCTCGGCGCACCCGAGGGAGCGACCGGGATCAGCCTCAACTATGCCGCACCCGGTGGCGCTTACCTCGCCACGGGCCGCTCCACCTAAGACCGCGGGCCCGCGATGGTGGCGTCGGCTGCAGCGGCCTCACCACACGCACCGCCGACACCACATTGCAGCCCAGCGACCCCCTACCTCGTCAAGATCAAGAGATTTGTGGGCGCGGCGGTGCTCGGCGGTATGAGTTATGAGTGGAGTGTCCGTAAGGATTTCTCCTGGGACCAGACGGGATCTTCCGTGAGGCCGGTCGGGGCAGACTGCTCTTGCTGTGCGCGCTTAATGTGATCGCTTTTGTGGTGGGGTTCATGGTGTGCTGAAGGAGGTAACGTGACTGTTGCGAGCAAGATTAAAGACTTGACCGGGCCTGGTCATACTGACCGTTTTGGGATTGGTGGTACTGACCTGGGTGTGACCGTCGCGGCCCCCGATGGGCGACTCGTGTCGGTGTTCGGCGACACCTTCGACAAGGCAGGCGTCGGCGGCCCTGGCTGGCGCTCACCAGTGGTGCTCTTCGCTGACCCCGCGAGCGTCCGCACCGGCATCGTGTGGACCGGCGCGGCCGGCTCCACCGACTACGCTCAGCAGGTGTTGGCCTACCAGCATGACTGCCTCATCAACGGAGTCATGGTCACGACCATTCTGCCCACCGAGATCACCACGATCGGCGAGGAGATGTACCTGCACGTCGTGGTGTGCCAGGGCCAGAACACCGTCCAGTGGAGCGAGCTGCACCGCTCGAGTGACAACGGCCAGACCTGGACGTATACCGGCGCCAGGTGGCCGGGCGACTACCACGGTGGCCTGTTCCAGATGCTGACCTGCGCACGCGGCGACGATGGCTATGTGTATGCGTTTTCCACCGGATTCCAACGCGATAAGGGCCTGGTACTCCAGCGCGTCCCAGCCGACCGGTTCGCCCAGCCGCCCGCCTGGCAAACCTGGGGATATCAGGACGGTCAGTGGGCGTGGGGCAATCCCCCCAGCGTTGTCCTCCCCGGCCAGTTCGGTGAACTATGTCTGCGCCGCGTCCAAGGGCGCTGGCTGCTGGCATTGTTCGACGCCGGCAACTACCGCATCGATGTCTTCAATCTGGACTCACCCACGGCGAACATGTTCAACGCACCGCGTCAGACGCTGGTGCACGGCACCTCCTGGGACGCCGAGGACCACACCCAGGGGCTGGTGGCTCAACCCTACGGCGGCTACCTTCTACCCGGCTCGACACTCCAGGACCTCCACCTGATCGTCAGCCAGTGGAACACCACCACCAACTGGCCATACCACGCCATGCAATTCCACGCCAATATCACCAATTGAACCACCGGGCTGTTCACCGTCAGGCAGCCGGGTCCCGCTTATGCTCGCGTTTGAGCCCAAGGTGGGTTACGTAGTCGCGAAGCTCTACCGACATGGAAGGTTTTATGCCTCTGGCGTGGCGCTCGTGTCCGGCGAGGAGGCTGGGGATTTGGTGTAGGCGTAGGCGGCTCCTGTTCCTGGCTCGGAAGGGATCGGGGAACGACAACCTCAACGTAGCTCAAGTCCCAGTCCCCGAAAACGTCGAGTTTTCATCGTAGTTGGTCGTGTGAGGGGCACGCGAGGTCAGATACGCGAAGGTGCCTGTTCGGCTCGGTTAGTTCGGCAGTTGTCTCAGCGACAAGTTGTTGGGGCCTGCACGCGGGGTGGGTCGACTGCTGAAGGTGGCCGCTCGTGCTGAGCATCGCTGAGTTGTCGGCTCACCCAAGGCCCTAGCGCCGTCGTGGGCGGTCCACGATCTGGCACGTTCGTACTGAATTGGTGGTCGTCGCCACCACGCTAACCGAGGATGGTGAGGCTGCGCTGACCAGCCTCCCAGATCAGTCGGACCCTGATGGCGGGCCTCGGGTGAGGCTTCTCGTCAGCGTATTGCTTGCACCGCGTCTAGCAGTGCGTTCAGCACGTCGCATTTGAAGCGCACGGCGTCAAGGGCCTGATCGTGTTCCTCGCGGGTGCGTAGCTCTTTGAGGAGCAGATTGATCGCCTGCTCGCTTTCGCGTGTCGCCACGCCCGAATGCCGGTTGAAGTACACGAGGCTGTCGGCTGTCAGGCCGTAATGTCGCGTCAGGGCCTCGCTCCGCACGTGCATCAGGTCGGGCACGAAGAGTTGGGTCAGCGAGGCTGCCACCGCGTCCTGCCACGGCCGCACTGAGCAGAAGTGGACGTAAGCGTCGACGGCGAATCGCACCCCTGGCGCCACTCGGGCGCCGCTTTCGACTTCGTGGCGTTGCAGGTTTACCGCGTCTGCCAACCGCAGCCACTGTTCCAGCCCGCCCTCATCACCGTCAGACCCGTCCTGGTCGAGGATGCGGCCGACCCAGGTGCGCCGCGCCGACCGCGTCGGTAGCCGAGACAGGATGATGGCATCCTTTACGGGCATTTGGGCTTGGTAGTAGTAGCGGTTGGCCACCCAATCCCGCAGCTCTTCGTCCGTCAGGTGGCCCTCGTGCATCCGCCGGTGAAACGGATGCCGGTGGTGATAATGCTCCTCGAGTACGCTGCGCACACGTTCCTCGAACGCAGCCCGGCTCACGGTGTCGTTCACAGTCACTTAATTCCCCTCCCACTCCGGCGCCCATCTACTCTAGCGCTGTCCTTAGCCAGGCTGACGCTCGGGCGCGGGCTGGCACTGCTAGAGACGGTTCATCAATCTCTGTTCATTTCGAACAGTTACTTACGACCGAAGACGCAGATTTTGTTGGAGAAGGTCGCAACGTAGACCTTGCCATTCGCTACGGTAGGCGGCGTGAACTTGGCCAGCATTCCGATGTCATCGGTGACCCGCATCGTACTGCTCCACAGCTCGTGGCGCAGGTTGCTGGCGTCAATTGCCCGGACCATGCCCGGAACGACCGCCTGGTTGGCGTTCTCGCTAATCGGGTGGCTGGCCCAGATGATTCCGCTGTCATCCTGGTCGCCGTTAGCGCTCACGGTCAGCATCCCTCCAGGCATACTCAGCGCCGGTGTGGTGACATCACTGATGTCCACTGGCGTGGGATCGAACGTTCGGCCGCTGAGACGGAATGCACGCAGCCAATCCGCCTCGCCCCAGATATAGATCCGGGCGCCGCCGTTGCGCATGCGCCAGAACACCGGTGAACCGTGGATGTGGTGGAAACCTTGTGCTGGCTGCGGTGGGCTTTGGGCACCTTTGTTAGTGCCGGTGGCTTGGAACCACTGGACGATCTGTGTGTCGCCGGCCGGGTTGCCGCACGTGGAGCAGAAGTGCCCAAGGGCGTTGGGGTCAAGGACGTAGAGTTTGCCTTCTTTGCCGCCGCCGACGATAAGACCCGTGCCGGGCAGCACTAAGGCGCCCCCGGAGCCGAGATCGTTGTCGGCCTCGTTGAGCGCCTGGGTGTTCCAGGGGCTAAACCAATCGGCCAGCGTAAGATCCCGCGCCAGTTTAATAAAGCTATCGCCGAGGCTGGGATCATCGACCAGCCTCGCCAGGTTCAGGTGGGCACCGGAATCGGTTCCGGTCCAGCTTACAAAGAGTTGGTTACCGAGGACGGCCAGCGCGGGAGCCGCGCGGGCGCTGTCGCCGTAAGTGTCCTTGGAGCCCAGCGCGGTGGGCGTCTGGCCAGATAGTAGATTCAGGTGCTGGCCGCTGTCGCGGCCGGTCCAGCTTAGACGGAGTTTGCCCGCGTGACGGGTTAGTGCGGGGTGAAAGTTGCTTGTGTCGGCGAGGGTCACTTTGTCGGTGAACGTGACTCCGTCGGTTGATTGCAGGATATTTAACCGGTGGTTGGGATCGATGCCCCGCCACAGCAGGAACAGCGTTCCACTGTCGAAGGCCAGCCCGGGGGCGCTGTCGCTGGTCTCGCCAAGTGTCACCTTGTTACCAAATGTGACACCGTTGGTTGACGATAGGATGTTGAGCCGCTGGTCCAGACCAGTCCATGCTAAAAAGAGGCGGCCATTGCCGAACGCCAGCGCCGGACCGTGGTTGCTCCGTTCTCCCAGCGTCACCTTGTCGCCGAAGTTTCGCAGGTCGGTGGAGGAGCTGACATTAAGGCTGTGCGCACCGTCGGTGCCGGTCCAGGATAGGAACACGCGGTCGTTGCCCGATGCTAACGCTGGCCCATCGATGCTTGTCTCGCCTAGCGTGACCTTATCGGTGAAGTTGCTGCCGTTGATCGTCTGAATGACGTTGACGTGGTGTTGCGCGTCAGTACCGGTCCAGCCGAGTAGGAGCAGACGTCCACTGTGATCCACGAGCGCTGGATTCCCAATGGCGGTCTCGCCTAAAACGAGCTTGTTGGCGATGTTCGTTTGAGCAAACGTGCCGTTTCCGCTTATAAGGTAGACGCCGCCGGCGGCGTCAGCCGCTGGACCCTGACCGGCCATCCAGATTCCACCCCGGCTGCCGAACCTGGTGGTGTTGAAAATGTTTGGACGCTGCCGCAGCGTTCCTGCGTCAAATCCGAAGACCCAGCCATGATAAGGGTCACGGTCGCCATAGGAGGCGAAAGCCACATAGATGGTGTCGTTAGCCAAAAGCAACGCTGGCCGCTGGTTTTGTAGATTGCTTGTGAACAGGATCGTCCCGCTAGAGCTCCCGTCGCCGGTGCCGGACACACTGCCCTGGATAGCTACCGGCCCGCCGAGCTTCTCCTCGCCGGTGGCCAGATCGAGAGCGTGCAGTCGATGGTGGTATTGGCTACCTTCGTGGGTGATGGCTACGACGTAGATCACTTGGTGCTCAAGCGAGATGACAGGCGTGCTGATGATGCCCACTGCATCCTCGATGTCCTTGTAGCCGCTGGGGCCGATGTTGCCGTCGGGTAGCGAGACGAACGGCCCCAGAGAGCGTGACCAGAGCGGGCCGCCGCCGGCGTCAGCATCAAATGCGTACACTTGGTTACGCATGGTTGCAACATACAGGGCATTTCGCTGGCCCACGCCCGGGAAGTTGACTCCTTGGACGTAGAGTGGTTGGGCATAGACGTGGCCCTGCACGGCAAGTTCGAACAGCTTCCCAAAGCTGCCAGGGGCTACCGTGGCAGGGCTAAGAACGGTCTCCTGGAGGTTGGCCCCCGTCCGTGCGCTGTCGTAATGCTGGGTCAACACTTGCATGGCATCTCCCTTGCTCACCTCATAGAGAGCGCCACGGCCAGTGGTTAATACCTGCGCCGGGAACTTTCTTCGGTTGGCTAGGGGGGAGATGTGACCGCACTTGACGGAGAGCGACACATTTGGGGGTTGCGACGTGATGCCGTACGTGTGAGTGACGACGTCGAGGGGGTCGGCTGATGTTGAGGGCGTCCGCTGAGACGATCGATTCCAGCGTCTCGCTGGCGGATCAACGCCTGCATCTCCTCGAATGGCACGGCATCTGGGTTGCCGCCCGTGCGTATGATCTGCTCGGCCTTGCCCAGCATCCGGTGGTACGAGCCAGGCTCGCGCATCTCCAGGTATGCGGTGTGTCGCCACTTGTTCAGCAACTCGTGCAGGTCGGCGAGGTCCTTGGGCTGCTTCACCCGGTCGAGCACGATCTCCCACTCGCGATCGAACTCGGCGACGAGCGTCGGCGTCAAGCACGCGCGGATGGCCTGGGGATCCGATGGCGGGACCGGGGTGGAGTCCGGGAGCGTGGCGAGGGAAGCCATGCCGAACACGATAGCCGCCGGCACTCAGACAACGACCGCGCCAGCACCGACGTCCGTGCCCGCATGCCGGCCGGTCATCGGCGTTGCCCGCGCGGCTCCGGTAAGGTCACGCCGGGTGGCTCGGCTGGTGTTGATTAACGGGGTGCCGGGTAGCGGCAGGTCGACGCTGGCGCGCAGGTACGCCGATGCGCACCCTCACCCACCGCTTCATGCAACGCTCCAGGCCAGCCCGAGACACCCGCCCATCGTGATGCTGCGGCGTTGCTGGAACGCCGCGGTGGGGTCAGCGAGCTGCCGGCGATGTACCGCCGACTGCTGAAGGTCGTGGCGAGCCGACCGGGCACCCGCGCCGTGATGACCGTGGCCGGGAAGGTGGCTCGGGCCTACCGCGACCTGCTCGCCCACATCGACCAGACCTGAGCACTTCAGAGAGGGTGACGTTTCTGGGGGTGTGCCGGGTCAAGGGAGCGGAGCGGGACCGGCTGCTGGCGCTCTGCCACGATCAGTACACTCCGGGCTGGTTCCAGCAGCACGGCTCCCGGCTGCCCAAGCAACTCGTGACGTTGATCAATCGCGAGGACAAGACCGTGGACTACAGCGATGTCCAGCCGATGCTGGTGCCGGGGTTGTTGCAGACCGGCGACTACGCCAGCGCGGTGATCAGCCGTGTCGCCAACGTGCCCGCCGCCGAGGTGGAGGAGCGGGTGGCCGCCCGGCTGGCCCGCCAGCGCCTGTTCAACCGGGACTGGCCGCCGCGCTTCACCTTCTACCTGCACGAGTCCGCACTGCGGCTGCCGGTCGGGGGCCCGGAGGTGATGGCGGAGCAGCTGTGCCACCTGCTGCGGATGTCGGTGCGCTCCTCGGTCACGCTGCGGGTGATACCGGTCGCGCTCGGCGCGCATGCCGCGACGGCGGGGCCGTTCATCTTCATGGAGTTCGCCGAGTTCAGGCCACTTGTGTAGCTGGAAGGCGTGACCTCCTGCCTGTTCCTGGAGAAACGGGAGGAGATCCAGGCCTACCGGCTCATCCTGGACGCGCTGGCGCAAAGCGCGCTGGGTGAGGAAGAATCACGGGAGCTGATTGCCACCCTGGCAACCGAGCTGTACGGGATCGGAGAGGACCACGATGACCGCGCCTGAGCCGGACGGCACCGTCTGGCACACCAGCAGCTACAGCGGCAGTGGAAGCGCCTGCGTCGAGGTCGGCTGGCGCACCAGCAGCTACAGCGGCGTGACAGGCGGCTGCGTCGAGGTGGCACCGACGGCGGAGCGGGTCCTGGTGCGCGACTCGAAGGATCCTCACGGCCCCGCCCTGACCGTCCCCCCCTCGGCGTGGGGGGTCTTTCTCGCCACCGTCATTGGCTGAGCACACCGCTCAGGCCTTGCCACGCTGCCGGTCTCGGCGGGGGTTGGACCGCGGTGAGGATGATCCGGTGCGTGGTCCAGCCCACCAGGCGGCCCGCGTCAGCGGTCAGCGCCGGCGCACCGGTGCCCTCCGCGCCAACCAGGGCGTCCAAGGCTTCCGCGAGAGTCGACGTCTCGGTGGCGATCGACTGGCTCTGAGCTAATGGGCGGGCGCTGCCCGGCGGCACCGTTTTAACTACTGCAACGGCACTTGCGGGACAAGCCGCTTTGAAAATCACCATTTGTGTGCGTTCGACAACAGTATATGTCGCCGAACGCACACAAACCGCGATCAGCCTTTGCGTTGGTAGCCAGGCAGCACGGCCTTACCCTGCTGAGTTGAGGCCACCTCCGGTCCACCTACGTTACGTGCAACGTTTTCAAGAGACCGAGGACCCCACTTCCATCGCGGGGGCTCCCGAGGATGTGCGCGAGTCCACGGCGAGTGTATCGGGGGTCGTTGAACGGGATGCAGCCCTTGTAGTAACCGTGGCTGCTCTCGCAACCGGTGGGGCAGCCGCCTCGTCCATAGACGCCACCCATGGTAAAGACTTCCATGATCCTCATAACCTCTCCTCTTTCTGGTTGATGAAAAAGTCATGCACGCCAAAGGACACAAAAACGACCTAGGAAATTAAGCTCTTAATGATGTTAGGCCGCGCCCGGGAAACGTTTCGCGACACGCTGCGGCGCAGCCCAGCGTCGCGGCGGACAGCGTCGCACGCAGACTCTGCCTTGGTAACAGACGCCTTGGTAACAGACGCCTTGGTAACAGACTCTGCCTCAGTAACAGACTCTGCCCCGGGAGCCACAACCGCAGCACGTCCCTCGACCGCACTCGGCAGCCCCCGGATGACCCGAGCTGACCCTCCTTACTCTCCGTGGTCATGCAAGCTTGAAAATAGGCCAAGGCAGTAGCAATTGCAACCATAACTTTGGGTACATCGATGACCACGCTTCGTGATGATAGCAGGTTCAGCGGTGGATGGTAACGCGTGGCGGGCATCCTAGCCCCGGCATCGGAGACCACTGACTGATGACGCCTGAAGCAGCCGTCAGCGCGGGTGGGCACGGACAGCAACGAACACGCGCCTATAACGGCGGGGCATCAGCGTGCGGCGCCGGCCGGGCGCGCGACGTGGGTGGCGTCGCGAACGGTACCGACGTATTCCTCGAGCACGTCCTCCAGCGCGACGACCCCCTCGGTGCTCCCGCCCGGACCCACCAGGCGGGCGAGGTGGCTGCCTGAGCGGCGTAGCAGGGTCAGCGCCTCGTCAAGCTTGGCAGTAACGGGCACTTCGGGCAGCGGGCGCACGCTGCCCGGCGGCACCGGTGTGTCCGGTGATCTGCCGAGCAGCTCCAGGACGTCCTTGACGTGCAGGTAGCCCACCAAGTTCCGGTCAGTACACAGCGGGAAGCGGGAGAATCCGGTCTGGGCCACGGCGCGTTCGATGTCGCCCAGAGTGGGTTCGGCGGGAATCGTGGTGAGCCCGGAGATCGGGATGAGCACGTCGGCGACGGTCCGCGTCCTCGTGGACAAGGTTTGCGTCAGCCGGCGGTGCTCTTGGCGCTCTAGCAGTCCTTCACGGCCGGAGTCGGCGATCAGATGGGCCAGCTCGTCGGGACTGTAGGCGCTGTCCCGCTCGTCGCGGAGCTGCACGCCGCATAGCCGCAGCGCCAGCCGTGCGACCCGGCTGAACAGCGCAACGACAGGCCGCGTCACCCGCACGAAGGTGACCAGCGGCGGCACCAGCCACAGCGCGGTGCGCTCTGGGCCTGCGATGGCGATGTTCTTGGGCACCATCTCGCCGAGCAGGATGTGCGCCACCGTGATGATGCCCAGCGCAAGGATGAAGGCCGCGGTGTGCAGCACCGCGCCGGGTATCCGCAGCGGGCTGGTCAGCCAGGCGAGCTGATGGGCGAGCACGGGCTCACCGAGCGAACCCAACCCCAGCGAGCAGACGGTGATCCCCAGTTGCGCCGCGGCCAGCATCAGCGGCAGCATCTCGGCGGCCTGGATCACCGTGCGAGCTCGGTGCACCCCGCGCCGGGCCATCGCCTCCAACCGGTCTCGCCGGGCGCTGATCAGCGCGAACTCGGCGCCGACAAAGAAGACGTTACCGGCTAGCAGCACGATCGCGCCGAGCAGCGCAGCGGCAGTCACGGGCTCACCTGCCCAGCGCGCGCGCCACAGGTGAGCCGGAGATCCGCGATGCGGCGGCGGTCCATCCGCATCACGGTCAGCCGCCACCCGTCGAGCTCGACCTCATCGCCGACGTCGGGGATGCGGCCCAGCCGTTGCAGCACGAGCCCGGCCACGGTCTCGTAGTCACCCTCGGGCATCAGGAACCCGACGGCATCGGCTACCTCGTCAGCTCGCAACAGCCCGGAAATGACCCAGCTTTGCTCGTCCAGCGGTTGGACCTGGGAAACCTCCAGCCGATCGTACTCGTCACGGACATCACCGACGATTTCCTCCACCAGGTCCTCGAGGGTGACGATGCCCGCGGTACCGCCGTACTCGTCGACCACGATCGCCAGCTGTAAGCCCTGGCCGCGCAGCGCCTCCAGCAGCGCGTCACCATCCAGCGAGCTGGGAACGGTGGGGACCGGGCTGGCCAGGGCACCGACCTGGGACACGGCGCGCTGGCCGGGGCTCATCGCGAAGGCCTGTTTGACGTGCACCACGCCCCGCACATCGTCCAGGTCGCTGCCGTAGACCGGGAAGCGAGACAAACCGGTTCGCCGCGCGGTGTCCACCAGGGCAGCTACCGGCTCATCCGCTCGCAGCGCCTGCACCTGTACCCGGGGGGTCATCAGCGCTTCTGCGGTGCGCTCCCGCACGCGCAGTGAACGATCGAGCAGGGTTGCGGTTCCCTGGTCCAAGGTGCCGTGCTGGGCGCTGCTGCGAACCAAGGAACCGAGCTCCTGCGGGGACCGTGCGGAGCGCAGATCCTCCACCGGTTCGATGCCCAGCCGGCGGACGATCCAGTTCGCCGCCCCATTCAGCGCGGAGATCAACCACCGGAACGCTATCGAGAACGTCGTGAGGATCCCCGCGACCCCTCGGGCCGTCTGCAGCGGCCGGGAGATCGCCAGGTTCTGCGGGACGAGCTCGCCGAACACCATGGACAACGCGGTGGCCAGCGCTAAGGCGATCCCCAAGGACACCCCGCTCACGGCGCTCACGGGTAGCCCGAGGGCCTGCAGGCCGGGCCGGATCAACTCGGCGATGGCCGGCTTGGCGACGTATCCGGTGAGCAGCGTGGTGATCGTGATGCCCACCTGAGCACCGGAGAGCTGGAAGGACAGCGTGGCGCGGGCGCGCTGGACTTGGCGGGATCGACGGTCGCCGACCCGCTGCACGTGCGCGTCGACGGTGCTGCGTTCCAGCGTCGTCAGGGCGAATTCGCCCGCTACGAAGACGAAGGTGCCTACGGTCAACGCGACTAATGCGACAAGGCCACCGAACAGGTCCCAGATGCCGCGCAGGGTGCTCATCACATCGTCAGGCACCGAGTTCGTCACTCCTCGCGGACCAAGGTTCGGCCTAAATTCTACGGGCGTAGGGCGGAGTGTCGAGCTGAGTCGCGCCAGGGTAGGGCCATTCAGGCTAACGTGTCGCTAGAACAGGTCTCCTTGCGCCGTTCCCAGCATCTGCTCGCGCACCAGCGGAATCGGTGGCCCGCCGTAGGACAGGAAGCGATCGTGAAACGCGCGCCAGGCCGTGCGCCCGCCGCGGTTCGCGGTCCAGTCCGTGCGCAGCTTGCGGATCATCAGCTTACCCATCGTGTAGTTGAGATATGCTGGGTCGTAAGTGCCCCGTGCGGCCTGCTGACGCGCGTTGCCCGGATCCTGATAAGCCTGCTCGCGGAACATCGTTTCGCAGCTCGCCATGCTCATTCCCTGGGTGTGCATGCCGATCGCGCACAGGAAGCGTACGTCGCGCAGCAGTGCCTCGCTGAGCTGCCCGATGTGCGCCGCGGGCGCACCGTTACCGAGACCCGCTTCCCACATCATTTCTTCGGTGTAATGTGCCCAGCCTTCCGAGTAGGCGTAGCCGACGAAGAGCCGCCCGAGCTCAAATGGTGAGCGGTTCGCGTGCAGGAACTGCACGAAATGCCCCGGCCAGACTTCGTGTACGGAGGTGAACAGCAGGGTTGACCTGCCCGGCAGGTAGGCGTCCTGGTCGGCCTTGGACCACGAGGGATCGGGTGGTGCGATGTAGTAGACCGAGGGCATGTTCTTGTCGTACGGGCCGGGGACGTCGATGTAGGCGAAGTTCGAGCGCTGGTAGGGCGGCGCTTGCGTGACCAGCACCTGTTCCTTGCCGGGAACGCTGACGAGGTCGTGGTCGAGCACGAACTGGCGCAGCATGCCAAGCTGAGCGCGCGCGGCGTCCACAGCACTGCCACTGGGCTTGTCTGCCTCCACTCGGGCAACGCAGGCTGTGATCGTCGCGCCCGGCAGATACTGGGCGCAGGCCTGCGTGAGGGCGGCACGATTGCGCGCAAGATCGGCGCGACCTACGCGCTCCAGCGTGGCCAGTGGCGTGGTGACCCGCTCGGTCATCCGCAGCATGTCGGCGAACTTCATCGGACCGAGCGCGAAGTTCTCCCCGGCCTGTGGTAGGCCGCTGCGCAGCCAGTCCGCGAGGCCCTGCATCGCCCGTGCCGCCGGCTCGATCGCGCCGCCCAGCTCGGTCTGCAGCGCCGGATCTTTCACCTCAGCGAAGATCTTCGGCACCTCCTCGCGGTAGAAACTCGCAAAGCCGCCAAAGCTATCGACGCCGTAGGTGATGAAACTCTTCGGCAACGGCGTGCGCAGGTTCGCGCGAACCTGCGCAGCGGCCGCAGGCACGGCGCGGGCATAGCTGATGAACGCCACCAGGCGCGTCGTGGCCGAGGCGTACGGACGCGTGAGGTACACGCTCGGATCGAGGTCGCCGAGATAGAACGCCGGGTTCGTGAACGGCTGCTCCGCCTCTTCCCGCCAGAACAGGTCGGTGTCGATGAGCGACAGGAGGTATTGTCGCTCGAAACGCTGCTCGGCGCTCAGTGTGTTCTGGTCGAACGCTTCCGCCTGCGTGCGCTGCGCATGCAGCCACTGCACCTCGCCGCGGATACCGGCGGCGCTCCAGTCCGGCAAGCGCCCGTCATATTCGTGCCGCCCTTGCCGGACGGCGAACGCCGGGTTCCGCGCGAAATAGCCTTCTTCGAACTGGCGCAGGTGCTGTGCCCATTGCGCGCTGCCGGCGGTGTGCGCGGCACTCCCTGCCGGCGACGCCGGGGTAGTCTCGCAGCCGCTGGCGAGGACAGCGAACAGTATTGCGACAACGCGAACGAAGTGCCGCATGACGTACCTCCTACGACCCATGGTGTCCTTGGGTATCCGGGGGGTGACGTTACCCATCTCAAACCGCGTTAGGACTGGCGAGTAGGTAGTGATGTTGTTGCATGGGGTGTTCGTGGGGCTCGCCACGCTGGACGTGGTGCAGCGGGTGGCCCACCGGCCCGGCGTGAACGAGAAGATGATCGCTCTGCGGAGCGATATCGCCGCCGGGGGGCCGGCCGCTGCCGCCGCGGTGACGTTCGGTGCGCTAGGCGGGCAAAGCGTGCTGCTCTCCGCGCTGGGCCCTGGCCCGATCGGCCGGGTAGCGGCGGGGGAGCTAGACCAGGCTGGCGTGCACATCGTGGATGCCTGGGCAGCCGGTGCGGACCTCAGCATCTCGGCGATCACCGTGCTCCAGGACACGGGGCAACGGTCGGTGGTGTCCCGCAACGCTGAGGACATGATGGCCGTGGTACCCGGCGCGCTGCCCGCCGTGATTCGAGACGCTGATGTCGTGCTGCTTGATGGGCATCATCCCGACCTGGCCGTGGCCGCCGGGCAAGCCGCCCAAGCCGCAGGGGTCCCGGTGGTGCTGGACTGCGGTAGTCCCAAACAGGTGTATGCCGCCCTGGTGCCGCTGGCCGACGCCGTGGTGTGCTCTACCAGCTTCGTGGCTGGCGAGCCAGCGGGATTCGATGCCCTCGCTGCGGCGTTGCTGGCAGGCGGCGCTCGCCTGGTGGCGATGACCGCCGGCGCCGAGCCGGTGCACTGGCGGACCCGGCAGGCTGCCGGCGCCGTCCCGGTCCCACCGGTCACCGTCCGTGACACTTTGGGTGCTGGCGACGTGTTGCACGGGGCGGTCGCCTTCGCCCGGGCACAGGGAGTGACCGATCCCGAGCGCAGCCTGAGCTTCGGCGTCGCGGTGGCCTCGCTGCGGGTCCAGCACGTCGGACCACGCTCCTGGCTCAACGATCACCGACTGCACAGGTTGCGTGTTTAGCGACACCCGTCTCTGTCGCTGTGACCGTCGGCGAAGTGTCGTCGCCGTAGGCTCGGTGGTATGTCTGGTGGCGAGGATGTTGACATGGCCGATGACGCTCTGATCGCCGACCTGCTGCCCGAGTGGGCCGCGTTTCGCGACGCCGCCACGGCTCGCGATCCGGGCCACGGCACCGCCTGCGCGGCCTGGACCACTCGCGACGTCGTCGCCCACCAGGCCGGTAACGCCGTAGAACTGGGCCGTGTCCTGGCCGCGCACCTGGAGGGACGGCCTGTGCCGGAAACTCGCCGTTTCGACCAACGCGAGCCACCGTTTCGGCAGATGAGCGACGACGAGCGTCTCGCTGCTTTGCAGGAGCACATCACCGACCTGGCCCGCATCCTGCAACGAGGCCTCGATGATGGGGACACCTGGGTGGCGTGGACCGGGCGGCGGATGAAAGTCGCCTGGTTCGGCGAGCACATGCGCTCGGAGCTGATCCTGCACCGCTGGGACCTCGTCGGTGACGATGACCAAGCGACCACCCAGCTCTCCCAACCCTGGATGACCACCCACAGCGTGTATGCCGTGGGTGTGCCCCTGCTGCGCCGCAGCCACACCGCCCTGCCCGACACACCATTCACCAGCAGACTGCGGGTAGCCGGTCAACCCGATGTCGTCCTCACCAACGGGACCCAACCGAGCATCACCCTCGCCCCAGCCGACCCCGCCATCCTACCCGACCTGATCACCGACGCCGCCGCCCGGGTCCTGCTGCTGTGGGGCCGCCAACCCGCCGACACCACCCGCCTGTACAGCGACGTAGGCCCCGAACAACTCGGACGCACCCGAACGCTGTTGTCGGGCTACTAACCCTCCGAGACGCCAAGGCTCCCGGATTCGCGTATAGAAAGCCTCTGAGCAGCGGAAGCGCCCGCTCATGCCGGATCCCGGTCCAGTAACTCCTAGTGATCGTAATTTCATACGACGACAAAGGGTTGAGCGTGTCACGAGGCGATGATGCAGAGAGCTTGGCGGTGGGAGCACTGGACTGGCTTGTTGGCTCGGCGAGGGCCCGGCATCGCGCTGGGGGCGCTGCATGCCGGCGACGTCGAGTTGGCCGTCCTTGCAGTAACGCCCTACCTCCAGACCGCGGACCCGACGCCAGGCGGGGTCAACTGGGTGGTTCGTTCCAGCCCGGCTCGTTCCCACCACATCGCACACGGCACGCTCGGCATCGCCTACGTCCTCGCCGTCGGCGCCGCCACCGGCTACCGCGAGCTGACCGAGCTCGCGGTAGCCGGCGCTGCCGATGTCGTGGCACGCGATGAAGCGGGACCGGCCGGCTTTCTCGTTCCGCACTCCGACCCACCCCACAAACCCGAACTGATCGAGTGCTACAGCTACGGCTGGTGCAACGGCCCGACCGGCGACGCCCAGGTGTTCCGGCTGCTCGCCACGGTAACCAACGACCCGGCTGGCGCTTCGCCCGCGCCAGCCTAACTTCCTGCCATCCCTGGCCATCGTCGAAGTCCAGGTTTTGCGACCCCACACTGGTGCGCGCTGGCTGAGTCGTCCACGCCTGCCACCAACGGGCTGGCCTGCCCTCAGCGCCGACCTCGGAGGACTGCGCCACGTGGACCCGCCTTGGAGATCGACCATCTCTGACGGCGTCAAGTACGCGGATACCCTTCATGAGCCGCCGCCGGGCAGCAAGCCGCCGAGGACAACACCGAGGCAGAGTGGTCCGAGCACGTCAGCGACGCGGACTACCCGGCCGGACAAGCAGAGACGAGAAACGCCCGATGTGGCGGCCCGAGCAGCAGCGCTTGACGACTTCCCGGGCCTTGGGAGCAAGGCCTATGGCATCCGCGAACGCGGGGTCGATGGTTCTCCTGTCAACCAATACGCACCGTTCTACCTCTGGGCGGATGCTGACGGCATGGGTCGGTTCCTGTGGGGCGGCGGCGGGTTCGGGTGGCATCATCGACTCCTTCGGCCGGCCCACCATCCGCCACTGGACGGGCGTCACCTTCCAGCCGGGACCGGCCCAGGCAGCCACCCCGCGGGCAGTAACCCGACATACCGAGGCCATTCCCACCGAGGCCGACCCAGCCGACGCTGTCGCGCGCGCCGTCGCAGAACTCAAGCAACGCGCCGCCGCCGTCGGCGTGGGAGAACAATGCACTGAACGGCCCGGGCAAGCACTATCAGGTACTCCACCTCAGCAAACCGCACATGGACACTCTCACCAAGCCAACAACGTAAGGCTGACCTGTTGCCGATCTCCGGGTGCCCGGTTGAGTGGGAAGGCATCGTCGGTGTTCTTTTGTCGCCGAGGCGCGCTCACGATCGGCGTGCTGGCGCCCGCGATCGGCCCCGAGGTCACCGACGGGGCGATCGTTTAGCAGCGGAGTGGGTTGTGGAGCGGTCTACGGTCGGGGTCGATGATCGCTGGTGGGATGAACTCGACGTAGCCAGGGCGGATGAGGATTTCCCAGCCGGTGTGATGCACGTGGCGGTGGTGTGTCTCGCATAAAAGGACACAGTTATCTACGCTGGTGTCGCCCCCGTCGGCCCAGGGTCGGCAGTGGTGGGCTTGGCAGAGTCCGGGTGGTCGGTCGCAGCCGGGGAAAGCGCATCCGCGGTCCCGGGCGATGAGTGCGCGGCGGAGGGAGAGCGGGACGGTCCGCATGGCCCGCCCGACGTCCAGCGGTTCGGATTCCCCACTCAAGACGATGGGGATGATTTTCGCGTCGCAGGCCCAGCGTCGGGCCTGAGATGCGCTGAGGTGGGTCCCGTAGTCGAGGGTCGCGGCGCCGAGGCCGGTGCGCAGGGTCTCCCAGGTGAGGGTGAGGGTCAGGTGTGGGGGTTCTCCGGCGGTCGTGGGGCAGGTTTGGGCGGCGCGGGCTAGCCCGCAGACCTCGAGCAGGGCGTCGGCGTTGCGCTGGGGGGTGGTGCGCGGATCGGGGATGCCCTCGGCCGCAGGACGGGGTGCGGCGAGTTGCTCGATCAGAGAACGGAACGCGGCACCGTGCTCAGACTCCAAAAACCCCTCGAACCCCAGCCGTCCATCGCGGCGTTCCCGGAATCGGAGTTCCCCTGCCGCGGCAGCGGGTTCGGGCTCGTCGCGGGGTTGGGGACCGTCCTGATCGAGATGCGCGAGGAGGTGCCGCCCGACCTTGTACAGCGACGCCGGGTTAAACGAGTGAGCATAGCGGGCTAGGTCGGCTTCGGCGGCCTGGCGCTGCTCGGCGCCGACCGAGGTGGGGATCGCGTTTATCGTCTCGGCGATCACCCGAAGCTGCCCCAGCCCGATCTGTCCGGCCGCCAGTGCCGCTGCGGTGTTGGGGAGCGCTGGTGGGAGTAGCTCGCCGCTGAGGGTGCGGCGCGCGGTGAGCTGGGTGGCGTGGGTGACCCGAGTGCCGGCCTCGGTGGCCGAGAGCTGCAGCATCCCGGCGAGCAGGCGCTTGGTGGTGCCGAACCCGGTGCTGGCCGCGATATTGCGGCGCTCCAGCTCCGCGACGGTCTCCAGCATCACCGCATGCAGCATCCGTGAGACGGCTTCGATGTCCCGGATCTGGCCCGGCAATCCGGTGTCATCGCACTCGACGATCGACTGCCGCCACTGGTCCAGGCAGGCGACCATCGCCTGCCTGGGGTCCAGCCGGGTGTCGAGCACCTCACCATCATCGACCCCACCCCTGACAATTTCCGGGCGTTTCCCCGACCAGACAACAAGATCTTTAGCGGTCATCCCCCGGCAGAGGCGTCGGGGCCGATCGCGGGCGTCACCACGCTGATCGTCGGTGCGCCTCGGCCACAGCAGAACGCTGACGGTGTCTTCCCCTCAGCCGGGTACCGGGGAATCTCTTCAGACCCCCACGGGCATGCAGCGTCGCCCCCTAAGTCGTGTCCCGTAGATCGCGAAACGAGAGGTCAGGCCCGATCTTGGGTGCTCTCAGAAGGAAGGTCGATCACAGACTAGGTGGCCGCGTCGTCCGGTAGGCGGCGGGCGAGTGGCTCCCGCCCCACCGGCTGCGTCAGGTGATCGGTCGGCGGGGGTGGTGGGATCGGCAGGACCACCGGCGAGTCCGCGTTCAGCGTGATGGGCCGTCCATGATGGCTCAGCTCCAGCCCAGCGCTGTCCAGCAGCCGGTATTCCGCTTGGTCGGGGGTGATCTCCACCCGCAGCCGTTGCCCGCGCCAGCGCAGCCGGAAGGTGATCCTGGTCAACGCCTCGGGCAGCCGGGGCGCGAAGGCCAGACCACCGTCGTCGAGGTGACGGAACCCGCCGAACCCCGCCACCAGCGCCGACCAGGCACCGGCCAGCGACGCGATGTGCAGGCCGTGGTTGGTGTTGTTCGCCAGATCAGCCAGATCCACCAGCGCGGTCTCGCACAGGTAGTCATAGGCGAGGTCGAGGTGCCCGGTCTCGGCCGCCAGCACCGCCTGGGTGGCCGCTGACAGCGACGAGTCGCGAACGGTGATCCGCTCGTAGTAGGCGAAGTTACGGGCTTTCTGCTCGGGGGTGAACGCCTCCGGGCACAGGTGCATGGCCAGCACTAGATCTGCCTGTTTCACCACCTGCTTGCGGTACAGGTCGAAGTAGGGGAAGTGCAGCAGCAGCGGGTACTCTTCCGGCGCCGTGGCGGCGAAGTCCCAGACCGCGTGCTCGGTGAAACCCTCCGCCTGCGGGTGCACGCCGAGCTTCTCGTCGTAGGGAATGATCATCGCGGCTGCCGCATACCGCCAGGACGCGGCCTCTTCTGCGTCAACGCCGAACGTCGCTGCTTTCTCCAAGTGCCGCTCGACGGCCGCCGCCGCGGCACGCAGGTTCCGCTGCGCCATCAGGTTGGTATAGACGTTGTTGTCGGCCACCGCGCTGTACTCGTCTGGCCCGGTGACGCCGTCGATCCGGAAGTTGCCGTGCACGTCGTGGTGGCCCAGTGAGCGCCACAGCCGCGCCGTCTGCACCAGCAACTCCAGCGCGATGTCGCGCTCGAAGTCGGTATCACCGGTCGCCGTCACATGGCGGATCGCCGCGTCGGCGATGTCGGCGTTGACGTGGAAGGCAGCGGTACCGGCCGGCCAGTACCCCGAGCACTCCTGACCACGGATGGTGCGCCAGGGAAACGCCGCGCCGGCCAGGCCGAGCTGCCCGGCGCGCTCAACAGCCAGGGGCAGGGTCATGCGCCGCCAGCGCAACGCGTCAGCGGCCGCGTCCGGCACTGTGTGGCTCAGCACGGGTAGCACGAAGGTCTCGGTGTCCCAGAAGGTGTGACCGTCGTACCCCGGACCGGTCAGGCCCTTGGCCGCGATTCCCCGCCGCTCGGCGCGCGCACCAGCTTGCAGGACGTGGAACAACCCGAATCGGACCGCCTGCTGCAGTTGTGCGTTGCCCTCGACTTCCACGTCGGCCGCAGCCCAGAAATCGTCGAGGTAGCGGCGTTGTTCGGTGGTCAGCCCGGTCCAGCCGGTGTAGCGGGCCGCCGCCAGCGCCGCCCGGACCTGATCGCCCAGCGCCGGGAAAGACCGCTGCGAGGACCAGCCGTAGGCCAGGTACTTCACCACCCGCAACCGTTGACCCGGTTCCAGCCGGCAGATCACCGTCGTTCGGGCGACGTCCTCGGTGGCCGAGGAGTGGAACTCCGTGCGTGAGGGACCGATCACCTCGTGGTCCATCGCCGCGGCCATCCGCAGCCCGGAGTGGCGGGTGCTGTGCATCAGCGTGGCTCCGGTGTCGTTGCACCGGTGCTGCTCGGCCACCAGCGGTTCGGAAAGCGCCGCAGCCACCCGCGGGTCGTCGGTGGTGGGGGGCAGCTGTTCGTTGGCGAACAGCTCGGACTGCAGGACCAGGAGCACCGGCTCGTCGACCGGCTCGACGTCGTAGTTGATCGCAGCCACCGCGCGTTGTGCCAGCGAGACCAGCCGCTGCGAGGCCACCCGCACGGCCTTACCGGCGTGGGACACCCACTCCATCCGGCGGCTGAGCGTGCCGGCCCGCAGGTCGAGGACCCGTTCGTGGGAGCGCAGCTCGCCGTAGCGCACATCCAACGGCTCGTCATCGACCAGCAGCCGGATCAGCTTGCCGTTAGTCACGTTGATGATTGCCTGGCCGGACTCGGGATAGCCGTAGCCACCCTCGGGGTAGGGCAGTGGCCGCAGCTCGTAGAAGGAGTTGAGGTAGCTGCCGGGCAACGCGTGCGGATCACCCTCATCAAGGTTGCCGCGCAGCCCGATGTGCCCGTTGGCCAGCGCAAAGACCGACTCAGTCTGGCCCAACGCGGCCAGGTTCAGCTCAGACTCCCGCACCGCCCACGGCTCAACGGTGAAGAGGCGTTGCTCGATCATGACCGATCCAGCAGCTCAGCGAGGTCACTGACGACGACGTCGGCGCCGTGCGCGCGCAACGCCTCGGCCTGCCCGACCCGGTCCACCCCGACGACGTACCCGAACTGCCCAGCGCGGCCAGCCGCGACGCCGGCCAGCGCGTCCTCGAACACCACGGCAGAGTCCGGCGGGACGCCGAGCAGCCGGGCGCCGGCGAGGAAGGTGTCCGGCGCCGGCTTTCCGGCGAGCCCCTCACGCAGGGCGACCACCCCGTCGACCCGGGCGTCGAACAGCCCAGCCAGCCCCGCCGAGGTGAGCACTTGCTCGGCGTTCGCGCTGGAGGTCACCACCGCGCAGGGCAGCCCAGCGTCGCGCACGGCGTGCAGATACCGCACCGAGCCCGGGTAGACCGTCACCCCTTGGGTGCGAATGAGCTCCAGCACCAGGTCGTTCTTGCGGTTGGACAGCCCGTACACGGTGGGCGCTCCGGGCGGATCCTGCGGTGTGCCCGTCGGCAGCTCGATCTGCCGGGAGGCGAGGAAAGACTGGGTACCGGCCAGCCGCGGCTTGCCATCGACGTAGGTGTCGTAGTCGGCACTGAGGTCGAAGGGCACGAAGGGCTCGCCGACCTGGCGGGCCCGCTGCGCCAGGAACTCGTCGAACATCAGCTTCCAGGCCGCGGCGTGCTGCTTGGCGGTCTGGGTGAGCACACCGTCCAAGTCGAACAGGAAGCCACGTGCGGGATCAGGCACCCCGAGCATGTGCTTACCACCATCCGTGGGGTTGGCCCAGGTCACCATGAGGGCCAAGATCGTAGCGGATCGAATCGGTCACGGGACAATGATGAGGCAGCGGCCGTAGCTGGTACCCAGAACGCAGGCCAGCATCTAGAATACCGTCAGGGATCGGCCGACGGCCTCGAGCAAGATCAGGAACGCTGTACCGCGATCGCGGTGACTACTAGTTTGTCAGTGCGGAGCCAGCGGCCGTCCAGCAGGGTCAGTGCCTCGCCGGTGATGGTTGGTCCGGGCACCAGCAGGCGGGCGGAGAAGGTGCCTTGCCCAGGGTCACCCGTGCCGGGATTGATCGTGATGACGGCGTCCTGGAACCCTAGCCAGCTGCGGGTCAACGGAAACCACGCCTTGTACACCGTCTCCTTGGCGCAGAACAGAAGGCGGTCCCAGCACGTTGACCCCGCCACGGCGGCCAACTCGGACAAATGCTCCCGTTCCCCGTCCAGAGCGATAGCCTCCAGTACCCCCGCCGGCAGCGGTTCGTGCGGTTCAGCATCGATCCCCAGCCCCCGCAGACCACTACTGTGGGCGACGGCGGCGGCCCGGTAACCCGCGCAATGAGTCATGCTGCCCACCACACCGGGCGGCCAGGTCGGCTCCCCACGCTCGCCGCGCAGCACTGGCGCGGGCGGCACGCCGAGCTGACCCAGTGCCCGCCGCGCGCAGTGGCGGACGGTACGGAACTCCCGGCGCCGCTTGTCCACCGCGCGGCTGATCAGCTCTTCTTCGCCCGGGTACAGCACAGCGTCGGGTGGGTCGTCGAACGCCTCGGCGGTGGCCACCTCGGGGGGCAGGATTCTCTCGATCAACCCCACTCACTGTAGGCCCAGCGCTCCGATAACTGTTCCCGTGGGCGGCTTCAGACGATCGTCAATCCGTGAGATGCTAGGCGCTCGTCGAGCGTTCGCACGGCGGCGGTCTGGTGCCAGGGTTGCAGACCAGCACGGACCTGTACCAGCCGCTCGATCAGCCGGGCGGAACTGTTGCCCACCGCGATGTCTCCGGCGTCACCGAGCAGCCGCGCCGCTTCGTCAATCTCATCGCACTGCACATACGCCTCAGCGAAGTTGGCGATCGTCATCGCTGTGGCGCCTCGGAGTCGTGACTGGTCGACGAGCTTGAGGCCCTGCTGGGCATAGGAAATGGCGCAGTCAGCCTCACCCAACTTGAGATGGCACCCGCCGCGAAATGCGATGTGCCACCCTTCGCCATAGCCCAGCATCTGGCTCGGCGCTTGATAATCTGCCCTCGTGAGTGCGGTGTGGGCCGTGTCGAGAGCGGTCAGGCAGGCGTTTTTCTGCCCGTCGGCGGCATAGGTCCGCGCGGCCACGTCTGCGGCGTAGGCACGCAACCGCAGGTCATCAGTACGACCGGCCCACTGGCTCGCCGCAACGGCGTGGTCGACGCCGACGCGTGGCTTGCCCTGCCAGGTCGCCAGGTCGCTCATGTCGCATAACACGAGAGCCCCTAGCCCGGGGTTGTCCGCCTGGTGCGCCAGCGCGCGGGCATCCTCGTAGTAATACTCGGCGTGGTCGAACCGCTTCAGATCGAACGACAGCCACCCAGCCTGGCGCGAGGCCTCGCTCAGAGCCGAGAGCAGCCGAGGCCGCAGCACTGCCGGACACTCAGGGACCAGCGCCCGGGCCAGGTCCCGCTGGGCCAGCACGGTACTCAGGACAGCCTGCGGACCCAGCGCCGCATCTTGATGCCGGCAGTGCAGCAGCATCGCTTCGACGTGCTCGATGATCGACGCATCGACCCGACTCGACCCACCGAGCACCGACGCCATGCGCTCATGCTCGCCACCGACGGTGACCGGCGACACCGCCGCGACGCTCGCCGCCCAGCTCAGGAACAGCAGCGTGGCCCGACGGTCCATGGTGTGCGCCCAACTGTGGAGAAACTGAACAAGCTGATGGTACGCCTCATCGCGGTCACGGGGCGTGATACCTGCCTGGCGCTCAGGGAGCACCAGTGAGCCCAGGTACTGCAGGAGCAGGGCGATCAGCGTGTCCGGGAGCTGGAGGCCGGCCGCCGTCGCCCACACCGCGATATCACTGGGCACGACCAGCTTGGCGACCGGTGGAGGGATAGGTTGAGGTATCGCGCGTGCTGTTGGCTGTGCCCGGTTCATCGCATCACGGTGCCGATAATTAGGTAAGTCCACCAGCAAGTCACTGACCGCGCACTCGTACATCTCGGCCAGCTTGCCGCAAATGTCGAACGAGGGGGCATGCCCGGTCGGACTCGGCCACGTCTCCCAATACGAGAATGCCTTGAACGTCTTCGGTTCATCAGGCCAGCGCTTGTTCCACTCTTCCGCGGCCTGACGTTGACTCCACCCGTGGGCATAGCGCAATGCCACCCGGGCATTGACCCGGAAACGCCCCCGCAGCGCCTCGGCTACTTCCACCCATGACTTGCCCTGAGCCCGCAACGACCGCGCCAACCACTCCCGCTGCTGCTTGGGACTGCCCCGCTCACCCATTACGTTCCCCTCGGCATCCGTGCAGCCGCACCGGCGCAGGCGGCGTTCACCGGTAGGTGATGGACGTTATCGGATCAGGCTATCCCGACCAAACCAGCACAAAAGGTTCCCCACGCTGTCAGGATTATCACCTGAAGCAATCACGACTATCTCGGGTGGACTGAAGCCGGGAACACGGGCACGGTGATCAGTTCCTGCAGGAGGTGGTGGCGTCCGCTATACCAACCCTGGCCTGGCTATCATCACCAAGGCCACCGAACTGCTCGACCCACCTCGCCGACAGGGCTGACAAAGTTACTCACCGGTTACTTGGGGGGTGGGGTGACATCAGTCGCTCGGCGGCGGCGATGACCTCCGCGGTGCTGATCCGCAGCAGGCCTGGGTCGGGTTGGTCAGCGAAGGTGTCCCCGGTGCTGCCGGCCCACAGGGCCACATGCCGCGGACGCTCCGGGGGCGGGCCCCAGTGCTGGGGGGATACCGGACCGAAGAGCACCACCGACGGCGTGCCGTAGGCGGTGGCGAGGTGGGCGATGCCGGTATCGCCGCAAATGAGCAGGGTCGCCTCGGCAACCAGTGCAGCGAGCTGGGAGAGCGTCGTGCGGCCGGCAAGCACCGAGTCGCCGGGCAAGCCGGCTGCGGCGGCTAGTCGAATGGCGAGCCCCCGCTGGTCTGCGCTGCCGGTGACCACCACCCGTCTCCCAGCCCCCGCCAACCGGCGGGCCACCGCCACATACCGATCGAGGGGCCAGCGCCGGGCGGCGAAGGCGCACCCAGGGTGCACGATGACCGCTCCCGGTGCCGGGCTCGGTGCCTGAGGTGGTGCCAGCTGCAGATCAGACGGGTCGGCGGGGATGCCGAAGTACTCCAGCAGCCGGCACCACCGGTGCGTCTCGTGCACATCGCCGTCCCACTGTGGACCCTTCTGGGGACCCCGCTCCTCGGGGTTGGCATGAGTAAGCAGGACGGTGGGTCGCAGCGCGCGGAGGGCGTGGGTGCTCTGCGGTCCCCGTCCATGCAGATTCACCGCAACAACCGGAGAAGCCTGGCGCCAGCTGAGCGCATCCAGCCGGGTGGTGGGCAGCAGCTCGTCCACGGATCCGGTCAGCAGCGCGAGATCGCCCAGCGCTGCCGGGGCGGCCAGCACCAGGCGGTGCTCGGGATACGCCGAGCGCAGGCCGCGCAGCGCCGGCACCGCGGTCAGCAGGTCACCGAGGCCCAACGCGCGGAGCACCAGCACCGTGGGAGGGCTTACGGCCAGGATGGCTCCTGCGACGGGCAGACCACCATTTCCCGCAGCTCGCACCCGGGTGGTTGACGCAGCGCGTGGATCACGGCCGCCGCCACGTCCTGCGGTCGGTTGAGCTTGGCGTCCGGCGGTGGCTTGTACTGCTCCTCGCGGCCGTCGAAGAACGGGGTGTGCATGCCGCCGGGAATCAGCAGCGTCACCCCGATCCGCCCAGCGGTCTCCGCGGCCAGCGCACGAGTGAAGCCAATCACGCCGAACTTGGCCGCGCAGTAGGCCGTCGCGTCGGGAAACACTCGTAGCCCGAGGGTAGACGAGCAGGTCACCACCGTCCCCCGGGAGCGCTCGAGGTGCGGCAGCGCGGCCCGCACCACCCGGGCGGTACCGAGCAGGTTGACCGTGATCACCCGCTCCCATTCCTCGGCGGGCACCTCGCCAAACGGGCCGCAGGAGTCGATCCCGGCGGCGGTGAACACCGCCTGCAGCCGGTTCCCGGCGGCTGCTACCAGCGCCGCGACCGCGTTCTCGGTGGCGGCCCGGTCGGCCAGGTCGGCCTGCACATGGTCCACCGCAACCGACGGAGCGTTGCGGTCGAGTACCAGGGGGCGCCCGCCTGCGGCGAGCACCGCCTGGACGGTGGCCGCACCGAGTCCCGAGGCACCCCCGGTGATCAGTACATTACCCAGCGGCCTCATCCGTTCTCCCTTCTCCGGCACTAGGTCTCTGGCCGCCGCGGATTCGCGCGGCGGCGACAAGCCGGCTCGTCGAGTACCCGCCGACCAGCGGGATGATCACGACCTGCCCGCCGTGCCGGTGCACCACTGCCGCCTCGGGGAGTTCCCCCATGGTGTAGTCGCCACCCTTGACCCACACGTCGGGCCGCAGCGTCTCGAGCAGCGCGGCGGGGGTGTCCTCGCCGAACATGATCACAGCGTCGACCGGCTCCAGCGCTTCCAGCAGCGCGATCCGGCCAGCTGCGGGCACGACCGGTCGGCTGGGGCCCTTGCGGCGGCGCACCGATTCGTCGGAGTTGACGCACACCACCAGGGCGTCACCTAATGCGCGGGCCTGTCTGAGCAGGCTGAGATGCCCGGGGTGCAGCAGGTCGAAGCAGCCGCCCGTGGCCACCAACCGGCCACCGCGACGACGGAGCTGTGCCACGACATCCATCGCGGACACCCCGACGGGCTGTGCCCGCCCAACGGGGGAGGGCCCGATGGGGGGCACGGTGGGCAGTGAGTTGACCGAGGCGGCACCCCCCTCGGCAACGAACTGCGACGCGGCGCAGACCGCAGCCGCCACCGCCGCACGGACGGAGCTGGTGGCGAGCAGAGCACCGGTGACGGCTGCGGCGAAGGCATCGCCGGCACCGCAGGGGTCGCAATCACGGGGAACCTCGATCCCGGGCACGGGCATGGCCGTGCACCCCGCCGCGGTGGCCAGTGCCGCACCGCGGGCTCCGAGCGTGACCGCCACGGCGGCACATCTCCACCACACACGCAGCGCCGCAGCGGCCACGAGTCCCGAGGCGGGGGTGGGCATCGACCCGGTCCCGGCTGGGCTGCGGAGAAATGGGCTGGGGAGAAAGCTGACCGCCTCGGTCTCATTGGGCGTAACCAAGTGGCACCCAGGCACCGGTGGGGCTCCCCGGGGATGCGGGTCCCACACCACGGGCACCCGGCGGGCCAGCCCGACGAGGGCGTCCCGAACGACGGGATCGGCGGTGACGCCACGCCCGTAATCGGAGACCAGCACCGCCTCGGCGCCGCGCAGCACGCTTGCGAGGCGGCCGCAACTCGGTGCGCCTGCGGCCCGGCCATCGCCGGCATCGACCCGCAGCAGCGAACGGCCTGCCGCACGGATCCTGACCTTGCACACCGTCGCACCACGCAACGGCATCCGCACCACCTCGACGTGGGCGGCGAGCAGGTCGGCCAGCAGTGCAGCCGCCGGGTCGATGCCCAGCGCACTCACCAGCACGACATCGTGGCCAGCGCGGGCCGCCAGCAGCGCGGCCAGGCCTGCTCCACCGGGGCGCCACCGCTGCGCCAGGACGTCGACGACCGGAACTGGCGCATCCGGGCACAGCCGGTCCACCCCGCCCTCGACGTCGCTGTCCAGCAACGAGTCACCGAACACCACCAGCCGGAAGCTGGTCATAGCTGCGGCTTCGGCGCGACCACACCTAGCGCGTGGTCGATCGCGATACACAGCGCGTGCACGAGGGCGAGGTGGATCTCCTGCACGGTGGCAACGCTGGGAGCCTCCACCGCGATCGCGTCATCGCAGACCGCAGCCAGCGTGTTGGGGGCCGGACCGGTCAGTGCCCACGCGGTCATGCCCACTTCGTGCGCCGCCTTAGCCGCGGAGACCACGTTGCGGCTGGCGCCGCTGGTGGACAGCGCAACCAGCACGTCACCCGGGCGCCCGTGCGCGAAGACTTGCCGAGCGAACGACTCATGCCCGCCGTAGTCGTTGCCGATCGCGGTGAGCGCGGAGGTGTCGGCGTGCAGGGCGATCGCGGACAACGGGCGCCGCTCGTGCAGGAAGCGGCCCACGAGTTCGCCGGTGAGGTGCTGGGCTTCGGCCGCGCTGCCACCATTGCCACAGGCGAGCAGCCGCCCGCCGCCGTTCAAGACACCGGCCAGATGGCGTCCCCACGACTCGGTCCGTGCGCTGGCGATGTCCTCTATCCGGGTCAGGGCGTTGCGCAGCGCCGCGAAGTGCTGGCGATTCATGATTGGCCTCCCGGCACGGTGACGGTCGGGGTCTGCTCACCGAGGCACACCCGGCGGTAGAGCAGCTCGGTCTCCCTCGCGATGTGGTCCCAGCCGTAGCGGGATTGCGCCCGGGCTGCCGCGGCCGAGCCGATCGCGGCCAGCCTGCCGGGATCGGCGAGCAGCTCGCGCAGCCGCCGCGCCAGTGCAGCGGGATCGCGTGGCGGCACCAGCGCGCCGGTGCGGCCGTCCAGGACGGTGTCGAGGTGCCCGCCCACCGCGGAGGCGACCACCGGCACCCCGCAGGCCATCGCCTCCAGCGGCACCATCCCGAACGGTTCGTACCAGGGCACGCTGACGACCACGTCCGCCGAGCGCAGCAGCGCGGGGACGTCCGCCCGGGCGATCCGGCCGACGACGCGTACCCGGTCCCGCACCCCGCACTCCTGCGCGAGGGCCATCAACCTCGCCAGCTCCGCGTCCGCGATCGCGTCCCCACCGCCCGCGATGACGAGTTCCGCGCCAGGCACCTCCGAGACGGCGCGAATGGTCGTCTCAACGCCCTTGCGTTCGACCAGCCGCCCGAGGGACAGGATGCGATGCCGGCCATCGCGCGCTGCCCGGCGCCCGTTCGGGGTGAAGTGGTCGAGGCCCACCCCGCACGGCACCACGGCGATCCGCTGCACCGGCACACCCAGGGCGGTGAGTTCGGTCACCTCCTCCGAGCAGGTCGCCACGATCAGCGCCGCCGCACGCGCCAGTCCGGCCTCCAGTTGCAATCGGGATGGTGGGCTGGGATCTGAGGCACCCAGATGCCGCCGCTTGACGACGCCGAGCGCGTGGAAGGTCTGCAGCACGGGGATACTGGTGCCGCTGGCACCGCGATGAGCGGCCAGCCCGCTCATCCAGAAGTGCGCGTGCGCCACGTCCGGCGGCTCCGCCAACCAGCGTTTGGTGAGGTGATCGCCGAACTCGGCCATATAGGGCAGCAAGGTGTCCTTGGGCAGGATGCTGGCGGGTCCGGCGGGTACGTGCTCCACGGTCACCCCGGGGCCAGCGCGGACCCGGTCGGGCAGCTGGGGATCGTCGCGGCGGGTGTACACGGTCACGTGGTGCCCGCGCTCACCCAGCGCCCGCGCGAGCTGCTCGACGTGCACGTTCTGGCCGCCCGAGTCGGCTCCACCGATCGCCGCGAGCGGGCTGGCGTGCTCGGAGATCAAGTCGATCCTCATCGGCGCACCTCCTTCAGCAGCTGGTCCCAGTCAGTGATGAACCGGTCAAGCGAGTGCCTCCGGCGGGCGGCGGCTCTGGCCGCTAGGCCGGTGTGGCGAGCGAAATCAAGGTCAGCGACGAAGATGCGCAGCGCCTCGGCGAGCCGATCGACCCGGGTGGACACCACCCCGGCGTCCGCGGGCACCGCCTCGGCAGCCTCGGTGGTCGCCAGCGCGACCACCGGCATGCCCAGGTGCATGGCTTCGAGCAGGGACAGCCCCAGCGAGGTCCAGCGGACTGGGTGCAGGTACACCCGGCGCCGGGCAAGCTCAGCGTGCATCCGCGCTTGTGGCAAGTCCTCGAACGTCGCGATCCTGCGGTGCCGGCCCAGCGCGGAGACCGCCATGCCAAAGACGTCGAGCGGTGCCGCTGCGGCAAAGCGGGGCAGCAGGTCGGTGCCGGTAACCCGCCCCCGGCGCACCGGTTCGTTGATCACGACAGCAGCGCGGCTGACCTCACCGGTATAGCGGTAGCCGGGGTCGGGGATGCCGTGCTCGATCACCAGGGTCGGTGCCCGACCGCAGTCCCAGAACAGCTCGTTGAACGGTGTGACGTGCACGACCGGGATGTCGGATCGATCGGCCATCAGATGCCGCGTGTTGGGCACATCGCTGCGGGGAGTGTTGTGCTCGACGTAAACGGCCGGCACCCCATCCCCGGGCCGGCGACGCAGCCATCGCTCGGTGAGTTCCAGCTCGTGCGGGCGCTGCAGCACGACGACGTCGATGTGGGTGTCAGCCAGCTCCGCGGGCGCCGTCTCGACTGCGTTCGGTGGCCAGTCGAAGGTCCGCGCCCGGCCGCGGCCGTCGGCGTCACGGTTCGGTGTCACCGGAACCAGGTAGGTGTGTGGCCCCTGGACGAACGCGGTGCTCCAGGAACCGTGGACATGCCAGTGCAGAACCCTCATGCCGGGGCCCTCACCGGTGTCTGAACCGGTTCCCCCCGCAGCGAGCCGACCGCCGCGACGACATCGGCTGGATCCACCCCGGACAGACACGGGTGACCGGGCACGGGGCACTGCCGCGCGCGGCTGTCGCGGCAGGGTGCCTGCTGGTCGCCGAGCAGCACCGTCGGCACCCCATAGGGTGCCCACCGGGCGGCCGGCACCACGGGAGCAAACAGCGACACCACCGGCGTGCCCACCGCGGCGGCCAGGTGCGCTGGCCCGGTGTTGCCGGCGACGACCACGCAGGCGCCGTCAAGGACGGCGGCTAACGTGCACAGGGTGGTGCGCCCACCCAGATCGATGCCGGTGGTGCCGGCGACTTCGGCGGTCAGGTGCCGCTCCTGGTCGGAGCCGGTGACGACGACCCGGTACCCTGCGGCGGCCAGGGCGCGGACGGCCCCCGCGCAGTGCCGCGCGGGCCACTGCCGGGCCGGGGCTGAGGCACCCGGGTGCACCACGACATACCCGGGAGTTCCGGTGAAGTGCTCGACCTCAGGCAGCGGCCGGCGCACCGCGAGCCGCCCGTCGTCCCCGGCTGGCAATCGGTAGCCGGCGGCCTGGGCCAGGTGCAGCGCCTGGTGCGCCTCCGGCAGGTCACCCTCGATGCGGTGGCGCAGATCGAGCAGTGAACCGGGATAGTCCTCGCTGATCGCGCCGATCCAGCCGACGTCCGCCAACCGCAACAACAGCGCCAAGGGAAGCGGGGACTGATGAAACGAGGTGAGCAGCAGGGCGGCGCGCACCGCCTGCGCGCGCACCGCGTTCTGCAACGCGGCGACGTGTCCGGCCGTGACGGGAGCGGGATCAAGGTCGATCCAGGGCGCGCACCACTCGATGATCCCGTCAACTCCGGGAAGCAACTCCGCGGCCGCGCTGCCGTGCGGACCCGTGAGCATCACCACCTTGTCGACGTGCGCGGCGACCGCTCGGACCGCAGGTCCGGCCAGTAACACGTCCCCGGCGTTGTCCAAGCGGGCAACCAGCACGGTGCCCGCCATCGGCGCCGTGCTGACCGCGCCGGTGTTCGCGGAACCCGCCTTCATGGGACCCGTCCCGACAAAGCGAGATCGAGGGCCGCGGCGATGTCCGGTGCCACCTCCCCGGCGGCCTGGATCTCCTGGCGCAGGGTGCGAGCAGTGGGCACCAGGATTCCCCGGGCACCGGCCGCGGAGGCCGCGGTGATGTCCGCACCGGTGTCTCCGATGACCACGCAGCGGCCTACCGGCACCCCCAGCTGCGCGGCGGCGTCTTTCACTAGGCCCGGCGCTGGCTTGCGGCAGGGGCAACCGTCGTCTTCACCGTGCCGGCAGATGCTCCAGACGTCGAAGGGGCCCAGCAGCTCCGAGACCCTGGTGTTCACCTGCTCCAGCTGTGCGGGGCTGATCAGCCCGCGGGCCACGCCGGACTGGTTGGTCACGACACCGACCGGAATACCAATGTCGCGGAGCCGATCCAGTGCCTCGCGGGCACCGGGCACCGGCCACACTGCGGCGGGATCGGTGTTGTAGGGCACGTCATGGACGAGCGTGCCGTCGCGGTCGAACAGCACTGCGGCAGGCACGGGGGTGGCCGGCGACACCCGCTGCCAGCGCAACTCCCCGGTCAGCCGGTGCCAGCACGCCACCGGTGGGATAGCGATGCTGCTGATCAGCATCCGGCCGATCTCCTCCGCGCTGCGCGGGCCCGGCAGGATCCGGTGCAGGGCGAACTCCGCAGTCAGCACTATCCAGGCGAGACCCGCTGCGGTGGCGACCTGCGGATGCCGCCGCGCCGCGGCGCCGAACGCGATGGCGGCGGCTGCGGTGGTCAGCCCGTGCCGCCGAAGCCGGCCAGGGCCATCCCCGATCCGCTCGCGCCAGCGGGGCCCGTGCCGGCGCCGCATGAGCGCGTCGTCGGCGTTGCCGCGTTGCGCGCGCACGCTGACCAGCGGGGCCGAGGGGCGCACCGGGTGCACCGTGCGCCGCTGCCCGTCGAGGATGCGGTAACCGGCGGCGATCACCCGCAGCGCCAGGTCCGCGTCCTCGCGGTAGGCCCGGCCGAAGCGCTCGTCGAAACCACCGACGCGCTGCAGCACCGCGCGGCGGTAGGCCATGTCCGCCGTGATCCACCGTGCGCTGGCCAGACCAGCGGTGCCGCGTTCGACGTCAGTGGGGCGCCGGTCGGTGGGCAGGGGCACCTCGATGCGGCCTTGGCTAGCACCCACGTCCGGAGCCAGCCCGCGGATGTCCTGCGCCATCTGCGCGGCCCACTCCGGTGTGGGCACCACGTCGTCATCCAAGAAGGCGACCCACTCGGTGTCCGCTGCGCGCCAACCGACGTTTCGGGCGGCGGCCGGGCCACGGCCCCCTGAGCGCAGCACCCGGACCAGCACGCCCCCATCGGGCACTTGCAACGCCTGCCCACAGCCCACTGGGCGGTCGTCGACCACGACCACCCGTGAGGGCCCCACGTTGTGATGGCTTTTCGCGAGCTGCGCCAGCAGCACCCCCAGGCTGGGTCGCCCGATCGTGGGGATCACCACTGCGTAGCTCATCGGGTGAGCTCCGAACGGCGCAGCACGAAGGGCCCCAGGGCGAGCACGTCGACGGGGGCCGAACCGAAACACTCCAGGGCGTCGCGCGGGTCGTCCACCATGGGCCGCCCGGCGGTGTTCAGGCTGGTGTTCACCACCGCAGGCAGCCCGGTCAGCTCGGCGAAGCGGTCCAGCAGCCGGGCCAGCATCGGCTCGGCGTCGCGGTCCACAGTTTGGATGCGTGCGGTGCCGTCCACGTGCACCACTGCCGGGATGCGCGCACGCCACTGCGGTGCCACGTCGTGCACGAAGAGCATGTAAGGACTGGGAATGGGGCCACGGCCAAACAGCTCACCGGCGCGGTCGGTGAGCACCATCGGTGCGACCGGCCGGAACTGTTCACGTCCCTTGACCGCGTTGAGCCGCCCGAGGTTCCGCGCGTGCCCCGGGTGGGCCAGCAACGACCGGCGGCCCAGTGCACGCGGGCCGAACTCGCTACGCCCTTGAAACCAGGCCACGATAGCGTCGGCGGCTAAGGCGTCGGCGACAGCGGTGGCCACATCCGGCGGACGCTCGTAGCGGATGCGCGCGGAATCCAGCCAGTGGGCGAGGTCGTCGTCGGTGAAGCTTCGCCCGAGGTCAGCGCCTGGCATGGGCGCGGCCGGCTCGCCGAAGACCTGGGCGAGGTGCAACGCCCCGCCCAGCGCGGTGCCCGCATCACCCGCAGCGGGCTGCACCCACAGCTCATCAAAGGGCCCCTCAGCGGCGAGCCGGGTGTTGGCGACGCAGTTCAGCGCGACCCCACCGGCCATGGTCAGCCGCTGCTCGCCGGTGCGCCGGTGCAACCACCAAGCCAGTTCCAGCAGCACCTCTTCCAAGCGCACCTGCACAGCGGCGGCAAGGTCAACGTGTTCGGGGTGCACTTCACCACCGGGCGCCCGCCGCTTCGCCAGCGCGGACCAATCGATGGGCGCCACGACGAACCCGCCGTCCCCCGTGGTCTGGACGCACTCCCGTAGCGCGGGTAACAGCCGTGGCTCCGCGGAGGGCCGCCGGCCATAGGAGGCCAGCGCCATCACCTTGTACTCGTCTGCCGAACGCAGGAAGCCGAGGTGTTCTGTGACCTCTTCGTACATCAGGCCCAGCGAGTGCGGAAGTTCCTGGCTGGCCAGCACCTCCAGCTCGCCGCCGCGATAGCGCCCGCCCAGGTACGAGGTGGCCTCCCCGCGGCCGTCGGCGACCAGCACTGCAGAGTCACGGAACGGCGCGGCGAGTCCGGCGGAGGCGGCGTGTGCGATGTGGTGTGGGACGAAATGCACGGTCGCCGGATCCAGCCCCGGTAGCGCGGTGGCCAGAAAGAGCGGTGCGCGCCGAGCGTAGGTGGTGCGCAGGTCCTCCCATCGCTCGTCGAGCCCATCCAGGTTCGGCACCACCAAGGCCGGGTCGTAGGAATAGGCGACGGCATCGAGGTCCTCGGGACTGATGCCCGCGCTCTGCAGGCACCAGCGGGCCGAGCGCTCAGGCAGTTCCCACGCGGAGAACGGCACCGGCCGCTTACCGTGTTTGCGCCGGTTGAACCGCTCTTCCTCCGTGGCGGCCACGATTTCCCCGTCAATGACTAACGCTGCGGCCGGATCGTGGAAGATCGCGTTAATGCCCAGGATGCGCACGCCAAGCCCCCAAACACACAGGTGGCGCGCTGCCACCGCCAGGCCGGTGGCGTCTCTTTACCCAGCAAGGTGCGTGCCGAAACGTCCCTGCGCCCCGTTATGCTGACCCGCCGGGATAGGGGTGGGTAGGAAGAGGGTCGGTCCGGGGGGCGGTGGCGAGCTGCGAACGGAACCAGGCGATCGTGCGGGCCAGCCCATCTCGAAGTGGAACTCGTGGCTCCCAGCCGAGGAGTTCCTGAGCCAGCGTGGTGTCGGGGCAGCGCATCTGCGGGTCGTCGACGGGGCGCTCGATGTGCCGGATCGACCCGGGCAACCCGCTGAGCTCGATGACCGTCTTGGCCAGCTCGGCCACCGAGAGTTCCAGCGGAGCGCCGATGTTCACCGGGCCTGGGATGTCTGACTCGGCCAGCGCGAGAATGCCCTGGATCGTGTCGTCGACGTAGCACACCGAACGCGTCTGGCTGCCGTCGCCGGTGACGGACAACGGCTCGCCGGCCAGCGCTTGGCAGATGAAGGTCGGAATGGCCCGCCCGTCGTCCGGACGCATCCGGGGGCCGTAGGTATTGAAGATTCGTGCTATCGCCGTGTCCATCCGGCGGGACATCCGGTAGGCAGTAGTTAGCGCCTCGGCGTAGCGCTTAGCCTCGTCGTACACGCTACGCGGGCCGACGGGGTTGACATTGCCCCAGTACCCCTCGGACTGCGGGTGCTGCTGCGGATCACCGTAGACCTCGCTGGTCGAGGCCAGCACGAACCGCGCCCCCTTCTCCCTAGCCAGGCCCAGCGCGTGCAGGGTGCCCAGACCACCCACCTTGAGCGTCTCGATGGGCAGCCGGAGATAGTCGGCGGGTGAGGCCGCCGAGGCTAGGTGCAGCACCAAGTCCACCGGGCCTGGCACGTGCACGAAGTCCGTCACATCGCACTTGATCAGGCGAAACCGTGGCTCACCGAGTAAAGGGGCGATATTGGCTGGGGCGCCAGTGAGGAAGTTGTCCAAGCAGATGACGCCGACGCCTCGGCGGAGCAGCTGTTCACACAAGTGCGAGCCGAGAAAGCCGGCGCCCCCGGTCACCACGGCCCTGCTGAAGCTCGTACTCACCGCTGCGGGCTACCCTGGCGGGCCAGCCCCAAACCCGGCGCGCGTTTCCCCGGGGTGAGCAGCGGGTAGAGAAGATTTGGGCATCCGAGCCACACCAAATCCGGATATGGGCCGTGGTCGGTCAAAGTGAGGTACGTGGGTGAGCGGCGGGGTTACCGTGGTCATTGCCACCCGCAACCGGTGCCCAGAGCTGATCCGCACCCTGCGGTACCTGCACGGGCTCACCCCGCCCCCGCCCGTCATCGTGGTGGACAACGGCTCGACCGACGGCACGGCCCAGGCGGTGCGCGAGCAGTTCACCGGGGTCGCGGTGCTGGCACTGCGGCGCAACTACGGGGCCCCGGCGCGCAACCTTGGCGTCCTGGCGGCCCGCACCCCCTACGTCGCCTTCAGTGACGATGATTCCTGGTGGGCTCCGGGTGCGTTGCAACGGGCCGCAGCGGCGCTGGATAGCCATCCGCGCCTTGGCTTGGTGGCCGCCCGCATCCTGGTCGGTCCGGCGGAGCGTTCCGATCCGGTGAACCCGCTGATGGCCGGCAGCCCGCTACCCCGTTCCCTGGGTGCCCCCGGACCGTCGGTCCTCGGGTTCCTGGCGTGCGCGGCGGTGTGTCGTCGGCGGGCGTTTTGCCAGGTCGGGGGGTTCAGCAGTCTGCTGTTCTTCGTGGGGGAGGAACGGCTGCTGTGCTACGACCTGGCCAGCGCCGGGTGGGAACGGGCCTACCTTGACGACGTCGTCGCGCATCACCATCCGTCCGCATACCGGCCCGATCCCGAGAGCCGCCGGGTGGCCGAGCTCCGTAACGCCCTGCTCACCGCCGTACTCCGCCGGCCACAGCGGGTAGCCCGCACCGCCCTCGCCGCGCTCGCGCGGGAATCGGTCCGCGATGCTGGCGCGCGCGTCGCGTTGCGCGAGGCGCTGGTCCGGCTCCCCGCAGCGCTGCGGCAGCGGGCGCCGCTGCCTGCTGCGGTGGAGGAGCAGGTCCGCATGCTGGAAGACGGTGCCCGGTGACGTCGGGTCGGGTCACCGTCGTGATCATCACCTGGAACCGCAAAGCAGAGGTATTGCGCACCTTGGAACACATGACCACACTGCCCGACCGGGCCCCCGTGGTGGTGGTCGACAACGGCTCGACCGATCACACCGCCGATGCGGTCATCGCACGGTTCGGCCAGGTGACCCTGCTGCGCAGCGAGCGGAACCTGGGGGCGCTGGGCCGTAACCTGGCGGTCCGGGACATTGACACGCCGTACGTGGCGTTCTGTGACGATGACACCCGGTGGCAGCCCGGCGCGCTGACCCGCGCTGCCAGCCTGCTCGATGCTCATCCGGGGCTGGCGTCGGTGACCGGCCGGATCCTGGTGGCGCCGGCGATGGTCGAGGACCCCCTCACCCCTGAGCTGCGGAACTCGCCGGTTCCGGGCCCTGCATGGCTGCCGGGCCCGGCTCTGCTCGGCGTACTCGCCGGAGCGAGCATGTTTCGTGTCGCGGCGTTCCGGGAGGTGGGGGGGTTCTCACCCCGGTTGTGGTTGGGCGGGGAGGAGGAACTGCTCGCTCTAGATCTCGCTGCTCGGGGGTGGTGGATGTGTTGGGCGCCGGACGTGGTGGTTGAGCACGCCCCGTCGGTTTGTCGCGACCCGCGGCGCCGGCGGCAGCTGGGGATCCGCAACACGCTGTGGACCGCGTGGTTGCGCCGGCCGCTGCCCAGCGCGCTGCGGCGCACCGGCACGTTGCTGCGCTCGGTGCCTCCGGATTGGGCCAGCATGGTCGCCCTTGTCGAGGCGCTCGCCGGGTTGGCCTGGGTGCTGCGGGAACGCCGGGTGGTCCCGCCCGAGGTGGAGCGCGGGTTGCGGCTGCTGGAGGAACCGCAACGGCTCTCCCAGGCTCGCCGGTATGTTGGCTGAGGCCCCTCTTCTGCTCCCTCAGCCCGCCGGGGTCGGGAGAAGAGAATGGGCTTCTTGTTGATGGAAGTTTTTTCGAACTATCCCGCTTTTGATCAGCATTCCACTGGGTATTCCTTCCCTCACCCGGTGGCCCGACGTTTCGATGAGGTGCTCACGGGTATCCCCTGTTGGTCGAGCAGATCAACGCATGGAGGTGTCCGATGGTCCTCGACCCATCGGCTGATGTCGGCCGGAAGGTCTGGCGCCGCTGTTCTTACTGTCCGAACACAGAGAGCCTCTACCTGCTCGAGGCGAACGCCAACTTCGTGTACGTTCAATGCCCGCTGTGTCACACCCGATGGTGGTTGGACACGGGATTCGGCGCCGGCAAGCAGGCCGAGCCCTCCGACGTCCCACCGGCGTGGCCCCGCCCAGGATCATGAGAGCACTGAAAATCAGCGGACTATCGGCTCCCCACGCCCCACCGTGTTCTCCGCGCTGACCCACCTTGAGTGCTCGCGTACTGGCGAGCGGTACGAGGCCGATCGGCTCCAGGGCACGTCGGGCCTCGGGGCACCGCTGCTGGCCCGCTACGACCTTGAGCAGGTGGCGGCCACTCTGACCCGCGAGGAGATCGCCGGCCGGGCACCGACCCTGTGGCGATACCACGAGCTGCTCCCGGTCTCCTCGGCCGATCGGGTAGTGAGCCTGGGGGAGGGGATGACTCCGCTGCTGGCGTTGCCAGCCTTTGGCAGCCGGGTGGGGGTTCCTGGGCTGCTGATGAAGGATGACGGGTTGATCCCGACCGGCACGTTCAAGGCGCGCGGGGCGGCGGTGGGGGTGTCGCGTGCCGCTGAGCTGGGGGCCACCGGTGTCGCGATGCCGACCAATGGAAATGCCGGTGCCGCCTGGGCGCTCTATGCCGCCCGCGCCGGAGTTCGCAGTCTGATCGCGATGCCGGTCGATGCGCCCTTTATCACCCGCACGGAATGCTGGGTCAGCGGGGCTGAGCTGTATCTGGTGGACGGCCTCATCGGTGACGCCGGCAAGCTGGTCGCGGCCTCGGTCGCCGAACGAAAAGACTATCAGGACGTCTCCACCTTGAAAGAGCCCTACCGGTTGGAGGGCAAGAAGACCATGGCCTACGAGCTCGTTGAGCAGCTCGGCTGGCGAATCCCCGACGTGATCGTTTGTCCGGCCGGCGGCGGTGTGGGGATCATCGGCATCTACAAGGCGTTGGGCGAGCTCCAAGAACTCGGATGGATCTCCGGAGAGTTGCCGCGACTGGTCGCGGTGCAGGCCAGCGGTTGCGCACCCCTCGTGCGGGCCTTCCAACGGGGAGCGGCTGAGAGTGAGCCGTTCGCCGATGCGCGCACCGTTGCCTTCGGTATCACCGTGCCTAAAGCGCTAGGAGATTTCCTGGTGCTGGATGCGGTATATGCCACTGAGGGCACCGCGGTCGCAGTCACTGATAAGGAACTGCTCGCAGCACAGGCCGAGTTGGCCTGTACCGAGGGTGTGTTTGTGTGTCCGGAGGGCGCGGCCTGCTTCGCCGCCGTCGGGCAGTTGCGGGAGGGCGGTTGGCTGACCGGTCACGAACAAGTCGTCGCGCTCAATACCGGAATCGGCACGAAATACCCTGACATGGTGCCGGTAGACGCGCCGGTACTGGCCAAAGACGGGCACATTCCGGTGGCGTGCCACAGAGTCGGCTGGCCGATGGTCAGTGAAGCTACCATCCGGTAGCTAATGCTAGCCGATGTCAGCCGATGTCAGCCGATGTCTCCGACTAGCCCATCGCACAAGTTCACCCGATTGAGTGGCCGCCGCGGCGTCCGTACCGGGGGTTGCTTGTCGTCTTCCGGTTGTTACTGGCTGACCGGGCTGTCAGGAGATTGACCGATGACACCAGCGATGACGAAGCCAGATGTGCGCTTCCAGGAGGTACTCGATCGCCTGAGCTCGATGTCTGTCGAGAACTACTACAATCCGTACAGGATGTTCGAGTGGCCGGACGAGCTGCCGGGAGATATGTGGTGGATGAGTCCCACACTCACAACTACCTACGGCACGGACATCGCCGAGGAGCTGACGCAAGAGCAGCTGCGCGTGCTGTCCCGGTATGAGAGCATCAACTTTTACAGCCTCAACGTCCACGGAATCCGCGAACTGCTGATTGAGGTCACCAAGCGCATCCACACGGCGGAGTTCGCCGTTCCGTCCCGGTTCTTCCATCATTTCATTGGTGAGGAGAACGAGCACATGTGGTTCTTCGCGGAGTTTTGCCTCCGGTATGGGGCCAAAATCTACAAGCAGCCCAGAGGCGGAGCCGAGACGATCCTGCCCCCCAATGCGGAAAGCCTCCTCGTCTTCGCCCGTATTCTGATCTTCGAGGAGCTCGTGGACCACTTCAACTCACAGATGGCCCTCGATAAAGATCTGCACGACACCATCCGACAGATCAACCGCATCCACCACCAGGACGAGTCCCGCCATATCGCGTTCGGTCGCGAGCTCGTCCGAACGCTTTTCGAGGACTTCCGCAGCCAGGCGACGGGCGAGGAGCTGGCACAGGTCGGCGACTACCTGAAGCGCTACATGAGCTTCAGCTTCGAGAGCCTGTTCAATCCGCAAGCCTACCGAGACGCGGGTGTCGGCAAGCCGCTTGAGGTCCGCAGGAGGCTCCTGGAGGGTCCCCGTCGACCCGAGTTCGAGCAACGGGTCTTCCGCAAGACGCTCTCGTTCCTCGCCAAGAATGGGATTTTAGGCGATAAGGATCATGTCTCTCCGCATAGGCGTCGACCTCGTCCCGCTCTCTCGCGCTCAGGCTCTGCTCGAACCTGACAACCGATCGGTACTCGCGCGGATGCTGCACCCGGACGAAATTTCGGAGTGCACGCGGGGCGGCCGTCTCGATGTGCCCTCCGTCGCCGGCCGCCTGGCTGCCAAAGAAGCGGTGTTTAAGCTGTTCCGCTGTCAGGCTGCCGTCGTTCCCTGGCGGTCCATCCGCGTTGAGAGGCCGTCGGGAACGTGGCCAGTTGTTTGCCTCGACGGGGTGGCCGCGAAGCTTGCCCGGGCCGCGGGAATCCGTTCCGAGATATCAGTGAGCATTTCTCACGACGGTGCCTACGCGGTCGCCGTCGCCGCAACCACTACGGAGTGAGGAGTCCCCATGGATCAGCAGACTGTGCCACCGGTTGACGAGGTGAGGGACTGGGTCCTCGCCAAGCACACGGACCGCCAGGACATTGGCGTGGACGAGGACCTCATCGAAACTCGTCTCGTCGACTCGCTGTCGTTCGTCGAGTTCATCTTTGTCATCGAGCAGGCGAGTGGAAGGGAAATCGACATCGACACGCTCGACCTCGACGACCTGCGCACCTTGACTGCCATCAAAAAGCGCTTTTTCGCTGGCTGATCTACCGCTCCTGGCAACCATCTCCGGTCGCTCACTTTATACCCGGTAGGGGTAAAGGGTATAATCGATCGGAAGGCCTGGAGGAGGGAGCAGCGATGAGCGTGCTGAGCGCCATCAGGGACAGCCTTTACGAGGGCTTCTCGATGTTCTGGGTGACCCTCTGGGCTCTTGTCCTTGGCTTCGGGCTCTCGGGAGCGGTGCAAGCCTTCGTCTCCCGCGGCCAGATGCAGCGCGTCCTGGGCGATCACCGGCCGGCCACCGTCGGCAAGGCGGGATTGCTGGGGATGGTGTCCTCGTCGTGCTCCTATGCCGCGGCGGCGTTGGGTAAGTCGTTGTTTGCCCGAGGCGCGGACTTCACCTCCGCGATGGTGTTCATGTTCGCCTCCACCAACCTCGTGGTGGAGCTGGGTATCGTGCTGTGGCTGCTGCTGGGCTGGCAATTCGCCCTAGCCGAGTTCCTCGGCGGCACCATCATGATCATCTTGCTTGCCGTGGTGCTTCCCCGGGTGCTCCCCCGCAGCTGGATCGAGGGCGCTCGCGCCCGGCTTCATGCCGGACCAGGTGAGACCGGCCGGCACGCCCACCACCTGGAGAACAGGGACACCGAGGGACTGGACGAGCCGGGGCGGCACCCCGCCAGGGAGCGGATCCGCAGCTGGGCTGGCTGGTCGGACGCTGCCGGCTACACGATCAGCGATCTGACCATGCTCCGCAAGGAGATGGTGATCGGATTTCTGGTCGCCGGGTTCGCCTCCGTGCTGGTACCGGTCTGGGTGTGGCAGTCGCTGTTTCTCACCGGCCACGGTGTCGCCTCCAGCGTGGAGAACGTGGCGCTAGGCCCGCTGCTGGCGATCATCGCCTTCGTCTGCTCGATCGGGAACGTTCCGCTGGCCGCGGCGCTGTGGGTCGGAGGCATCAGCTTCGGTGGAGTGATCTCCTTCGTGTTCGCCGACCTGATCACACTGCCGCTGCTATTGATCTACCGCCGCTACTACGGCACCCCGCTCACCCTGCGGCTGCTCGCAGTGTTCTGGGCCGTGATGAGCGTCGCCGGCCTCACAGTGGAATACCTGTTCAGAGCCGTCGGTCTGGTGCCCACCACCCACCCACAGCTGGTGGCCGCCGAGGGCGTGCGCTGGGACCACACGACCATCCTCAACATCATCGCCCTGATCACCTTCGCCGCCCTGTACTGGCTCTACCGCAACCGGGATCGCTTCGGCGGCAGTACCGGCTACGCCAAGGACCCGGTGTGCGGCATGCAGGTGGACAAGGCACTGGCGCCGGCCACCGCCGTACACGGCGGGCAGAGCTATTACTTCTGCTCCGATCACTGCCAGCGCCACTTCACTACCGCCCCCCGCTAACGTGAGGGATGGCGGTCACAACGCGCCAGGCTCGAGCAGGTGACCGGGTTCGACGCCGCACCTGCCGCGATCGCGCAGGTCGCGAAAGTAGCCGCTAAGGTCACCGTGCCCGCGGGACACGCCATTCGACGGGATCGAGATCGAAGGGCATATGGGGCTCGGCCTGGTACCAGTAGGCCACGGAAGAGTAGTCATCGCTGCGTTTGTTCGCATGGCCGTGTTCGATGCTGACCCGGATGGATCGCTCAAATGGTACGGGATCCTCGATGTGGAAACGGTACAGGCTGATGTGCCCGCTCCAGTTATCGCCGCCGGGCAGCGTGATGCCGTGATACGGTGCGCAGTAGGTCTGCGTGGGGCACCACGCGGTGTTGAAATAGTCCTCGGTGCCGGTACCGTGGAGGGTGGGCGGCCATGCCTCGCCGTCGATGAAAATCATGTCATCGCCCTCCCCGTACCAGTTCCACTCCGTGGTGTCGCGGAGGTTATGGATGTTGAGCACGCACCCGACGTAGTGGCCGCGGCCCGTCGCGTCCAGGATGGTGTAGTTGGCTGTCCCGTCGAGATTCGTTCCGGTCAGCAGGAACTCGGAGTTGCTCTCCGACGCCTGCTCCGCTCCCGGGCAGGGGTTGCTGCGGCGCCACTGGGCATGGAAGCGCCCAATACCGTCTTCGAGCTCATCGAGCTCCTCGTAATCGATGTAGTAGTAGAAAAACACCGTCTCCTGGGTCAGCTCGCTGGTGATCTCCAGCCGTGCGCCCGCACCGAAGGGCATGTGAAAAAAGCAGTTGAACCCCTTGCCGTCCTCGGGGCTCATCTGCAGCGGGGCGGAGACGAAGTTGGTGGTACGGCCGTGCCCGACGCCGAAGAAATCACCCAGGGGTACGGCGACGCTGGGGTGCGTCTCACCATCCCAGTAGGCACGGAGCACGAGCCGGCGCAGGTAGTCGGGTTCGGCCATCCACGGGTCGCGGACCATCCGTTCGTTGGCGACGGTCACCCAGATGTGGTTGATGCTGCCGGCTCCCTCGATCTCCGCGAGGGTGGCGGTGTGCCCCGGGGCGAGGGTGAGGCGGTCGTCGTTACCGCCCGTGCGGTCCCAGCTGGATGCGCGGCGCCGACGGGTGCTGCGCAGCCGCGGCAGGTCTCTCAGGCTTGAACCATACGGACCGTAATGGACGGTCATGCGGTACTCCCTCCTAGGGGGTCGGTGGCGGTGTGGTGGCCCCCTCCGGCGTGCGGTGGAGGTGCTGCTCGCGGGCGAGCGCGTGGGCGATCTGCACGGTGCTCGGGTACAGCTCCCGGTACAGGGCGTAGCAGCGCTCATAGGCCTGCGCAGCCTCCGGGCGCGGCTCGGTGGTGGCCGCGATGGGGTTCCACTGGGTCAGCTCCGGTGACTGCCCGACCCCCAGGGCGGCGAGCAGCGCGTCGCCCAGGCACGCGCCCATCGTCTGGCGGGGCAGCTGCTGGGGGGCGTTCAGGACGTCGGAGACGATCTGCATCCACAGCCCGCCCTTGGTGCCGCCGCCCACCGCGACCAGGCGACGGTGCTGCCCGCCGGCCTCGCGCATCGCGTGGAGGTTGTGCCGTACTCCGTAGGCGGTTGCCTCCAAGGCCGCCCGGTAGAGGTCTCCCCGGTTGTGCCGCAGGGTCAGGCCGATGAGCACGCCGCGGGCGTCCGGGTCGAACAGCGGCGTCCGCTCACCGGCGAAGTAGGGCAACATGAGCAGGCCGTGCGAGCCCGGCGGCGACTGCTGGGCTGCCGCGACGAGCGGGTCGAACGAGGGTTGCCCGGTCAGCTTGCGGATCCATTCGGTGATCGCGCCCGAGGTCGCCATGCCGGCCGCGAAGTTGTAGGTGCCGGGAAAGGCGCCCACGGTGCCCCACAGATCCGGGCTCCGGCGCGGACGGTCGAGCACCTCGATGAGGAACATGGTCGTGCCGTACATCACCATGACGTCGCCGGGTGCCGTGACGCCGACGCTGGTGGCCTCCGCCCAGGCGTCGATCGTGCCCGCCACCACCGGCGTGCCCGCCGGAATGCCGGTCTGCTCGGCGGCGCTGGCCTGCACCTGCCCGACCACCTCCGAGGGCCAGCACAGCTGCGGCAGCTCGAGGCCGGGGGCGATGAGCTCGGCCCACTCCCCGATCCAGCGGTGCTCGATCGGGTCATACAGCGGAGTGCACTGGCTCGCCGAGTGATGATCGAGGACGTAGCTGCCGGTGAGCCGGTGCACCACGAAGCTGCTGGCCATCAGGAAACGGCGGGTGGCTGCCCAGGTGTCGGGTTCGTTCGCGCGCAGCCACGCCAGCTTGGGCCCGACTGCTTGCGAGGTGAGGATCGACCCGCAGCGATCGAGGATGGTCTGCTTGCCCAGCGCCTGGGTCAGCTCGTCGATCTCGATGCGGGCGCGGGTGTCCACGCCGTAGAGGATCGCCGGCCGCAGGGGCCGATCCTGGCGGTCCACCGGGAGCAGACAGGGACCCAGGCCGCTGACGCCGAGTGCGGCGAGGGGTTCCCGCGCCTTCGCCGTCAGCTCCTGGCTGATCGCCGTGAAGTCCGCCCACCACACCGCCTGCGCGTCGTGTTCCACCCAGCCGGGGCGTGGCATGGACACCTCGTGGGCCCGGGTCGCCCTCGCCACGACCGTGCCGTCGGCGTGGACCAGCACGCCCTTGGAGCTGGCGGTGCCGATGTCGACCCCGAGCAGCAGGGAACTCACCGAACCTCGCCCATCCCGGCCCACTCGATGTCGAGCATCCGGCACACCGCGCGCAGTTCGGCGACGTGCTCGCCGGGTGCCGCGTGGATGTGGTTGGCCCCGAACGTGGACAGGAACTCCTCCGGGGTGAGCTCCAGCCGGGCGAACGCGTGCGGCCACTCAAACGTCGACTGCCGGGCCAGGGCTTCGTTGGTGGCGGGGTCATAGGACTCGAAGGCGCCGCGGGCCACGTGCATCCGGTACCTGCCCTCGAGCCGGGTCAGCCGGGCGAAGGTGGCGGGGCTGGGCGCGGCGAAGAACGACACCGAGGCGCCGCCAGCGGGGAAGTAGAAGACTTCCGGGTAGAAGTTCACTGCGCGGAGGTTCTCCGCCGGGTCCGCACTGCGCGCGGCGAACCAGGTGGCGTGTTGCCCGGAGTTGCACAGATCCCAGATGTCGCGGTCGGCGTGGTAGTGCCGCACGTCGGCGAAGAGCACCGGCGTGCCGGCCAGTCCCTTGAGCAGCTGCATGGTGAGCGCACCGTCCATGTCGGCCTCGGTGGCGCACACGTGGGTTTGCTTGGGGCCCTCCCAGTCGTAGGGGTCGTTGAGGAACGCCTCCGTGATGTCCATCGTGGTGAAGTGCGTGGTCAGCTCGGGTTGGCCCTTGATCCCGCAGAAGTCGAGGTTCCACTCCTCGATCAGTTCCCGCACCGCGTGGTAGGAGCGGATCTGGCGTTCGAGCAGTTCGGGGGTCAGCGCCTTGCCGTCGTAGTGCACCCCGGCCGCGTGGGCCTCCAGCCATTTCCGCCCGGCGCTCACCCGTGACTGCTCGATCGCCCCCGCGCGCCGCACGATCTCCCATTGATCGATTTCCTCGACGTCCACCCCGAAGGTGCTCATCCACTGGTCAGTACCCGACACCGCGGTGTACATCCCCATCGGACGGCCACCGAACCGGCCGAAGGTGCTGCCCGCCAGCGCGGACACCGCGGCGGCGGCGCGGACCGTCTCCAGGACGCGGTCTCGGACGGCGGGGCCGGCCATATCGCCCCACACCCGGGTGTGGGACCGGCCGATCTGGTCCAGTCCTCCGCCGGCCGCCAGCATGCCGACCATCCCGGGATACTGGGGGTCGATGTTGGAGAACAGCAGCAGCGGACCCGGGGTTGCCTGCGCGGCGAGCATCGTGAAGTGCGGGAACGCCCACACCGGGTAGTTGAAGATGGTGAGGTCACACCGCGCGTCCGCGACCCGGCGCGCCTCGGTGGTGGCCATCGTGTTGGTCCAGATCGGCCCGGCCGCGCGGATGACCTCGTGCCCGGCCGCCTCGAGCGCCTGGGCGATGCGGCCCTCGACCTCCAGCGTGAATGCCTCGATGCCGGCGTGGACGAAATCACGTCCATCGGAGAACGTCATCAGCCCGACGCGTGCCATGGGTGCTCCTGCCTGCTAGGACGATCAGCGTCCTCGCAGACTAGGTCATGGCGATCGCGGTACCGCCCCCGGCGGCGGGCTTCTTGCAGGCGTCGGCGCACCCGGTCTCCAGGCTGCAGCACAGCGAGCAGACCGCCCCGCCAGAGTGGTAACGCGATGAGGAGCGCTAAGAACGAGAGCGAAACATTGTGGGGGATGCGGACGGCTGGCGGCGCTGAGCTGGGAGGTCAGTGTCGGCGGGGCGGGGCCGCTCACTGCGGACTGGAGGAGGCTGAGGGCAACCAGCTGCCCGCAGCTACCCGCCACAGCGAACACGGCTCTCCCCCGGCGAGCGCTGCCTCGCCGGGTAGGCGGAGCGCATTTCTGCGCCCCGCCCCCCTTAGAACCGTGCGAGCGGTTCGTCACCGCACACGGCTCAAGCAGGCCCCGATGGGCGGCTAGGCTAGCTGTGTCTCCTGTACCGCCATGAAGATCCTGCCCCGCAAC
>JAFATA010000047.1 GCA_019244165.1 Pseudonocardiales bacterium | reverse complement strand
CGATGCGCAAGATGCAGGAGTTCGCGCCGGAGATCCAGAAGCTGAAGAAGAAGTACGGCGACGACCGCCAGAAGATGGCGGCCGAGATGCAGAAGCTGCAGGCTGAGCACGGGGTCAACCCGCTGGGCGGTTGCCTGCCGGCGCTGCTGCAGGTCCCGGTGTTCATCGGGCTGTTCCACGTGCTGCGCTCGTTCAACCGGCCGTTCTTGTCCGCCGAGCAGAACCGCCAGATCGGCAACTACGTGTTCAGCGCGGTCGACGTGCGGTCGTTCCTCGACGCTCACCTGTTCGGGGTGCCGCTGTCGGCCTACATCACCGAGCCCGCCACGCTGCTGGCCCGGTATGGGGAGGTTTCCCGGTGGCAGATTGCCGTGGTGGCGGTACCGTTGACCATCGTCGCCGGCATCCTGACTCATCTCACTGCGAAGCACTCGGTGGAGCGGCAGAACCCGGCGCAGATTGCCGCCAACCCGCAGGCCGCGATCATGAACAGGCTCATGGTGTACCTGTTCCCGCTCGGGGTGGTCGGCGGTGGCCCGTTCTTCCCGCTGGCGATCCTGCTGTACTGGCTGTCCAACAACCTGTGGACAATGGCGCAGCAGCGAGTGGTCTACCGATGGATCGACGCTGAGGACGAGGAGAAAAAGCAGGCTGCGATCGCTGCTCGGCAGGCCCTAGGTCCGCGACCCGGCCAGAAGCCGATCCGACCGAAAAAGGACGTCACCGGCGCCCCCGCTGCGGCGGCCGAGGACGACGTCCCACCGGGATCGACGGCACGACCTGCGGAGTCGGAGGGTTCGGAGGGAGTTGCCCCGAATGGGGCGCTCTCCCGGGGAGCTGGTGATGCCAGCCGTGGGTCAGAAGAATCGTCCAACGGCCAAGGCTCGGCGCGCTCTCCGGCACGTGGCATGATCCAGCAGCGGCCGAAATCGGGGAAGAGGACAAACCGGAAGCGCCGCTAAGGCTGTGATCGCCTGGAGAGGAGAAGCTGTGACAGAGACGCTAGCGACTGAGGCAGCGATGACCGAGGCGGATATGCCGGTTGAGGGTGAGGGTATGGCCGGCGTGGCCGGAACCGTTCGGTCGTCGGCGCGCGAGGCGCCGGAAGGCTCGGAAAGCTCGGAGAGTCCGGCGAACGAAGAACTTCTCGTTCGCGAGGGCGACGTTGCGGGTGACTACCTTGAACGACTGCTCGACCTGGTGGACTACGACGGCGATATCGATCTTGACGTCGAGGCTGGTCGCGCCATGGTGAGCATTGATGGTGGAAAAGACTTGACGAAGCTGGTGGGGCCTCGTGGCGCGGTGCTCGAGGCGCTTCAGGAGCTCACCCGGCTGGCGGTGCAGCAACAGACCGGTGCTCGCAGTCGGCTGATGCTCGATATCGCGCAGTGGCGGTCTGCTCGGCGCAGTGATCTCAGCGAGCTGGGTCGATCGACTGCGGCGCGGGTACGCGCCAGTGGTGAACCGGTCCAGTTGCAGCCGATGACCCCCTTTGAGCGGAAGATCGTGCATGACGCGGTGGCTGACGTGGACGGTGTGCACAGCGAGAGCGAGGGCGAGGAGCCGAGGCGCTACGTCGTGGTGTTCCCTTCCGCGTGACCAGGGTTTGTGGACGACTAGGGCCTGTGGGTAACCAGGGCCTGTGGCGCCGCGCGAGCAGTCGATGTTTCACGTGAAACACCCGGTCGCCCCGATCCAGGAGGCGGCCCAGGCGGTATTTGGTGCGAGGTACCCGCTCGCGAAGCAGTATGCTGCGTTGCTCGCCGGGGCCGGGGTGGACAGAGGACTCATCGGGCCTCGGGAAGCGGATCGGCTGTGGGAACGTCACCTACTCAACTCCGCCGTCCTGAGTGAGCTTGTGCCGCAAGGCGCTCGGGTGCTCGATGTAGGCTCCGGCGCGGGCCTGCCGGGAATACCCCTTGCGCTCGCCCGGCCGGACCTGGTGATTGCCCTGCTGGAGCCGATGGCCCGGCGGGTGGCGTGGCTACAGGAGGTGCTCGCCGTGCTCGACCTCGCGGTCTCGGTGTATCACGGTCGCGCCGAGGACCCACAGATCCGTGCGGAGTGTGGCGGCAACGACGTCGTGACGGCCCGGGCGGTCGCGCCGCTAGGGCGGTTGGCGGGCTGGAGCCTTCCGCTGGTCGCCCCGGGCGGGCGGCTGCTCGCGGTGAAGGGCGTCAGTGCGGAGCAGGAGGTCGCTCGGGACCTCGACGCGGTGCGGGCCGCCGGAGGAGCGCCGGTAGGGATCAACGCAGCGGAGATTGTGCAGTGCGGCGCCACGATCGTGCAGCCCCCGACGACGGTCATCGTGGTACCCCGGTTGGCGACCAAGCGCGCCCTCTGCCCCCCGAGAGCACGGCAACAGAAGAGGAAGGACCGATGAGCGTGAGCCCCCTGAAGTGGCCGGAAAGCGGGGCGTGGCGGGACGATGTGACGCTGGGCCCTGCTACATCAGGTCCCGCTACATCAGGCCCTGCCACATCAGGCCCTGCCACATCAGGCCCCGTCACATCAGGAGCGTCCAGCGTGGCCGCCCGATCGCCGGCTCAGCCGGCAGGAGCCGCGTCAGACCTTGCTGTTTCACGTGAAACCGTGCCGCAGCACCGCGCGCCCGGCCGACCGAAGCATGCCCTGACTCATACCTCGCCGCCGATGAAACACAGCAGAGCCGGCCAGCTGCCCCGCTTCCCCACTGCCTCTCCGGAAGCCACCGCCTCTCCGGAAGCCGCTATCTTTCCGGAAGCCGCTATCTTTCCGGAAGCCGCTGTCTTTCCGGAAGCCACTGCCTCTCCAGTCCCCCCTGTCTTTCCAGAAGCCGCCCGCGTCCCCCAGGACGCCTCGGCCAGCGCCTCTCCCGCCGAGGTTTCCTGGACACCGATTGCGGAGGAAGCGCAGCGGGCGACCCGGGTGAAGCACCCCAGCGATCAGTTGCCTCGCCCGGCCCGGCGCCGGGTCATCGCGGTGGCCAACCAGAAGGGCGGCGTCGGTAAGACCACGAGCACGGTCAATCTTGCCGCTGGGCTGGCTCTGCAAGGACTGCGCACGCTCGTGGTTGACTTGGATCCGCAGGGCAATGCCTCGACTGCGCTGGGAATCGAGCATCACGCCGGCACTCCGTCGGTGTACGAGGTGTTGCTCGGGGAGATCGGGATTGCCGATGCCGTCGCGGTGAGCCCGCAGTCGTCGAACCTGCTCTGCGTTCCCGCCACCATCGACCTCGCCGGTTCCGAGATTGAGCTGGTGTCCATGGTGGCCCGAGAGTCACGCCTGTCCAGGGCGCTGTCCGGTGTCGCGCTCGACGAGCTGGACGTCGACTACGTGTTCATCGACTGCCCCCCCTCGCTCGGGTTGCTCACGGTGAACGCGCTGGTCGCCGCGCCTGAAGTGCTGATCCCGATCCAATGCGAGTATTACGCGCTGGAGGGGCTCGGCCAACTACTCCGCAACATTGAGTTGGTGCAGGCGCACCTTAACCCCGCGTTGGCGGTGTCCACGATCCTGCTGACCATGTATGACGGGCGCACAAAGCTCGCTGACCAGGTCACCGCCGAGGTCCGCGAGCACTTCGGCGATCAGGTGTTGCGCACCGTCATCCCGCGCAGCGTGAAGATCTCCGAAGCGCCAGGCTTCGGGCAGACCGTGCTGACCTACGACCCCGGCTCCCGCGGGGCGCTGAGCTACCTGGATGCCGCGCGGGAAATCGCGCTGGACCGTGGCTACCTGAACCGTGGCTACCTGAACCGTGGCTACCTGGACCGTGGCTTTCCTGACCGCGGTTCTCCGGGCGATGGCCACTCAGATGCCCGCGAGGTGGCGCGCTGATGCCCCCCGCCAGTGCACTCCCGCACCCGCCGGGGTCGTCGCTGACTGGTTCCGCCGCGACGGATCCAGTCAGGGGGGGAGTACAGCGTAAGGGCGGGCTCGGTCGCGGTCTGGCCGCGTTGATCCCTACGGGGCCGGTCGGCACCGCGGGCGATCCCGCGTCGCAGCTGCCCCACGATGGCCACCCGGACACCTCGACCGGTCGGGTCGCCGGGGCGGTCTACCAAGAAATGCCGATAGAGGCGATCGTGCCCAATCCCCGGCAGCCCCGGCAGGTGTTCGACGAAGAGACCCTGGCCGAGCTCGCGCACTCGATCCGGGAATTCGGGCTGCTGCAGCCCATCGTGGTCCGCCCAGTGGAGTCGGCGGTCGGGCAGTCGGGTACCGGCCGCTACGAGCTGATTATGGGTGAGCGGCGGTGGCGGGCAGCGCGGCAGGCCGGGCTGGATCGCATTCCGGCGATCGTGCGAGGGACTGCTGACGACGCGATGCTCCGCGACGCGTTGCTGGAGAACATCCACCGGGTCCAGCTCAATCCCTTGGAGGAGGCGGCTGCCTACCAGCAGCTGTTGGAGGACTTCGGCGTGACGCACGAGCAGTTGGCGGCGCGGATCGGGCGCAGCCGCCCGGTTATCACGAACACGATCAGGTTGCTCAAGCTGCCGGTTGCGGTGCAGCGGCGGGTCGCAGCCGGAGTGCTCTCCGCCGGGCACGCCCGAGCGCTGCTCAGCCTGGAGGACCCGTCCGCTCAGGAGGACTTGGCGGCGCGGATCGTTGCCGAGGGGCTGTCGGTTCGCGCCACCGAGGAGGAAGCGATCACGCTCAGCCGTACTGAGCCCAGCCGGACTCGCCCGAAAGCGGCGACATCCCGGCCGATGCGAGCGCCTGGGTTGCAGCATCTCGCCGAGAACCTCTCCGACGTCTTCGACACCCGCGTCAAGGTGGAACTGGGCCGTCGCAAGGGCCGCATCGTCGTCGAGTTCGGCTCAATCGACGACCTGGAGCGCATCGTCTCCCTCATGACCCCCTCACGCTGACATCGGTTCAACCGCCATTCGGAGCCGAATGGCGGTTGGCGAGGGTCCTGTGACTACTAATCGGCTCCGAATGGCGGCTGGCGACCGCCGTCGGAGCTGGCCCGCGCCATCCAGCCGGGTGCCTGCATCTCGCTCTCGAGTTCGGCGTTCCACGTGATGGCCTCCTGGAGGCACGTCGGGCAGTACCGAAGCTCGCAGTCACACTCGTCGTCCGGGCAGGTCGTGTGCGGCAAATCCATGTCGGTGATTACCTGCCCGCACACGGTGAAGTATTCCCGTGGCGGGTATAGGCATGGCTCGGCGAGCAAGCCATCGGCCGCCAGGAGATGCACCCGGGCCCGCAGCACCCGGTCCTCGTTCCCGTCAGCATGCGGCTGCCGCACCACGCCGTTGATGTCGTTGGTCATGGGTGACGATGGTGCAGGTGATGAGCTGGTGGGTGCTAGGACACCGTGTCTCGCCGGTTGGGTCCGCGGCGGCTGGCCCGGTTCACGGGGCTAGCCGCCGCGAGGGGCGGGTGCGGCGTGCAGGCGTTGAGCGAGTTCGCGCAGTCGCGTTGACGGGCGCCCTCGGGTCAGCAGTTCCCCGACCAGCACCCGGGGCAGCCGGTGCAGTGCGGTCCACTCCGGGGCGGCCCGCTCCATCGTCAACAGCGTCGATTCAGCGGCCTGGATGCGGCCTAGGCGCAGCTGAGCGTGCGCCACGTCGGCCAGGTGCCGAGACCGGGAAACCAGCGGCAGCGCCGAGCCGCGCGGCATCCGCCGGGATGCCTCTGCGGCCGCGACGTAGTCCCCGGTGACCACGGCACAGTCGGTGGACTGCATCACTAGGAAGCTCGGACCGAAGCGTAGATCGTAGTCGATGCGGTTCCCGCCGGTCTGTTGCGTTGCCTCGGCAGCCTCGGTCAGCAGGTCCGTCGCTGTCCCGGAGCGCCCTTGCCGGGCTGCCGACGTGGCGCGGCGCAGCAGCAGGCCGCCATACACCGACCAGTGCGCCGTGCTGACCTGCCCGGTGGGTTCCAGCTGCGTCGCAGTGACCACCGCGACCCGCTCGGCGTCATCGTAGCGACCTTGCCTGACGAGCACGAAACCCAAGACCTCACGCACCGCGGCCAGGCGCAGCGGATCGCCCGCCCGCCCGGCCAGGCGCAGGGCTTCGCGGGCCGCGACATGACCGAGATCAGCCTTATCGAACTGCACCAGGGTGCGCGCGGTAATCTGGTGAACCTGCGCGGCAAGGTCGGCAGCGCGTCCGGCCTCGGCCGCGGTGGCCGCGTGGGTGGCCGCGCGGGTGTCGGTGAGTAAGCGCGGCAGCATCGCCGCCAGGGTGGTGTACCGGCACGCCCAATACATCCCCCAGGCGTGGGCCACGGCATGAGCTAGCTCGGCCAGGTCGGGGGCGTCCACGTCGTCCAGCTCGCCCAAGATGTCGTCCACGCTGGTGAGCGCGTCCCGGATGGCGATGATCTGGGGTTGGTGCTGCTCTGCGGAAGCGGCTGGTGGGGCGGGGCCCAACAGGGCGGCAATGCTGACGCCCAACGCCCGGGCGATGCGGGACAGGCTCGCGAGCGAAGCAGTATGCCGCTGGCCCTGCTCCAGCTTGCGGATCAGGTCGGTGGACACCCCGGCGGCGGCGGCCAGCTCGTCCTGCGTCATCCCCACCTTCTTGCGCAGCCGCCTGATCCGCTCACCGATGGTCGACTCGGCGCGAAACTCCTCCGTGCCCGACATGGAAACCCCTCTCCGCACCGAGTTTCCCCACCGATGCCCCCGGGAGCTGCCCCGGGACGGACACCTCGGCAAGGACGTGAGCACCAGGCTACTGTGCGCCCACCCGGGGCCAGTCGGGCCCGGGTGATCACAGCGGCGATATCACGGCGGGCTCACCCGGTTGCTGGGGATGAGCACGTCGTGGTGTCGCCACGCGGGCATTTAGCCACAAGCAACAGCTCGCTCGACCAGCCCCAGGGCATTCCGATCACCACCAAGCCCATCCAAGCACGGGTTGAATGTTTACCCCGCGCCACGTTCGATGGTGACACTTGGCGTACGCTTGCAGTAGCATACCTGTCGTCTTAGGGAGTTGAACGCAAGAGGAAGGACTCCGTGCGCTATGAACAAGCCAGATGACCCGGTTGTATCCGACGAGCGACCGGGAGATACCGCAACTTCAGAAATTTCGATCGTCTCGCTTGGTGATGCAGTGTCGCGTACCCAGGGGGGAAATAGATCTATTAACGAGAACAAGCGCGAAATATACGCCTAGTCAACGCACGGATAGCGTGTGCTGTCATCAACTTACGCGGCACCCGGTCCACAGAAGGGTTTACGGGTGAGTTGGTTCGGCGGGTTTGTCTTACGTAGTTGCAAGAGCAGTGTGCGCATCCCGGCGGAAGCCTTTCTTCTGCGTGATGGAAACATCGGCGTTTGGACAACCAGCCAAGGGGCTTCCGGAGACGTGCGAGTTGCATCAGAAGGTGATCGATGGATTGCGGTATTTGGTGTCTGCGGAGCAGGCGAGACCGACCTCCTCGACTTCATCTATCCATAGTGACGAAATGGAAATCGAGTGGCCCGGATCATATACTATCGTACTTTGTGATCGTCGTGGTATAAAGGTATCAACGGACATCGCCAACGCTCGCCCGATTTATACCGCCGATACCGAATACGGCGTGGTGTGGAGTTCAAGCTCCCGGAAGTTAGCAAGTTTGGTAGGGAGTCAGGTTAGCTTGCCTTGGCTAGCCACCGCGCTGCTCGCCCCAGATATTGAACCCGCGCTTGCTCTTCATTCGGCATTTTCGGAGATCAGGATGGTACCAGCCGGCTACTGGCTGACCATCGACTCCAACTCTACAACTTTCGATCGCGCCGTGGCGTGGGAGACGCGGCGTTGAACGAAGGCGGGAGCATCGGCCAGACTAGCCGAAACGCTCCAAGCCGGAATCGCCGCAAGAGTCCACGCAAAAGAAACGATTACGAAGGACTATAGCGGCGGCTTCGACTCCACTACACTCGCTCTTCTCGCTCTCAATCAGATCGATAACCGCGACCGGCTAACTGCAGTTACGCTCCATCCGCGCGGCGTTACTCGTGGAGGAGATTTTGACTATGTAACTCAACTGCTCGCCGAGCAGCCGACGATGCGGCATCGCTGGATCGGGCTTGATGATTCTCATCTCCCGTTTGCGCATATAGATAAGGTGCCTGCTTCTGATGAGCCAGCACCGATTACCGCGGCATACGCGCGCATGTCGGGCCAGTTTCGAATTTTGCGCGACATCGGGAGCGAGGTGCATCTGACCGGAGATGGTGGTGACACGCTGCTATGTCCGCCTCTGCTGTATCTTGCCGATCTCCTAGCTTCTGGCCAGTACAGGAAGGCTTATTGTCATGCGGTTGGATGGTCCCGGGTACGCCAGGTAAGCCCATGGCCGCTGCTTCGCGACGCTTTTATTGCGGCACGTTGCGACTACGCGGAGTCCCTGAACTCGCTTGCGACGTCTTTTCGCCGATGCTCATCGTCATCCGATTTAATCGATGGCGCAGACGCGCCGTCGGCAAGCTGGCACAACGTGAGAACTGGACCCTGGGCTACTGAACTGGCTTATCAAAGTACGTCGAATATGTTGTCGGAAGCGGCTAACCGCTTATCGCCAACAAATTTAGACAGGGCGGGCCAGCTTACGTTGATTGCTCTTCGCACCGTGGGGCGCACCGCGCGTGCTGACTTTCAGATAGCCGCTAGCCACGGAATAGCGCTCGACAACCCCTATCTTGACTCTAGTGTTGTGAGCGCTGTGCTGTCCGTACCGGCATGCGAGTGGAGTTCGCCGGAAAGATTCAAACCACTGCTGCCCCAAGCGTTTCCAGGCTTGCTGCCTAAGTCCCTAGAAAAACGAACCACTAAAGGAAGTTTTGCGATCGATCACTACCGGGGTGTGTATGCACACGCGTCTCTACTGCACGACATGGTTGACGGGGAGCTCAGCTCCTTAGGTCTCATCAACCCTAAACCGTTGCATGACGTAATTGGCCTCGCCGCACTCGGTCTTCCGGTCAATCTCACCAGTATTGAGAGGCTCCCCGTGGCTGAAGCGTGGCTACGTGCTGTCAAGGCCGCGCCAGCTGCCGCATGGAGTATTCATCGACCAAGGGAGGAATACGGTGCCTCAGCATCTTGCCTGCCCTGACTACATTCATGCAATTGATACTGGGCGGACCGTTGTTCTTGTCGATTTCCGTCGCGCGTCAACATATGCGCTGACGGGAGAGGCCCGTCGTATCTGGTTGGCCCTCTCGCATGCTCGCGAATGCGATGAGACGCGGCCAGAAATTTCTGGTGATGTGGTCGGCGAACTGCGCAAACGCGGGCTACTATATGTCACCACGCAACCGTATCGTTGGCGTCCAGTGGTGTGTAGTCCGCCCTCGCAGGCTAGCTGGGGAACTCAAACCGTCCCAGTACGCCTCGAACAACCGTCGACTAGTGATCATTTTTCGCTGGCTGCGACCGCGGCGCTTGCGATTACTCTTGCCGTTCGGCACCTTGGTACTACCCATCGCGCACTGCGACGCTTGACGTGTCTCGCCAGATGGGCGACCACGATCGCGCGACGTGAGGCATCCGTAGCCGAAGCCGAAAAGTCAATCTTGACAGTCCGACGTACGGCGAGGCTGTGGCCCGCGCGTATCGCCTGTTTGGAGGAATCGATCGCCGCTACCCTAGCGCTCGCGCTGACTGGAAGGCGCGCAACCTGGTGTCATGGCGTAGCCACCGATCCCATAGCCCTGCATGCTTGGATCGAGGTTGGCGGGTCTCCTGCCGCGGAACCACCGTCCACCGAGCGCTTCACCGCGATACTACGTATCCACGGCAACGACCACACCGAAAGACGGAATTGATGACGACACCGCTAATCTGGCTGCGCGGCCAACGAGTTGGCCTTGGTCCATACGTTCGAGAACTTGTTGAGGACTACTGGCGGTGGGAAAACGATCCGAGCACTATTCTCGGTTTCGGCAGACAAATACCTGAGTCGCTGGAATCTCGTACCGCCGGCATAGATATTCAGCTGAGAAACTCCTCGTTTCCTCGTTTCACGGTTTACGAGCTGGCTACCGGTCGGCCTGTCGGTAAGACTTCTTTGACCACTGACGATGTCACTCGGAGCGCCGAATTCGTTGTTAACATCGCCCCAGAAGACCAGGGTAGGAAATTTGGCACTGAAGCTACCTGGCTAACCCTCGACTATGCGTTCCACCTGGCAAGTCTGAGAATGGTTTGGCTCAAGGTTCTCGAACACAATATCGGCGCGATCAAGGCATATGAGAAAGCAGGGTTCAAGCACGCGGGCCGTCTTCGTCGAGCAGGCCACTGGCTTGGTGAGGTTTGCGACGAGCTTTTTATGGATGCGCTTCCCGTGGAGTTTCCTGGTGATTCTGTTGTGCTCTCCAAGTACTATAAAAAGCGGAATCTGTAGCCGTTCGCATACCCATCGCCGATAAGGAGGCTTATTCAGCGATTTTGATCGACGACTGGTCGTTGCTGCTCAGCAGATGTCTAACAAGATCGATAACACCACCCTGAATAAGCCTCAAGCTAGGCGAACTCCCAATGTTCGTCCTCGGGCCGAGGTATTCCTGAAGCGGCGCTACTACTTCGGCCGTTACACTCACAGTAGTCACCTGCCTCAGGTGTGGCCTGTGCGACGCTGATCTGAAGGTCCTAACGACCGGCTACCTGCGAGGAATCTAGTGTTTTGCTACCGAGAAGGTTCGGAAGACACGCGGATCAGGCGGTGTCCGGGGCGGGGGACTGCGGACCGGACACCGGGCGGGGGTGAACGTTGCCGAACGTGCGCCGCAGTTCCAGCTCGCGCTCCAGCACGGCGGCGAGCCGGCGCACCCCTTCGGTGATCCGCTCCGGCGTCGGGTAGCAGAAGGACAGCCGCATCAGCCGGTCCCCAGCGCCGCCGCCGGACTCGGCGTAGAAGGCGGTGCCGGGAATGTAGGCAACCCGGTGGGTAATCGCCCGGGGCAGCATCGCCTTCGTGTCCAAGCCTTCGGGCACCGTGAGCCAGACGTAGAACCCGCCCGCGGGATGGGTCCATCGGCACCCCGGAGGCAGGTGCTGGGCTAGCGCCGCCAGCATGGCATCGCGGCGTTCCCGGTAGGCTTCCCGGTAGCTTTTGATCTGGCCCTTCCAGTCCTGCTGGGCCAGGTAGCGGGACACCACGAACTGGGTGAACGTCGGGGGGCACAGGGTCGCCGACTCCGCGGCCAACACCAACTTCTCCCGCACCGCGTGTGGGGCCAGGGCCCAGCCGGTCCGCAGGCCAGGCGCGAAGGTCTTGGAAAATGAGCCCAGGTACACCACGTTGTCCGGGTCGCTGCTGCGCATCGTCGGATAGATCTGGCCGTCAAAACCCAGCAATCCGTACGGGTTGTCTTCGACGATCAGCACCCGGTGCTCGGCGCACACCTGCAGCAGCTGCGCACGGCGCGTCACGGCCAGCGTGACGCCAGCCGGATTGTGGAAGTTCGGGATGGTGTAGAAGAACTTGGGGGTGCGGCCCTGGGCGCGCAGCGAGCGTAGCGTGGTGTCTAACTCGGCGGGTATCACCCCCTCGTCGTCCATGGGTACCTGCACCACCTGCGCCTGGTAGGAGGCGAAGGTGCTCAGCGCCCCGACGTAGGAGGGAGCCTCGGCGAGCACCACGTCCCCCGGGTCGCAGAAGATCCGGGTGACCATGTCGAGGGCCATCTGGGAACCGACGGTCACCGTGACGTCATCAGGGTGCGCCCGGATCCCCTCGAGCGCCATCACCTCGCAGATCCGCTCCCGAAGCTCCGGGGTGCCCTGCGCCGAGCCGTACTGCAGGGCCGTCATCCCGTCCGTCATGACCATCTGGGCGAGCCCGTCGGCCAGCGAGTCCAGCGGCAGCGCGGACAGGTAGGGCATGCCACCAGCCAGGGAGACGACCTCAGGGCGGCTGGCCACCGCGAACAGCGCGCGGATCTCGGAGGCGGTCATGCCCGCGGTGCGACGGGCGTAGCGGTGCAGGTGTCGATCGAGGTCGCGTTGGGTGGGCTGGTGCGGGGTCGCTCTCGAGGCCATAGGCACGCCTTTGCTGCGCGGGAAGGTCCCCTGGCAGTGTAGAGACTGCCGCAAGGTGCCCCGCCGCCTTCACGCCGGGTGGTCATCGGCATATGCTGCGCCAGGCGCTGCGCTCGCGGTGCGGGAACTGCGGGCGCTTCAGGTAGCGCTCGTGGAGCTCAGGAGGCGTGGTGTCACGTCGGGTGGTCGGCGTTACCCTAGACAACCTCGGTCTGTTACCGAAAAAATGCCGACGGTGCGTGTTCTGGGAGCTCGCTCCGCATCTGCGGGAGCAGGCCGAGGAGTTCGGCCAGACCGAGCTGGAAAAGGAAGCCTGGGTTTCCAGCGTGTTGCTGGAATGGGGCTCCTGCGGGCGAATCGTGATGTCCGGAGATGTGCCAGCCGGCTATGTGCTCTACGCCCCGCCGACTGTGGTGCCCCGGGCATCGGCGTTTCCCACCTCACCGGTCAGCGCCGATGCGGTGTTACTCACGGCGCTGAAGGTGCTGCCGGAGTTCGGCGGCGGCGGGTTGGGCCGGATGCTGGTGCAGGCGGTTGCCAAGGATCTCATCCGGCGTGGCGTCAAGGCCGTCGAGGCCTTCGGTGACGCGGCGCCCACCCCCGAGTCCAGCTGCGTGATCCCAGCTGAGTTCCTCCAGCAGGTCGGGTTCAAGACGGTGCACGCGCACCCGCGCTGGCCCCGGCTGCGCTTGGAGCTGCGCACCGCGCTGAGCTGGAAGGAAGACGTCGAGGCGGCATTGGAGCGGCTGCTGGGGTCGGTGACGATCCACACCGTGGAACCCAGCCTGCGCCCAGCCTGAGACCCCTCCTGCCTCGTCAGTCACCGGGTCGTGCGCAACCGTGGTTGTCGGGGTGATAGGGCACCATGGGTGTGCTGACACGGGAGGCAGAATGAGCAGCGGATTTGAGACCCGGCCGGGCGCCACCACGCTCGGTCTCGATGACCTGGTCGAGCTGGCCTGGAATGGACACATCCGGGTCCCGCACTTCCAGCGAGGTTTCCGTTGGACGCGTCATGACGTCATGCGCCTGTTCGACAGCATCGTCAAGCGGTACCCGGTCGGTAGCCTGCTGCTCTGGCGACGGCCAGCGCCTGCGCAGCGACTTACCCTCGGTGCGCTTCAATTCGATGCGCCAGAGGTCGATCAGGCCTTATGGGTGGTCGATGGCCAGCAGCGCATCACCAGCCTCGCCAACGCACTGCACCCGGATGGGGCGCGGGATTCCCGGTTCAACCTCGGCTACGACCTCCGAGACGACCGCATCGTCAACCGCACCGCCACCGACGACCCGTACGTGATCCCGCTACCCACCCTTTTCGACCTGGCCAAGGTCCTGGACTGGTTCGCCACCCACCCGGAGGTCGGCGACTACCGCAGCAGGGCATTCGAACTCGCCAAACACTTGCGCCAGTTCTCGATTCCCGCCTATCAGGTAGTACAGGACGACACGCTTGTGCTACGTGACATCTTCGACCGGATGAACAACTATGGCAAGCGACTGAGCCGCGCGGAGGTATTCTCCGCGCTCACTGCCGGCCGCGAGTCCGACGTCGAGCATACTCTTGCCCTCGACCAGATCGCCGATCACGTGGAAGAGCAGTTCGGTTTCGGCCGGGTCGATGCCGACACGGTGCTCCGGGCCATCCTCGCTCGTCGCGGACCAGATGTACAACGCGAAATCCGGCTTGAGTTCGACGATGACAACCGGCGCGGTGACCTTGAGTTCCGCAACGAGGATCGTGACTCCGCGTTCGCTGCCGGGGAGCAGGCGCTGATCCGTGCCGTGCACTTTCTGCAGTCGGTCGGTGTTCCCCATGTCGCTCTGCTGGCCTACCGCTACCTCCTCGTCGTCCTGACCAGGGTATTTGCCCACCATCCCGAACCGGATCCGGCGAATCTCAGGCTGCTGGCTCGCTGGTACTGGCGCGCGGCCCTGCTCGGCCCAGAGATCTTCAAGGGCGGCACCACCGGCGCCATGCGAATCCTGTGCACCAGGGTCAGACCCGGCGACCTCAGCGGATCGATCGGCGCCCTCCTTGAGGTGCTCGACGGCCACCAGGTGACATTGCCCGAGCTTGGCCGGTTCCGTACCAATGAGGCCTCCGCGAAGATTATTTTGTGCTCGTGGTGGGACCTTGGCCCCCGCAGCCCGGACACCGGCGCCCCGTTCGAGCTGCCAGCGCTCACCGAGGCGTTGATCGACCGGGCGACCGCCGCGGACGCGGTGCCCGTCTTCTTCGCCCGGAGATCCATTCCTGAGTCATACCGTCTCTGGGCGGCGAACCGTGCGTTGGTGCCGGTGCTCACCGAGCCCACCACTGAGGTATCAGGGGCATTCCTGCAACGCCCGTTCGACGTACCCGAGGACACCTGGACTCAGGTGCTCCGTTCCCACGCGATCAGCGCCGAAAGCGAGTGCCAGTTAGCCGCAGGCGACGCCGTGGCCTTCCTGAAGTCCCGCCAGGCCGACCTCCAGGACGTGCTCGAAGCCTTCCTGCAGCGTAAGTGCGAGTGGGGTTTTGAGGACACCCCGCCACTGCACGAGCTGATCATCGAAGATCTCGACGGCGAGGGGGACGATGACGCTGCGTGAGATCCGGCACTCGGTTTGGCTGCGCGGCGATCGGGTGGGCACGCTGTTCCAACGCGGCGACTACACCCGCTTTGTGTTCTCCGAGGAGTACCTCACCAACCCGGACCGGCCGGTCCTCGGGTTGGTATTCGAGCAGGACCTTTCCGCTCGGCATGCGGCCGCGCTCCGCTTGCCCTGCTGGTTTTCCAACCTGCTTCCCGAAGGTCGGTTGCGTGAATGGATCGCCGCTGATCGAAAAGTATCTGTCCAGCGGGAGATGGAACTGCTCGCGCAGGTCGGGCATGACTTACCGGGTGCGGTGCGAGTACTACCCGCACCGGACGGCGAGGGAAATGACACTGAGTGGTCACCGAAGCCTGACCTGATGTCGACGGCACCATACTCGCGCGAGCAGCATACCTGGCGCTTCTCGCTAGCCGGAGTCGCGCTGAAGTTCTCCATGCTCGCCAAGGGCGACCGGCTCACTTTGCCCGCCTTCGGAGTCGGCGGCGACTGGATTGTCAAGCTGCCCGACCAGACATATCCCGACGTACCGCGCAACGAGTTCACCATGATGTCTCTGGCCGCCTTCGCTGGTATCGCGGTCCCTACGGTTCGGCTCGTGCACCGTGACGAGCTGGATGGCCTGCCGTCGGACGTCTGGACGAGCCAGGAGGAGTGGGCGTACGCCATCCGGCGATTCGACCGGAACTCCTACCGTGACCTGGTGCACATCGAGGATTTTGCCCAAGTTCGCGGCGTCTACCCGGAGAATAAATACCTCGGCAACTACGAGACTGTGGCCGCGCTCGCCCACCGGGGGCACGATCTAGAAAGTCTTCGCGAGTTCGCCCGCCGGTTGGCGTTCACTGTTCTCATCGCCAATGGTGACGCGCACCTAAAGAACTGGTCATTGATCTATACCGATCCCCGTGTCCCCCAGCTCGCTCCGGCGTACGACATGGTCTCTACCGCGTACTACCTCGGTGAGCGGGAGACACTCGGTCTGAAGTTTGGTGGCATGAGGCGTTTCGACAAGGTCAACGTCACAACTTTCGAACATCTGCAACGGCGCCTGCGCGCCCCACAGGCAGAGCTAGCCGCCTGTGTCGCCGAATTGGTTGATCAGGTGGTCCTGCACTGGCCCGAGCATCGCGACCAGCTCGCGGTCAATCCCGGGCTGGCTGAGAGCATCGAATCCTGCATCACAACTGGCAGCCGTTCCTTGCTACGTCACGGGAGCGACCCATGACCCTGACGCCACACCTCCAGCCCTTCCCTCTGCTCACCTTCGCCGGCTGCATCGGCGAGCGATGCGGCCGGCGGCACGGCAGTGGCCGATCACACAACATGGGAGGGAGCTAACTTAATATCCGTCCACGCCGCGAAACACGGTTGTCGTGATCGCGCAGCCTACAAGTGGAGGGATGGCATGACGTCCTTGATCGCAGGGTACGAAGCAACCGCCGCGTTATCGTTTTTATGGCTTGAAATCACGGGGAAATGCCAACTTCGCTGTATCCACTGCTACGCTGAGTCAGGTCCACGGGGAACACATGGGGCAATGAAACCTGGCGATTGGCGGAGAGTGATTGACGAGGCCGCAACACTTGGCACTCGAACGGTGCAGTTCATCGGCGGAGAGCCGACTTTACACCCTGCCATTTCCGAGTTGATAGGTCACGTGTTGAGTCGTGGAATGATCGTCGAAGTGTTCAGTAATCTCGTTCATGTTTCGTCGCATTTATGGTCGGTGTTCAGTCAGCCGGGTGTTCGCCTCGCGACGAGCTATTACGCCGACCAAGACAGGGACCACGAGGCAGTCACTGGACGACGGGGCAGCTACACGAGGACTATGACCAACATTGCGGAGGCGGTCCGCCGATCCATCCCATTGCGAGTAGGGCTGATCAACGTTCTAGACGAACAACGCGTCGAACAGGCCCGTCAGCAGTTGGAGACGCTGGGTGTGACAAATTTTAGCACCGACCGCCTACGTCAAGTCGGGCGAGGTGTCGGCGACCAGCGGCCTGATAGTTCGCAACTGTGCGGTGGCTGTGCTCGTGCCAAGGTCGCCGTCGCCAGCAACGGTGACGTGTGGCCCTGCGTGTTCGCCCGTTGGATGCCTATGGGCAACGTTCAGGCCACGCCGCTCCGGGACATCGTCACGGTTTCGGAAATGGAAGCGGCGCGGGCGAAACTAAGTGCTCCGCGGCCATCGACTGCGAAATGTGCACCAGAGACCCCGAAATGTAGCCCCGAAACTCAATGTCAACCGGCGAATGATCCGTGCTAGCCGCATTGTCCACCAGGCTACCATTCCGAACCGAAACGCTGCTGGCCGTACTATTATCAGGAGAGGAAGCGGTGAACGGTTCCAATGACGGTCATCGTCAGTGGATGGGGGAACAGCTCGCCACGGCGGCCGAGCATTTCGGGCTCATTCTCGAGGGAGAACCGACGTTCGGCTGGCATGATCGCACTATCGGCAGCCGGGCTCTCGGCGCCGACGGTGAACGGTGGCTGCGCGTGTCGTGGTCGCACACCCAATGGACAAAAGATGACTTCTGGACAGGGAACCAGGAAGCGGCGACAATCGTTAGTGTCCCGAAACCGACCGTGCTCGACATGTACGAATGGGGCGAGCAGACGTACCGTAATCGGGCAGAGGTCATGACGCTGGTGACGGACAGGGTATGCTCCAAGACCCAGGAACTGCGGACAGAGCTCGACCTTTCCCCGCAGTGGTGGAGTGACCTCCGATCGGCGCAGAACGCTTTGTCTGAGCACAAAACGAGACGTACCGTTACCAGCCAAGAGGCTGTTACGCGCCGGTTGCTGGCATTCTTCGGCAGCTCAGTTGACCCGCTCGTCACCCGCTGGACCACGGCTCACGGCGACCTGAACTGGTCGAACCTCACGGCACCGCGCCTCGTCATCCTCGATTGGGAGTCGTTTGGTATAGCACCGGCTGGGTATGATGCGGCAACGCTTTATGTGCTGTCGTTGCTGATGCCGGAAACCGCCAAGAAGGTGTACGAGAAATTTGCTGACGTGCTCGACTCACCGGACGGCGTCCGATCTCAGCTTCATGTGATCGGACGGTATCTGAAACGAGTCGAGAACGGTGACTTCCCGGACTTCGCCGATGCCCTGCACCGGCACGCACGTCAACTGAACCGATAGGTGCGCTCCGGTCAGTCCCCCAGCAACCGACAGAGGATTCGCTCGGCGGTCTTTCGCCGGGCCGGATGCCGTGAGCACACCGCCACCAGCGTCAGCATGGTGATCAACAAGATGGGCAGGCTGGCCAGTTCCCCCATGATCACCAAGGCCAGCGTGGACGGGCTGAGTTGCTGGGTGGTGGCCAAGGTCCCCGCCGTGATCCCGCCCGTGTAGGCCAGCCACCTGACCACTGGCGGGATGGTCTTCTGCTCGCACATCTGATCGTCCGTAAGCATGGTTACGGCCCGGAAGCCAGTGGTGCCTCACCGAAGCGGATACCTTTGGCCTCCGGGCCGATCGCGGTCAGCACGATCACCACGACCAGCACCGGGATCATGGTTGCGGTCAGGGCGAAGGAGTAGCCGTGGTGTTCGGCGAGCGCCTGCTGGATGGGCAGGTTCAGCGCGGCGAGCAGGTTGCCCAACTGGTAGGTCAAGCCGGGATAGGACCCGCGGATAGCGTCCGGTGACATCTCTGTCAGGTGGGCCGGGATCACGCCCCAGGCGCCCTGCACCATCACCTGCATCAGGAACGAGCCGAGCGCCAGCATCCCGGCACCGCGCCCAGCGAAGGCGAAGATCGGTAACAGCGGCAACCCGAGCGCCGCGCACACGATGATGGTATGCCGGCGGCCGAACCGCTCCGAGAGGCTGCCAGCGATCACGCTGCTCGCGATGGCGCCGATGCTGTAGAGCACCGCGATCCAGCTCGCCGCGCTCGGGGACAGCCCGGCGCCGCCCTGGTCGGTGGCCTTGAGGAAGGTCGGGTAGAGGTCCTGCGTGCCGTGGCTCATCCAGTTGAGGGCTGTCATCAGCAGGATGAGGTAGCCGAACCGCCGGATGACCTTCCGGTCGAGCAGGATGTCCTTGATCGAGGTCCGGGTGGCGCGCATCCTCTCCCGGTTGGCCTCCCACACCTCGCTCTCCCGCACCCGGGACCGGACCAGCAGGCCGATCAACGAGGGGATGATCGACAGCACGAAGATCCAGCGCCACTGCAGGTGCAAGACGGAGTGGAACAGCAGATAGGCCAGCGAGGCCAGTAGGTAGCCGATCGCGTAACCCTCTTGCAGCAGCCCGGAGAAGAAGCCGCGGCGCGAGGCGGGGATCTTCTCCATCACCAGCGCGGCGCCCAGGCCCCACTCCCCGCCCATCCCAAAGCCATAGGCAAATCTGAGAATCAGCAGCACCGTGAGGTTCGGCGCGATCGCGCACAGCACGCCGCACACCGAGTACAGCAGGACGTCCACGATGAGCGGGATCCGCCGGCCGACCCGGTCGGCCCACAACCCGAAGACCAGCGCGCCGACCGGCCGCATCACCAGCGTGGCGGTGGTGATGAACCCCAGCTTCACGGCGAACTGCGCCTCGGGCATACCGCCGCGGAAGGTGCTGTCTTGGGCGATGTCGCTAAGCACCACCACGACCAGGACATAGTCGAAGGCGTCCATGGCCCAGCCCAGCAGGGCCGCGATGAACGAGTTGCGCTGGTCTGCGGTCAGCGGTGAGCGGGCCGAGTGAGCTTGCACGGCGGCTAGCGATCGCGTCATAGCTCACAGCGTGCTTGATCCACCTCGCCTTGGTCACCTTTTGAGCTTTTAGACCGCAGTCGACACCGTGGTCGGGGTCACACCAGCGTGCGACGATGAGACCGGTGGTTACGATGATGAAACGGTGGAGTCTCACTCGGCAGCTAGTCATGTTGCAGAGCTCCGTCGTCATGCTCATCGTCGGCATCGAGGCGATGGTGAGCGTCTACCGCGGCGTGAGCGGGTTGCTCAGCTTCGTCGCGCTGACCGAGATCGCGCTCACCCTGGGAATCGGCGGGTCGCTGCTCATCGCAGACCGGGTCTACCGGCAGACCCTCGGTTTGGAGCCCGCCGTTATCGCCCGCCAGTATCAGCATCACCAGGCGATGCTGCGCGCCGTTCAGGAGGGCCTGGTGATCACCGATCGGGCCGGCGCGCTGGTGCTGGCCAACGACGAGGCCCGCCGGTTGCTGGATTTGCCCGCCGACGGGGAGGGCACCCCCGTAAGCGAGCTGCTCGCCGGCACCGACCTCGCCGAGCTGTTCACGCAGGATGAACCCCTCCGGGATCAGGTGCGCATCGTGGCGGGACGGGTCCTGCTGGTCAGTCGCGGCCCCGCGGAGGTGCGCGGCAATCCCGTCGGCACGGTGCTCACGCTGCGCGATCGCACGGAGCTGCAGGCGGTGATGCGCGAGCGCGACAGGGTGCGCGCGCTGGCCGACGCGTTGGGCTCCTACGTGCACGAGCACGCGAACCAGATGCACATCCTGGTCGGCCTGGTCGAGTTCGGCCATTACGAGGAGGTGATTCAGCGGGGCACCCAGCGCTTGTTGCTGGCTCAGCTGCTCGAGCGGGTGGGCGACCCCGAGCTGGCGGCGCTGCTGTGGGCCAAGACCAGGGAAGCCGTCAAACGCGGCCTCGAGTTGCGGCTCGGACCCGACACCGCTGTCACATCAGCACACGTTCACGTAGAGGAGGCGCTCACCGTCGTCGGCAATCTGGTGGACAACGCGCTCGACGCGGCAGCGACCGGCGGGAGTTGGGCAGAGGTGACGTTACGCAGCGACGACCGGAGGCTGTGCGTGATCGTGCGCGACAACGGTCCTGGCCTCCCGGCGCCCCTTGAGGAGCTATGCAAACCCGGAGTCAGCACCAAAGAGACTGAGACCCCTGGTGGTCGTGGCCTGGGCTTGGCGCTGGTCCACGCCATCGTGGACGGCATGGGCGGAACCATAAGTGCGGACAACGACGGCGACAACGAGGGAGGCGCCGTGTTCCACGTTCACCTACCGATCCGACCACTCTCTCCGATACCGCAACCGAGGTGACCGCATGATCCGTACCGTCGTGGTCGATGACGAAGAGGACGCCCTGAGAATCAACCGTGAATCCGTGGAACGCGTGCCGGGATTTGTGGTGACCGGCGTCGCCCGCAGCGGCAGAGAGGCCCTTACGGTCCTCAACAACCAACCGGTCGACCTGGTCCTGCTCGACTTCCTCCTGCCCGACATGAGCGGGCGGGATGTCTGCTACGCGCTGCGAGACCCTCGCAGGCCACTGGTCGATATCATCGCGGTCACCGGGAAGAACGACACCGACACGTTTCGCGCCTTGCGTGCCTTCGGTGTAGAGTTCTTCCTGATCAAGCCGTACAGGTTCGCTTATTTCCGTGAAAAGCTTGAGGCGTACGCCGAGTACTATTACGGGCTGCTCAGATACAAGATTATCAGCCAGTGCGAGCTTGACGATCTTATCGACAAACTGCGTGTCGCCCGCGACGCCGCGCTGCCGAAAGGTCTGTCCTCCGAGACCTACGAGCTGATCGTCGGTGTCCTTCACAACGCTGACCGGTCCTTATCAGTCGCCGAGGTCGCCGACGCCGCGGGGCTGTCCCAGTGCGTCGCCGGTCGTTACCTCAAGCACCTACACGACCATGGCCTCGTCGTGCGCACCAGGCGCTACGGCACCACAGGACGACCCCCACGCTTCTACCACTGGGACGAGCCGGCGCAGGAGGACTAAGCCGCTTCTATGCGTAGGGTCGTTTAGCGGTTCTGCGGGTGCTCATTGAGCCTGTCGGCCGGCATCAGGAACCAATGCCGGTTAGTGCAGGTGATCCTTATGTGGTCGATGGGGCCATCCGTGCTTTCTACTCGGTTCCCCCGTTGTAGGGAGGCGGGCATGGAGCATTCAGGACAGGCCACGATGTCAAAGTGCTGCTCGGCGCCATCCTCGATGGTGTAGACCTTCTCGTTGCCTACCGGCGCCGAGTTATGGATAATCATGGGATTCCTTTCTACGGTGCGCGAGGTTCTGCTTGGGTCGAGGGACTCGCCCACCGCGCACACGTGCTCGCCAACAGGTCTTCGTCTTCAGAGGCGTCCAGCGGCCACAAGACAGCGCCGGAACCTGCCCGGCGTCCCCCTGGGCTCCTCCGCTTCTGATAATCGGTCATTACCGTCAAGAGTCACGGCGGCCGGTGGCTGATACATTCACGGTGAAGGTCACGGTGAGTATGCCGGTCAAGGACATGGAACGGCTCAAAGTGCGATGTCCCGAATGGCCGGAACCGAGAACGGCCAGGTGGAGGGGTCGCCTTGCGCCACCACGTCGAGCCGGTCGATCAACATAGGCTTGAGCCTAACAACGCACAGCTACCCTGACCGGGGAGTGATGATGACGACTGTCGAGCTGAACGGCAAACGCCGTGTCTGGCTGAGTGCCCAGCTGGAGCATGCGGCGGGTTTGCTTGGCGCCATCATCACTGCGTCACCGGTGTTCGGCTGGCACGATCGAACCATCGGTACCCGGGTGAGCACAGTCGACGGTGAACGCTGGCTGCGGGTGGTGGCCGAGATGTCCCACTGGGCCGGTGGAGCCTTGTGGACCGGGAACCTCGACGCGCGCGCGATCAGCGGGGTCCCCAAGCCGCGACTGCTCACCAACCTTGACTGGTCTGACGGCGACTGCCAACTCCGGGCCGAACTCATGACGGTTGCCCCGAGCCCGGTGATCGCCAACGACATGGTGCTGCGGGACACTCCCGACCTCACCCCAACCTGGTGGGCTGCCCTGCGACGAGCCGTGGACGCCCTTGCCGCACACTCCACTGAACGGGTTTGCGTCGCCGGTTCGGGACTGCGGCTGCGCCTGCTGGCCGCGTTCGGCGTCGATATCGACGCCGTGGAGCTGGAGTGGACCTGTGCCCACGGGGATCTGCACTGGGCCAACCTCACCGCACCCCGCCTTACCCTTCTGGACTGGGAGGCCTGGGGTATGGCACCGGCCGGTTACGACGCCGCCGTGCTGTATTGCGCCAGCATCCTGCGTCGAGACGTTCTCCACGATGTGCGGGAGACCTTTGCTGACCTGCTTGAATCCCCGAGCGGGCGGGTAGCTCAGCTTGCTGCGATTCTCAAGTTGCTGTGCTTGGTCGAGGACGGTGAGCACCTCGACATCGCTGCCCCGCTGCACCGGCACGCCCGCACACTTCTCGCCACTCACGGGGCGGGGCGGCCGGGGGCCTAGTCGGGCAACGACGTACTTCCGACGGGGTCGTTGTCGATGAATCGGCGGCACAGGGCAATGAACTGGGCGCCGGGCAGTTGCAATGCCTGCTGGCACAGCTGCTCGTAGCGGTCAATCCCGGCGCGGGTGAGTGCCGCCCTGCCCATGACCCCCGTGGTCGGGTCCGGGTCGATCAGCCGGATCAGCCTACTGGCCAGCAACCCGCGCAGCGCCACGGCGAGATGGCCCGGCAGGCGATGCCCACTCTCCACCCAGCGGCCACCCACCTGGGCTACCCCACCCTGGCGGACCCGGCGTAGCGCGACCCACTCCGAGATCTCAGCACCAGCCAACGGGGTCATGAGCGGCGGCCGAAGCGCAGCGCGAGGGTGCGGGCGGCGTCGTAACCGATCAGCACGCCGAAGCTGGCCACCCCGTGCGGGTAGAGCACCCAGCCGCCCCGGCTGTAGTCGCGGATGGCGACCACCGTGCAGGCGCCGCTGCCATCGATGCGCTGGCCTTCCACGGCACACCGTTCCTGGTCGCCCTGCCGCTGCAGGTGCGGCCCGTCCACTTCTGGTGGTTGTCTCACTGCGAGCTCACCTCCGTCTCCGCTCGTCATGAGCTTCGGAGCCCTTCGGCGTCGCAGATAGGCCGCTGCCCTCGCCGGTCGTCGCCGGCTGACGTCGTTTCTGCCGAGAACGGCCGGTGTCGGCCCGCGGGGATCTAGGGTGGGTCCACTCATCGAGGGGAGAATGGGATGCTGCGAACCCGGTTGGAACAGCTGCTCCGGCAGCGACACGTCACACTGGAGGAGTTCAGGAAGCGCTACCGCCGGGCCGCCGGGACCGAGCTCAGCCAGCGGCAGGCGTACCGGTGGGTAGCCGGAGAGCTGCGCAGCTTGCCCCACCCGCAGGCGCAGGCCGCCCTGGAACGGCTGTTCGAGGAGCCGGTAGCCCGGCTGCTCGGCCCGCCGTACGGCGCCGAGACGCTCCTAGCGGCCCGCCGCCGGGACGGAACGGCGCCGCAACGGGGCAACGCGCGGCGTGACTGGGAAGGGCAGGTGGTCGCCATGAGCGCCGACCGGGCTCGCGACTTCCTCACCCGGATCGGGGCCTCCAACGTCAACGCCGAGACGCTCGATCAGTTGCTCGATGACGTGCACCGATTGATCATCGCGTCTCAGCAGCAGCCGCTGCCCACCCTGCTCGGTGATCTGGTAGACACTCAGAATCGTGCCTTCAAGTTGCTGGAGGGACGTCAACGTCCGGCGCAGACCCAGGACCTCTATCTGATCGCCGGACTCACCTGCGGGCTAATGGCCAAGGCATCGCACGACCTCGGCGCTCCCCATGACGCGATGGCGCAGGCGAGGGTGGGCTTCGTCTGCGCCGACAACGCCGGCCACGACGGGCTGCGCGCCCGGATTCGTGCCTTACAAGCCGGAATCGCCTACTGGTCTGGGCGGTTGGAGGATTCGGTGTGCTATGCCCAGCTCGGCGCCGAGGCCGCCGCCCGCAGCAGGGGCACCGCCAGCGTGTGGCTGGCCAGTAGCGAGGCACGCTCCCTGGCCGCGCTGAACCGGCTGGAGGACGCCCACGCCGCCTTGGCGCGTGCCACCGAGGCGCGAGACCGGGTGGAACCCGACGTGCTGGACAGCCTCGGTGGTCTGTGCATGTTCAGCCGACCACGCCAGCTCTACCTCGCCGCCGACGCGCTCGCCTGGGGCGGTACGGCCGAGGCGAATGAAACCGAACGGCTCGCCCTGGAAGCACTGGAAGCCTATGCTGGGGCACCCGATCAAGATCGGGCCTTCGGCACCGAAGCTGGCGCGCGCAGTGCCCTTTCCGTCGCCCGGGTTATGTTAGGCGAGATCGACGGCGCCGCGGAAGCGCTCACGCCCGTGTTCGAACTCCCTCCGCCCCAGCGCATTAACGGGATCGTGACGTCGGTGGAACATGTGCGGACTGCATTGCGCGGCGTGAAGGATCCAGGCCGAGAGGTCACCGAGCTGGCGAGCGCGATCGAAGCCTTCACCTCCGAGTGTCTGGCGTCACCGCGGTGACCCAGACCACGCAGCAGCGCGAGTTCCGGGCTGACGATCTCGATGACCGGGTGACCCGGTGGCTGTCGTTCGACTCCCGGACCCGCGAGCAGCAAGCTCAGATGCTCACGGGCGTCATCGAACGCGCCACACACACCCCCGCACCGAGTACTACCTGGCCGTTACCCCGCACACCGATGACCGGCTGATCGGGTTCGCCCGGCTGGGCCTGTCCGGGGTCCAGGCCGCCAAACTCGGTGCCGCGATCGCCGCGGACCACTGGCGCTGCGGCTACGCGCTCGACGCCGCGCGCACCATCATCCATTTCGGGTTCACCACCCTGGGGCTGCACCGCATCTCCGGAGCCATCGGGCCAGACAATGCCGCATCGATCGCCCTCGTCACCCGGCTCGGCTTCACCCGGGAAGGCCGCCTGCGCGATCACGTCTTCACCAACGGCGCCTGGCGCGACTCCATTCTCTACTCCCTCCTCGCCCACGAATGGGAAACATCCTGCCGGCCCCAAACAAGTTCACCTCAAGCGACGGTGACGAAGGACTGATGGAGCACTACATCCCTGTCCATTGACAGGTCTTGTTGAGCTTGGCCGTCGCAGTGCGTCTACTTTGGGTGGTGACGGACGATCCGTGGCGGTGTATCGGACTCTATGGTAGGCCGTTAATTGTCGATCATCTGGGTTGTGCCCACGCCCGAGCAGCCATTGTTCTCCCATGAAGAGCTATCGGCACTAGTGGTGGGCGTGGTCTCGCAGCCTGGAGCGGGCCACGCGCGGATCGCTGAGCTGAAAGCTCAGCTGGGGCGTGATTCGACCAATTTCTCGATCCCACCTCGCCGGGTTCGATCGCGGCCAAGGCCAAGCGGCGGGCGGATCGTTCGTCTTGGGAGAGGCGGCCACCCAAGCCCGACGGGCAGCCGGGTCGTAGGGGCTCGGGGCGGGTGCCGACGGCGGCGCCGGATCGAACCGAGGAACTGTCAACTACTGCCGCATCCGCTCCTACCTCATCAGCGCCCGCGACAACGACGTTCGCCCCATCAACGACATCCACGCCGCCATTACCGGCAACCCCTGGCTCCCGACACCCGCAACGGCATGACATCACAGCTCAATCCGGGCAAACAGGAGTAAGTAACGCCTGGTAAATATGTCATCCTCCAACCCTGGTCGGGTGAACTTGCGCCGTAATCCTACCTGTCGCACGGAATGGACGCCAGGACTGTTGCGTCGGTAGATCACCAGCTCAGGCAGGGTGGGCTGATGCGTTGTCGCCCTGTTCGAGTACCGCCACCAAGGTCGAGTTGGTGATTCACCGACGCAACAGTCCCATCGGTAGGCGCTTGGCGCTGGCACACTTCGTAGTGTGACGATCGAACGACGGCTTATCTGGATCTGGGGTGCGCTGGCGCTGCTCGTGGCGGGGACAGGCGGGGTCGTAGCCTTCGTCATACACGCTCACGATCGAGACGCGACCGCCACCTTGGTTCGGACGCTCTTGCCCGTGGCGACCGCCGCGGCCGGTGTCGCTGTATGGCTATGGGCGCACAGGTTACCACCTGAGACTTCCCAACTGCCGTTGGAGCGTGCGGCAGATGAGTTGGCAGCACAGGTTCATCAGCAGTGGGAGCGGGCCGCCACCGAGCGGGGATTAATGTATCCAGCACCGATTTTCCTGCGGTGGCGATGGTCACGCCGGCAGGTGACAAGCTCTGTGACGGCAGCGGTAGGTAGAACTGGTGGAGCGAGGTTCGCGGCGTTGCCCGGGCTGGCGGCGGTCACCACGGAAAGGTTGCAGTCCGGTGGGCTAGAAGATCTTTTCAGCGTGTACGGCGGCTTGGCCTCCGGCCGGTTGGCGGTCCTCGGTGCGCCGGGCTCAGGCAAGAGTGCGGCGGCGATCCTCTTACTGCTCGACGCGTTGACGCATCGGGAAGCCGTTGGGACGGCCGAGGGACGGGCGAGGGTTCCTGTGCCGGTGCTGTTTACCCTGCACGGTTGGAACCCGACAAGTGAGTTCTTCTCGGACTGGTTGGCAGCTCAGCTTGTCCGAGACTACGAGTTGCTGCGTGCTCGCGCTTATGGCCCAGATGTAGCGGCACGGCTTATCGCTGGCGGTCATCTCGCCGTGATTCTCGACGGGTTAGATGAGATACCCGAAGTGCTGCGTCCGGTGGCCTTGCGTGCACTCAACGAGCAGGCTACCTTCCGGTTCGTCGTGCTGACGCGTAGCGACGAGTTAGTGGCTGCGGTCGGCGATGCTCATCTGAGGGGGGCGGCGGCGCTAGAACTGTGTCCGGTTGAGCCTGGGCAAGCAGCGGAGTATTTGGCCAATTGCCAGATCCAGCCGCTCTCCCCGGCATGGCAACGCGTGATCGATGACCTGCATAAACACCCGGACGGTGCTCTGGCGCAGGCGTTGGACAACCCGCTGATGCTCACTTTGGTCCGCGACACCTACCGTTCTGGCGACCCAGTCGATGAACTCACCGAGAGCAGTCGATTCGCTAATGTAGAAGCTATCGAAGATCATCTTCTCGACAGGGTGCTGCCCACTGCCTATGCCTCACACCCAGGCCGGCCGGCTCCCCCATACAACCTCAACCAGGCCCGACAATGGCTTAAGCACTTGGCCCGGCATATGAACGACGAGGGGACCCGTGACTTGGCCTGGTGGCAAATCCCTCGCTGGGTACCTGCCTGGCCCTGTCTTTTGACCACTGCACTCGTGTCTGGGCTGGTGGCCGGACTTGTGTTTGGAGTTGGGAAGGGGCTCGCGTTTGGGCTCCGGAACGGGCTCGTCGTCGGGATCACAGCTGGGTTTCTGTATGCATTCGTATTCGGATTCGTTTCTGCACTCAGCGGGAGGCACCCTCGGCGGCTGGGATGGCCCCCGTGGAGCGGAACTAACATTCGAACGACCCTCGTGTTCGCTCTCGTGGCCGGGCTCGCGTACGGGCTCACGAATGGATTCTTACAGGGACCTACGTGCGGGATTGTCGACGGGCTCCTGAACGCGTTTGTGGTCGGGCTCGTGTACGGGCTCGTGAGCAGAATCGGAGGGCCATCAACGGAGGCCGCTAGTCCGATGGATCCCGAGTCATCGCGGCGCCGAGAGCGTCAGATCGGGCTTAAGTTCGGGCTTTTGTTCGGGCTTGTGTACGGGCTCGCGTTGGGACTCTCGAATGGGCTCAGGCTTGGGCTTGTGTACGGGATTGAGAACGGGTTCGAAAACGGGCTCGCGTTCGGATTTGGGGCTGTGTTGGTATCTTCGGTGACGTGGGCGTCTACTCTTTCGAGTGCACAGCTGTGGTGTCGGAATGAAGCTCCCGTGCATCTTCTGCGGTTTCTTGAAGATGCACGTGTCCGTCAGGTGCTGCGGTCTGTCGGTCCGGTGTATCAGTTCCGACATGGTCGACTTCAGGACCGGCTTGCAGGTACAGGTGAGGAGGCGACGCATACCCTGCCGCACGCGGTCTCTATGTCGGGCCGAGCGTCCTCGAATAGACATTTCAACTTCCATTCTCGTTCTACGGAGGTAGGATGAATAACAAATACGCAAAAATTGAATTTTTTCTATGAAACTTCTCGGGAGAAGGCGCTTTGGTGATCCGGTTTTGCGTCTTCAGGCGCGCCAACTAACAAGGGAAGAAATTCTCTCGACTGACACTCAAGAACTGATTCAAAATATGTACTATACTCTAGAAAAAAAACGCTATGGGGTCGGATTGGCTGCACCGCAAGTCGGTAAAAGCCTCGCCATCTCAGTCATCGACATTAAAGCCACCCCCACGCGACCACATTTGAAGCCTTTCGGTGCGACGATTATCAATCCCGCTATCGTAGAGACCTTCGGAAAACGGACCGGACTATGGGAGGGCTGTATTAGTTGCGGTGTCGGTAACGACACGTTGTATGCCAAGGTGTTGCGCTATAAAAAAATCCGAGTGCGTTGGCAAGATGAACGCGCCCATCAGCGCGAAGCGGTGTTCGAAGGAATTATTGCTCATGTCTTACAGCACGAGATTGACCATCTCAATGGTGTACTGTTTGTCGATAGGGTTCGAGATAACAAAACTATGATCACTATTGGTGAATACAAGAAACATTACCTGCCAAAAACTCGCTAAACCCGGAGCGGTTCAAAACTGTGTAAATTGTCAAGGGTTACGAGAGACTAGCCGACGTCCTGACGAGGGGAAAGCAGTGACCACCCAACCCGTTACCGACTGGGCTCCCCGGGCGCAGCGGCTCGCCGACCTCCTTGTCGCCCACGGCGACGTGCACCATCCGGCATGGCGCAGTGCCGTGGCCGGCGTCCCCCGTCACATCTTCGTGCCCGCCGCCTATCAGCAAGACGGCATCGGTACCTGGCAACCGGTGGACGTCACCTCCCCGAGCGGGCTGGATCTCGTCTACACCCCGACGACCTTCATCACGGCAGTGGTCGATGGGGGAACGCACCAGGAGGCCGTCTCCAGCAGCACCAAACCGGATCTCATGCTGCGCATGCTCGAAGCCCTCGACGTCCACGACGGACACAAGGTGCTCGAAATCGGCACCGGCACCGGGTACAACGCCGCGCTCCTGTCGCACCGGCTCGGCGCGAACCTTGTTTTCTCGGTCGACATCGACCCAGAACTCGTCCACAGCGCCCGCAACCGGCTCCACACAATCGGCTTTCGGCCCACCCTGGTCAGTGCCGACGGCGCGGGCGGGCTCCCGGAGCACGCCCCCTTTGATCGGATCATCGCCACCTGCTCGGTGCCCGCGGTGCCCTGGGCCTGGGCCGAACAGCTCCGCGTCGGGGGCAAGATCCTAGTCGATGTCAAGGTAGCCCGGGAAGCCGGCAACCTCGTCCTGCTGCACCGCCATCCCGACCGGCTGGAAGGCCGTTTCACCGCCCGGTGGGGCTCCTTCATGGCCATGCGCCACCACCACGACGACACATCCGCATCTCCCCATCCCCGCAGCGAAGGCACCCGACGGCGGACAACGACCATCCCGCCCCATCCCTGGTGGGACCACCGCCTGGTCTGGCTGCTCGCCCAGTTCCAGGGACTACCCGCCGACGTGCACATCGGGATGCACCTCGATCCCGACACTCGAAAACCAACCGCCAGCTTCCTGTCCACCCCGGACGGGTCCTGGGTTGCGGTCAGTCTGACCGGCAGCCAGGGCCAGTATGACGTCCTTGAAGGCGGACCAACCGCACTGTGGGACAGCCTCGAACGCGCCCACCAGGTATGGCTTGCGCACGAGCAGCCCGAGTGGACCCGCCTCGGTCTCACCGTCACCCCGCAGCGCCAACGTCTCTGGATCGACACCCCAGCGGGAACGTCTTGGTCGCTGCCGCCACGCAGTCAAAACCGTACCGGTAGCACTCTGGGTGATCTGAAACCTCGTCCAACTATCTCTGGCCGACCGGCTTCCATGTCAATGTGAACTCCGGGACAACGCTCCACAATGACTTCGGCCGCAGCCTTTGATTCTATCATAGCCAAATGCTGCCCTAGGCACGTGTGGACGCCTCCACCCATTCCGATATGCGGTTTGTAGGGACGATAAATGTCGAACTTTTCCGGCATACTCCAGCGTTTTTCGTCACGATTTGCCGAAGAGATATTTACGCACACTAGGTCGCCTTTTGTGAATTTAGTACCGGCTACTTCTGTCGGTTCTTTACAGGTACGCAACACCCACGTCAGGGGCGGTTCCCATCGCATACTTTCATTGATGGCATTGATAATCAGCGACTTATCATTTTTTATCGAACTCAGTTGGATCCTATCACTGAGCAGGCCGGTTAGTAGATTACTCAGAGAGCGATACGGCGGTTCGGTGCCGGTCGATATCAATAGTCGTATAAAAGAGATAATTTCATCGTCGCTCAGCCGTCGTCCGTCGACGGTAGCTTTAGTTAGCGTGCCGATGACATCCTGACTATCTTCTCCACGCCGACGATCGATTATTTCTGTAAATTTTTCGCGCCCCCACTCTCCGTCATCTTCGGCTTTTAGCCCCAAAGCCCAGGCTACTAATGATCCTAGCCCGGCGGACGGCAGTCCTATAATCTTAGTAATGACAAGCACGGAGAGTGGAAACGTAAAACTTCGTACCAAATCACCTCCTTGGCGATGGGCCAGCCTCATGATAAGCTTGCGAGCCAATGGTCGGACGAAGTCCTCATTATAGAGTTCACATATTTTACGCGCAAAATGACTCTGGACGAGATGTCGGTGACTCTTGTGTTCATAGCCGTCCATCTCCAAGAACGTGCGGCCCATCATGCGACCCATGCTTTCGCCATAGGCTGAGGCAGAAAAAACCGACTCGTTCTTCAGTACGACCATGGCCTCATCGTATGTAACAACCTGATAGCATGGCTGTGTAGTATCCATTTCTCTGGTGCTAAGATCCTCGCCCCTGAAAAGCTTTAGCATACTTGTCTTATGTACAGGACCGACGTTCCGTAGCCGCGACCATTCTTCGTGAGGATTTTTCCAGATTGTCAAGTTATTCCGCTGTTCGAACTCAAAAACTAAATCGTACAGTTCTGTGATTTCGTTCATAACGATCTTCCCAGGCGGGACCGTCAACTAGTTTTGCTGTAGGTGCATCTGGGCTCGTAGCACTGGAGGTTCGAACGGTCCCAGATTGCGGTTGCTGGTCTGGTGGCGAGCCTGCTCGGGTGCCTCGACGGTGAAGTCGAGGTGCTCAAGGAAAGCCCGCCCGGGTGCCCACTCGAGCGGGGTGGTCGTCGTGACGAGGTGAATCTGGGACTCACGGGCATAGTTGATCAGCGCCCCGGCGACGGCATCGCCCACACCCTGCCGCCGGTGGTCAGGGTGCACAAAAAACAGGCCGACCGCAGCTGCAGAGGGTTCCGGGTAGTCGAGTACTACATCGACGAGGCCGATAACCAGTCCACCGCAGACAACCACGAGCAACCGTTTGGCGTCTAGGTCCGCTCCCTCCGGCAGGGAATAGAACAGGCTCTGCACGTCCCCAGGTGCCGACGGGCTGCCGGTTGCGGCGACAAAATAGTCCTCGTCAGCCGCTAAGAGTGCCTGTACCCCCGTCTCGTCTTCCGGCGTGAAGTCTCTCACCTCAAGGTCTGGACGGAGTGTGAACCGCGACACGATCATGCCTCCCAAAAGTCAGCTATTATGCCGCACCGAACGCATCTCCGAGCGCTAGCACCTCACGGACCAGCATCCCATACCGGGCCAGCGAGGACACCAACGGTTGTGGTGCTGCTGCGGCCTTGTCGTCGTTGGTGGCCGGTCCGGGTATCGGACCGGCGGACTCCGCGCACACTAGCAGTCGCCAAAACTCGGCGGCCTCGTCATTCAGGCGGACGGTGAGGCCGGTGATCGGATTCGTGAGGATGGTACGGCCCGCGGTGCGCTGTGTCGCCACACCCAGCTCCGGACGCCAGCGCCAGGCGATCGGCTCGGGACTCCGGTCGATCACTTCAACGAACCCATGCCGCAGCAACAGCGTCGCGGTGTGCACTGCCGGCTGGTTCGCGAAAGTGCAGCGGTTCTGCACAACCCAACGCGTCAGCTCAGCCCACGTCAGACCGGACAGCTCCGGTAAATCGATGTCCACCGGCCAATGCAGCTGCAAGAAGCGATCACGGTATGGCTCGTAGAGAGCGAGGGACGCCCCCGAATCCTGCTCCGTGGCCTGCCACGGCAGCCGGCGTGTGATGATGCCGGGTGCTACCGTCATTCGATCGGTTCCGGCTGGTGGTGGCCAGTCCAGTGTGGGCGTCTCCGGCGGTCCGGGCATCGGGGCACCGAGGCAGGCCCGGAGGAAGGTGAACTCTTCGACTTCCCGAGCGGTGGGGTCCTGCGCCGCCCGGAACCACACCACGGGTGCCCGGAAAACTCTGGTCCCCGCTGCCGCTGTGGCTATCCTGAGGCTTTGCTGCTGGGTCAGGCCGGTAGAGGTGTCGTAGTCACGCATCAGCGCGAGGTCATCGTCGGGGTGCGGACTTCGCGTGATGACGCCGAAGCTCGATGGTGAGGTTCCGATTGGCGAGTGCACGTCCAGCACGAACGGTGAGCCGCCCCAGGTCGTGTACGGAATGCCGTAGTGCTGGCGGGACACCCGGACCACGTCCTCGGCGAAGGAGATGGTGTCTTCTGCCTCCTCACGGGTCTCACCGGGGAAACCGTGGATGACGAACAAGTGGACGGGCACACCCGCGCCGAGCATGGCCTTCACATTGGTCATAATGTGTTCGGTGCGGGTGCCCTTGCGCATCAGATCAAGCACGCGCTGACTACTGGACTCGAGGCCGAAGTTCATCCGCCGGCAGCCAGAGTCGTATAGCTGGCGGACGAGGCCGTCGGTGAGCCCACCGGCGAAGCGAGTTTCGCCGTACCACCATAACTTAGTTCCGGTCCGGATCAGCTCGGCGCTCACCGTGTCCAGCGTGCGCGGGGTCATGATTTCGTCGACGAACATGAAGTATGACGTGCTATATTCGTCCTGCAATGTCCGCATCTCGGCGACGACGTTGGCCGCCGGCCGTTGCCGGAAGCTGTTGCTTGCGAATGGGATAGAACAGAACGCACAGTCCCACGCGCAGCTGCGGGAACCGAATACAGGCAATACTGGTCCCGGTGCGAAGTATTTGTCGAGCGGCAGGTCCCCGAAAGCAGGCATCGCGGATTTTCGAATGTCGACGCTGCGTGACGCCGTCCGGCGTAGCTCCTGGCCTGCTCGCCACACCGCCCCAGGGATATCCGACCGGGGGTCAGCCGCCAGCACGGTGTTGCCGGACCGTTCCGCCAGTCGTGTCGGCAGTCGCGGCAGTGCCTCGACGAGTGCCGGCAGGCTCTCTTCCCCCTCGCCGGCCAGCACTGTGTCGATCAGGTCGAGGAACGGGTGCGGTACGACCCACCGCTCCACCATGCGGGTCGCGAAGTTGCCGCCGAGCACCACGTGCACATCTTCACGTCGCTCGCGCAGCATGGCCAGGAAGGTTATGGCCGCGACGAGCTGGGTGTCCGCTGAGATGCTCACCCCAACCAGGCCCACCCGAGGGTCATCCAACAGCGGCCAGTCAAGCATGCGATCGAACGCCCAGCGATAGGGGTTGAGCTCGGTATCGGTGGCGGCTGCGAGGACCTGCCGGGTCGATTCCGGGGAATAGCATGTGCGGTTGCAGACGAGGTCAAACTCGGTGCCCGGAAACGCAGCCGATACCAGCCACATCGCATCCCGCAGTGACCGTCTGGCCCACCGCTGGCGCTGCTCGTCAGCCAGCGTAGCCGACGAACGCAGCGTTGCCTTGGCCTCGTCGACGGTCTGCGCTGCATTCATCGCCACCAAGAGCGCCCTTTGCCGGACCCACTCCTGCTCAAGGTTTTTCGCTGGAGTTTGGTCGACCTTGTCCCGGAGCTCCTCGAGCACCGATGGGCTGAGCAGCCAATCCAGGCAGCTGATGCTCAGGTCGTAGCCGACGGCCGGCAAGCCACGAGCGCGCAGCGTGCCGACCAACAGAGGAACCGCGAGGTGTGGAGCATAGGCGTTCCACAGTGGTGGGTTCACCAGCACCGTAGACAGCGGACGGTTCATAGGTCACCTCCTGGGGACGCTCCGGCTCCCGCCAGTTCGGGAGCCGGAGCGGGGCCCTGGACCGACCGGCATCGGCTCGGTGACAGGGCTATTCCTCGTGCTTTTCCTCGTCGTCCAACCGCATGGACGGCAGCAGCGCATACTGCGCACCGGTCCTCACTTCGGGCTGGATGACCTCGACCGCTGGCTCATCTTGCGAAACAGCCGCGAGACCCATGAGTCGGTCGAGACGGTTCCGGTTCTCCATTTTTTCACCTCCCTCGGGCACTCGGACCTACCGTGGGCCAGGTGTGTGAACCACCAGGCCGTCGGTGACAAGCTGGAGCAGCGCAGAGTCAAACCGCCGACACGCCTCGGTTTCGTCGAGGCGCCCGGCGTTGGTAACTATTCGGAATTCTCGTGATCAGGCGTGGCGATAACCAGCGTGACCTGTTCGCAGCGGTGACGCCGTGGCGGGGGTGACGGTGCCGGTGTTAGCCGGGCGGGGGTGGCTGTGCCCAGGCGTGCAGGTCGGCGGGGTCGGCGT
>JAFATA010000076.1 GCA_019244165.1 Pseudonocardiales bacterium | reverse complement strand
AACGCCGACAACCTGCCCGTCCGTAAATACCAAGACCTCCTCAATCACCTCGCCACGCTCGACCGACAGACCATCGTCTTCGGCGGGCAGAAAATCGAGCAGCTCACCACCCCCACCCCCGTCCAGCGCCGCGCCTTCGAACTACTCAACGCCCCCGTGCCACTCACCCTCCAGTAGCCAGCAACCGCCACCCGTACACCGCCACTCACAGCTCATCGGCCCAGGCCAGCCCCCTAACACCACTGTCAAGATCAAGCAAGTTCGGTCTAGTGTGTCAAGCGTGAAACGGATCGCGAGCACACTCTTACCCGCCCCCGGCCGCCCCAGGACGACCATGCGCCGAGAGGGCACCCTCGCGAACACGTCGACAATGCCATCTAACCGTCCCGCGAGGTCCGTGGGGTTGAGATCTTCGGCGCCGCACACGATATTGTCCCAGTGGTCGGCAAGGGTTGAGTCCGTCACCGCCCAGCGCACTTTCAACGGTTCTGGATCCTGCAGCCGGCGGACCCGCGCCTCCGTCAACCACTGCTCGCGTACCGCCGAGGCCAGTTCCTCTGTGGCCTGGTCGAGCCGTTCTGAGTGGCCGGCGCGAAGGTCTCCGTCGTCATAACCTCTCCCCACGCTGACCAATAGCCCCAGCACGGAGACGATGACGGCTGCTACCGAAGCCTACCGCGTCGCCAGGCTGGCGTCGGCGAAAAGAAAGATCAGCAACGTCGCAGCACCCGTCACCAGTGCTGCCGCCACCCACACACTGCGCTGTCTGCGCCAATCCCAGCAGCGCACCACACCGCCCCCCGCTTTCCGCCGCACTCTGCAAGCCCCGCCAATCTGGACGATGAGCCCTACCTGATGTTTACGGAGGGTTCACCCATGTTCTCGTAGCCGGAGGAGGTTGGTTTCCAATTGATGACGCGGAACTTGCCGGAGCCAGTGCCATGCAAGTTCAACAGTTCCGGATTATTGGAATCCGGGAAGTTGCGGCTCGTTCCGTCAGGAAAGAAAAGCTGAAAGTGACCATGGTATCCACATTTGATGCACCAACCGCTAGCGGTCCAGCTATTGCCGTTACCTAAAATCTTAATGTAGGTATCACCATTCTGCGCGAATGCATCGGTTTCGTGTGCAACTGCGGGAGTAGCAGAGAGCGCCAAGACTGAGCCTGATGTTACGGCGAATACAGCAAGCTTCGCAACAATCCACTTACCCGCGCTATTCGCGCAGTCCTTTAATTGTTGGCGATACTTTCGAGGTGCCACAGTCTTTACCCCCGTTGTCTTCTCTGGTCAGACCTGAATGAATGATTAGTCTCGACGTGGTAATGACGCTAATGATGGGTATCGCTCTAACTGGGATGATGCCGGTTGCGAAGCTACAAACACCTCAGCTGTGAGGACCCCCACCCTGCGCTGGAGCTATCGTGGCGCAGGGTGGACATGTTACAGGGTGTGTACCGGCTGCTACGGCGAGTTCGGATCGGCACGTCGGACCCGAGTGTGGCCCGGTCCGCGGGAATGGCTGCGGTCACCGAACTGGTCCACCCGCTGGCAGGCGCTGATGCATTGGCGAAGCGGCGGAGGTGAAGGCCCTGGTCGCGAGTGGTCGTAGGCTGTTTTGGTGATCCTTAACGTGCTGGCAGCGCGGTACGCCTCCGGTGAGCTGGTCCGGCTGTGGTCACCGGAGTACAAGGTCGTGCTCGAGCGGCAACTGTGGCTGGTGGTGCTGCGCGCCCAAGCTGATCTGGGGGTGCCGGTAGAGCAGCGGGTGCTCGACGATTACCAGCGGGCGGTGCCTGCGGTGGATCTCGAGTCGATCGCGGCCCGGGAACGGGTGAGCCGGCACGACGTCAAGGCGCGCATCGAGGAGTTCAACGCGCTGGCCGGTCATCAGAAGATTCATCAGGGGCTGACGTCCCGGGATATCACGGAGAACGTCGAACAACTTCAGATCCTCCGCTCGCTGGAGCATGTGCGGGACCGCTGTGTGGCGCTGCTCGCCCAGCTGGGCCGCCACGCCGCCCAGTACGCCGAGCTGGTCATGGTGGGGCGCAGCCACAACGTCGCGGCCCAAGCCACCACGCTGGGCAAGCGGTTCGCCAGCGCGACCGACGAGCTGCTGGTGGCTTTCGCCCGGCTCGAGGAGCTGCTGGCCCGCTACCCGCTGCGCGGGATCAAGGGCCCGATGGGTACCGCCCAAGACGCTCTAGATCTCCTCGGGGGTGATCCGGGCGCGCTAGCGGCACTGGAGCAGCGGGTGGCCCAGCACCTGGGCTTTCACCGGGTGCTCAGCAGCGTCGGGCAGGTGTACCCGCGATCGCTGGACCATGAGGTCCTCACCTGCCTGGTGCAGTTGGCCGCCGCGCCGTCGTCGCTGGCGACCACGATCCGGCTGATGGCCGGTCACGAACTGGTAACCGAGGGATCTCAGCCCGGCCAGGTCGGCTCCAGCGCCATGCCGCACAAGATGAACCCCCGCTCCTGTGAGCGCGTCCACGGCCTGGCCGTGGTGCTTCGCGGGTATGCCTCGATGGTGGCCGAGCTGGCCGGCTCGCAGTGGAACGAGGGTGACGTGTCGGACTCGGTGGTGCGCCGGGTCGCGCTGCCCGATGCGTTCTTCGCCTTCGATGGCCTGGTGGAAACCTTCCTCACGGTGCTCGAGGAGTTCGACGCCTACCCGACGGTGATCGAGCGGGAGCTACAGCGCTCGATGCCGTTCCTGGCTACCACGAAGATACTGCTCGCCGCGGTGCGCGCCGGGATGGGACGGGAGAGCGCGCACGCGGTGATCAGGGAGCACGCCGTCGCGGCCGCGCTGGCGATGAGAGTGACCGGGGCGGAAAATGGCCTGATCCAGCGGCTGGCTGATGACCCCCGACTGCCGCTGGACCGGGCTGATCTGGACGCGTTGCTGGCGCAGCACCGAGAGTTCACCGGGGCTGCCGCTGAGCAGATCGCCGCGGTCCTGGCTGCGGTGGACACCGTGCTGGCCCGCTACCCCCAAGCGGCCACCTACCGTCCCGGTGCGATCTTGTGAGGTTCAGTGCTTCGTCAGCACACGGAAGGAGGCAGCGATCTTGTCGAACGTTTTCGCGGCCTCGGAGAAATGCTCCTTGGGCAGAGCCTGGAAGACCATGCTGATCATAGTCTTGCCATTGAACAGGAAGAAGTGGGAATGCGCGCCCTCCTGCCCAGTGGTGGGGTCCTTGAAGGAGTAGAAGTAGAAGAAACCAGGAAGCCCACCGAGCATGAGCGGTTTCGGATCAGTGATCATCTGAATCGACTTGTTGGACGTGACGATCTTGTCGGTCAGCTGTTTGGCGGCTGGGAGCTGTTGTGGTCCGATTGGCTCTGGGAGCTCGTTGGCACGCACCAGGAAGGAGTCCTGCGTGCCCTGCGAGACCAGCAGGAGGACCTGGGGATCCTTGGGGCTCAGCTTGGTCCAGGTGGACGGGTAGGCGAGCTGGAAGCCGGCTTGCTCGCTGCGGAACTCGCTGAAGCCGACCGGCTTGGAGCTGTCCGAGACGGTCGGCTGGTGTGCCGTAGTCGCCGTCTGCGCGGAGTGGCCGTGGGTGAAAAGGCCCGGCCCCCAGATCGCGGCAGCCGTTCCGAGCCCCAGGGCCAGCAGCACCCCGGTGATGATGACCAGCCCCCGCCACGTGCGGAGGGCGTTGCGCAGAGCAGTCATCGCTTGGGTAGCCGCAGTCCGGGTAGTCGTGGTCTGGGTAGCCATAGTGCCCACTTCACCACTTTCCGTAGGGGCTTGGTCACGGAGTGCCGCACCCTACGCGCGCGCAGCGACCGCTACGCGGCCACCCCCGGCATCCCACCCGCTGGTTACAGGGTGTTAGCATCCCATGAGGTGATCTGTCGGCCAACTGGTGAACCGTGGGCTGCCGCGAGCCGAAGTGCGTACCAGGAACAGGTTGAGGTGCTGGCGCGGGCAGGCCTACCGCACCTCAGAATGGGAAAGGGACAGACATGGCGTTTGTTAGCCCAGAGGACAAGTTTGGGATCCAGCTCCAGAGCAGGGGGACTCCCAGGACGCTTGAGCAGAACTTTTCGATGATCGCCGGCATCGTCTACATCGTCGGTGGGATCGTCGGGTTCTTCATCACCGGCTTCGGCAGCATCACCGAGATGACGAACCATTCACTGTTCGGTATCTTCATGCTCAACCCCTTCCACAACATCGTGCACCTCGGCATTGGCGCGTTCTGGCTGTTGGGCGCGTTCGCGCTTACCGCCGCCGGCAACGAAGGGTTGAATATCGCGATCGGGGGGGTGTACACGCTGGCCACTGTGATTGGTTTTCTGGGCTACCTCTCGTTGCTGTCCATCCCCGGCGGCCTGGCCGGAGACAACTTCCTGCACCTGGTTACCGCTGCACTCACGTTGATCTTTGGGACAGGCCTGCTCAGGGCGCTGGGCGGCCGTCAAGTCGCTACCGCCTAACTAAGCGGCAGGACTCCCGGGCCGTGACCCCCCTGGCCGTTCGGGGGTCACGGCCCGCCGTTGTGGGTCTGGAGGTCGCGTGGCGCTCGTTGTCCAGAAGTACGGCGGCTCCTCGGTGGACAGTGCCGAGCGGATCAAGAAGGTCGCCCAGCGGATCGTTCAGACCCGGGCGGGTGGCAACGAGGTCGTCGTGGTGGTCTCGGCGATGGGTGACACCTCCGACGAGTTGCTCGAGCTGGCCAGTCAGGTGTCGCTGCAACCGTCTCAGCGTGAGCTGGACATGCTGCTGACCGCGGGCGAACGGATCTCTAACGCGTTGGTCGCCATGGCGGTGCACGCCCTGGGTGTGGACGCCCGCTCGTTCACCGGCTCCCAGGCCGGAGTGATCACCACCGCCGCGCACGGCCGGGCCCGCATCATCGATGTGACACCGAGCCGGGTGCGCGATGCGCTGGACCAGGGCGCCGTGGCGCTGGTGGCCGGGTTCCAGGGGGTGGCCCAAGACACCAAGGACGTCACCACGTTGGGTCGCGGGGGCTCCGATATCACCGCGGTGGCGCTGGCCACCGCGCTGCGGGCGGACGTGTGCGAGATCTACACCGATGTGGACGGCGTGTATTCCGCCGACCCGCGGATCGTGCCCAACGCTCGCAAGCTCGACACCATCACCTACGAAGAGATGCTGGAGATGGCGGCGTGCGGGGCCCGGGTGCTCATGTTGCGCTGCGTCGAATATGCTCGGCGCACTCAGATACCGGTCCACGTCCGCTCGTCGTACAGCCGAAACCGCGGCACCATGGTCTCTGGATCAATGGAGGATCTCACCGTGGAACAGGCCATGCTCACCGGCGTCGCGCACGACCGCTCCGAGTCGAAAATTACCGTGACCGGGGTGCCTGACGAGCTAGGCAAGGCCGCCCGTATCTTCCGCGTGATCGCCGACGCCGAACTCAATATCGACATGGTGCTACAGAACATCTCGCACGGCGACACCGGGCGCACCGACATCACCTTCACGCTGCCCAAACTCGACGCACCTGTCGCGGTTGCGGCGCTGCGCGCGATGCAGCCGCAGATCGATTTCACGGACGTGCTGTGCGACAACCACGTGGGCAAGGTCTCGCTGATCGGCGCGGGGATGCGGTCACACCCGGGAGTCACCGCGCAGTTCTGCGAGGCGCTCGCCCAGGCCGGGGTCAACATCGAGACCATCAACACCTCGGAGATCCGGATCTCGGTGCTGGTGCGGGCCGAACAACTGGACGACGCGGTGCGCGCGATCCACGCCGCGTTCGAGCTAGGCGGCGAGGAGCGGGCCGTCGTCTACGCCGGGACTGGACGATGACCCCCCCGGGTGCGGGTGTCCCGCAGGACGCAGTTCTTGCCATCGTCGGGGCCACCGGCCTGGTCGGCACCGTCATGATCGATATCCTGAACTCGCGACCGTCGGTGCCTTGGGGCGAGATCCAGCTGATCGCCTCGGCCCGGTCTGCTGGCAAGAAGATCTCGGTGCGGGGCGAGCGGCACGGTGTGCTCCCGCTTACCCCAGAAGTCTTCGACGGGGTGGACATCGCCCTGTTCGACGTGCCGGACGGGATCTCCGAGCGGTGGGCTCCCCTCGCGGTGCGCCGCGGCGCGGTCGTGGTGGACAACTCCGCTGCATTCCGGATGGACCCTGAAGTTCCCCTGGTGGTTCCAGAGATCAACGCTGCCCAGATCGCCCACCGGCCGAAGGGCATCATCGCCAACCCCAACTGCACGACGCTGTCGATGATGCCGGCGCTGGGGGCACTGCACCGCCGCTTCGGCCTCACCGAACTGGTGGTGGCCAGCTACCAGGCCGCTTCTGGCGCCGGGCGCGCCGGCGTTGAGCGCTTGTCCGCCGAGCTCGCCGCAGTGGTCGGCACCGGCGTCGGGGTGCGTGGCGGGGACGTCGCGCAGATGCTGGCCGCGGCGGGGCTGGGGGTTTCCTCACCGTTCCCGGCACCGTTGGCGATGAACGTGGTGCCCTGGGCCGGCTCACTGGCCCTTGAGGGCTGGAGCTCTGAGGAGCTCAAGGTCCGCAACGAGTCCCGCAAGATCCTCGATATCCCGCGTCTCAAGGTGTCGGCCACCTGCGTGCGGGTTCCGGTGCTCACCACGCATGCCCTGGCGGTGCACGCGGTGTTCGCCCAGCCCCTCACCGTGGAGCAGGCCCGGGAGGTCCTCGCCGCGGCGCCGGGCATCGTGCTGGCCGACGATCCGACCACCGGGGTGTGGCCAACCCCGGCCGCGGTGGTGGGCACCGACCCGACCTACGTCGGTCGGATCCGTCAAGCCCTGGATTTCGCCAATGCCCTGGAGTTCTTCGTCTGCGGGGACAACCTGCGCAAGGGTGCGGCGCTGAACACCTATCAGATCGCCGAGCTCCTCGCGGCTGAACGGCACTCGGATACGCCTTGATCCGCCCCCGGAGAGGCTTGGTGGCCCTTGCGCTGGCCCCTGTCCTGCTGGCCCCTGTCCTGCTGGCCGCTGCCATGCTGGTCGCAGCGTGCAGTGGCGCACGCTCCAGCTTCCCGGCGTCGGGCGCCACGCTGAGCCAGGGCCGCACGGTGACCATCGCGGAGGCCCCCGGGGCGAGCCCGAACTACATCTTCCCGATCACGCCGACGCAGCAGTACACCGTCTATACCATCAACGAGTTCCAGTACCTGATGTACCGGCCGCTGTACTATGCCCCCAAGGGGGACCAACCGGTCATTGACGACACCCTGAGCCTGGCACAGGAGCCGATCTACTCGCAGCACAACACGGTCGTGACCATCAACATGAAAACCACCTACCAGTGGTCCGACGGCGAGCCGGTGGATGCCCGCGACGTGGTGTTCTTCCTGAACCTGCTCAAGGCCGCGGTGAAGGAGAGTCCGGCCAACTACGGCAACTACACCCCCGGTGAGATCCCGGACAACCTCGCCAGCTACACCGCGACCGGTAAATACCAGCTCACGCTCACGCTCAAGCGCAGTGTGAACCCGCAGTGGTTCACCGCCGACCAGCTCCAACTCCTCAGCCCGTTGCCGCTGACCTGGGACAAGACCTCCGCGACCGGCTCGCCGGGTGACGACGACCTGACCGCGGCGGGAGCAAAGCAGGTCTATGACTTCCTCGCCGGCCAGGCCGCGAACCTCGCCACCTACGCCACCAACCCGCTGTGGCAGGTGGTGGACGGGCCGTGGCGGCTGACCTCGTACTCCACCACCGGCCAGCTGAGCATGACGGCCAACCCGCACTACGGCGGTCCCTACCGGCCCACGATTGCCAGTCTTGAAGAGCTGCCATTCACCTCCGAGGCGGCGGAGTTCAGCGCGATCAGAGCCGGCGCGATCGACGTCGGGTACGTGCCCGCCGACGATTTCCCGCAGTTGCGGGCGGTCAGGCGAGGGGGTTACCAGGTCTTCGCGGTGCCCCAGTTCTTTATCGGGTACGTGATTATCAACTTCAACAACCCAGCGACCGGCCCGATCTTCAAGCAGCTCTACATCCGGCAGGCACTGCAGCACCTGGTGGACCAGCCGGCGATCATCCACGCGGTCTACTCCGGGTACGGCATCCCCGCCTACGGTCCGGTGCCGGTCGGCCCGCCCAACCCCTACGCCAGCGTGCTGGAACAGCAGGGCACCTACCGCTACAGCCCGTCTGCGGCCCGCCAGCTGCTGTCCTCGCACGGCTGGTCGGTCATCCCGGGTGGGGTGGACACCTGTCTGCGCCCGGGCACCGCGCCCGATGAGTGCGGCGCCGGCATCGCGGCAGGCACCAGGCTGGAGTTTCGGCTGGACTACGCCACCGCGATCCAGCAGATCGAGACGCAGGTGAGCGCGATGAAATCCGACGCGTCCCGGGCCGGCATCCAGCTCGACCTGCGCGGGGAGCCCTTCAACACTGTCCTCGCCCAGGACAACGCGTGCACTCCCGACCAGAGCGCCTGCTCCTGGCAGCTGTCCGACTTCGGTGGTATCCAGTTCGGCACCTATCCGACCGGTGATGGCCTGTTCGCCACCGGTGGCGCGCTCAACGCCGGCAGCTACCACGACCCCACCGCGGACAAGCTGATCGATGCCACTCTCTACGGCAGCGACCCGAACGCCCTCACCGCCTATGAGGACTACCTCGCCCGCCAGGTCCCGGTGATCTACCAGCCTGATCCCGACTACGTCGCCGCAGTCAAGTCCACCCTCGCCACCGACGGCACGTTCAGCGCGCTCACCCAGGGAAACCTGCAACCGGAGAGGTGGCACTTCACCTCATGACCGGTTACCTGCTGCGGCGCACGGGGCAGTCCTTCATGGTCCTGCTGGGCGTGTCGGTGATCGTGTTCGCGCTCACCCACCTGTTACCGGGCGGCCCGGCCCGAGCGATCCTCGGGCTCCGGGCCACCCCGGCGGCCATCGCCGCGTTCAACCATGCGCACGGCTACGACAAGCCGCTCTACCTGCAGTACGTCAGCTACCTCAGCTCCCTGGTCCGCGGGGACCTGGGGTTCTCCTACACGCAGAACCAGTCCGTGGCCGCGCTGCTGGCCCAGGACGTGCCCAAAAGCGCGTACCTGAGCCTGCTCGCGCTGGCCGTGGCGATCATCGTGGGGCTGCCGCTGGGAATCGCCCAGGCGGTGCGGCGTAACACGGTGCTTGACTACACGGTCACCACCGGGGCGTTCCTCGGCTACTCGATGCCGATCTTCTGGCTGGGACTGCTGTTGATCACCTGGTTCGCCGTGGACCTCTCGGTGCTGCCCCCCGAGGCACCGCAGACGGCGACGCTGGGCGGCGCGCTCGCCGACCCGGCGGGCATGGTGCTGCCGGTGGCTGCGTTGGCGATCGTCTCGATCGCGTCGTTCAGCCGGTTCATGCGCTCGGCGGCGATCGAGAACCTGGCCCAGGACTACATCCGGACTGCCCGGGCCAAGGGGCTGCCGGAACGGGTCATCCTGCTGCGCCACCTGCTGCGCAATGCCATGCTGCCGATCATCACGCTGATCGGGTTGAGTATTCCGGCGCTGGTCGCCGGCAATCTGGTCGTCGAGCAGGTGTTCAACTATCCCGGGGTGGGGTTGCTGTTCTTCAACTCCGCGCTGCGGCGCGACTACCCGGTGGAGATCGCTCTGACGTTGCTCGGCTCAGCACTGGTCGTGCTCGGCAACCTGGTGGCCGATCTCGCCTACGGCCTGGCCGACCCGAGGGTGCGGCTGGCATGACCGGCACAGATCTCACTGCCCTGAGTGCACCGGTAGGTGGGGAGCCATCGGCCGGCGGTGGCCTGTGGCGCACCCTAGGCCAGACGTTCACGGCGAACCGGCTGGCCGTGCTCGGTGTCGGGCTGATCGTGGGGATCGCGTTGTTCTGCTTCCTCGGGCCGCTGGTCTACCACACTGATCAGGTCTACACGAACCTGGCGGCGGCGAGCCTGCCGCCGAGTGCGGCCCATCCGTTGGGCACGGACCACCTCGGTTACGACGAGCTGGGCAGGCTGATGGCCGGTGGGCAGAGCTCGCTGGAGGTGGGGCTGGCCGCCGCGGTGATGGCCTCGGCGGTCGGGGTGCTCTGGGGTGCCCTCGCCGGCTACGTCGGTGGCGTCCTGGACACCGTGATGATGCGGATCGTGGACGTGGTGCTGTCCATCCCGGTGCTGTTCATGCTGCTGTTCATCGCCACGATCATCCCGCCCACCCTCGGCACGATGATCGCCATCATCGCGCTGTTCGCCTGGCTGATACCCGCCCGGCTGGTCCGGGGCGAGGTGCTCAGCCTGCGAAGCCGGGAATACGTGCAGGCCGTGAGGGTGATGGGTGGGGGCGGCGGGCGCATCGTGCTGCGTCATCTCATCCCGAACGCGATCGGGGTGATCGTCGTGCAGGCCACGTTCGCGGTGGCCGACTCGATTCTGATCTTTGCGGTGCTGAGCTATCTGGGCTTCGGGCTCTCCGCGCCCGCCGCGAGCTGGGGCGAGATGCTCTCCAGCGGTACGGCCTACCTCTACGACGGGTACTGGTGGCAGATCTATCCACCCGGGGTGGCGATCCTGCTCATCGTGCTCGCGTTCAACTTTGTCGGCGACGCGCTGCGGGACGCCCTCGACGTCCGGCTGCGTCAACGGTAGGCCACCGGTGTCAACGGTAGGGACGCCGCAGATGCGTAGTCTGCTCGAGGTTAGCGACCTGCGGACCGACATCCGGCAGCGCCGCGGCACCGTGCATGCCGTCGACGGGGTGTCGCTCACCCTCGGCGAGGGGCAGATCCTCGGGCTGGTCGGCGAGTCCGGGTCCGGTAAGACCATGACCGGCATGTCGATCGTGCGGCTGCTGCCCTCCGGTGGGCGCCTCGTCGGCGGCTCGGTCACCCTGGCGGGCCAGGAGCTGACCACGCTGGATGCCCACGCGATGCGCCGGGTGCGGGGCAACGAGATCGGGGTGGTCTTCCAGGACCCGATGACCTCGCTGAACCCCACCATGACCATCGGTCAACAGATCGCCGAGTCGGTCCAGTGCCACCGCGGCGTCTCCCGGAGCGCGGCCCGTGCGCGGGCGGCCGAAACCCTCGGGCTGGTCGGCATGCCGCACGCCACGCAGCGGCTGGACAACTATCCCCACCAGCTCTCCGGCGGCATGCGCCAGCGCGTCATGATCGCGATGGCGCTGGCCTGCGAGCCGAAGCTGCTGATCGCCGACGAGCCGACCACCGCGCTGGACGCCACCATCTCCGAGCAGGTCCTCGAGCTGCTCGATGACCTGCGCACCCGGTTGGGGATGGGAATCCTGCTGATCACTCACGATCTCGGGGTGATCGCCCGCTACGCCGACCAGGTCGCGGTCATGTACGCAGGCCGGATCGTGGAGACCGGCCCGGTCGGATTGCTGTTCCGGCGGATGCGCCACCGCTACACCGAGGCGCTGATGGCGGCCGTACCCCGCCGCGACCAGGACACCGGCACCGACCTCTACAGCATCCCGGGGCGTCCGCCGGATCTGTCTGACCCACCACCCGGCTGCCGGTTCAGCCCTCGCTGCCGCTTTGCCCAGCAGGACTGCCGGACCCTCGACCCGCCACTCACCATCGTTACTCCCGGCCACCAGCACGCCTGCTGGCACCCGGTCGACTACCGGGACGACACCGGACCCACCCTCCAGCTCACCGAGCGCTCCGCCCGCAACCGCGCTCTAGACCCCCAGATCAGACCCCTGACCACCCCCCTGGTCGAGGTTCGCGACCTGGTCAAGGAGTACCCGGTCACGGCCGGAGTGTTCCACCGGCGGGCCGGCACGCTCAGCGCGGTGGCCGGGGTGAGCTTCTCCCTCGCGCCCGGGGAGACCCTCGGCCTGGTCGGGGAGTCGGGCTGCGGCAAGAGCACGCTCGGTCGGCTGCTCGTCGCCCTGGAGAAGCCCACCTCGGGCAGCGTCATCGTGGGCGGCCAGGACATCACCGTGGCCTCCGCCCACGAGCTGCGCCCGATTCGCCGCGACCTGCAGCTGATGTTCCAGGACCCCTACGCCTCGCTCGACCCGCGGATGCGGGTCGGGGCGATCCTGCGCGAGCCGCTGGCCATCCAGCGGATCGGCCGGCGCCAGGACCAGGACCGGCGGGTGGGTGCGCTGCTCGGGCAGGTCGGTTTGCCCGCTAGCGCGGCCCAGTACTACCCGCACGAGTTCTCCGGTGGGCAGCGCCAGCGGATCGGGCTGGCCCGCGCGTTGGCACTGGAACCGAAGCTGGTCGTCGCCGACGAACCAGTCTCCGCGCTGGACGTCTCGATCCAGGCGCAGATCCTCAACCTGATGCGGGAGCTGCGCGAGCGCCTCGGCCTCAGCTACCTGATCATCTCCCATGACCTGGCGGTGGTCCGGTACCTGGCCGACCGGATCGCGGTGATGTATCTCGGCAAGCTGGTGGAGATCGGTCCCGCGACCCAGGTGTCCGAGCACCCCGCCCATCCCTACACCGAGGCCCTGCTGCGGGCCGTCCCCGAGCTTCCGTCACCCAGTGGTGCCACCGACGGGGCCACCGCCGTTGGCCGGGCACGGCCTCTTGTCTCGGGCGAGCTGCCCTCCGCGATCAACCCCCCGTCCGGGTGCCGGTTCCGCACCCGCTGCCCCCGCGCTCAGCCGCTGTGTGCCGAGGTCGAACCGCCGCTTCGCCCGTGGGGACCCCACCACCTCGCCGCCTGCCACTTCCCGTTGACCCAGCCGGCCTCCGGCGGGGCATGAGTTCCCGCACCGGTGGGTAACTCTCCGGCCGTGAGGACCAAGGCGTCAGACGCGATCCCGATCGAGCACCTCGATGTTGCGGCCTACCAGTTTCCCACCGATGCCCCGGAATCCGACGGCACCCTGGCCTGGGACCACACCACGCTGGTGCTGGTGGCCGCGCACGCTGGTGGACGCACGGGGACCGGGTACACCTACGCCGGCCCGTCGGCTGCCACGGTGGTGAACGGGATGCTCGCCGGGGTGGTGACGGGCCGCGACGCGCTGAGGCCCGCCGCGGCGTGGGCGGCGATGCAGCATGCGGTGCGTAACCTCGGCAAGCCGGGCGTGGTGGCGGAGGCGATCTCAGCGGTCGACATCGCGCTGTGGGATCTGCGGGCGCGGCTGCTGGACGTGCCGCTGGTGATCTCGATCGGCGCCCTGCACGAGGTCACGCCGATCTACGGCAGCGGCGGGTTCACCTCCTATGACAACGACACTCTGGCAGCGCAGCTCGCCGGGTGGGTCGAGGCAGGGATCCCGCGGGTGAAGATGAAGGTCGGCCGTGACCCCGATGCCGACCCGAAGCGGGTGCACGCGGCACGCCGGGCGATCGGCGAGGCGGCGGAGCTGTTCGTGGACGCCAACGGCGCCTACTCCCGCAAGGAGGCGTTGCGCTGGGCGCAGCGGTTCAGCGAGCACGGGGTGCGGTGGTTCGAGGAACCGGTGAGTTCCGATGACCTGGAAGGTCTGCGGTTGCTGCGGGACCGCGGGCCGGGCGGGATGGACATCGCCGCTGGCGAGTACGGCTACCACCTGCCCTACTTCCAGCAGATGCTGGACGCTGGCGCGGTCGACTGCCTGCAGGCCGACGTCACCCGGGCCCTGGGGATCTCTGGGGTGCTGCGGGTCGCCGCGCTGTGTGATGCCCGCGGCATCGAGCTGTCGCTGCACTGCGCGCCGCAGGTCAGCGCGCACGTCGGTGCTGCTGTCTGGCACCTGCGTCACCTGGAGTACTTCCCCGACCACGTCCGCATCGAGCGCCTCGCCTTCGACGGAGTGCTCGAGCCCGAAAGCGGCGGTGTGCTGCGCCCAGACCGCTCCCGGGCCGGGCTGGGCCTGGACGTCAAGCACGCCGATTTGCAGCGGTACCGCACGGGGGCGAGCCGATGAGCACCCTGCTCCGGTGGACAGGGCTCGACAAGCTCATCTCCTTCTACCGGTACTTCGCGTTCAACGGCCCACGGGTGACGACGGCCTCCGGCGTCGTGCTGCTGCTTGGCGTGGCGGCAATCCGGCTGTACTGGCTGGCCGGTGGCTTCCCGCTACCGGCCTACCCCGCCTACCTGGCTGGGTATTTCGCGTTGCTCGCCGCCGCCGCGGTGCTGGCCTCGGTGGGCATGGTGGCTGGGCGCAGGCCCGGGCTGGTCTGGGTCGGGTGGATGGTGGGCAGCCTGGTGTCGGCGGCGTCGCTGGCGATGTATCTCGCCAGCCGCACCGGGGGCCTGCCTGGCCTGCCGCAGCTGGTGGGCTGGTGGGACTACCCCTTGGGCACCTTCGCGATGGCGCTCGCGGCGTTGTTTGTGGGCGTGCACGTCACGGTGCTCACGGGGATGAACGTCGCCTACCCCCACCGGCGCCAGTGGCATGACTGACAGAGCGGCATGACTGACAGAGCGGCATGACTGACGGGAGAGGTGACCGTGACTCAGCTTGACTATCCGGCCTGGTTGCGGATCGAGCACTGGGTGAACGTCCTCTTCGTCACCCTGCTCATCCGCAGTGGAATAGAGATCCTCTCCACTCATCCTAAGCTCTACTGGCGCAACGACAGCAAGCCCGGCACCGAATGGGCCAGGCTCACCCGCAAGACCATGCTCACCGACAAGCTCTACGACACCCTGGATGAGGAGGAGTCGTATTCCGCCATCCTGTCCCTGCCCGGTCACAAGATGCTCGGGATGGGCCGGCACTGGCACTTCATCACTGTGATCGGCTGGATACTCGTCGGAATCGCCTACTATATCCTGCTGTTCGCGACCGGCCAGTGGCACCGCTACATCCCGTACTCGTGGTCGATCTTTCCCCAGGCGTGGAACGATACCCTCACCTACCTCAGCTTCAAGCTGCCCGCGCCGCTACCAGGCCAGCCCCTGGATGCGGTCCAGAAGCTGACCTACGCCGGGGTGATATTCATCCTGGCGCCGTTTCTGATCCTGACCGGTGCCGCGCAGTCGCCAGCAGTCGAGGCGCGTTTCCCGTGGTATGTGCGACTGTGGGGTGGCCGGCAGGGAGCGCGCAGCCTGCACTTCTTGGGCCTGCTCGCCTTTATCGCCTTCATCGCCGTGCACCTCATGATGATCGGCCTCTGGGGCTGGCCCCAGCTCACCGCCCTCATGATCTTCGGCGAGGCGCGTCATCTGGGCTGGGCGCTCACGGCCTCCCTGGTGATCATCGCCGCGATCGTGCTGGTGCACATCGCGGCCACGCAGTGGAGCCTGCGCAGCCCGCGCACGGTGCAGCGGGCACTCGGTTCCGTGCTGATCCCGGCCCGGCGGTTGATTCTGCGCCCGCTGGCCTCCGCGCAGCACTATTCGTCCTCGCAACTCTCCGCCGAACACCGGGTCAACGGTAAACCACCGGACAGCGACGACTACAAGATCATGGCCGTGCACAACTTCGTCGACTGGAAACTGGAGGTGGGCGGCCTGGTGGAAAACCCCATGACCTTCACTCTGGCGGAGCTGCGGGCGCTGGGTGAGAAGCAGACCCAGCGGGTGCTGCACAACTGCGTCCAGGGCTGGTCGAGTATTGGTGAGTGGAGCGGGGTGCCGTTCCGGGAGGTGGTCAACATGGTCAAGCCGCTTCCCCAGGCTCGCCATGTCTGCTTTTTGACGATGCAGGATACCGGCCGGGACGAGCCGAGCGCGGAAGGCTCCGGGCAGTTCTACGAGATCATCGACCTGCCGCTGGCGTACTACCCGCAGTGCTTGCTGGCCTACGAGATGAACGGGCACCCGCTGCCCATCAAACACGGTGCCCCGCTGCGCCTGCGGATCGAAAACCAGGTTGGTTTCAAAATGGCGAAGTGGATCGAGCGCATCGAGTTCGTCTCCACCTGCCAGGGCATCGGCCAGGGCATGGGCGGCTGGCGTGAGGACAACGTGTACTACGACAGGGAAGTGGAGATCTGATGGGCGCTATCCGCCCGGAGCTGACGGTACTGACCGGCGAGCAGAAGCACCGGGTGCTGGAGCAGGTCGGTCGCAAGCACGGGAGCTGCCGGGCCTGCGGTGGCGATACCTTCGCCGTCGGTGACGCCCTGTACCTGGGGTTCCTGTTCCTCAGCGAGGACTCCGACGCCTATATGGTAGCTCTGAGCTGCACCAATCCCGCGTGCTCCGCTCCGCACACCGGGGTCAGGTTGCCCGAGTCGGAGTTTTTGTCCCCCGCTGTTCGCACCTGAGGGCTATTCGTAGCGGAGGGCTTCGATGGGACGCAGCCGGGCGGCCCGGTAGGCCGGGTAGACCCCGGCGAGGAGCCCGATCGCGAGACTGATCAGGAACGACACCGCGGCTGGAGGGGCGGTCACGATGGGGGTGAACCCGGCGAAGGTGGGGCCGAGATGGGAGGCCAGGGCGTGCGCGACGACGCCGCCGAGCAAAGCCAGCCCGATCCCGGCGCCGACGCCGGCGATCCCGCCCAGCCCGGCCAGGACGATCGACTCGATGAGGAACTGTTTGAGGATGGCGCCCCTGGTGGCGCCGATCGCCTTGCGGATGCCGATCTCGCGGGTTCGTTCGGTGACCGACACCAGCATGATGTTCAACACACCCACCGCGCCGACGAGCAGGGAGATCGCGGCGACCGCGGCGATGAACAAAGTGAGGATACGAAGGATCTGCGTAAGCCTGGTGAGCGTGGCGGTAAAGGTCTGGACCTGGAAATCCCGAGCTGCGGGGTCATGGATATGATGTCGGGCGTCGAGGATGCTGTTCACCGTGGCCTCGGCGGCGGGTACGGTGGTCGCCGAGGTGGCTTGGATCGTGACCTGGTTCACAATGTCCTTGTGACCGAATACATCGTTGCGTGCGGTGTTCAGCGGCATGATCACTTCGTTGTCACCCGGAAGTCCGACGGGCTTCATTGTTCCGACGACCGTGAAGTACTGGCGGGCGATCTGGACTCTGCTGCCCACGGCAGCCCCGGGGTTGCCGCCAAACAAGTTGGTCACCACGGTGGGTCCCAGCACGACTACTCTGGCGTTAGAGTCAGCTTCGTCGAAAAACGATCCTGCCTGGGGGTCACGGCTGTTCACCTCGAACCAGTGGGCGGTGGAGCCAACGATGCTCGCCTGGGACAGGGCGATGGAGCGGTCAATTTTGGTCTGGATCAGTTCTGATTTGGTGAGCACCGGGGTGACAGCGAGGAGGTCGGGTGCTGCCCGTAATGCCGCAACGTCGGCGTTGGTCAGGTTTTCCGCCGGGCCTCCTCCGCGGATATAATCCGACGTGGGCACCACGCTGATCAGGTTGGCCAGCGGCTCGATGCGGGCGTCCACCGTTCGTTGCACCCCATCGCCCAGGGCGACGAGCAGGATCACCGCTGAGACTCCGATGATGAGACCCAGCATGGTCAGCGCGGAGCGCAGCCGGTGGGCGCGCACCCCGCGCAGCGCGATAAGTAACGCCTCCCGCAGTTTCATGTACTGACCTTCACTCCGTGAGATGAGCCCTGTGATACAGGGAGACAACGGCCTCTCCGGCTATGAAAATGGCGCCGAGGAACTTTCATAGCGCAGCAGAGGCCGTTGTCGGTTCACCATCCCGAAGCCATCAGAGGAGCCCGAAAATGCTGGTGAGCCCGCTGCCGAGGCTGCCGAAAATACCGCTGAGTCCGCTGCCGACGCTGCCGAGAAGGCCGCTCAGGATTTGGCCTAGCATGATCCCTCCTTTCGGGTTTTCCAAGGATAGTCCCACCTCGAACCGGGGGCAGGTGTACCTCGCCACTCGCCGCACTCCTCGCGTGTTTTTCGATACGAACCAAGTTTAGTTCGGGCTTAGCGAAATGAGATGCTAAGCGTCCGCTGAAGCCTGTGTCAACACGGCCAATGATTGACTCTCTGGCGGCGAGTGAAAACCCTTTGTGTCCGCGCTGAGGTCGTCGTCTCTCGTCCTTGACTCGCTGCCAACACGCGCAGACCGGCAGTGTCAGATTTGCTTTCGGAAACGGCTTATGACTGACTCTTTGGCAACGGGTGGAAGCTGGCGGTGAAAAAGTGTGCGAACATGGTGGAGATGGTGTTCGGGCAAAGATTAACTGACGTTCTGGTTTCCCCGAGGTAAACCTGGACGTGCCAGGCCTAATCGCTCGACCAGTGGCAACGAGTGCCGTAGCTGGGCGCAAAGCTCCTGATAGCGCTCCTGCTGCTGCGGCGTAAGCTCGCCTCGGCCGTGGTAGTAGGCCAGCCGCTCCAGCCGGCCGTGCAACAGCGTTCCCCACCGGATGCTGAAGTCGTAGACCCGCGCGCCGTCTGGTGCCTTATCCGGATCGGACGCGAGTTCCCGCAGTGCCCTGACCGCGGCGATCATCAGATCGAGGTCGGCGTCCACGCCCGGCGCCCCCTTGCTCGCTGCCTCTTCGCGCACCTCGCCCCCCGGGTCAGTCAGATACTTGGTTTGGCGATGCTCAGGAGGGAGGGCTGTCCCCTGAGCGTCAGGTAGACCCGGTCGGGGCCGACTGCCAGGCCGCTGAGCGCAGCGTTGCGGGCTGGACCGCGCAGCGCGCTGCGAAAGTCGATCGTGGTGACGATCGGGAATGTCTGGTTGTGATAGCCCTCGAAGCTGTTCGTGGTGAACACCACCAGTTTGTGCTCGGTTGCCGCGTAGATCCGGACCTGGTCCACGCCGAGGTAGCGCACGGGCTCGCCCAGCGAGGCGTGCGCCACTACCTGAAGGCCGTGCCCGCCGCGCCCGGAGTCCAGGGCGAGCAGCCGGTCGGTACCCCTTTCCGCAACGTAGAGACGCGAGGACTTGACCAAGTCAGTCGCGGTCTTCCCAGCCCTAATGTTGATCTTTCCCTCGTCGTGCACCGAGCCCGGAGCACCCTCGTAGTGGGTGATACCCCCGGGGCCGACCAGGTAGTAGTCGATGCGCCGTCCCCGCGTGGCGCCGTCCACCTCCGCCTCTGGTTCCGCGCGCACGTCCTGCGCCGGCAGAACCCGGTTGTCGTGCAGGTCAAGCGGGGTCACCCGCGAGCGGTCCCGGGACAGGGCAAGCAGGTCGTCGGAGCCGGAGTCCAGGGCGAGGAAGGACGGCGAGGGCCCGGCCGGCAGGGTTGCGAGCTGGCGCAGGTCCGTGTCGCTGACGGCGGCAAGGTGGCCGAGACCCGGCTGGGGGAGATACACCACCGCCGCACCGGTGACGAGGTCCTCGCCGACATCCGGGAACGGCGCCGACAGCGTGGTGCGCGCCGTAGCTGGTGCGCTGGATCGCCCCGGAGGGTCGATCTTCGCGATCCGGTGGTCGCCGGTCAGAGCGAACAGCGCCTCCGCGTGCTCAGACCAGATGGGCTCGTGCACCGGCACCTCGGTCCGCAGGACGACGCTGGAGGCAACCGGACCGGGCGGGCTACCCACCGCCGAGCATCCAGCGAGCACCGGTAACCCTGCGGCCACGAGCACCATCAGCTGGCGAGCACCCCATCGCGGCCGTGCGACTGTTGTCACGAGACGTTCCCTTAAAGCCCTCGCCTTACACCAGGCTGCCTACTACCCGCCCGCTACGGTGACCAAACGGCATGCCTAGCACGTTTCACCGGGCCTCGGCGGGGAATGACTGATCACAGCTCATGCTCCTGTGCCCGGCTAACCGACTAAGGAGTGACCGCATGGCCGATGCCGTGGTGATCGGTGCCGGACCCAACGGGCTCGTGGCGGCGAACATGCTCGCCGACGCCGGGTGGGAGGTCCTCGTCTTAGAGGAGCAACCCGAGCCCGGCGGTGCGGTGCGCAGCGCGAATGGCCCCGCGCCGGAGTTCGTCACCGACCTGTGTAGCGCGTTCTACCCGTTCGGCGCGGCGTCGCGCGCCATCAACGCCTTGCAGCTGGAAGGCTACGGGCTGCGCTGGGTCCATGCGCCCAGCGTCCTCGCACATCCGCTACTCGACGGGCGCACCGCCGTCCTGACGCGGGACCTGGAGCAGACGGCGAGCGGGCTGGAGGCGCTGGGGGCGGGTGACGGAGCGGCATGGAAACGGCTCTACGGTACCTGGCAGCGCGTCAGCCCCCCCTTGCTCGACGCGCTGTTCGTGCCGTTCCCGCCGGTGCGCGCTGGTGCCCGGCTGGTGGCGGCGCTCGGCCCGCGTGAACTGCTCCGGTTTGCCCGCTTCGGGCTGCTGCCGGTGCGCCGGCTGGCCGAGGAGGAGTTCACCGGACCCGGCGGATCGCTGCTGCTGGCCGGGTGTGCGCTGCACGCCGATCAGATGCCCGAGATGAATGGCAGCGCCATGTTCGGCTGGCTGCTGTCGATGCTGGGCCAGCAGTACGGCTTCCCGGTCCCTGAGGGCGGTGCCGGGCAGCTCAGCGCGGCGATGGTGCGCCGGTTGCAGAGCAAGGGGGGGACGGTGCGCTGTGGCGCGGCGGTCCGGGAGGTGGTGGTGCGCCAGGGTCGCGCGGTCGGTGTGCGCACTGCTGACGGCGACAGCGTCGTGGCCCGCCGCGCAGTGCTGGCCGCTATCGCCGCCACCTACCTTTATGGCGGGCTGGTCAGCTGGAGCCACCTCCCGCCTCGGCTGCGTGACGATATGCGGCGGTTCCAGTGGGACTACGCCACCTTCAAGCTCGACTGGGCGTTGCGTGCGCCGGTGCCGTGGTCGGCGGCTGACACTGCGGGCGCCGGCACCGTGCATGTCTCGGCCAGTATGGACGAGATGACCGAGTACACCGCGCACATCGGCATGGGACGGGTGCCCGCTCGGCCGTTCGTGCTCGTCGGGCAGATGACCACGGCCGACCCGTGCCGCTCCCCGGCAGGCACCGAATCACTGTGGGCCTACACCCACGTGCCCCGGCAGGTACGTGGCGACGCCGGTGATGAGGGCATCTCGGGAACGTGGGACAAAAGAGACCAGGAGATCTTCGCCGACCGCATCGAACAGCAGATCGAGCGGTTCGCCCCCGGCTTCCGGGACCGCATCATGGCCCGCACGGTGACGCCCCCGCCGCAGCTCGCCGCGCACAACGCCAACCTCGTCGGCGGCGCGATCAACGGCGGCACGACCGCGATTCACCAGCAACTGGTGTTCCGCCCCACCCCGGGCCTCGGGCGTCCGGAGACACCCATCGCCGGCCTGTACCTCGCTTCGTCATCGGCCCACCCTGGGGGCGCGGTGCACGGGGCATGCGGCGCGAACGCCGCCCGGGCCGCGCTGCGCGGCCACCGGGCGCGCAGTCAGCGTTTCGCCGCGGCCACCGTCCGGCTTGCCATCGGCCGCTGAGCTGAGGAGGTAGCTCTGGCTGTCATCGGGGGCGTTATGGGAAAGTGCGGTTCTTGACCGCGTGGTTCAGGTTCTCCAGCATGCGGCGGTTGCGGACCCGGAGCAGGACCTCAAGGACCGCGTTGTGCCAGCGTGCGGTCGGTCCCCTCAGCGGGTGCTCGTCGATGATGACCAGGGTGTTCTTACCCCATGGTCGCACGTCAAAGGAGATCCGGGCGCTACCGAACTGGCCCCCCCGCGCCTCCAACTCAAGTTCCCGCCCGGGCTCTAGCCGCCGCACGGTCGTGGTGTCGTGGATGGTGAACCGGCCGACGCCGGCCGTGAAGCGGATGCACGAGCCCACGGCCGGCCACGTCTCGTCGACCTCGTGGATGTGCTGGGTGCCCACGACCCAGTCGGCATAGGAGTGGCCGTCCTCCAGGAGGGCCCATACCGCTTCGGGTGGTCGCTCGATGACCACGTTAAGCACTGCCACGCCCGCGGATACCCGCCCCCGGTTCCGGCAAAACCCGGAGTTCGTGGGTGCCGTTGGGACTTGGCGGGGACGCCGCGGCGGGCTAGGAGTTCCATGATCAGGACAGCGCAGCCTAGGCGCTTGCGCTGGGTCGGCGGAGGCGGACGGGAATCGAACCCGCCTGGTCGAGGTACTCGACCACGTCGGTGTTGAAGACCGCGGGGACCACCAGGAACCCATACGCCTCCGTGCGGGATTTTAGGGGTCGCCCGCGAACTCAGCTGACGCTGAGCTTCTCGGCGGCCATCCTGGTCCCCTCGACCCTGCTCTTGATCTTCTGGAACGCGATCTCGCGAGCGTAGTCAGGCGAACCGTGGTTCGGCTTCTCATCGATGCTAAATGGCGAGAAGCCGCAGTCGTCGGTGGAGCCGAGCCTGTCCTTCGGGATGAAGCTGGACGCTCTCACCAGCGCATCGCGGACCTCCGCGGCGCTCTCGACGCGGGGGTTCCCCGGGTTGATCACCCCAATGTAAGCCATCTGCGCCACCCCTTCCGCGTCATCGCGCAGGTGTTCCCCGATGGACCGGTAGACCGGATCCTTGTCCCGCTCGCTGGCCAGCTGGATGAGGAAGTAGCCGGCGTTCATCTGGAACATGCTCGGGAGCAGGTTGTTGTAGGGAACATCAGCGCTGTGAACCGAGTCCCGGTCCCCGCCCGGACAGGTGTGGATGCCAATCTTTTTCCGCTCCTCCGCTGTGAAGCGCGCGAGTACGCGGTTGTCGAGCTCGATGAAGTGCGGAAGCAAGCCAGCGCCCGTCCACGGGTTGCGTGGATCTTCTCTGGTGGCCAGCCGGCCCTCGGTGAAGTCGATAGAAACCCGGGCTGCTCCGGCGGCGAAGGCGTCGCGGATGTCCTTTTCGCATTCGTTGACGAGGTCTTCTTCGAATTGTTCCCGGGAGTATCCGTGGACTTCGTCGTGCAACGGGTACAGCAGGGCCAGCATGGAGGGCGAGATCACGGCCTGCTTCATCGGTACGTTCGCTATGCCGATGGACTTCTTCAGGGTATCGGCGGCGTATGTCTTATACCGGAAGGGGCCACCGGTGAGACGCGGAAGCTGACGCCCGTGGCCATCGGCGAAGATCGCGAAGAACTGGCCGCCGGGGCCGAGGTTGTCGGCAAGACCGGTCCCCGTCAGGGTGTCGGTGATGGAGTAGGTGGCAAAGCTCGACCGACGCTGTTCGCCGTCGGAAATGATCGGTGATCCGGTGGCCTCAAAGCGTTCGATCGAATCGCGGACCGCGGCGTCCTGTTCGGCTTCCAGTGCTGCCAGATCGATCTTTCCCTCATCGTAGGCAGCGTAGGCGGCCTGCAGCTTAGAAGATCGGGGGAGGGAGCCGACGGGCTCGGTGGGAATTCCAGTGGCCGTTCTCGGATCGTAGTCGGTCATGATTGTCCTCTCTAGAGATTGAGTAGGTGGACCGGTGATTGTGTTGAGACGGGTCCGTCTAGCCGCGAGCTGAATCATAGTCAGTCGACAATGATTTGGTCAACGGTCCACCCATTCGTGGGCTAGTGTCTCGATTGCCGCCGCCGGACATGAGAGCGCACGTACATCACGAGCGCCGCCGCGGCCAGCACGCCGAGCACGATGTCGCTGACTATGCCCAGCCGGTGCTGCACGACCGCCAGGCCGGCACCGGCGAAGTAGCCCAGCACCGCCACCGCGGTCGCCCAGATCACCCCGCCGAGCAGGTTGTAGGGCAGAAACCTCCCCCAGCTCAGGCCGCTCATTCCCGCCAAGCCGGGGACCAGTGCCCGCAGCAGCGCGGTCAGGCGACCGATCAGCACGATGATCGGCCCGCGCCGGCAGAGCAGTTCGTTGGTCGAGCGCACCGCCTCCGGGCGCACCAGCCGGTCGGGTAGGCGGGCCAGCACCCGCGCGCCGTAGCGACGACCGACGCCGAATCCCACCGCGTCGCCGATGACCGCTCCCGCCACGCTCACCGGAATGACCGTCCACAGCGACAACGTCCCCACCTGCGCGGCGGCCCCCGCCACCAGGATCGCGATCTCTCCGGGAAAGATCACGCCGAGCATGGTGGAGGCTTCCAGCGCCGGGCAGAGGAACGCCACGATGAGCATCGCAGCCGGCGGAAGTGCCCGCAGTGCATCGAGCACCATGCCCCGATCGTCACTCATCGGCCCCCTGACTGCCAAGGGCACCGGAGCTGGCTTGCCGACAGCTGCTGCTGTCCAACTCAGCGCACGGAGATCATCGTTTATGTGCCTTGAGCGACAACGTGTGTCGCTGTACGCACACAAACGGCGATCAACCCCGTGTCGCCGCCGGGAATCGACTCACAAACCGGCTCGTGCCCGCCTGTGATGCGAAGCGGTGCTTGATCAGCGAAACTGTGGCGTGGCCGTGCGCCCCTACACGGCCACGCCACAGTTTCGCTGATCATAAGGTGCGTCTCTGCCTGCGATGGGCTGCTGGACGATGAGAGTGAGCAATAGAGCCGCGCCGCCGACGTCGGCCAGCTAGAGCGAGGGCCTCGACGGTGACGAGGGCGCTCACTCCAGTGTCGGTCTTTCACTGGTGAATCCCGCTTGGTGGATACTCTGGAGAGTTGGCCCTCACGATCTTGAGGGGCTTGACCGTGCCGTCGGGTTGGATTTCGCTGATAACGTAGGTGTCCGTGCTGGGCTCACCATGATCGGTGAACTCCAGCGGTCCGGAAGCTCCGACGTAGGCGATGTCCTTGTGGTCTTTTACCAGCGCCATGCAGGCGGCAAAGCTGGTGCATTTCTCGCCGGCCCTCGTCACGCCGTTGATGTCTTTCGCGACGACGGCGGGTGCGTCCGTGCCGGCGACCGCTGCCGCCAGTGCGGTGATTATCACCGCGTCGTAGGCCTGCGCGGCGTAGGTCGGGTCCTGGAGTGGTTCAGGACTGATCTCCCGTAGCCGCTTCACAAAGGCCTCGTCTCCAGCATACCGTGAGGTTCCCTTCATGCCGGCCAAGACGCCCGGGTTCCGGGGGTTGACCTCGCCGGCCAAGACGCTGGCCATATTAGGGTCGTACACTCGTTTGTTCCTCGGACCAAGACCTTCCTTGATCATTTTGGTCAGGATAGAGGCGTCCTCGTTGAAGCTAATCAGGACGATCGCGTCGGGGTTCTTGGCTTTGATTCGCTGAACTTCCTTGTCGTAGTCGCGTGTGTTCGGGTCGTAAGAAAAGGAGTCGAGTACCCGACCCCCGAATTTCTGGATCGCTTTTGCGGTCGCCTCCCGCATGTAGTTGCCGTACACGTCGTCGCGCGACATCACCACCGCCGTCGAATTGCCGTCATCGACGACGAGCTTGCCGAGCACGGGGCCCTCGAGCGTGTCTGGCGGCGCGGTGCGGAAGTAAAGCCCATGGCTGGGGTAGGTGGTGAACACCGGCGAAGTGTTCGCGGGTGAAAACATGATCACACCTGCGCAGGTGACCTTGTCGATCACCTTGAGGGCCACCGCCGACGTCGCGGGACCAATGATCACATCGACGTTGCCGGAAAGCAGCGCGTCAACCGACTGGCTGGCGGTGTCAGCGGAAGGGTTGCCCTCGTCACGCTGGCTGGTGTCATCGAGCTTCACCTGGATGCCAGGGATGCCGCCGGCGTCCTTGATGTCCTTCATCGCCAATTGCACGCCAGCGTCAAATGCTGGACCCGTATAGTCGAAGTCCCCGGTCTTCGGGAATAACGTCCCGAAGGAGAGGGTACCGTCGGCGGGTTTGGTGATCGGCGAGCACGCCTCAGATGTGGGAGGTGGTCTAGGTATGAGAATTGACGCAATAATCAACGCCAGCACCACCGCCAACGCCAGACCGGCCCCCACCAGCCGGTGATAGTGTGGACGTCGACGATCTGTGATGTCAGGTCGCGGGGAAACTGCGGGCAACGCCTCGCTGGCGGCCGCCCGAACGTCAGGGTCAGTGCCGTCGTCACGTAACCGGACTAAGGCTTGTCGCGCCGTGCGTTTCTGCCCTTCCGGGTGGTCACTGGCCAGCAGACGCTGTAAACCGTCGACTGCCCACAATCGCTTCCACGCACTCTCGCTTGCTAAGACTCCTTCGAGCTCGGCCGGCAGCGGCATTAGCGCATGGGGATTCTTTGCCAGATAGAGTTCGCCACGCACCCCATCCGCCGACATGGTTGGCGTTTGGTCTGGCGCGTTCCGCTGGACCTGGTCGTACACGTAGCGATACAATTCATTGACCGATACCCGGCCGTCGCCGTCGAGGTCAGCGGCCCCGGTCTGCAAACCGTGGACCACGGCATTGGTGAATTCCGACCCGTAGGCAAGCTCCATCGTGTCTGACGCGGTGATGACCACGCGGCCCCGGCCACCGAGCTGCTCAATGATTTCCTCGGGGTCGGCACTTCTGTGCATCGGGCCCCTGGTGAACGCTCCGCCGTAGCAGCAGTCAAGCAGCAACACGATGCGTTGCGAGCGGCTATGATCCATCTGCTCCTTGACCCAGCGTGCCGCGATCCCTGTCGAACCCAGCCGCTGCTTTTTGGTATCGGCTGCCACGAGGTGCAGCCGCCCTCGTCCATCCTGAATCCCATGGCACGAGAAGTAGAGCAGCAACAGATCATCCGGCTTGCGGTCGGCGAAGAATTTCTCTATCTGCTGCTTAACCGTCCCCGACTGCTCATTGCGCAGTGGGGGGGCTACCGTGAAATCACCAATCGTCGGGTCTTTGAGCACGCATTTCAACGCGTCGATGTCCCGGGCTAGCGCCGGCAGCTGGCGGAAGTCGGGTCCGTACTTGGAGCAGCCGACCAGCAGCGCGGCTCTCGTGTCGCTCATCGGCGGCCTTACCGATCGGTGTGCCGGTCGATCCAGGACTTGATCAGCTCACGCTGGTCTCTCCGCGTGATCCCGGTGACCTCCAGCACGTCACCGTCGATCTCCAGTTTCACGCTGCGCCCGCCACTGCGGGAGACCCACGACTGCACTGTCTCGACAAGCGCGGTGAGCAGCCCCGAAGACTGGGCAAGCATGACGGTCAGCGCGCCCGCTAGGAGAATCTCACCGGCGCGCGCACCGGGCGGCGCCTGACCCGCGGTCGCGCGATCAGCGCGCTCGATGTCCAGCTCCAGCAGCTGTTCCCGCAGCTGCACAGCCAGCTCATCCAGTTCCGCGGCGTCGGCTTCCGGTCCCGCGTCAATGCACAGGCCGAGCCGAGCGACCCCCTCAGTCATGACTTTGCCCCGCTATCCGTGATGAAGATACATAGCATACTCATGTCACGGGCTCTCCCCAGCCGCCGCCGCCGGGGGTTTCGATGCGGATCCGGTCACCGCGACGCAAGGGCCAGGTGCCTTTGCTGGGCAGCTGGACCTCGGTCCCGTCAGCCCGGCGCAGGATGTTACGGCCCACCGCCCCCGGCTGCCCACCGCCCAGCCCCCACGGGGGGTGTTCCCGGCGTTCGGACTGCACGGTCAGCGTGCAGTCGGTCAGTGCCTCCAGCTCACGGATGAGACCCTCTCCACCGGGGTGCGCCCCGGCGCCACCCGAGGAGCAGCGCAGCTCATAGCGCCATACCCGCAAGGGATAGTCCACCTCGACGGCCTCGGCGGGGGTGTTCCGGGTGTTGGTCATCCCGGTGTGCACCCCGGACATGCCGGGACGGCTGGGGGTGCCCCCCTCACCGCCGCCCAGCGTCTCGTAGTAGCTGAACGCGTGCTCGCCACCGGTGCCGATCAGCAGGTTGTTCATCGTGCCCTGACTTGCCGCCGGCACCCGCTCGGGAATCGCCTGAGCGAAGCAGCCGAGCAGCACGTCCACGATCCGCTGGCTGGTCTCGACGTTGCCGGCCGCACTCGGAGCGGGAAACGTCGCGTTCACTACGGAACCCTCCGGTGCGTGCACCCGCAGTGACCGGTAGCAGCCGGCGTTGGGCGGGGCGTCCGGGTCGGTCAGCATCCGGAACACGAACATCGCGCAGGACTGGGTCACCGCGAACACCGCGTTGAGGTTCACCGGGATTTGGGGGTCGGTGCCGGCAAAGTCGATCGTCACCTCCTCGCCGGCGACGGTAAGGGCGGCACGGATGGTGACCCCGGCACCGACTTCCAACACGTCGCAGTAGCGGTAGCACCCGTCCGGGATCTGCCGGACGGCGGCCCGGACCCGCCGGTCGGAGTAGTCGCAGACGGCCGCCATGGCTTGGTGCAGTCGCGGCGACCCGATCCGGCTAGCCAGCTCCCGCAGCCGCCGGGCCCCGACGTGGTTGGCGGCGAACTGCGCCCGCAGGTCGCCCCGGCGCTCGCCGGGTGTCCGCGAGTTCGCGGCGATCAGGGCCACCACGTCGGCGCGTTCCCCCTGGGCGTCGGCGATGAGGATGGGGGGGATGCGCAGCCCCTCCATCGCGATCTCGGTGGCGTTGGCCGGCATGGACCCCGGAGCCGCTCCGCCGACGTCGGCGTGGTGGGCGCGGTTGGCCACATAGCCGAGGAGCTCCGCGGAGTCGGTGAAGGCGGAGTCGGTGAAGACGCCGGCGACGATCGTGAGGTCTGGCAGGTGGGTGCCACCCAGGTACGGGTCGTTGACGCATACCTGCTGACCGGGTCGCAGTGCGCCGTAGGTATCGAGCACCGCGCGGACGCTGGCCGGCATGGAGCCCAGGTGCACCGGAATGTGCTCGGCCTGCGCCACCATCTCCCCGTCCGGGTCGAACACCGCTGCCGAGCAGTCGGCGCGCTCCTTGATGTTGGGGGAGTACGCCGCGCGCCGCAGCGCCACCCCCATCTCCTCGGCGGCCCCGGCCAGGGCGTGCCGGAATACCTCCAGCTCAACCCCGGACAGCTCAACCATGCACGCTGCCCCCACGCTCCCTCGAGTGCTTGGCGACTCACTGGGCACGGTAGTAGCTCAGCGCAGGATAAGAACGTCGCTGGCGTCGACAAAGGCCCGCCGGTGGTTGAAGGAGATCTCCACCAGGCGCCGGTTGCCCACCACCAGGTCGTGGCTATGCCGCACGTAGTAGTCCCCGAACCCCCGGTCCACGCCGACATAGAACTGCCCAGCGGGGATGGTGTACTGCAGCGGTACGACGGCGGTCACCGGGATTGCCGGCGGGTAGGCGGCAGCCTCCGGAAAGGCAGCGCCGTACACCGGGATCGCCGGGCGACCTGGGCGGGGCGTGATCAGCGGGCCGTGCCCCAGCGCGCTCACCTGGTTCAGTGGATCATGGAACCAGGCCATCTGGCCGCCAAACCAGATCGCCGTCCACCCACTGGTGCGCCCGGCCACCACGAAAGACTGCCCGGTGACTGCCTTGGCCGACCAGTCTGCGACCCGGGTGGTCCCCGGGGAGCCATCCGGGTGTAACGCCGGGTCCCGGATCAGCGGGGCTTCAAGACTGGGCCCAGTGTGCAGGTACACCATATTGCTGCCTTGCCGGGGCAGGGCCGTGCAGCTGTCACCAACGCAGCTCTGCACCGGCTCACTATTCGTGGGAAAGCGCGGCGCGATTGTCACCACCAGTGTGGCCGGGATGCGGGCGGGCGGCAGTGGGCTATCCCAGAGGGGGGCGCCGAGCAGGTGGAAGTAGCGCGCCCAGTCCCAGTACGGGCCGGGGTCGTAGTGCATCCCGGCGACATCCTCTGGCGTGGAACCGGGTATCTCCTCGTGGCTGAGGATGTGGTTACGGTCCAAAGGGATGTGGTAGCGCGCTGCGAGATAGCGCACGAGCCGGGCGGAGGCCTGGTACATCGGTGTGGTGTACCACCGGGCGCCATCAACAAGGACGCCCTCGTGCTCGATGCCGATGGAGTGCATGTTGAACCAGTAGTTCCCGGTGTGGTGGGCGATGTCCCTGGTGCGGACAAGCTGGGTGATCTGGCCATCAGAGGACCGGATTACATAGTGCGCCGAGACACGGCTGCTGGGGTTCTGGAACCTGGCGACCGCCAGGTCGTAACGCTCCTCGGTATCGTGGATGACGATATAACGGATGCCGTCACCGTCATCCGGGCGCTCGGCCGTATCATAGTTGTTGGCTGCGGCCGGGGTGAGGTGGCATACCAGCCCGGCCGGGCATTCCACCTTGCCGCCCGGCCCCGCGGCAGCCGTCCCGGACCCCGATAGCGCGGCAGCCAATTCCACCGCCGCCATCAGAAGGGCAGCAGACACCCGTCGACCGCTACCCATATCTACCACGTGGTGATTATCACTGACTAGCGGCCCTCAGCCTCTCACGACACGCTCAAGCGCCTTGCTCGATACCTGTTTTTGGATCTGGAGAATGTTTAAATGCGTAGGCAACCGAAGCCGTGAACTCGACACTACCGACCTTTTAAGGCCCGTCAACGTCGGTGCTGTCGAGTTCACGGACAGCACCTAGCCAGGCAGGCGCACCACCAGGTTGCCGGCCTCATCCACCACGGCGACCTCATCGGGGGCGAGCAGCGTGGTGGTGTCCGACTGCTCGATCACCGCTGGGCCGCCGACCTCGTCACCGGCCACCAGCCCCGCCCGGGACACCACCCGGGCCGTCACGGTCTGGCCCGCCAGGCCGATCTCGCGAGACCGCTCCGGCGCGGGTTGGCCCAAATCCCAGTCCTGCGGTGGCTGCGCCAGGATCGGTTCGCCCCGCGCCACCACCCGCAGCGTGACGATGGTGACGGGCTCGTCGGGGACGGCGTAGCCGTAGGCCTGCCGGTGCGCGCGGTGCAGCAACGGCGCCAGGTCCGCCCCGGCGTCGGGATTGGGGACAGCAAGGCGCAGCTCGTGGGACTGGCCGGCGTAGCGGGCGTCGGCAACTCGGGACAGGGTGACCTCCCCGGTCACCCCCTGGTGCCGAAGCTCGTCGCGGGCCTGGGTCTCCAGTGCCTGCCAGGTGTCGGTGAGATCGTCTCCGGCCGGCGCCATCACCGTCCGGGATGCCTCATAGCGGGCCGGGGCGAGCAGCAGGCCCAGCGCGCTGAGCACTCCCGGTGTCGGCGGCACCACCACCGCGCGGCAGCCCAGCTCGCGGGCCAGGGCGCTGGCGTGCAGCGGGCCGGCGCCACCGTAGGCGACCAGCGCCAAGTGCGCCGGATCGACGCCGCGCTCGGTGCTGACTCTGCGCAGGGCGCGCGCCATCGTGGCTCGCACCACCGTGAGGATCCCGAGTGCCCCCCCGGCCGGCTCCGGGAGCGTGCCGATGGCACGGGCGGCCGCCTCGACGTCCAAGCGCAGCCCTGTGCCATCTGCTGGGCCCAGCTCCCGGTCCGGATCGAGATGGCCCAGCACGCAGTGCGCGTCGGTGACCGTCGGCGCGCTGCCCCCTAACCCGTAGCAGGCTGGGCCGGGATCGGCACCCGCCGAGGCCGGGCCGACCCGCAGCGCACCACCGGCGTCCACCCAGGCGATCGACCCGCCGCCCGCGCCCACGGTGTGGATCCCGACCGCCGGGGTGCGAAACGGCAACCCGGCGATCTGCGCGGACGTGGACACCTCGGGCTGACCATTCCTGATCAGGCACACGTCGGTGGACGTGCCGCCCATGTCGAAGGCGATCGCGTGCTCAAAGCCGGCGCAGCGCGCCACGGCACCCGCCGCGACGACACCGGCGGCGGGTCCCGACAGCAGCGTGTGCACGGGGGCATCGGCCACGAAATCGACGCCCGCGGTGCCGCCGCCCGAGGTCATCACAGTGATCGTCGGGCCCGGCAGCCGGGCCGTCAGGTGCGACAGGTAGCGGTGCATCACGGGTGCCAGGGCGGCGTTGAGCACGCACGTGGAGGTCCGCTCGAACTCGCGGAACTCCGCCAGCAGCGCGCTGGACCGGGTAATAGGCACTTGAAGGCTGCGCAACGCCGCGCACAGCCGCCGCTCGTGCGCCTCATCCGCGTAGCTGAACAGCAAGCTCACCGCCACCGACTCCGGTTCCAGGCGCTGCACCTGGCGCACCACCCGGTCGATCTCCTCCTCGCTCAGCGCAATGACCGCCGTGCCCTGCGGGCTCATCCGCTCGCGGACGGTCACCACCTGCTCGTGGCTCACGAGTGGTGCGGGACGGGTGACGGTCAGGTCATAGAGCGCGGGCCGGTCTTGCCGGGCGATCTGCAGCACATCGGCGAACCCGTCGGTGGTCACCAAGACGGTCCGGGCCAGGGTGCGTTGCAGCACCGCGTTGGTGGCCGTGGTGGTGCCATGCGGCAGCAGCCGCAATGGCGCACCCGGCCAGGCGTGCTCGACACCTCGTTGCACTCCCACCGCCTGGTTGTCCGGGGTGGTCGGCACTTTCACCGCCCGGGGCCGGTGACCGGGGGCATGCACCACGACATCGGTGAACGTGCCCCCGACGTCGACCCCGGCGCACGCCTCAGAAGGCTTGGCCATCACGACACCCTCCCGTGTCTTGAGCTCGCTGAGAGTAATTCAGGCCGCACTGAGCGTTACCCTTGTAGCAATGCGCGTCTTCGGCTCAGGATCGGTGACACCGCTCACCCGCACGATGTCAGTGTGTGGTGTGGCGCTGCTGGGTCTCGGGTTGCTCACCACCGGCGTTGCCGCCGCCGGTGTCTCCGCAGATGGAGCACCCTGCACCCGCACCATCCGCAGCGTGGCGGACGCCCGCGCCGCGCTCCCCGCTGCCGTTCCGGGAGACATGCTGTGCTTTGTCGGTGCTGACCTCGCCGATGTGGATCTGACAATGACCCGCTCTGGCACCACCAACGCGCCGATCAGCCTCGTCTCCGATGGGCACACCGTCGTTCACCAGTTCCACATCCTCGCCGATCACGTCGTCATTCAGGGTTTCACGATCACCGGTGGTGGCGAGCTGCTGCTGGCGGGCACCGGCATCGTGGCGCAGAAGAATACGATTCGAAACACTCAGCGGGGCGGGATCGTCTGTGCTTCCTGCATCGACTCCGCCCTGCAGTCCAACACCGTGACGCACGTCGCCACGACCGGCATCTACCTCAGCGGGCAGCGGATCACCGTACGCGAGAACCTGGTGATTGCGACAGTGCCAGCTGGTGGGCCGGCTGATGCCGGTGACGCCGATGGCGTGCGCTTCTTCGGCAACGGTCACCGGATCATCAGCAACGTGATCCAGGATATCTCCGCCGGTGCGCGTTCGGCCCACCCCGACTGCTTCCAGACCTTCGACGCCGGCCGTCCCGCCACCTTCGATGTCGAGATCGTCGGCAACGCCTGCCGCAACGTCGGGGAGAACTGCCTGATCGCCACTGGTGACGAGAGCGGCAAGAGCGCGGCCCCGGCGGGCTCCCGGTCAATCACCTTCCTCGGCAATACCTGTGTGACCAATGGTGATCAGGCGGTCAGCCTGCGCCACTGGCCGGGCGTCGAGGTGCGCAAGAACAAGCTGCTCGGCCCGAACCTCAAACGCGGGGTGGTGCTTACCCGCGGCTCCACCGGATGCATCGTGCAAGACAACACCACCGCGAGGGGCGTTCCCGCCGTGGAGATCGATAGCTCCTCCCGGTGAGTCCAGGGATATTTCTTGGTCCAAATAGATTTCTTGACACTGTGGTGTCACGGTGAAATGCCACCGCTCCGCCGTCGGGCTACCGGCCCGGACCCACCAGCGGTAGGCGGCTTCGACTTCGTCCCAGAGACGGCGGGGACCCAGCTGGTTGACTTCATGGGTGTCAGCGCCGGGAAGGTAGTCGAGGCTGGCCCAGGATCGGGAGTTCGGGTCAAGAAACCATACGGTGTACTCACCGGAGTCATCCCTGGCCTGGCAGTAGCGGTATTCGCAATCCGGCACCAGGATCCCGATGGCCAACGCTGCGTGATAGTCGTCGGTGACCCGGGCGGGGTGGAGGTCGGTCGTGCTGACCGCGGCGTTGTCTTCGTCGTACACGCAGTCACGAACCCAGGTCAGCGGGATGCGCTGGTCGCGCAGCCACATGAACGCCACGTTGTCCACCAGGCGGCCGGTCGCGGTGCCCTCCTCACCTACGGTGAGCGAGAGCAAGGCGCCGTTGAGGTACGCGGTTCCCCACGGCGTGACCACCCGCCCGCCCGGCCGGGTCTGCGCCACCCACGCGTAGGGAACCCGCTGGACCGCCGCCGTCGCCAGGACCCGGTCAAAGGGTGCTCGGGGCGGATATCCGTGCGCACCGTCGCCGGTGATGACCAGGACGGCGCCGAACCCGGTCCGGGCTAACGCTGCGCGGGCCCGGGTTGCCACCTCGGGGTCGACCTCAATACTGGTCACGTGATCGGCTCCGAGCCGCTGCGCCAGCAGGGCGGCGTTGTAGCCGGTGCCGGTGCCGATCTCGCAGACCCTCATCCCGGGCTGCGCTCCCAGGGCGGCCAGCATGAGGGCGACGACGTTGGGTTGGCTTGCCGAGCTAGAAATGCAGTCTCCGATCAGTCCTGGCCCCACCGGGTGTCCGTCATCGACCTGAGTGATCATGACTTGCCGGGATGCATACGCCAGCCGCAGCCACCGGCTCGGGTCATCAGCCCGGTGAAACGGCACCAGGTCACGGCGCTGCTCCTGCCACACCAGGTCCGGGATGAACGCATGCCGGGGCACGGCGAGAAACGCCTCCCGCCACCCGGGTTCCAGGAAGCCACCCGTGGTGAGGTCATCGACCATCCGGCGCCGTAGGGCCGCCGGATCGGTCACTCCTCGTCCTCGTCGGACTCGTCTGGCTCAGGCGCGCTGTGCTTGCCTCGGGGTTCCTTCGGTGACACCCCGATACCTGCTGGCACCTGACCGTCGCTTTGCCGCTTTCTCTCGTCCTCTTCCTTGTCCCTATCGTGGTGCTTACCCACAGGCACCCCCTCGTCGCGCGGCGATCGCCTGTCGGCGGTCCCAGGTGAGTCAGGACCCTACCGCGAACGCGGGCGGGAGGTGCCAGCAGAATGGGATACCTTGCCCGTATGACGCAGTACCGCACCGATGAGGGCCTGCCCCGCTCGCTCCCCCTGACGCTAGCGACACGGAACGCAACCGGGCAATCGTGGCCCGCATGGTGGCTCGGCACGGTGCGCCATCGCTGGAGGACTATCGCCGCGTCTACGCCGCGTGCGGTCTGGACTGGCCGGGTGACGATGAGGTCCGCCGACGCCACCCCGTCGCAGCCCCTGCCGCGTGATCGGCGGGAAAGTTGTCGATGCCTCTGCGCTGGCCGCGTTGATCCGGGGACGGCTGTCTGCACTCGCCTGGTTCGCCACTGCTGAGGCTGCCGGGCTCGTGCTGTACCTGCCTACGCTCGCCCTAGCTGAAGTCCGCGCGGTCCGGCCCGACGCAGGTGAAGAGCTGGCCGAAGTGATGGGCCACTCAATGATCGTGCTCGGCGAGCTCGACGCGGCCAACGCTCGCCGGGTTGACCGGCTCCTCACCGATGCCGACATGTTCGACGCGACGGCCGGTCATGTTGTGCACGTCGCCCAGCAGCGACTGGGCGGTGCTGACCGCCGACCCGGGACGGCTGCAGCGGATCGCCCCGGACCTGGACCTCGACCTCCTGTAGTCTGCGACATCCCGCGAGTTCCTTACCCTTGCTCCGACTACTGCCCCAACCAGATGACCTATGACCTGCGCCGGCTGCGCTTGGCCGGACTCACCTGCCGCCTCCCCAACACCCTCACCAATGGCGGCATCCGCATCGCGATCTTCTACACCAAAATCTACAACCTGATACTGATCCCACTCACCGCCGCTAACCAACCCCAAGCCCCTCCCGACCTCAGATGCAGCCTTGGCTACCATCACCCGCCACGTCGACGCCCACGCCCGCCTTCCCCGAGCCACCTGAACACTTGACACAAGTGTGAAGAATCTAGGGATTGAAGATCTCCAGAAGGGATGTCCGACAATGCGTTTCCGTGAGTTATTTATACAGTGAGTGAGGGTTGGCTCACCTTTCGAACAAGCAACTACTCCGGAGAATCCTCCCATACCAGACTAGTTTCGAACAGCTGGCTAAATGGCGCCGAATGGGCACAGTCTTGCTGTACTCAGTCGGGACGTTGTCGATTGCAACCCCACTCTTGAAATACGGCAGCATTGGTCAGAGTGCTCCGACCGGAACTGTCGAAGCCGTAGCCTTTGCAAACTACATACTTATTGTCTCCTACTACGTGATTAACATTGTCACGGAAACGTTCGTGTCTTCGGCGACTGCGCGACTACGCAGAGCAGGATTCATCGATAGTTCCCTAGGTTCCAAATTCCTAGGAAAGGACTTGACTGGTTATTTCTCGAGCGATTCCATGCCTCCCGGGCACTACAAGCTCGTCGTGAACTGTTTTGAGAACTGCTTCTTCGCCTATAATATAGCTAAGGAGATGACAAGGAGGATCGTTATCAAGAACGTGACAATTCAGGCGCCTTCTTGGCTGTCGCCTACTTCAGTCTTAGGGACGACATTATCGCACTCCCCATCCTCCAGATTCTACTCTCCTCGCGGTGGCAAGGAGTTGCAAGACGGGATTATTCTATTGCTTGAATACGAGACCACTCTTGCTTACAACAAATCGCCGCTGAGTGACCGAGTGTATGAAAAATTGAATGAAAAGATGAACGCCGACTGGGAGGAGCTGAAGCAGCACTATGCGATCTGAAGTGCCAGTTCACCTGTCGTTGCACTCGCGTTACACGGTCGAAAGCGTTCTGAAGGGCCACTCCGATAAGGTGTGTGATCAGATCTGCGACGCAATTCTCGACGAGTATCTACGTGAGGATGAGCGTTCGAGAGTGGCGGTCGAGTGTATGGGCTCGGGTAGCACTCTAGTGGTTGCTGGGGAGGTGAGTTCGTCGGCAAAGGTAGACGTCGCGAGCATTGCAAAGTCTATCTATTGTGAAATCGGCTACAACGAAGAGCTGCGAATAATAAAAGTAATCGGTAAGCAATCCGAGCAACTCGGTCGGGCAGTATCTATCGGGGCAGCTGGCGACCAAGGAGTCATGTATGGATTCGCATGTGATTGTATTCACAACAATTTGCCATTTGGTCAGTACGTAGTGAATGCAATGGCACGGGAGATCGACTCTCTGTGCGAGAAGACAAACTTGTTTCGCCCTGACGGAAAAGTCCAGGTCACGGTCAATAATGGAGCTGTTGAGTCTTTGGTCATTAGTGTCCAGCACGACGCTGACACCGACCTTGAAGATCTTGAGCATGTCATCATGAACGAGGCCGTGTCGAAGGTTCTAGCCGCCACAGATCCCGCGCGTATTCTTCAACAATCAGTCAAATTTTATAATGGGGCTTCGTGAATGATACAGGATTGTCTGGGAGAAAGATGATGGTAGACACCTATGGTGGGCTGGTCCCCCACGGAGGCGGATCTTTTTCCGGCAAAGACCTATCGAAGGTAGGTCGGTCCGGTGCATACATGGCAAGATTAGCCGCAAAGAGTGTGGTTGCTGCGGGAACTGTCGAGAGCTGTCTCGTTTCAGTGGCATATGTATTCGGATGCGAGCAGCCGGTGATGATTGATGTCTCCTTGGGTGACGACAACAGGAGGGCAAAACGGCAACTTATGGACACTTCTCTAATCCGCAGTACAATTGGGAGCAAGTTGTTGATATGTGAAGGACCTCGTCGGCTCATGTAGACGTCGTCGGATGACCCCATGTCGAGTTCGAAATTTCCGTGAAAGTTGCTATCTGGTCACCGTCGGGATGCTCGCGGCAAGCACCCGGTTAGTTCGGTGATCCTGGCCTCGTCGAGGTCGCGTGTCATCGTCGGGGTCCAGCACCTGCTGGGAGGCATCTTCCAGCACCGCGCCGTTTACGTGTCGGGCACGCTCGTCCAGGTCGAACCCTCCTGTGTTTGCGCCAGAAGTAGACCACTTACCTTGTCGCTCACGGTTAAGGCTGAGCCCTCCCCGTCAGTGCTTGTGTCCGGTGATGAGGAGGAACGGAGGCCAGTGTCGCTCCGCGATCCAGGGACCAGCCAAGAGCCGAAGCTCTGCGAGGTCGCGGGCATCGGCGAGCACCGGTGCCTGTTCCCTCAAGTCTTTGAAACCGGCGGATTGCAGAAAGTCTCGATAGCTTGCCCGAGACCAATGGTAATCGATCAAGTGCATCTGTGCAGTATCGGGGGGACCGAGTACAGCCGGGCGGAGCTGACCATCGCGGTAGGTTTCCCCGAGCAAGCCGTTACGGTGGCCGGCGAACTGGATTCCGGTGCTGTCTGGATGGACATCGAGCACAATAAAACGGCCTCCCGGGCGGAGCACTCGGTGAACCTCCCGCGTGAGACGTTGGATGCGCTCCGCATGGGACACGTTGACGAACACAAAACAGCATATGGCCGCGTCCATGCTCTTGTCGGTCAAGAACGTTAAGTCCTCACGTTCGTCAAACTGTATTCCACAAGCGGGTGGTTGTGGCGGTCGACACCCACCGCGAGCATGGCCGGTGACGGATCGACAGCAACGACTCGGCAGCCGAGTGTCGTGGCCAAGTGCGCGGCGATCTTGCCGGACCACAACCTAGATCCAGCACGGACTCGGGGGTGGCGTCGCGGACCAGCTCGCGTATCATAAATGGATACCCAAGCACCCAGTCACAAGCACCGCCGAGGTTGTCATAGTGCTCGGCCACTCGAGACTGACCCCACCGGGTGCCCGGCTGAAAGTCATGTCCGATCTCTGTTGTAGGCTTATCAGCGTCCATTCTGGCTCCTTCATGAGTGAGTGCCGAACCAGTGCCCGGTAAAGTCAGGAACTTCACAGGCTCAGCGCGGCGCGCAGCGCCATGTCGACCTGTTCCATGGTCGACTCGGGGACGGTGCCGCGTAGTTCGGCGAAGCGTTGGGCATCGGCGAAGCTGATGGTGCGGCATCGCGCGTAGCCGCCCAGTTCCTCACCCAGGTGCACGGTGAGCAGCGCGGCCGGCCCTTGCGGGCTGAAGGGCGTGACGTCGACTGCAATTGGCTGATCGGCGTCGCCCGAGTTCGTCGCAACTAACCACCAGCACCGGCCGGGATCGCGAGATTGCTTGATAGCGCCAGACCTCACCGCGCCTCAAGCTCGCGCCCCGTCGGTCTCCTCCAGCCGCTCGGCGCGCACCAGCTTGGCGAGCCAGCCGGAGACGTTGTCACCGGCTGTGGCCCGACCTGCCTCGGCCAGCCGATCATCCATCCCGAAGCCGTGAACTCGACACCAGCGACGTTGGCGGGCCGTGAAACGTCGGTGGTGTCGAGTTCACGGACAGCATGAGCCGGGTGGGGGTCAGGCGAACTCGCCGGTGCGCAGGGCGGTGATGAAGGCGGCCCAGGCGGTGCTGGTGACGCGCAGCACTGGGCCGGTGGGGTGCTTGCTGTCGCGGACCGCGCGGTGGCCACCGGGAAGATCGGCGACCTCGACGCAGTTACCGCTGGCGGTGCTGCGGGTGGACTTGTGGTAGGTCGCGCCGGCCAGGGCCGCCTGCGGCGCGACGCGGGTGATGGTCATGGTGCTAGTCCTTGATGACGGTGTGGATGAGGTCGAGGGACTCTCGGGGTGGGAGTGCTTGGGCCTGTACGGAGGCGAAGGCGTGCACGTACTGCCGGATGGCGCCATCCCGCTCGTGGACGGTCCAGATGGTCTCTCCATCGACGTAGACGGCTTCGGCGTCGTCCTCGTCGGGCCATTGGATGATGACGAAGGAGGCGCCCAGCGCGGCGTGGGCGTCGGCGGTGAAGGGCACTACCTGGACGGTGACGTCGTACTCGCGGATGGCCCGGGTGATGTGACGGAGCTGCTCGCGCAGCACGGTCGGGCCGCCGACCTGCTGGCGGATCGCGGCTTCGGAGAGGATGGCGGTGAAGCGCATGCCCTCGGCCAGGCGCTTCTGGCGGCGCATCCGCAGCTCCAGGTAGCAGTCGATGTCGGCCACCCGGATGTGCATGGAACCGGCGGTCATGATCCGCTCGGCGTACTCGCTGGTCTGCAGTAGCCCGGGGATCAGGTGGCCTTCGTAGCTGCGGATCCAGGCGGCGTGCACCTCCAGCTCGATGAGCATTTCCACTGGTTCGCTGAGGATGTCGCCGTAGTCCTGCCACCAGCCTCTGGTGGAGCGTCGGAGACTGTGCGCCCCGGCGTTCCACCAGCTCCACCACAGCTGGCGGCGGCTCCGGCCGTGTCCCATCCCCCGATCCGGCCGGGGCCGCCGTCGCCCACTACACCGAGAGCGAGAGGTCCGTAGATGCCAGGCACCGACGCGCCGCCGCCGAGGGTTGCTGGGCGGCGGTACACCACCCCGATCACCTGCTGTGTCGACGGCCTGGCGCACGACGTGACCGACGAGGACGCGGCCGCCGGCCAACGCAGCGGGGTGTACCAGGCGGTGTGTGGATACCGCGTGGTGGCTGCGGCACTGGCCGCGCCGGTCGGTCGGTCCTGCGCGGCATGCACCGCGATGACGGCGGCCACCCAGCCCACCACCGGCCGGGCGCGGCGCGGCCGTCATCGCTGCCCCGGGTGACTCTGGCGAATGCTGCACCCCGGCCGCGGCGACGGCAGAGAACTCGCAGCTCCGTAAGACCCCGGCTGGCCGTCGGTCGACTGCTCCCGCACAGTCTCCAGCTCCCGGCGGCTAGCCGGTTCCACTGTCGTCGCCATTCGGAGCCGAATGGCGGCTGGCGAGGGTCTTGTGACCGCCATTCGGAGCCGAACGGCGGTTGTGAGGTAAGTCGAGACACAGCGCCACGGTGAGCACGGTCGCGAGGGCGACGCAGTAGCCGGCGAGGGTATCGGTGGTGTAGTGAATGCGCTCGGTGACCAGCGAGACCGCGACGCCGGCAGCGAGGGCGAGAAGCACAAGACCGCTGAGCAGGCGCGCGACGATACCCCGAGGCCACCGCGCTCCCCCGATGAGGATCGCACCCGCGATGGCGAGTGCGGCGACCACCGTGGTGTGCCCGCTGGGGAACGACAGATGCCCGAAGCGCAGCCGCCCGACGAGCGGTTTGAGGATCAGCTCGGTGATCGTGGTCGCGGTCACGGTGCCGACGAGGGTGAGCAGCACGCCCGACCACCGCCGGGCAGCGGCCGCGGCGCTGGTGACGGCGGCGAGGAGAAGGGCAGCGTGCGGGAGGGTCCCGAGGCTGACCAGCGCCCGGGTGAGGGGCTGGTCGGGACGTAGGTGGTTTCTGATCAGCGCGTCCACCCCGCGGTCCAGCCGCCCGGGCATGTCCTGGTCGGCATAGCGCAAGCCGAGCACGACGACCACGGTGATCGCCAGCACGATGACGATCACTGCCGGGCGCCGCGCTCGCTGCGTCAGCAGCGGTCGGTACTCCCTCGGCTCGCTCGGGGCAGGGGCCACGGAGAGCACAGGGTAGCTGCGCGGGGGCTCACGCGGGGATGGCGGCCCGGGGGCGGGCCCATACCCGGTGGCCGGCGAGCAGGTCGCAGAACGATTCGACCAACCCCTCAGGAAGTTCGGTGGTGGCCGACGGGGCGCCCAGCACGCCGTGCTCGTTGACCACGGCCCCGTCGGTGGCGGCTAGCGTCACGACCTGCGCGGTGGCCCGTCCCACCAGCGTGGCGCCGCCGCCAAGCGCGACGACCGGCTTGGCGTGCTTGATGCTTCGGTGATGAAGTGCATCGCGTAGCCATCAGCACCTAGCGTGGCCACCGCGTCGGGCCTAAACGTGCCATAGGCACCCGCCCCGCGGGCGTGCACCACCCGCTCCGGGATCCGCTCATGATCGAAATGAGTGGTCTTCTCGCGGGCGTGGAAGTCCTCCAGTAGCGTCGGACCCCGCTCGCCCACGGTCAGCGAGTCGTCGGTGTGGTCGATCCGCACGCCATGGTTATCCCTTTCCCCGACTGGCGGCACCTGCTCAGGTCAGCAGGAGGTACCCGTCCAGCACCGCCACAAACGGCCCGGTTGGGATAGCGTGGGCCGGCCGGGACTCGATCGCCCCGGACTCGATCGCCTTGTCGGGATCGCCACTGTCGGGAGGGCTGATGGCCACGTCGTCGGAGGCGTTGGGGCGGGTTGTGGTCGTTGGAGCCGGGTTCGCCGGGTTCCATGCTGCCCGAGGCCTATCGCGGCGCTTGGGCGGCGCTGCGGAGGTCGTGGTGGTCAACTCGACGGACTACTTCCTGTACTTGCCGCTGCTGCCGGAGGTGGCCTCCGGGGTGCTGGATCCGCGGCGGGTGTCCGTGTCGCTGGCCGCGACGTTGCCGGAGGTGCGGTTGCTTCTGGGTGACGTCGACGGGGTGGACCTGGGTGCCCGGCGGATCAGCTACGCCGACCCCGAAGGCGGTCGCCACCACCTGGGATACGACCGGCTGGTGCTCGCGGTAGGCAGTGTGAACAAGCTGCTGCCCGTCCCCGGGGTGGCCGCATACGCCCACGGGTTCCGCGGCATCCCCGAGGCGCTCTACCTCCGGGACCACCTCACCCGCCAGGTCGAGTTCGCTGCCGCTACCGACGATCCCGACCAGCGGGCGGCGCGCTGCACGTTTGTGGTGGTCGGCGCCGGCTACACCGGCACCGAGGTGGCCGCCCAGGGTCCGCTACTCACCAGGGACCTGGCTGCGGGGAATCGCCAGCTGGCCGGGCAGCCGATGCGGTGGCTACTGCTGGACCTGGCCCCGCGGGTGCTGCCCGAGCTGGATCCCCGGCTGTCCGCGACCGCGGATCGGGTGTTGCGCGAGCGGGGAGTGCAGGTGTTGACCGGCACCTCAGTGGACGAGGCGACTGCCGAGGGAGTGCGGTTGAGCACCGGGGAGTTCGTGGCTACCCGCACGTTGATCTGGTGTGTGGGGGTGCGCCCCGACCCCTTGGTCGAGCTACTCGGGTTGCCGCTGGAGCGGGGCCGCATTGCCGTGGACACCCAGTTGCGGGTAGCCGGCAGCCCGGGGGTGTTCGCCTGCGGGGACGCCGCCGCCGTCCCGGACGTTACCCGGCCCGGGCAGCTCACTGCGATGACCGCCCAGCACGCCGTGCGGCAAGGCAAACTCGCCGCCCGCAATGTGGCCGCCTCCCTCGGACGCGGCCACCCGGCGACCTACCGGCACCGCGACCTGGGGTTCCTCGTGGACCTCGGGGGTCGCGACGCGGCGGCCAACCCGCTGAACGTGGCACTGTCCGGGACGGCGGCCAAGGCCGTCACCCGGGCCTACCACCTGGCCGCCATGCCCGGCAACCGGATCCGCACGGCAGTGGACTGGGCGCTCGATGCCCTCCTCCCGCGCCAGCGAGTGCACCTGGGCCTGGTGCAAGCGCCAGCCGTCCCGCTGGACACCGGCTGATCGCTACTCGGTTGCGGAGGGGGCGGCTCCCGATGGCAATTGGTCGATCTGGGGTCGGGTGTGCACCGGGATGCGCCTGCGGACGCTGGGGGCGACCTTCGGCAGCCGCAACCGCAGGACACCGTGCTCGAGGTCGGCTGTGCAGGACTCGCTGCTCACCTCGCCGGGCAGCGTCAGCCGGTAGTCGAAGCGACCGGTCCGGCGAAGGCGTTGCTGTTCGCTCTCCTCCTGCTCCGCGGTGCCGTACTCGCCACCGATGCGCAGCTCCCTGCCCTGCAAGTCGATGGTGACGTCGTCTGGGCGTACTCCGGGCAGGTCCGCCTCGATCAGGTACTCGTTGTCGGTCTCCTGGATGTCCACCGGCGGTGACCAGGAGTTGACGCTGATCTTGGCCACATCGGGGAACGCGCTGCTCAACATCCGGTTCATCTGGTCAAATAAATCGTCAAACCCGGGAAACCCGGCAAAGGGATCCCAACGGCGTGGGGTGTAGCGGCGTCGCCGCCCCGGCACTGTCATCACGGCTCTCCTCTCGGGTCGAATATCACAACCGAGGTGTTCCCCGGACGGCTTGATCTAGAACTGTACTCAGGTTGAACGTGTGCGCGCTCACATCGCGACGTGCCGGACTTGCCTGGGTTACTAGCCGGTAATAAGCTGTTGTTACTAGTGAGTAGGTTCGGTGTCACGAGGGCGTCGGAGCGAGGACATGGGTCACTACAAGAGCAATCTCCGCGACCTGGAGTTCAGCCTCTTCGAGGTGTTCCGGGTACAGGAGCGCATGGGTGTCGGCCCGTACGCCGAGATGGACCACGACACCGCGCACTCCCTGCTCACCGAGCTTGACCGGCTGGCCCGCGGGCCACTGGGGGAGTCCTTCGCCTCCTCCGATCGCAACCCGCCGACCTTCGACTCCCAGACGCACAGCATCGAGCTCCCCGCGGCATTCAAGAAGTCCTACCAGGCGCTGTGGGACGGTGAGTGGTACCGGCTGGATCTGCCTGCCGAGCTGGGCGGCTACGGCGCCCCGGCCACCCTGCGCTGGGCCGCCTCGGAGCTGATGCTGGGCGCCAACCCGGCGGTGTTCATGTACCTCAGTGGCCCCAGCATGGCCGCTGTGGTGCACCACAACGGCACCCCCGAGCAGCGGCGCTGGGCCCAACTCATGATCGATAAGGGCTGGTGCGCGACCATGGCGCTGACCGAGCCCGACGCGGGCTCAGACGTGGGCGCCGGGCGCACCAGCGCGATCTTGCAACCCGATGGCTCGTGGCACCTCGAGGGGGTGAAGCGCTTCATCACCTCGGCCGAGCACGATCTGAGCGACAACATCATGCACCTGGTGCTGGCCAGGCCCCAAGGTCCCGGGATCACCCCGCTCCCGGGAACCAAGGGCCTCTCGCTGTTTCTGGTACCGAAATACCATTTCGATACCGACACCGGCGAACTCGGTGTCCGTAATGGCGTGTTCGTGACCGGCGTCGAGCACAAGATGGGTATCAAGGCCTCCACCACCTGTGAGCTCACTTTCGGCGCGCATGGCACACCTGCGGTCGGCTGGCTGCTCGGCGACGTGCACAACGGCATCGCGCAGATGTTCCAGGTGATCTGTTATGCCCGGATGATGGTCGGCACCAAGGCGATCGCGACGTTGTCCAGCGGCTATCTCACCGCGTTGGAGTACGCCAAGCAGCGAGTCCAGGGTGCTGACATCACGTGCATGCGCGACAAGACCGCTCCGCGGGTGACGATTACCCACCACCCCGACGTGCGCCGGATGCTGATGCTGCAGAAGGCCTACACCGAGGGCCTGCGCGCGCTGTACCTCTACGCCGCGAGCTACCAGGACACAGCCGAGATCGGTGGCGAGGAAGCCGAGCTGGCCGCACGAGTCAACGACCTGCTGCTACCCGTGGTCAAAGGGGTAGGCTCCGAGCGGGCTTACGAGATGCTCACCTTGTCGTTGCAGACCTTGGGCGGGTCGGGTTTCCTGCAGGACTACCCCATCGAGCAGTACATTCGCGACGCCAAAATTGACAGTTTGTACGAGGGCACCACGGCCATCCAAGCCCAGGACTTCTTTTTCCGCAAAATCGTCCGGGACGGAGGCCGGGCACTCGGACAGGTGAACAAGGAGATTCAGGCGTTCCTGGATGCCGGCAGCGATCATGGCCTGCTCAAGGAGGAACGGGCGTTGCTGGCCACCGCACTGGGTGAGCTGCAGGCGATGATCAGCGCGATGATCGGCTTTGTGATGTCGGCGCAGCAGGACCCGCGCAACGTCTACAAAGTCGCGCAACAGACCGTGCGCTTGCTGATGAGCACGGGCGACGTGCTGATCGGCTGGCTGCTGTTGCGCCAGGCGGAGGTGGCCCTGAGCGCCCTGGCCGGGGAGGTCTCCCCGAAGGACGAGCTGTTCTACCAGGGCAAGGTTGCGGCGGCGTCGTTCTTCGCCCGCAACGTTCTCCCCGAGCTCACTGTGCGCCGCACCCTCGTCGAGACCACCGACAACACGCTGATGGACCTCCCCGAAGACGCCTTCTGAGCGCGCTAGGCCGCGCAGATGATGTGGGGGATGGGGTCGTAGGTGACTTTGCGGGTGTGGCGGCTGCGCTCCGCGTGGGTGGTGGCGTCGCGGATGACGCGGGTGTCGGTGACGGTGAAGCCACGGGAGCCTGGCGTGGCGGTACACGGCTGGTCGTGGATGACCTCGGTTTTCGGGTCGGTGAAGTTGGTGCGTGACCCGGTGATCGACTCGACGTCGACGTGTTTGGTGCCCCAGAACGTCACGGTGATCGAGGAGGGGGTCCACGCCGTCTGGATGAGGATGCCAGTGGGGGAGTCGTCGCGGAACTTGACGTCGATGGTGCCCTCGAACACGGTGGCCTCCCGGGCCGCGGGGTAGCGGCTGATGTAGTAGCTGTGCTCCTTGTGCTCGACGTCGGTCATGCCCGCGAAGTACGCGGCGTTGTAGATCGTGGTGGCGAACTGGGAGATGCCGCCGCCGATGCCCCGGCTGGGACGGCCGTGGTCGATGATCCCGGCGTCCACGTACCCGGTGGCGGCGGTGCGCGGGCCGGTGTACCCGTTGAGGCTGAACGTCTCTCCTGGCCGCACGATCGCCCCGTTGACCTGCTCGGCGACCCGGCGGATGTTCTGCCCGGAGTCGGTGGCGAACCCGCTGGTAGTGAAAGTGCTGATCGGGGTGGTGATCCCGAGCGCGCGGGCCTGCTGGGTGCTCAGGGTCGGGGGCAGGGCGACGTAGCTAGCCGGCAGGGTGCGCGCCGCCCCGGAGTTGTGCAGCACAGTGAGCAGCGGTAGCAGGCTGGCGGCCCAGTCGATACCACGGCCCTCGACCGAGGGCAGCACCACCGGCGCGCCGCCCTGGACCAGGACCTCGGCGTTCTTGGCTACTCGCTGGGTCGAGGCCAGCTGCGGGCTCAGGGCGGCGATCACCGTGGGATTGTCGAGGGTGGTGGTCAGGCCACCCTGGCTGTCCGGGGCGAACCGCAGCGCTGAGGCGATGACCTCCGGTGTGAGCACGGCCTTGCCGCCCACTCCGGTGACCGTGACCGGGGCCGACACCGCGGGTTCGACGACCTCACGCAGCGTTGCCGCGATCCCGTCGGCGGTGGTACGCACCGGTTGGGTCTGCACGGGCAGGCGCACCGTGCCGCCGGGAACCCCGGTCGCGAGGATGAGGTCCGTGGCGGCGGGGAGGTCCAGACGCTGGCCAGATCGGGGGGTGACCGGGACCGGTCGGGTTCCCGCGAAGCGGATCGTGCCCTCGACTGGCTCCCGGTCGGTGCGGCTGCGCAGCTTCTGCAGGGCCGCGGTGAGCGCTGCCCGGTCACTCTGGGTGACTAAGCGGACGTTGCGGGTTCGCCACAGCGAGACCAGGCGGGCCCACGGGTTGAGTGGCTGCCCGCCTGCCTGCGCGAGGGTGGCGGCCCAGTCCGGGGTGAAGCCGGCTTGGCTGGGCTCAAGGGTGGCATCGACGTCACCGACGCGCAGCGCGATCGGCGCCTCCAGATGCGGACCGAGCTGCGCATGCAGCCGCCGCTGGGCCGCGAGCCGGGTCATCCCGCCGACGGGCACTCCCGCGACGGTGACGCCGCGGGGAACCTTACCCGCGGAGGTCACGAGGTCGATGCCATAGATCAGCGCGAGCGCCCCGAGCACGGCAGCCGCGACGATGCCCGCGCGGGGCAGGGTTCGAGGACGCCTGGCCGCACGCCTGCGGTGGCGCACCGGGATCCCAGTGGTCCTCTCTGGGGTGCTATCGGGGTCGAGCCACCACCCGGGCTGCGCCGGTTCCTCGGGTGGCGTCACAAATACAGGCCCGTCCCGTGTTCGGTGCGCTCACTGGCCACCGCTTGCAGGTCCCGTTCCCGCATGACCAGGTATGCGCATCCGTGTACCTCCACCTCGAACTGGTCGTCGGGGTTGAACAGCACTCGGTCGCCGACCTGGACGGTGCGGACGTGGTTACCGATGCCGTACACCTCGCCCCAGCACAGTCGCTTGGCTACCTGCGCCGTCGCCGGGATGAGGATTCCCCCGCTGCTGCGGCGCTCGCCGTCCCCGCCTACCAGCCGCACCATGACACGATCGTGGAGCATCTGAATCTCGAGCTTGCTGTCGGACACGGCGATGAGGGTACCGCTCGCTCGCCGCTGGGGACGGCCCTATTACCTCGGTGCAACCTCGGTGCAAAGGAAAGCCCCGTGAGGCTGCCGGGTCGGGGGTCCAACAGCATCACGGGGCTACCCGTGTCATCGCACCGCGCGATGGCGTTGTTACACGCGCCGGCCGACCCACCGTCGATTCACTCGTTCGAGTGAAGATCGGAGTTTAGTCAGCCAGCCTGCCGAGCAGGAAACGTCCGAAATGCGGGACGGTGAACGCAACCTGCCCCCGCTCCCCGGAGTAGACCAGCCCCTTCTTGAGCAGGCTGTCCCGGGCGGGGGACAGCGAGGAGGCCCGGCGGCCCAGGGCCTGGGCCACCTGGGCGGTGCCGACCGGCGTGTCCTGGCCGCCGGTGAGCTCGGCCATCGACTGCAGGTATTCCCGCTCGGCGGGAGTGGCCCGCTCGAACCGGGACCCGAAAAACCCGACCGCCAGCTCGCTTTCGGCCTCGGGCGCAGCCACCTGAACGTCGAGGATCCCGATCGGCGAGGTGGGAGCGGCGTCCCAGGCGGCCTTGCCGTAGGCCTGCACGAAATAGGGGTAGCCGCCGGAGGTCTCGAACAGCGTGTCCAGCGCCTCGGGGGTGATCGCGACGTCCTCCCGCTCGATCGGTGCGACCACCGCGCGGTCGGAGTCGGCACGATCCAGCCGATCGATCCGCAGGTAGCGGAACAGCCGCTCGGAGTAGGACTTCGACGCGCTCAGCACCGCCGGCAGGTGCGGCAACCCGGCACCGACCACCACCAGCGGCGCCCCGGACTGGGACAACTCGTGACACGCGGCGCACAGCGCGGAGATGTCCCCGGGCGCCAGGTCCTGCATCTCATCGATCAGCAGCGCCACCCCGGTGCCGACGTCGGTGGCCAGCTCGGCGACGTCGGTGAACAGCTCCACCAGGTCGATCTCGATATCCCCGGAGTCGGCCCGGCCCGCGACGACTGGCGCGTCAATGCCCGGCTGCCAGCGATCCCGCAGCTTGGCGTCCCGCGGCGTGGCGCGCAACGCGAAGGCCTTGAGCACCCCGAGCGTATCGGTGACCCGGTCCGGGGCGCGGTGGCGCAGCGCGAGATCCCGCACCGCACGGTGCAGCGCGGCCGACAGCGGGCGGCGCAGCCCGCCCTCCGGGCGTGCCTCGACCTTGCCGGCACCCCACCCCCGGCGCATCGCCATCGACCGGAGCTCGCCGAGCAGCACTGTCTTGCCCACTCCGCGCAGACCGGTCAGCACCAGGGAGCGTTCGGGACGGCCGCGGGCCACCCGCTCCAGCACTACCTCGAAGGCGGCCAGCTCGCGGTCTCGCCCGGCCAGCTCGGGCGGCCGCTGGCCGGCACCGGGGGCGAACGGGTTACGCACCGGGTCCATGCTCGGACAGTATCTGGCTCTCTAGCGTTGAACGCAGATTCCGCAATAAACCCCGATCGGCGTGCCGGCAGCGGTCACTTCTTCGCGTGTTTGCCTCCCGGACCCTCAGGCGGCGGCGGGCCCGGGGCAGGGTTGGAGCCCGTCGGGGTCGGTTCCGGTTCCGGTTGCGGTTTCTCGTGCTTACCCATACCGTCATCATCCCCTGACGCTGCGGCTAACCGCCACGCGGCCATGGAGTCTCGCCGCCACGCGGCGGTGGAGCCCAGCGATATTCGGTTGACACTCCTCGCGGCTGGTGTGGAAGGGTGCCCTGGGGCGCGCCGCTGGAGGAGGAGGCGAGGGGCGATGGCTGGTCAAGGGCGGATCTCACCGACGGTGGAGGCTGGGCAGACGGCGCCACCGAACGGGAGCGGCCTGGTGGGTCCCCAGAACCCGATGCGGCCTGATCAGGTGCTCGCTCCGTTCCAGGTGTCGCTGAGCCCGCCGCAGGCATACCAGCTGCGGCCTGGATTCGTGCACGACATCGCCATCGCTGAGACCACGATGGCGATCCACCCCGAGCTGCCGGCCGTCCCGGTGTGGGGCTTTGGCGTCGAGGGCCCCATCGTCTCACCCGGCCCCCTGCTGGAGACGCCGGTCGGCCAGCAGACGCTGGTGCAGTGGCGCAACCGCCTGCCGGCCTCAGCGCACCCCTGGGATCCGACGCGGCCACCGGCCCGGCTGCCCGTCGCGACCGCGATCCTGCCCGACCCCCAGGGAGCCACCGACTCGGTGCAAAACCACCTCGGCGCGCAGGGCGGGACACCCGAGGACACCTCCAGTGTCCCGATCGGGTGGACCACGATCCACCTGCACGGCGGGCACTCACCGTCCGACGCCGATGGCTGGCCGGACAACATGCTGGCCACCGGTGCTGACCAGGTCTCCGGCTACCCCAACAGCTACGACAACCTCGATCTCGGCTTGGGCAAGGTCGGGGAGTTCCTCTGGTACCACGACCACGCCATGAACGGCACCCGGTATCACGCCTACTCCGGGCTGGTGGGCCGCGGTTACCTGGTGCGGGATGCGCGCGAGCGGGAGCTGGGCCTGCCGACCACCGCAGCCGATGGGGAGATCCTGATGGTCCTGCAGGACCGCAACCTCGACGTTGTTGACGGCGAGCTGCGGCTGCTCCACAAGGTCACCACCGATACCGCGGAGTTCTTCGGCCCGCTCACCCTCGTCAACGGCACGCTGTGGCCGAGGGTGCCGCTGCGCCCGATGGTCTACCGGCTGCGGCTGCTCAACGCCAGCAACGCCCGCACCTACCGGCTGCACCTGGTGAGCGTCCGCACCGACGCGGACGGCACGGTGGTGGTCACGCCCCAGCACGACCGGGTCCTGGTGATCGGCACCGGCGGTGGCCTGTTGTGGCGGCCGTGGCAGCTGACCAATGACCAGTCCCTGACCGTGGCGTCCTCCGACCGGATCGACATCCTGCTCGACCTCACCGGCCTGCCCGACACCGAACAGCTCCTGCTGATCAACTCCGCGCAGGCCCCATTCCAGGGGGCTCCGCCACTGCCGCTGGCCAGGCTGCTGACCCACGGCGACCGGCCAGACCGCAACCCCTACCCCTGGGTCCTGCGGATCGACCTTGACCAGGACGCCCCGACGCGCGGCGCCCCGCACTCCCTGTTCACCACCACTGCGGCGGCCGTGCTCAACCCGACGTTTCGCCGCCTCGTGCGCGGACCGCAGCAAGGCGCGCCTGCCGAGGAACCGGCCCAGTTCACGATCACCGAGCCTGACCAGCGGATCATCCTGCTCGCCGAAACGACCCCACCCGGCCACCTCTACCTGCACGAGCTCCTCGAGGATCCGGAGGGCGGGATCGCTATCCAGTTTCCCGGCGATCCGGTCCCCAAGACCTACCGGGTGCAGGACTGGGCGGCACAGGACCCGGCGCCATCGAGTAGCCGGGTGTCCTTCTACGACCGGGTGGCGCTGCGGCCCAGGGTGGGGCAGTGGCAGGTGTGGCGATTCGTCAACGCCACCGGCGACACCCACCCCATGCACATTCACCAGTCCCAGTTCCAGCCGCTCGGCCCGGCCGGGAGCCGCCTGGTCGTCACCGACGCGAACGTGAACCTGTACAACCCCGAGACCCGCAAGACCTCAGCGCCGCTGGTGCCCGACACCCAGAACCCGCCCAGGACCTTCCAGCCCAGCGAGGTCCACGGATGGAACGACGTGATCAGGGTCGATCCCGGCAACGTTGTCGAGGTGGCCGTCCGGTTCGACATTCCCGGCCGCTACGTCTACCACTGCCACATCCTCGAACATGAGGACACCGAGATGATGCGGCCCTTCGTCGTCACCGTCACCGACATGCGCGATGGCGCGATGCCTCCGATGAGCGCGTGAGCTACCTTCCGGTGCGCGCTGGCAGCGGCCAGTAGGCGGCGGCTAGCAGCGCCAGCAGCGGCCCGGTGTTCGGGTCGGTGCCTTGGCCGGTGAACACGCCACCGAAGGCTTCGCCGACGACCCAGATCACCGCCGCGGCCACCACAGCCACCACCAGGACGACCCGCACGATCGGGACGGGGACGAACACCCCGAGCGCGATCACACCGAGCACGACGGCGATGATGATGGACACGGTGCCGCCTCGCCCGGCGACCAGGCCGGCGGCGTGCTGGCCGATGCTGGCCAGCCATCGGGGTTGGCCCTGGGCCGTCCCGGAGAGCATGTCGTGCAGGCCCTGCGGGGTCCGGTAGCCCGGCTGCACCGCGAAGTACGCCAGGGCGCCCCACAACACCAGCCACAGCAGGCGCGCGACCTGCGGGCCCACCGGCCGGGCAGCCACGAACGACCACGCCGGATCGGACTGCTCGGGCCGGTGGGTCGGCCAGAGCAGGACCGCCAGCAGCGCGTAGAGGATCACCGCCCCGGGCGCGCCCGACAGCGGGTTGGCCGAGCCGGTCAACACCGAGCCGAGTCCCTCCCCGAACCACCACACCGCCACCGACCAGACGATCGACCCCGCCAGCGCCACCTTCAAGGTGGGCCGCCACGCGATGCCCACACCCAGCAGCACCTGGATCGTGGCAAACGCCGCATTCGTAGCCACCGGGTGGGCGGCGACGATCCCGGCCGCCCACGTGATCGACGCGGCGATCGCGTGCGGGTTACCCTGCGCCGTGGCCACGAGGCTCCGAGCAAATCCCGGGGTGAACATGAAGGGCTGGTACTGCAGCAACCCGTCCACTACCCACAGGGCGCCTAGCACCAGCTGCAACCACCGGCGCGCATCCCGGGACGCAGCTGATTCCATGACACGACTGGTCGCCCCTGGGCTTCGGGAAGTTCCCTCACGGGGTGCTGGTTTCCGGCACCCCGAAGCAGAACACTCCCAGGGCGAGTAGCGCGATCCCGGTGAGGGTGAGGAAGGCCAGGTCATAACCGCCCAGGACGACGACGGCGCCGGCCAGCGTGGTACTGAGCGCAGCGCCGATGCCCTGCATCGTGGTGACCGCCCCGAACGCGACGTTGTAGCGTCCGGTGCCGCGGGTGAGGTCGGCGACCATGATGGGGAGCAGCGCCCACAAGATCCCGGTGCCGACGCCATCGAGGACCTGGATCGCGACGGTGCAGGTGGAGTTGGTCGCCAGTGCGAAGAGCACGCCACGCAGCGGCAGGGCCAGGAACGCGGCCAGGAAGATGGCCTTGCGGCCCCACCGGTCCGCACGGTGGGCGACCAGGATCGCCATGAGGAGCATCACCATCTGGGCCACGATGATCAGCGCGGCCTGGAACAGCATTCCCTGGCCAGCATGATGGGCGGCGAGCTTCTGGCCAATGATCGGCAGCATGGCGTCGTTGGCGAGGTCGAACAGCAGGATCGAGACCGCCAGGACGAGCAGCGGTCGGCAGCGTAGCAGCACGGCGAAGCCCGATGATGGGCCCGTCCCGGTGTCCTGTGGTACGAAGCCGCGCGCCAGATCGTGATCGATGAGTCGCCGATTGATCGTGAGTGCTGTGGCGATCACGAAGATGCCGAGGACGCTGGCCAGCCAGAAGCTGGCGCGGATCGAGACCAGGTAGCCGGCGATCCCCACGGCCGCCGCGCTGATGACGTTGCCGGCGTGGTTGAACGCCTGCATCCGCCCGGTGCGGTAGGTGTAGCCGGCGGGTCCCACCAGGCCCAGGGCGATCGCGGCGATGGCGGGTGGGAAGACCGCCCCAGCCACCCCGATCACCAGCTGTGCCGTCGCGACCACAGCGAAGCTCGGAGCGATGGTCACGATGACGGCCCCGGCCGACACCAGCACCGTGGCACCGATGATCAGCGCCCGTTTGTGGGAGGTCCGGTCGATGAGGGCCCCCGTCGGTGTCTGCACGGCCAGGGTTGTGGCGACGCTCAGGGTCAGCATCAGCCCGATGCTTGCCGCGTTCCAGCCGGGCTGGTTGACCAGATAGATCCCCAGGAACGGGCCGAGCCCGTTCTGGACGTCGGCGAGGAAGAAGTTCAGCCCGTCAAGGGCGGCCAGCGACCTCCCCGTCCCGGAGGGTTCCTGAGACCACCCACTGAGCTGCCGTGTGTGCTGATAGCCGACCACGCCCATCCCCCTCTGTGGACGCTCCGGCCGGTGTGGCCGGCAAGCTCCCTGCAGCGAGGGTAGAGTCTTCGGACCTGGCGAGCCCCAGGTTCGGTGTCAGGGGAGGCCCGTCAGGGGAGGCACGAATGGCACGGCGCAGGCAGGGCAGTAGGGACGGCAGGGAGGACGGTAGCGGGAACGGTAACGATGCCGGCAGGCCCGCCGGGGTTGCGCCGGAACCAATGGTCAACCGCACCCTGGAGCTGGAGCTCCTCACCGACCACGTGGCCCGGGTAGCGCACGGGGGAGGGGGACATGCGGTGCTGTTGCTTGGAGAGTCCGGTGTCGGGAAGTCGCGGCTGAGCCAGGCCGCCGCCGCCGAGGCCCAGCGCCGGGAGATGACCGTGATCTCAGTGCAATGTCTGGGGCGGGGTGCCGAGCCGCTGCTGCCTCTTAAGGACGCCCTGGCCGCTTACCTGGGACGCAGCGGGGAACGGATCCGGCAAACCCTGCTGGACGCCGCGCCGCGGTTGTTGGATTCCATCCCGTTCATCGGCGCATTTCTCGGACGGATCGGCGACTCGATCCTCGAGAGCCGGCGGCTGCGCGGGGCGACGATGGAGGGCGTCTACGAAGAACTGGCGCGGGTTCTGATCGGGATCTCCCAGAAACACGGGTTGCTGTCGGCTGTCGAGGACCTGCATCAGGCCGATCAGGACACGCTGTTCTTCATCAACTACCTGCTCCGCAAGATCCGCAGTCACCAGGTGCTGGTGGTATTCACCATTCAGGAGGAACAGCTTTCCGACACACCGCAGCTGGCTGATCTGCTTGCGCGGTGGACCGCGGAAGGGTACGCGGTGCTGACGGTCGTGCCGTTGGAGCGGGCACACGTCGGCGAGTACGTGCACATGGTCGCCGCACTCGGCTCAGTAGCCGACGAGGCGCTGGTGGACCGGTTGTTCCGGCTGACCGGGGGCAATCCGTTCTTCTTGAAGGAGACGCTCGCGCTGCTCGCCCCCCGGAAAGACGAACAGCGTGGCGACGTGGTGGAGATTCCGCCGCGGGTCGAGGCGGTGCTGCGGCGCCGGCTGGCCAGGGCGGACCCGACGACCCGTCGTTTCCTGGATGCCGCGGCGGTGGTCGCCGAGACCGCCCAGAGCATCGAGGCGATCGCTTATGTGATGGACGCCGATCCAGGGACGGCAATCCGGGCGCTGTCGGCCGCGGTGGAGTTGCAGTTGATGCGGGAAAGCCCGCGGGGAGAGATCGGCTTCGTGCACTCGCTGATGCAGCGCGCGGTGTACGGGGAGATCGGCGCGAACTACCGTCGTTTCCTGCATGGCCGGGCGGCCGACTGGTGCGAACAGGCTGGGCAGTTCGCCGCCGCGGCGTTTCATTTCGAACGGGCCGAGCGGGTGGCGGACATGATACGTACGGCGTTGCAGGCCGCTGAACGCGCCGAACAGGCCGGGATGTACCATTCGGCGTTGCTGCTTTACCAGAAGGTGCGGCCGCACCTGGCGCTGGAAGAGATCGGTCCGCTCCTCGGCAACGCCATGATTACTCTGGGGAACTGGGACCAGACGCAGGAAATCCTCGAGGCACTCCCGCCTTCCGACGGGCGGGTCCGGCTGCTCCGTTCCCAGCTGAGGTTCGTTCGGGGAGATTTTTGCGGGGCACGCGATGAAGCCAGTGCGGCTCTGGAGGCATCCCATGTCGACCGTATTGAGGTGCTGATCCGATTAGCGGACATCGAGCTGTATCGGGGCCGTTTCCCGGACGCGCAGCGCTATGTTCAGCAGGCGCTCACCGAAGCCGAGCGCTCCGGTTCACTACCTCAGCGTGCCCGCTGCCTGGGCGAGCTCGGCGCGATTGCGTTTTTCGGTGGCGGCCTGACGCGTGGCGGTTTCTTGTTCACCCGTGCCCTCGCGCTGGTGACGGGAATGCCGGAGGACGAGCGTGATCTGCGCCTGCAGGCCGTGTTGCTGGGCAACCTCGGGAACGTTGCCGAGGCGCGGGGAGACGACTGGGCCAGTGCGCAGCGCCTGCACGGCGAGGCGCTGCGGGTGCGGCGCGAGATCGCTGACGCCCGTGGCGCCCTGCACAACCTGCACGCGCTGGGCCGCTGCCAGATCGCCCTCGGCGACCAGGAAGCCGGGCTGGCTTTGTATGCCGAGGCTGAGCGGCTCGCCGCCGATCTCGGCGAGACCCTGGAACGGGCCAAGATCTCCCATTCCCGTGCCGAACTGGCGCTGCGCGAAGGCGATGGCCCCGCCGCCTACCGGCTGGCGAGTGCCGCCTACGACACCTTCACCGCATCGCAGACGCACTACGACATCACGCATACCCAGCTGACCTTGTCGGCTGCCGCCGCGGCCAGCGGCCGGGAACGGGAGAGCGTCGAGCACGGCGCCGCGGCCCGCCGATCGATCCAGTCCCGGGGATACGGGCTGTTGGTCCACCTGTATCCGGTGCTCGCCTACCCGCCGGCGGACCGGATCGCAGCGGCGATGACCGGCTATGCCTGCGGGGACGCACTCGGAGTGCCGTGGGAGGGGTCCTCACCCGCGCCCGCCAGCCCGGCGCAGATCGAGGCGCTGCCCGCCCGCGAGGGAGGGCAACGTGGTGCCACCTCAGATGACACCGCGTTGACGGTGCTGGTCGCCCAGCACCTCGCCGCACGCGGCGGTGCCGCTGACGGGCAGGTGTTCCTGCGGGCACTGGCCGCCACGGCTGGGTCGATCCCAGGGCTCGGTCCCTCCACCACCCGTGCGATCGAACACTTCCGGGCCACGGGGACGCCGCTGACCAGCGGGGGGGGGGAGGCCACTAACGGCGCGTCGATGCGGGCGTTGCCGATCGGCTGGGCCACCCCGCTCGACGATCCGGATCGGCGTCGACGCCGTACCCTCGAACTGAGCCGGGTCACCCATCCTGACCCGGACGCGCTGGTCGCGGCCTGCGTGGTCGCGGCATGTGCCTCGTGGGCACTGGAAGGAGCCTCCGGGGCGCTGCTGCTCACCATCGCGATCGACGAAGAGGCCCAGGCGAGATCGGTGTGCGCAGCGGGGGATCGGCTGGGTGTGCTGCTCGCCGCGCTGCTCGCCGGAACCTGGCAGCCGCCCGCCGACGGGATCAGTCTGGATCCGGCCGAGACGGTGACCGCGGCCCTGGCGTGCACGCGGGGGGCGGTGAGCTTGCGGGATGGGCTCCTGCAGGCCGTCGGGATGGGCGGCGACACGGACACGGTCGCGGCCATCACGGGTGGGCTGCTGGGTGCTCGGATGACCGTCCCGGAGGTGCTCGCTGAACTGCCGTGGTACGGGGCAGTTCAGCTGCCCGACCCAGCGCTTATCGCAGAGCTGTCCTCGACCCTGGCAGCCGTGCGCTCCTCAGCCAGCTAAGCCGGTCACCGGCCGACACCGGCGATCATGGCTAGAGGGCGCTATGTCAGCGGACGTAGATGGCCGGCCGGTAACGCGGCTGAGGGATGTCGCGGCCAGCCTCTGCGGCCACGGCTAGCCAGGCTTCCTTGGCCCGCAACACCTCAGCAACCGCCTGCTCGGGGGTTTCACCGAATGCCGAGCAGACCTCAAGATCGGGTATGTCGGCGATGTATCCGCCGTCGTCGTCGCTGTAGAACACGTTGATGTGATAGTCGTTCACTGGATACCCTCCACAGTAAGATCATACTGCTCTACCAGCCGCAGGAGCTGACGGACTTGGTACGGCTTCGCCTGCCCACCGCCTTCACCAGCTTGCAGAGTTCCGCGAACCGGACGTTATGCAGATCACCACGGAGTAGTCGATCGAGAAACTGGCGCTCGCTCACCTCCCGGACGCTAACAGCGATAAGTCTCTTGGTGCCTACTTGCGCGGCCGTGTCGCACAGGGCAACTTGCGCAGGCTCAGGATGAGAAAACCGGGCTCTCGGTTGAGCGTGTCGTAGTCGGTGGGGAAGAGTTCGCGCATGCTCTCCGCTGGGCGGGGCTCGATCAGCTGGTCGATGACGAAGCCTGCACTCGTCGCCGCTGCGCACAGCCGCGAGAGTGGCTCACGCCAGAAGTGCACCTGTACGTCGCCGGTCGGAAGGTGCCACGTGTCGGTTTGGAGCACCGAGTCGAAGTAGGAGCCGCCCATGCGGAGCCAGTCGGTCGTGGGGTGCCCGGTTGACACCACGGAGCGCGGCACCGGCTCGAAGCACGCGGTAGAACTCGGCGAAGGCCGCAGGTCGGTCGGCGACGTAGTGGATGGCCAGGGCGCAGATGCTCGCATCGAACGCCTCCGCCGGGTAGGGCAACGGCTCGCCGAGCCGGAGCAGGTCGATCCGTGCCCGCTGCCCGCGGCGTGACGCTCCTAGTCAGAGCCTATCTCGTCGTAGACCGACCACAGAGGCTGACCGGAGGTGTCCATCTCACCCAACCTACAGTGGGCGCAGTTCGATCGTTTGGTTTCGGCCGGGTCCGACGCTGATGGCCCAGACGCGGGCGCCGCACAGCTGCTCTAGGCGCGCCACGTAGGCCTGGGCGTTGGGCGGCAGCTCCTCGAAGGTGCGACAGTGGGACAAATCCTCCCACCAGCCGGGCAGCTCCTCATACACCGGCACGGCGTGGTGCAGGTCGGTCTGGGTCATCGGCATCTCCTCCAGGCGGGTGCCGCCGACCTCATAGGCCACGCAGACCGGCACGGTGTCCAGACCGGAGAGCACATCGAGCTTGGTCAGGAAGAAATCGGTGATCCCGTTCACCCGCGCCGCGTAGCGCCCGATCACCGCGTCGAACCAGCCGACCCGCCGGTCTCGCCCCGTGGTGACCCCGACCTCCCCACCGGCCTTGCGTAGCCGCTCGCCCAGGGCGTCGTGCAGTTCGGTGGGGAACGGGCCCGAGCCGACCCGCGTGGTGTAGGCCTTGAGGATCCCCACCACGGCGGTGATCCTCATGGGGCCGATCCCCGAGCCGGCGCAGGCGCCGCCAGCGGTCGGGTTCGACGAGGTGACGAAGGGGTAGGTGCCGTGGTCGACGTCGAGCAGGGTCCCTTGGCTGCCCTCCAAGAGCACCGTTTCGCCGCGCTGCAGCGCGTTATCGAGGACCAACCGGGTGTCGGCGATGCGGTGCGCGAAGTGCGCGCCTTGCTCCAGCACGGTGTCCACCACCTGCTCGGCGTCCAGCGCGCGTCGGTTGTAGACCTTGACCAGGACCTGGTTCTTGAACTCCAGCGCGGCCTCGACCTTCTGCCGCAGGATCTTTTCATCCAGCAGGTCCTGAGCCCGGACCCCGACCCGGGCCACTTTGTCCTGGTAGGCGGGCCCGATGCCGCGCCCGGTGGTGCCGATCTTGGCTTTGCCTAGGTAGCGCTCGGTGACCCGGTCGATCGCCACGTGATAAGGCATGATCAAGTGTGCGTCGGCGGAGATGAGCAGCCGCTGGGTGTCCACGCCCCGGGCCTGCAGGCCGGCCAGCTCCTCCAGCAGCACCCCGGGGTCCACCACCACGCCGTTGCCGATGACGTTGGTCACGCCCGGGGTGAGGATGCCCGACGGGATGAGGTGCAGCGCGAAATTCTGCCCGTCGGGCAGCACCACGGTGTGGCCCGCGTTATTGCCGCCCTGGTAGCGCACCACCCACTGGGCCCGTTCACCGAGCAGGTCGGTGGCCTTGCCCTTGCCCTCGTCGCCCCACTGGGCGCCGATCAGCACGATCGCCGGCATGTGGTACTCCAAGAGGGGTTGGTTCGGGCGCGCCGACGCGAGCGTAAACCTTTTGGAGTGGACATGGCCGGGGCTGTGGTGCTGACCTGCGGCTCCGCGCAGTGGCCCGGTGTCGGGGGGCTTTCGGCGACGGCGGTGCCGGCCCGCCCCGGCCGTGAGGATCTCGGCGAGACACTGGCGGGCTTGGGCGGTCGGCGTCTGGTGGTCTGCGGCACCGACGCCGACCTGGCCGCGGTGCTGCTGCGGCTGCTGCGTACCGACGCCGTGGCAACCGTGCCGGTGGGCTACGTGCCCTCCGCGCCCTCGGTGGTGGCCCGACTCTGGGGCCTGCCGGCAGTGCCCACGGCCGCAGCGGCGCTCGCGCTGCGGGGCGAGCCGGACCGGATACCCCTGATTCGTGACGACTCCGGTGGTGTGCTCGTCGGCCTGGGCGTGGTACGGCCGCTGGAGGGGGTGGCGTACTGCGACGAGGAGGTGATGCTGCGCGGGCGGGCCCGCCGGCTGGAGGTGGCGCCGGACCGCGCGCTCGGGCTGGTGGTGCGGGTGGTGCGCGGCGGGCTGTTCCGGAACCGGGTACGCCGTGCCGCCGGGCGCGCCGTGCAGCTGGGCTGCCGGCCGACCGATGTGTGGCGCGACGGCGTCGCTTCCCGAACCACCGAGCGCTGGACCTGGTACCGGCACACCGAGGACTGGCGCCTGATCCGGCGTTGACCTCCAGCTGTCTTACGCTGGGCGTCATGACCGCCGCTGAGCCACTAGGCGTACCCGGCCTGCCCCCTGGCCGTCTGCTGACCGCTGCGGAGTACGCCACGCTCGGTGAGACCGGGTGGGGTTACACCGAACTCATGGAAGGCCGCATCCTGGTGTCGCCCAGCCCCACCGCGAAGCACAATATGGCAGGGCTCGCGCTGGCGATGCAGTTGGTCCCGCAGCTCCCTGAGGGTATGCGCGTCATCCAGGACGTTGATATCGATCTGGGGCGCCTTCCCGCGGATCAGCCCGGCTTGGTGCGCCGACCCGACCTGGTGGTAGTCGATACTGGGGCGCTCGACCGGGTGGACCGCGACGGCGGACTGCTCTGCGCGGCGGACGTGCTGGTCGTCGTGGAGATCGTCTTCCCTGGTTCCGGGCGTCTCGATTACGTCATCAAGCGAGGCGAGTACGCCGACGCCGGCATCCCCCGTTTGGATCGTGGACCTCGACAAGCCGGTGTCCCTGCTGGACTGTCACCTCGCCGAGGACTTCGGCTACGCGGACTCCGGAGCGGTCACCGACACCTTCACCTCCAGTGTCCCGTTCCCCGTGCGGCTAGAGTTCGACTTACTGGTCTGACACGATGAGCCCGTGCAGTCACAGTCCGTCTCTGATCTGCTGCTGAGTGTCAGCGCCGAGGACGGCGGGGTGCTCCGGTCGTTGCTCGACTGGCTGCGGCACGAGGACGCTCTGCGGGGCCGGGTGCGCCCGGCCCAGGCGCTGGTGCGGCCCGGCGAGATGGGTGCTGGGGTGTTCGACGCGTTGGAGATCGCGCTCGGCTCCGGCGGCGCGGGTGCGGTGCTGGCCGCCTCGGTATCCGCCTGGCTGAGCCAGCCGCGCCGGGCGGACGTGAGGCTGACCGTGACTGCGCCAGACGGTCGGCACATCGAGTTCGACGCCCGCCGCGTCCGGGGTCCTGCCGTCCTGGTGCGGGGGTCGAGCGGCTGCTCCGACCGGAGGCAACTGATCGAGCAGATCAAGAAACTCGCCATCGCGCTGGACCCAGAGTGGGCCCGGCGCCGCTACGAACAGGCCCTGGCGGATCGGAAGGTGGTCGGCTCCCGCAACCCCGATGGCTCAGCGAACCTCTCCGGGCTCAACCTGCCCGTGGAGCGGGTCGCGGCGGCCTGCGGGCACATCGATGAGCTGGCCAAGGCCGCCAAACACGCCGGTGACCCCCGCCCGATCGACCACATCCGCGCCGAGCTGTTCCTGGGCATGACCGACGGCACTTACACCGGACTCGACGGCCCCACCATCCTTGAGCGCCTGCGCGCTGCCCACCACAGCGACGAACCAGCCAACGACGAAGCGGGTGACGCCCCGGAGTGCCACGACCAGCCTCGCGACAACGACGAACCAGACCACGACGGACCTGAAGACAGCGGTGCATCGACTCAGGACGGGCATGCTGCGGCCGGTGAGCCGGTGGTCCCACGCCGCCCGTCCGGTGCGGGCATGGAACTGCGAGTACGGCTATCCACCCTGCTCGGGCGCGATGAGTATCCCGCCGAGCTGGCCGGCTGGGGACCCGTCCCCGCCGGGCTGGCCCGCGCTCTGGCCACCACCATGACCCGGGGCCAGTGGCGCTTTGCCCTCACCGACGCCCACGGGCAGCTGCTGCACTGCGGCATCACCCACGCCCGCCCCCTCGGCTTGCCCACCCGCACGGCCAGCTGCCGGCAGATCGTGGAACTGCAGATCCCCGCCAGCACCCTGCACGAGCTCGCCCGTGACCCCGCCGCGCTCGGCAGCTGGGGACCGGTGGTCACCGACCTGGCCCACCAGCACGGCAGCGCGCAGCAAACCGCCGCCGACCCCATCCGGCGCTTTCCCGGCGCCGCGTTGCGCCGACACATCGAGATCCGTGACCGGTTCTGCATCATGATCGGCTGTCGCGCCCCCACTCGCGGCACCGATACCGACCACACCCTCGACCATGCCCACGGTGGGGCCACCGCCGATCACAATCTCGGCACCGTCTGCCGCCACGATCACCGCCTCAAGCATGAGGGCGGTTGGCGGCTACACCAGCTCGAACCGGGCGTGTTCCAGTGGAGGAGCCGACTCGGCCACGTCTATCACCTGCGACCATTCCCGATCATCGAGCCCCTGCCCGACCCCCTCCTCCGGGATCGACCAGCACCACCGCTGTTTATCCGGCCCGACGGCGACTGGGAAACCTCGTGTATCTGGGACGACACCACCCGAAGCCGACACCAAACCCCCGCCAGCACCTGACCTTGACAACGACGCACCACCGTTCTGAGTTCAGTCAGCACTGCAAGCCCAGAGGTCGTAGCAAACGTCTGGCTCAGACGAGCGCCCTGCGTCATGATCATCCCGGCTAGCTGGCCGGCGATCGTGCCGTTGGTGCGCCAGAGGGCGTCCAGGAAGTGGGCACAGGTGAGCGGGCACCGGTGGGTTGCGCCTGGGTACCACCCCACTGGTTGGGTGGAACCGACCAGCCGCCGGGAGCTCAAGGCACGGGAGCAAGGCTCAACCGACGGCCGGCCGGGGTTTCCTCATCTCGCGGGTCCCGGGTGCGGGAGTCCGAAAGGAAGATCAGCGCACGCCGGGCAGACCTGCCCGGGGTCGGGCGGATCGCCGGAAAATCCCAGACCGCGACCGAACGGAAGCAGTCTCGGGACGAACGTCACACCGCATGCGGCGGTCACCGTGCCCTCGGCGGGGCGCAGCACACCGCGATGCGTATCTTGATCACCGATCGATCGCAGATACCAGGTCACCGGGGCCTCGCTCATCCCAGTCACTCGATCAACGCAGTCACTCGATCAACGCCTCACGCAGCGCCCGAGTCCCGTCCTCATCGATCGTGACCTTGGGGGCACCGGCTGCGGGCGGGTCCAGCACGATCTGCCCGCCGTGAGTGCTCGCCACGAAGACGGCGAAGCCCACCGGGCCCCGGTGCGGCGCACCGCTCGCGGGGGTCACCTTGCGGGGCTTGCCGATCCGGCGTGGCCCGGGTACGTCGTTGGTCATGGTTGAGGAGCATGGGATGTGCTCACGCCTGGGCGTCCGGCCAGACTGGACTCCACCCTGACGGGTTACACCGGCAGGCCGGCCCGGTAGGCCATGCCCCACAGCTCCTGACCGAGCGCATCCCGCCGTGAGCGCGTGAGCAGCTCAGCGATCACATCACGGATCATCGGATGTCGGCGCACCCTAGTGGGGAAGAGGTCCTCCGCCGTGCGCAAGGCCAGCACCGCGTCATCACGGCGCCCCCGCAGCCGGGCCAGCGCGCAGCCGTAGTCGATCCAGTAGTGGGCCCGGACCGTCGGGAAGGGAGCACTCTCGGGGTCGACCTCCCCGGCGATGCGCACCGCCTGGTCGGGCTCGTCCGCTTCGCGCGCGAGATGCATCCGCATGGTGACCGCGTCAACCGGGCTGAACACAAACCCCAGGGAGTCGGGTTCGCCGGTGGCGCCGAACCGCTCAGCCAGCTCCGTGGCGGTCTGCATTGGAGCGCCCACATCGCCCGGACGGCCATCCATCATGGCGGCCAGAGCATGGGTCTGGGTGACGAGAGCCACCAGACCAGCGGTGTCGGCGGTCGTCGGCGGCAGGGTGATCGAGTCGAGCGCGGCCTGACCCAACGGGACTGCCCCGCCGACCAGCAGTGCGTCGGCCACGGCGAACATGGCTGCGCCGAGCGTGGCCGCCTCCTCGTGCTCCCGGGCCAGGTGCCGGATCAGGAAGACAGTCCGGCGGAGCAGGTCAGTGGGCGCACCCACGTGGGCGAGCCACATGCGGGTGACATGCACATGCAGGCGGATGGCCAGCTCGAGCAGCTCGGCGTGCTCGGCGCCGGTGGCCAGGGTGGTGTGCAGGTTCCGGATCAGCTCGGGCAAGTCGGTGGCTAACTCGGCGAACTCGCAGGCTCGCCGCTGCTGATGGATCCGGGCCACCTGATCCCGCAGCACCGAAACGGGCAGCACCATCCCGCCAGGGTGGCCGATGTCGATCGCATCCAGCGCCAGCCGCACCGCCTCGGTGGTGGAGTCCGTGTGCCCGTTGGCGGGTGCGGGTATCGGCAGCCTGGTCAGCTCGGACGGGGCGATCCCCAGCGCGTTTGCCAGCGCCACGATCTGCCTCAGGCTGGGGGCACGCTCGCCGCGCTCGATCTGCGACAAATTCGACTTGCTCATGCCCGCTAGCCCGGCGACCACCCGCAGCGACTTGCCCCGGGAGGCGCGGACCTGCCGCAGCCGAGCACCGATCGTGCGCGCCTCGTCGTCAACCTCCACAAGCCCTTCAGCCTAGACCCAGGGCGCCGGCTGCGGCGGGATCGCATTCGTCGAGGAGATCCCGGCACCTTCGGGCCTCGGCGTCCTCGCCGATCTCGGCGGCCGCCCGGGCCAGCGCGGCCAGGGCGCGCAGGAAACCCTGGTTGGGACGATGCGACCACGGCACCGGCCCGTGACCTTTCCAGCCGGCGCGGCGGAGCTGGTCCAAGCCGCGGTGGTATCCGGTGCGGGCGAAGGCGTAGCCGGCCACGGCGTCGCCCTCGTCGAGCGCCCGCTGCGCCAGCGCCGCCCACGCACCGGAGAATTCAGGGTAGGCGGCGGCCACCGTCGCGGGATCGTTCGCCGCGGCGAGCGCCGCCTCGGCGTCGGGCTGCTCGGGCAGCAGCGTCGGGTGGGGTCCCAACAGGTTGCCGTGCACGGTCATCGTTGTTTCGTCCCAGACGCGATCGGATGGGCGTGACGGGACCACAGTACGTTTCCGGCGTGGACGGCGACGAACCACTGGACCGCATGACCGTGCAGCAGTCGGTCGAAGCGACGCTGCGTCACCTGCGGGTGCTGGACGCCCCAGAGAACGCCTCAGCCGAGGCCCCGCTGCTGACGCTGGAGGATCTGTACCGCCAGCACCGGACCCGGCTGGTGCGCCTGGCGATCCTGCTGGTCGACGAGGCGGCCACCGCCGAAGATGTCGTGCAGGAGGCGTTCACCGGACTGCACCGGCACTGGTCTGGACTGCGCGACGAGGCGGCCGCGCTGGGCTACCTGCGCACCGCGGTGGTCAACGGTTCCCGTTCCGTGCTGCGCCGCCGCAAGACCGCTCGCGGCTACGTCCCCCCGCACCAGGCCAATGCGCGCTCAGCGGAGTCGCTGGCGATGCTCACCACCGAGCATCAGGCCGTGGTCGTCGCGCTGGGCCGGCTGCCGCCGCGGCAACGTGAGGTGCTGGTGCTGCGCTACTACGGAGGGATGAGCGAGGCGGAGATCGCGGCGGCCACCGGCGTCAGCCGCGGCACGGTGAAGTCCAGCGCCAGCCGCGCGCTGGACGCCCTCCAGCGGATGTTGGAGGGCTCGTGAGTGTGACCGACGAGGTGCACCGGAAGC
>JAFATA010000052.1 GCA_019244165.1 Pseudonocardiales bacterium | reverse complement strand
CCGCGCGTCGCCGACGCAAGCGGGCGCAGGGTATTGCGCTGTCCGTGATCGGCACCGGCGTGCTCGCCGCCTCAGGATTACTCGGTGGCCACCTGTCCTACCGTAAGGGTCTGGGCGTTGACCACAACGTCTTCGAAGAGCCCATGGGAGACTGGACTGTTGTCCTCGACGCCTCGGAGCTCACCGATGGAGATCCGCAGCAGGTCACCGTCGCAGGCAATGAGGTGCTGCTTTACCGAAGCAAGGACGCAGTTTATGCGCTGGCTAATCGTTGCAGTCATCGTGGCGGACCGCTCCACGAGGGCAAGATCGAGGGCCAGGAAATCGTCTGCCCGTGGCACTCCAGTCGTTTCCGCATGCAGAATGGATTCGTTGTCCGAGGGCCAGCAGTTGCGCCGCAGCCTTGCTACGAAACGCGGATTCACGAAGGCAAGATCGAGATAAGGTCGAGGGCCTAGTTCGGGTAGCGCCCAGATAGGTGTCCCCGTAGTTTTCGCGCAGTAGGCAAAGTTTTGGGCCTGCTTCCAGCGTCGCGGCCAGGGCCATGAGTTCAGTGACGGCGCTCGACCGCCTCAGCGGCCTGCTCCGGGGTTCTCAGAATCCGGAGGTTGAAAATTGATCTATGACTCCTCCGACGACGGCTGGGATCCGAAGGGAACACGAGGTGCCTTCACATCAGTTTGAGTAAGCGGATCGTTAATGCGCTCGTCCTCTGCGGCATCGGCAACGTCATGCGAGTCTTCGTCGTGCTGCTGCGTATCCCCGGATTCGGCCATGTTCAGCTCCTGGACGTTGTGTTGTTGTCGTTGAATGGGGCTCCTTCGCGTCGCCACCATAACGTTGGTATCGGCCATGGTTTGCGTTATCCTTCGCGACGCCGGTGGAGTCTAGCTATCAGTGTAACATAGAAGTCATTACCGGTTCGCGAAATGCGCTACGTTAGGCGCCTGTAAGCCAATCCGACATCCGACACCGCCCCGATCAGCCCGGCGCCCGTTTGAACCGAGCGTTCACCGTCGCCGCAAGCTTGCGCGGACATGCTCAGGAGCAGGGCGGGTGTCTGTCAACGCGCTCTGTCCCAGTGCCGTGGTCCCAATGCTATGACGGGGGCTCATGCTCCTGGGCCGTTGAGTGGGGTGCGAGGACTCCCGTGTGCTCGAAGCACCGGACTCGGGAGGTCGGATGAGCAGCACCCCGAGGGTGGTGTGGATGGATCAGCTGCTGCATCCCCAGTCGCTGTCCGTGAGGCTGTGGCCGTGGACTGGGGCAGGCGCGCTGTGCGATGCCCCACGGCTCCCCCGTATTGCTCTGATGAGCGGGCGGGACACGCCTCCGCCCTTCCCCAGAGAGGTCAACCATGATCATAATTGAAGGCGCGACCGCGAGGGGGGCCAGGCTGGATGATGGTTCTTAGCGGCCTGAAGACGCTGCTGGAAACCGGCGCCCCTCAAGGGCGCCTGAACCCAACCGTCTGCCAGGTAGTATCTTCGTCATGCTCCTGGCTGATCGTCTTGACATCCCTGACGGTACCGCTGCCCTGCTCTTCGATCTTGACGGCGTCTTGCTCGACTCGCTGTCTTGTGACTACGAGATTGTCAGCGAACTCCTCTGCGAAGAGCTGAGTTCCGTGGGGGAGGTGCCCCGGTCAGTGATCCGGGAGAATTTCCCGTACGCAGTTCCTGACTTCTGGCGCAGGATTTCAGACGCGTGCGCGCTCGGGCTCACTCCGGAAGCCATCTCGCGGTGTGCCGAGAAGCATGAGTCCCGCCGCCGGGTAGCGGCTATGGCACCCCATCGCGGCATCCCTGAGATCATGGCCGCAGCGCGAGACCAGGGTATACGCCTCGGCGTGGTCTCCAACAATCCACACGAGGAGATTCGCAAAATTCTGGCGGGAGCTGGGCTGGTCACCGATGTCATTGTCGGAAACGACGAGCCGGGCTTGCGGAAGAAGCCGGCTCCGGATACCTACCGGGAGGCGGCCGCTTGTCTCGGTCTCCAACCCTCCGTGTGCGTGGCGGTCGAGGACTCACTGCTGGGCGCCGAGGCTGCCAGTACAGCCGGTTGCTATACCGTCGCTGTCGCCACCGGCGCCAACTCATTCCGCGAGTTGTCGCAGTCCCGGCATGCCTCGCGCTGCTATACGCGCTTCGCGAGGTGCTACATCTCGTTAGGCAGAGCGGGGGTAACGTCGAAGAAACTGTCTTCTCCGAACGAGTTCGTCAGTCACATGATCGAGCATGTCGCCTGGAGGTTGGGCTGCTCGATAGATTTATCATGGACAAACGACGACTGGCATGGACTCGGCTCGGCGCTCGGCCGAGAAGTTCGGAAGCTGCCCCTCAGGCGCGAAGCCGCGAGCACCATCGGAATGATCGACGACGGCAGCGCGGAAATCCACGTAACGGCAACGAGCCCCGGAGGGGCGGTCCTGACTTCTTCGCGACAGGTCGATCTCGAGTGGTTTCTCGATAGTCGGGCCGAGCAGCTCTCGGACGGCAGGCCCCTGGTCGAGGTACTCAAGGGCCTCGGCACCGGTGGCGATCTTGGCTTCAGCATTGTAGTCGCAAGTTTCGAGGACCCCCATCACACGTGGGAAGGGGTTTTCCGGGGCGTTGGCATCGCGCTTGACAAGATGTTTAACGAACAACCCGCGGCGCCCGCGGCGCCGAGCGAAGAAGGAACAGAGCCGCTCAAGACAGAGCCGCTCAAGACAGAGCCGCTCTCGCTGCAGCGGACTGTCGAGCGAGGCTGGACCGTACAGCGAGTGTCCGAGTGGCAGGCCAGTCTGGAGCGGCGTACGGCGGAAAGCGTTGTGGGGGTCGGTGTGCGCTTCGGCGCCCCTTCGGTGCGCTGCACTATCAACGTCGCAGACTCCATCGATGTCACCGGTATTGCCGACCTGCTGGTCGAGTTTGCCCAGGGAGCGGCGCTGCAGCTCGACGTCACGTATGAAGCGATTCGGCTCAGCTCAAGTCACGTCGTCGCCGAGGATATCGGGATGACCCTCGGCAGGGCACTCCGTTACGTGGCCGTCGAGCGCATGGACAAGTTCGGTATCCACGGAGCCGGTTCGAATATCAGGGACCCGGGTGAGGGTATTGATCAGCCGATCCGCGTTGGTGTCAGCATGGAGGGTCGCAAGTTCTGGAAATATGTGCCGATGTTGCAAGACTACGGAGACTTCCGGAAGAACTTTCTCGTGGGGCACACCCTGGCGAACGGCCTTTATTCTGAGGATCTTGACGACTTCATTGACGGCTTCGCCGGAGGCCTGGAGTCGAGCGTCGTCATGCACATCGACAGTAATACCGACCCGGTTACGGGCTGGCCCATGCTGTTCCGTGGACTCGGGGAAGCGGTGGCAGGCTTGCTTGCCGTCAACCCGCACCGACTCTCACTGGCACCTGGCGTGAAAGCAACGTTGGCGTGAACTCGATCGAAGCCGGACTGAGGGGACGGCCATGGCTGAACACATGAAAGTCAATCACTATGTTTTGGGGCAGCTGTCGCGCGAGCAGAGAACCCAGCTGCTTCAGAAACGGGCGCAGGACAACCTGCAGGATGTTGAGACCACGGTGCGGCAGGTGGTGGCCGCCGTCCGGTCGAACGGCGATACAGCTCTGGTCCAACTCACCCGCCAGTACGACGGCGTTGAGTTGAGGCAGAGCCAGCTTCGGGTCAGTGCAGAAGAGTTCGATCGAGCCGACAAGCTCGTCAGCAAGGACCTCCGCGCCGCCCTCATCCAGTCAATACGGAATGTCCGAAATCACCACCAATCCCAGCTCCCCTCGCCCAGCTGGATGAAGGAAATAGCACCGGGAGTCATAGCGGGTGAGCGAGTGACCCCTATTTCGTCCGTAGGGTTGTATGTCCCGCGGGGGAAGGGGTCCTTCCCCTCTGTCATGATCATGTTATGCATTCCTGCCGTGATCGCGGGAGTACCGGAGATTGTCGTCTGCACTCCTCCGGGAGCTGACGGGTCGGTGGATCCCGCGTCCCTCGTCGCGGCCCGCCTCTGCGGCGTGGAGAACATCGTTAAGGTTGGTGGCGCTCAGGCCATCGCCGCCATGGCGTATGGAACCGATAGTGTCCCCAGGGTCGACAAGATTCTCGGGCCCGGAAACCAGTACGTGACCGCTGCGCGACGGATCCTCTCCGGTGTCGTGGATCCAGGCCCGCCGGCCGGCCCCAGCGAGTCGGTCATCTTGTGTGATCCTTCCACAGACGTTGAGGTTGCCGCGCGGGAGCTGTTGGTCGAGGCGGAGCACGGAGAGGATTCGGCTGTTCTCCTCGTCACTCATTCCAGCGCGCTCGCGGCCGCGGTGGTCGGTCGTCTCGCTGCCTTGGTGGACAAACTGCCGAAGGTCCGGGCACAGAACTGCAGAGCGGTCTTGTCTCATTATGGCGGCATCGTCATCACCGAAGGGTTGCAAGACTCGATTTCGTTCGTCAACGAGTACGCGCCGGAGCACCTGCGCGTACTCGTTGACAACCCGTTTGAGTTGTTGCCAGCGATAACCCATGCGGGTGAAGTACTCTTGGGCGAGAATACCTCGATCGCTTTTGGTAACTTTTCCATCGGGGTAAACGCAATCCTGCCCACCGGCCGACATGCACGTACCTACTCATGCATGGGCGTCAATGAACTTCTCAAGAGATCATCTTTTGCCTATGTGTCCGCGACCGGAGTGCGAAGCGTTGGTCCGACGGCTGTGGAACTTGCCCGGTACGAGGGGTTCCCCGCGCATGCGGAGGCTGCCCATTACATCGTTCGACGGGCCGATCCTCGTGCGGACAGCTCAGAGGGTCCCTAGCGCGACCACCCCACGGCGCACCGCGTGCACTGCCTCCGCCGCCGTTGCCCCGATCGGGGAGTCTTCCCCGGCGACACTGCGGACCTGGTCCAGCGCGTCCAGCACCTGCCGGCACCACCGGACGAAGTCTCCGGCGGACAACTCAGCACCGTTGTTCTCGGCGGCCAGCAGCACCGCCGACAGGGACTCCCCGCGGGCCCACCGGTACACCGGCCAGACGAAACCCACCTCGGGTTCGCGGGTCTGCTCCAGGTGGTGCCGCCGTTCGTCGGCCTCCAGCTCCGCCCACAACCGCACGGTGGCCACCAGCGCATCGCTGACAGGGCCCGTGGGAACCCCAGGGGTGGTAGCGTCCCTGCGGGCCTCGTAGACCAGCGCTGAGATCACCGCGGCCAGCTCGGCGGGCGCCAGGTGATCCCAGATCCCGTGCCGCAGGCACTCTGCGGTGAGCAAGTCGGTCTCCGACCACAACCGTGCCAGCCGGTGACCGTGCTCGGTGAGCTGCTCGCCGAGCAGGTATCCACGCTCGGCCAGCAGTGCCCGGATCCGGTCGAACGTGCGGGCCAGGGAATGCGTCGTGGCCGCGACCTGCTGGCGCAGCGTGTTGGTCTCCTGCTCTAGCCGGTCGTAGCGCTCTGCCCATCGGGCGTGCGTCTCCCGCTCGTCGCAGCGGTGGCAGGGATGCGCCCGCAGCGCCCGGCGCAGCGCGGCTAACTCCGCGTCGCCAGCCGCTTGGCGGTACCGCCGGGCCCGCAGTGGCACCGCCAAGCCGGTCTCGTCCCGGGCCTGGTCTGCCGCATCACCGCGGCGGGCCAGCATCCGCTCCCGCTCGGAGATCCGCCTGCGCAGCCGGGCGTATTCGGCGAAGTCACCCAGGTGGCAGGCCATCGCCTCGGCGTAGCCCGCCAAGCTCTCGACGTTGCGCTCGATCCGCCGGGTCAGACCGACCACCGAGCGGTCCGCTTGGAACTGGGCGAATGACCGTGCCAGCAAAGCCCGCCCGGCGGCCACCCCGACCCGGTCGACCAGGTTGACGGCCATGTTGTAGCCAGGCCGGAACGAGCTGCGCAGCGGGTAGGTGCGGGTGGAGGCCAGGCCGGCCACCTGGGCCGGATCCACCACGCCCGGTTGCCACAGCACGACCGCATGGCCCTCGACGTCGATGCCGCGCCGCCCGGCCCGCCCGGTGAGCTGGGTGTACTCGCCGGGGGTGAGGTCCAGGTGCGCCTCCCCGTTGAACTTGACCAGCCGTTCCAGCACCACGGTGCGGGCCGGCATGTTGATCCCCAGCGCGAGGGTCTCGGTCGCGAACACCGCTTTGACCAACCCGCGGACAAACAGCTCCTCCACGGTCTCCTTGAACGCGGGCAGCATCCCGGCGTGGTGGGCGGCGATGCCCCGCTCCAACGCCTGGCGCCACTCCCAGAAGCCGAGCACGCCGAGATCATCCTCGGGCAGCTCGGCGGTGCGGGTGTCCACCACCTGGCGGGTCAGCTCAGACTCCTCGGGGGTGGTCAGTCGTAGCCCGCTGCGCATGCACTGGGCCACTGCGGACTCGCAGCCGGCTCGGCTGAAGATGAAGATGATCGCGGGTAGCAGGGCGTCACGGTCCAGCCGTGCCACGACGTCTACCCGGGACGGCCGCCGGAACCGGGGCCCGCCGCGGTGCGGGCGGTCCCACCCGCTGCGGCGCTCCAGCTCCTGCACGCGCCGGAGCAGGTGTGGCTCGACGGTGAGGCGACCGGCGCCGCCCGCCGCGCTGTTCCTGGCGAACAGGTCATACATCCGCGGACCGACCATCATGTGGTGCCCTAGGGGCACCGGACGGTGCTCGTCGAGGACCACCGCGGTGTTGCCGCGGACGTCGAGGAGCCACTCGCCGAACTCCTCGGCGTTGCTCACCGTGGCAGACAGGCTGACGAGCCGCACGCTGTCGGGGAGGTTGAGGATCACTTCTTCCCACACCGCCCCGCGGAACCGGTCGGCGAGGTAGTGCACCTCATCCAGCACGACATAGGCCAGCCCGTCGAGCGTGGACGACCCGGAGTAGAGCATGTTGCGCAGCACCTCGGTGGTCATCACGACCACCGGCGCACCCCCGTTGATCGAGGTGTCCCCGGTCAGCAGGCCAACGCTCTCCGCGCCGTGCTGGGCCACCAGATCGGTGTACTTCTGGTTGGACAGTGCCTTGATCGGCGTGGTGTAGAAGCATTTGCGGCGGTGCGCGAGCGCCAGGTGTACCGCGAACTCACCGATGACGGTCTTGCCCGCACCGGTGGGCGCGCAGACCAGCACTCCGTGCCCCTCCTCCAGCGCCTCGCACGCCGCACGCTGGAAGGAATCGAGCTGGAAGGGCAGCCCGCTGGCGAACTCGGTGAGGTGAGGCAGGGCGAGGCGTCGGTGAGCCGCCGGGTACGCCTCAGCGGGAGGGTTGGCCACTGTCCCAGGCTGTCACACCCCCAGTTGGTTGCTCTTCAAGTACTGCCAACCCGGCCATGGCGGGCTCTCAACCGCTGCCGACCTCGCCACGGCGCTCAGGCGACGACGGTGAGCGCACCGGGTTCGCAGCGCACGGTTACCGGCAGGGTGCCCTGCGGCTCCCCGTCGGCGTAGACGGGCCAGCGGTGCTCGCCGTCGATGTGCACGCTCACCCCCCGCAGGACGGTCACCTCCGGTTCGTGCACGTGGCCGCCAACCCGGAGCCGGGGAAAGACCCGCAACAGCCGGCGCCGGGTCGCCGCAGCGATGATGATCACGTCGAGCAGACCATCGGCCAGCGCGGCATCCGGGCAGATCCGCAACCCACCGCCGTAGCTGGATCCATTGCCGACCGCGACCAGGATCGCCTCCAGCTCCACCTCGGTCTGCCCCGCGCGCACCCGCACCGGCCGGGGAGTCAATGCGGCGAGCTCGGCCAGCACCGCCAGGTCATACCGGCGTGGCCCGGCCGGCCAGCGCATCGCGTTGGCTCGCTCACTCACCGCCGCATCAAAGCCAGTGCACAGCACCGTGGTGAAACAGGTCCCGCCGGTGAGCCGACCCAGATCGATCCGGCGCCGTCGCCCAGAGCGCAGTGCCTCGGTGACATGCCGGGCAGCGTCCAGCGGATCGACCGGGATGCCCAGCGCGGCCGCGAGGTCGTTGCCGGTCCCGCTGGGCAGCACGGCCAGCGCGGTGGCGGTGCCCGCGACGGCCCGCGCGGCCAGGCCTGCGGTGCCATCTCCGCCCAGCACGGCGAGCACCTCATCGCCCCGCGCCGCAGCCTGCGCGGCCAGCCTGCTGGTCGCCGCCGCATCGGCGGTCACCGTAGCGACCAGGTCGGGCACCGCGGCACGCAGCGTGCTGGCCACGGTGCCGGCCACCCGCGCCGCCGCACCGCGACCGGAAAGCGGGTTGACGATCAGCGTAGCGCGCACAACGCAGGATCATACGGCTCATCAGCGCTGGAGGTGCCTAGGTCACGTCGTCGTAGCAGGGTACCGCCTCATCCGGTGCCGAGGGCACGGGCTCCACCTGATGATCCAACGGGGAGGGCTCATCGGGGTCGAGATCGTCCCAGCCCTGCTCGGCTCGCCGGCGCGCGACGGTACGGTCATGCGCCCGCGCGATCAGCACCGAGATCTCGAACAGCACGACCAGCGCGCCGGCCAGGGCTATCATCGAGAACGGATCGTTGCCCGGGGTGGCGACTGCGGCCAGCACAAACAGCCCGAACAAGATACCCCGCTGCCAGCGTTTCAACTTCGCATACGGCAGCACCCCGACCCGGTTGAGCATCACCACCAGCAGGGGCAGCTCGAAGGTCAGGCCGAAAACCGTCAGCATGGTCAGCAGGAAATTGACATAGGACTGACCGGTCAACGCGGTCACGAACTGGCCGCTGCCGAGTTTTACCAAGAAGGACAGGCCAGTGGGCACCACGAAGTAGGCGAGGACGGCGCCCCCGGCGAACAGCGCGCTGGCCGCCCCGACGAAGGTCACCGCGAACTTACGTTCCTTGTCATAAAGGCCAGGCGTGATGAACGCCCATATCTGGTAGATCCAGATTGGGGAGGTTAACACGGCACCCGCCGCAGCGCCCAACTTCATGCGGAGGGTGAACACCTCAAACGGCGCGATCTGCAGTAATTGGCACCGGCCCGGGTTCGGGGTCAGCCGCAACGTGGAGGGCAGATCGCAGTACGGGCCCGTGAGCAGGTCTCCGAGGCTGGGCACACCGAATGGCGACACTCCCCACCAGATGAACCCGAGAATACCGCCCACGATGATCGCGCATACTGAGACGAGCAACCGGTAGCGCAGCTCGCGCAGGTGGTCCATGAAGGGCATGCGACCCTCCGGGTTCTCCCTGCGCCGACGGCCCGGTCGAGCTGGGAAACGTATCCCACTCACCAGTCGCTCCCCTCTCGTGCCGTGGGTGCGGGATTGATGCTACGCGGCCGGCGTTGAGGGGGAACTGCCCTCGTTGGGGTGTCCTCGTCGGGCCAGCTGCACCCGCAATGCCGCGATCCGCGTCGCCAGCAGGCCAGTGCCCTCGGCCCAGCGAGCGCGGCCGCAGTGCACCGTCCCGGCTAGCCGACGCGCCGCGCCGGCCAGCCAGACCAGCACCGAGAGCAGCACCACGGCACCCGCCGCCCCCACCAGTCCGCTGATCAGATAGGGCACGCTGATGACGTTAGCCTGTCTGGTGCGAGGGCAGGTGGTTGGACCTGCGGATCGCCGCGAGGGCCCGCTGCCGCACCGCCGCGGCCAGCTCGGCAGGTTCCCGGACCACGACGTCGGCGCCCAACCCCAGCACCAGGCGCACCATCCACCCGGTTTCGGCGTACCTCATCCGCACGGTGGCACTTCCCCCTTCGCCCTCGATCAGCTCCTCCACCGGGTAGTACTCGGCAACCCAGCGGGCGTCGGGGGCCAGGGTCAGCACGGCGAGGCGCTGATCGGGCTGGGCACGGAACAGCCCGGTGGAGCAGTCCGTGGGGCGGGCGTGCGGCGGGGGCATCGCCGGTTCGTCCAGGGTGGTGACGTGCTCGATGCGATCCAGCCGGAACAGTCGCACCTGTTCGGCGGAGCGGCACCAGGCCTCCAGGTAGCTGCGACCTTCGACCACGAGCAGGCGCATCGGGTCCACGGTGCGCTCACTGATGGTGTCCCGGGAGGGCGTGTAGTAACAGATGCGCAGCGCGCGGCGGCCCTCCAGCGCGTCGCGCACCACGGTGAGCGCGGCCTCTTCCCTGATCGTCAGGCCGACCACCACACCGTCGGCCTGACCCGCTGCAGCCTCGATCTTGGCCAGTGCCTGGCGCACCGACCCGGCGCCGGGCACACCAGGCGTCTCGGCCAGCGCCCGCAGCGCCACCACCAGCGCGGTCGCCTCCGTGCCGGACAGCCGCAGCGGGCGGCGCATCCCGGCATCGAAGGTGACGGTCACGGTGTCACCCTCAAAGGACAGGTCGATGAGGTCATCGGGCCCGTAACCGGGCAACCCGCACATCCACAGCAGTTCCAGGTCCCGGCGCAGCTGTCGGACCGTGACCGAGAAGTCGGCGGCCGCCTCCTCGATCAGCACGCCGGGTCGGGCCAGCAGGTAGGGCACCAGGGCCAGCAGCCGGGGCAACCGCTCGGTGGCCCCCGCCATCAGATGGCACTCCGTGAGACCACTGCCACCAGCCGGGCCCGCACCGCGGCAGCCAGTTCGGGGGGCTCCAGCACCACAGCGTCGGGCCCGAGTCCGGCTATCCACCGGGCGGCGACGTCATGACCCGGCAGCTCCACCGCCACCAGGTCGCCTGCGACTCCCTCCAGGGTCATCGTGCCCAGCACCCTCGCATGCCGGCGCAGGCCATGCGCGCGGCCCTCGGCCAGCCACAGCCGGGCTGGGTGCGCCACCGGCGGCGGTTCCGCGGAACCCGCCACGATTCCCAGCAGGTCTACTCCCGCTGGGCGCCGTACCGCCCCCGAGGCGCCGAGGGTGCGCACCGGACCGACGATCCGGGAGAGGCGAAAGCAGCGGGTCGCGTCCCGGTCCCGGTCGTGTCCCACCACGTACCAGCGGCCCTGCCAGGACACCACTCCCCACGGCTCCAGGGTGCGCGCCGTGGGCTGCACGGCGGGATGTTTGCGGTAGGGGAACCTCACGACCTGCCGGGCTTGGACCGCCGAGATCAACGGGATCAGCGCGGGATCGCTGGCCCGCACTCGTGGTTGCACGAGAGCTGACGGCTCAGCGTCCACCTCCACTCCCGCGGCCCGCAGCTTGAGCAGTGCGCCGTGCGCGGCCCCGGCCAGCTGTGGGGAATCCCACAGCCGGGCGGCCAACGCGACTGCGGCGGCTTCCTCGGGTTCAAGGTCGATGTCGGGCAGCTCGTAGTCCCGGCGCGCGATGCGGTAGCCCTCGCCAGCCTCGAGCCCCGGTGCCCGGCCGGTCTCTACGGGGACGCCCAGTTCCCGCAGCTCAGCCTTGTCTCGCTCAAACATCCGGAAGAACGCCTCGTCGGAGGGGGCGTCGGCGTAGCCGGGCACGATCCGCCGGAGGCGTTCGGCGGGCAGGTACTGCCGGCTGGACAGCAAGCACAGCACCAGGTTGATCAGACGCTCGGCGCGGGCGGATGACACGGGGTGCAGCCTAGCTACAGCGACGCTATGAGCCTCTCCACCCGCTCGTCCACGGCACGGAACGGGTCCTTGCACAACACGGTGCGCTGGGCCTGGTCGTTGAGCTTGAGGTGAACCCAGTCGACGGTGAAGTCGCGGCCTGCCGCCTGGGCAGCGGCGATGAAGTCGCCACGCAGCTTGGCTCGGGTGGTGGCGGGCGGGGTGTCCTTGGCGGCCTCGATCTCGCCGTCGTCGGTCACCCGGTCGACCAGCGCCTTGCGCTGGAGCAGGTCGAAGAGGCCGCGGCCGTGGCGGATATCGTGGTAGGCGAGGTCCAGTTGCGCGATTCGCGGGTTGGACAGGTCCATCCGATGCTTGGCTCGGTAGCGCTCCACCAACCGGTGCTTGATCGCCCAGTCGATCTCACGGTCGATCAGGCCGAGATCCTGCCGCTCGACCGCGCCCAGCGTGCGATCCCACAGCTCCATCACCCGGTCGGTCAGTGGATCGCTTCCCCGGCGGGCGACGTGATCTGCGGCGCGCGCGTAGTACTCCCGCTGGATCTCCAACGCGGAGGCCTCGCGGCCGCCGGCCAGCCGCACCCCGCGCCGGCCGGTGAGGTCGTGGCTGATCTCACGGATCGCCCGGATCGGGTTGTCCAGGGTGAAGTCGCGAAACGCCACTCCTTCCTCCACCATCTCCAAGACCAGGTTGGCGGTGCCCACCTTGAGCAAGGTGGTCACCTCGGACATGTTCGAGTCACCGACGATCACGTGCAGGCGACGGTACCGTTCGGCGTCGGCGTGCGGCTCATCCCGGGTGTTGATGATTGGGCGGGAACGGGTCGTCGCCGAGGAGACTCCCTCCCAGATGTGCTCAGCCCGCTGCGACAGGCAGTACACCGCGCCGCGGGGTGTCTGCAGCACCTTGCCCGCACCGCAGATCAGCTGCCGGGTGACCAGGAAGGGCAACAGCACATCGGCGATCCGCGAGAATTCCCCCGCCCGAGCTACCAAATAGTTCTCGTGGCAGCCGTAGGAGTTACCCGCGGAGTCGGTGTTGTTCTTGAACAGGAAGATGTCTCCCCCGATGCCCTCGTCGGCCAGCCGCCGCTCGGCATCCACCAGGAGGTCCTCGAGAATCCGCTCACCGGCCTTGTCATGGGTCACCAGCTGGATCAGGTCGTCGCACTCGGCGGTGGCGTACTCGGGGTGCGATCCCACGTCGAGGTAGAGCCGGGAGCCGTTGCGCAGGAAGACGTTGGACGAGCGACCCCAGGAGACCACCCGGCGGAACAGATAGCGGGCGACCTCATCTGGCGACAATCTGCGCTGGCCGTGAAAGGTGCAGGTGACTCCGAACTCGGTCTCGATACCGAAGATCCGACGCTGCATGCCTCCCAGCCTAGGCCGCCGGGGCCATCCTGGAGGCCGTCCGTACGGGCTCACTTAGGCGGTAACCGTGCCGCGCTGGTGGCGGAGAGTAGCGCACGGGATCCCGCGTTGCCCTCGGTCAGGTGCCGTTGCTGGGTCCACCATCGGTGGACGTGCCGTTCGTGCCCTCGGCGGGTGGAGTCTCGACGCTGGTGAGCAGCGCGGTGAGGGCCGTGCCGGTGATGCGGCGGAACGCGCGGCGCGGACGGGACCGGTCCAGGACCGCAACCTCCAGCTGGCCGACGCCCAAGGTGCGGGTGCCGGCGCCATCGACGCTGGTGGAGACCGAACTCAGGGCACTCACCGCGGCAGCGACGGCCTCCGCGGTGTCCATGTCCTGCCGGAAGGACTCCTTGAGCGCCGTGGAGATGACCTCGGCCTGACCGCCCATCACGACGAAGTCCGGCTCATCACCGATGGAACCGTCGTAGGTCAGGTGGTAGAGCTGATCGGAATCCGGACCGGCGCCCACCTCGGCGACGCACAGCTCCACCTCGAAGGGCTTCTGCTGTTCGGAGAAAATCGTGCCGAGAGTCTGCGCGTAGGTATTGGCCAGGGCGCGTCCGGTGACATCACGCCGATCGTAGGAGTAGCCGCGGACGTCGGCGTGCCTGATCCCGGCTTGGCGCAGCGCCTCGTATTCGTTGTACCGGCCGACGGCGGCGAAACCGATCCGATCGTAGATCTCCGAGATCTTATGCAGCGCAGTGGACAGGTTCTCGGCGACGAACAGCACCCCGCGTGAGTAACTGAGCACGACGACACCGCGGCCCCGGGCGATGCCTTTGCGGGCGAGCTCCGAGCGATCGCGCATGATCTGCTCGACCGAGGCGTAGAACGGCATCGTCACAGCGGGAACTCCTGGGTGGAGACGGACTGGAGCGGGAAGGACGAGGGTAGCCTCAGCCGCCAGGCTTGCGCTTGCGGGCTTCCACCACCAGGTCGGCGACCTGGCCGGCCTGCTCATCGGACATCCGGACGGCCCCATCCGCGGCGGTGACCGTGATCACCACCGGGTAGATCCGGCGGATGGAATCCAACCCCCCTGTCGCGCTGTCCTCGTCGGCGGCGTCGTGCAAGGCTTCCATGGCAGCCCGGACTGCGGCATCGGCCTCCATCATCGGGTCATACAGCTTTTTCAACGATGAGCGGGCGAACAGCGAGCCTGAGCCCACCGCGTAATAACCAAGCGTCTCGTCGTATCGGCCGCCGACGACGTCGTAGGAGACGATCCGGCCAGCCTGCTCCGTGTCGGGGGAATCAAGATCGTAGCCGACGAACAGCGGCACCGCCGCTAGCCCTTGCATGGCGCCTTCAAGATTGCCCCGAACCATGCCGGCCAGTTTGTTGGCTTTGCCGTCTAGGGTCAGCGGCACCCCCTCGATCTTCTCGTAGTGCCGCAGTTCGACAGCGAATAAGCGCACCATTTCCAGGGCGATACCGGCAGTCCCTGCGATACCCACCGCAGAGTAGTCGTCGACAACGAATACTTTCTCCATATCACGCTGGGCGATGAGGTTACCCCGGGTCGCCCGGCGGTCCCCCGCGATGAGCACCCCGCCACTGAAGGTGACCGCCACGATGGTCGTGGCGTGCCGGCTGTCCACCGGTTCAAGGCCAGCCGGCACGCCGCTCACCCGGCGCCCGGGTAACAGGTCAGGGGACGTCGCGGCGAGGAAATCCGTGAACGACGAGCTACCCACCGCAAAGTACGCCGCCGGCAGAGCCGCTCCCGGATAGCGCCCGACCGAGGACTGGTCCATCGGCTGTGATCGTCTCCTTGCTCCCGTTGTGACAGTCCCTCGCTGCCCCAACCATGATGCCCGGCCCGCTCGGGTGGCCTGTCACTGGCCACCCTTCTGGACATAGGCCCGGACGAAGTCTTCGGCGTTCTCCTCAAGCACATCGTCGATTTCGTCAAGGATTGCGTCCACGTCCTCACCGAGCTTCTCCCGACGTTCCTGGCCAGCTGGCGCACCGTCGGTCATCTCGTCGTCTCCGCCGCCGCCTTGACGCTGTACCTTCTCCTGGGACATTTCGCCTCCCGGACCGAGTTGTCTCTGCCCAAACAGTACCCAGCAACACCGACAACCGCTCCCAGGCCAGTCGGGTGGTCAGCCCTGGGTGAGCGCTGCCACCAGTTCCGCAGCCGTGTTCGAAGCGTCCAGCAGCGCGCCGACGTGCGCGCGGGTACCCCGTAACGGTTCCAGGGTCGGGATACGGACCAGGGATTCCCGACCAAGATCGAAGATGACCGAGTCCCAGGATGCCGCGGCCACCTCCGTGGCGTAGCGCTCCAGACACCGACCGCGGAAGTAGGCGCGGGTGTCTTCCGGCGGCCGGGTGATGGCTGCGCGCACCTCCTCCTCGGTGACCAACCGCTTCATGGAGCCCCGGGCCACCAGGCGGTTGTACAGGCCCTTGTGCATCCGCACGTCGGAGTACTGCAGATCGACCAGCTGCAGCCGGGAGCAGCCCCATCCCAGACTGTCCCGGGCCCGGTAACCCTCGAGTAGTTGCAGCTTGGCGGGCCAGTCCAGCCGGTCGGCGCACTCCATCGGGTCCCGCGCGAGTGCGTCGAGCGTTTCCCCCCAGGTGCTGAGGACGTGCTCGGCGCCGCCCTCCGAGGTGCCCTCGGGGTCACCGTGGCGGGCGAGGAACCGCGCAACCCGCTCGTGGTAGGCGCGCTGGAGGTCCAGGCCGGTGAAGCGGCGACCACCGGACACTTCTACCGTCGCCTTCAGGGACGGGTCGCGGCTGATCGTGTGCACCGCCCGCACCGCATCGACCAGGCGCAAATCGTCGAAGCGTTCCCCAGCTTCGATCAGGTCCAGGACCAGCGCGGTGGTCCCGACCTTGAGGTAGGTGGAGTACTCCGCGAGGTTGGCGTCACCGATGATGACGTGCAGCCGCCGGTACTTGTCGGCGTCAGCGTGCGGCTCGTCCCGGGTGTTGATGATGCCGCGTTTCAGGGTGGTCTCCAGCCCGACCTCGACCTCGATGTAGTCCGCCCGCTGCGACAGCTGGAACCCGGGGTGCTCCCCGGCAGGCCCAAGGCCCACCCGGCCGGATCCGCAGATCACCTGGCGGGAGGCAAAGAACGGGGTCAACCCGGCGATGACCATCGTGAACGGCGTGGCGCGCGCCATCAGGTAGTTCTCGTGGGCACCGTAGGAGGCGCCCTTGCCATCCACGTTGTTCTTGTACAGCTGGAAAAGAGGCTGGTCGGGGACGGTTCGGGCGCGCAGCGCGGCTTCTTCCATGATCCGCTCGCCGGCCTTGTCCCAGATCACCGCGTCGCGCGGGTTGGTGACCTCGGGACTGGAAAATTCCGGGTGTGCGTGGTCGACGTAGAGCCGGGCACCGTTGGTGAGGATGACATTCGCCGCGCCGAGGTCGTCCAGTTCCGGATCGGGCTGTGCAACCCCGGGGACGCCCAGGTCGAACCCGCGGGCGTCCCGCAGCGGGGACTCCACCTCATAGTCCCACCGGGCTCGCTTGGCTCGCGGCACCTCGGCCGCCGCGGCGTAGGCCAGCACGACCTGGGTTGACGTCAGGACGGGGTTGGCGGTGCAGTCCCCGGGCACTGAGATGCCGTACTCTACCTCGGTTCCCATGATCCGGCGCATACTCCGCAGCGTACGTGCCCGGCGTGCAGCCCGGTGAGGGCGTCTGCGGCCGCCGCGCCGCCGGCACCCTCCCGTTCAGCCCGCCGACGACCGGGCTACAAGTGGGACTACAGGTATGCGGCTACAGGTATTGGCCAGTGTTGGTGGCTGTGTCGATAGCCCGCCCGGAGTCCGCGTTCTTGCCAGTTACCAGAGTGCGGATGTAGACGATCCGCTCACCTTTCTTGCCCGAGATCCGCGCCCAGTCGTCCGGGTTGGTGGTGTTGGGTAGGTCCTCGTTCTCCGCGAACTCGTCGACGATCGAGTCGAGCAGATGGGTCATGCGTAACCCCGGCTGCCCGGTTTCCAGCACCGACTTGATAGCCTTCTTCTTCGCCCGGTCCACGATGTTCTGGATCATCGCGCCGGAGTTGAAGTCCCGGAAGTAGAGGACCTCCTTGTCGCCGTTGGCGTAGGTTACTTCCAGGAAACGGTTTTCCTCGCTCTCGGCGTACATCCGCTCGACGGTGCCCTGGATCATCGCCTGAATGCAGGCCCGGCGGTCATGACCGAATTCGGCGAGATCGTCGGCGTGCAGCGGCAGCGTCGTCGTCAGGTACTTGGAGAAGACATCCTTGGCCGCCTCGGCGTCCGGACGCTCAATCTTGATCTTCACGTCAAGCCGCCCGGGGCGCAGAATCGCTGGATCGATCATGTCCTCGCGGTTGGAGGCACCGATGACGATGACGTTCTCCAACCCCTCCACCCCGTCGATCTCGCTGAGCAGCTGCGGCACAATCGTGGTCTCGACGTCGGAGGAAACCCCCGATCCGCGAGTACGGAAGATCGAATCCATCTCGTCGAAGAACACGATGACCGGGGTGCCCTCTGACGCCTTCTCTCTGGCTCGCTGGAAGATCATTCGAATGTGCCGCTCAGTTTCCCCGACGTACTTGTTGAGCAGCTCGGGGCCCTTAATATTAAGGAAGTAACTCTTGGCGTCGTTGTCCCCGCGGACCTGGGCCACCTTCTTGGCCAGTGAGTTGGCCACCGCTTTGGCGATCAGGGTCTTGCCGCATCCAGGAGGGCCGTAGAGCAGCACACCTTTGGGTGGGCGCAGCTCGTAGGTGCGGAACAGCTCGGCATGCAGGAATGGCAGCTCGACGGCGTCGCGGATCTGCTCGATCTGGTTAGCCAGGCCACCAATGTCCTCGTAGCCGACGTCGGGGACCTCCTCCAGTACGAGATCCTCGACCTCCGCCTTGGGCACCCGCTCGTAGGCGTACGCGGCCTTGGTGTCCACCAGCAGGGAGTCACCCGGCTTCAGTGATACGGCGTCAGGGTTGTCCGCACCGGGCAACAGCGGGTCAGCCAGCCACACCACGCGCTCTTCGTCGGCGTGCCCGACGACCAGCGCCCGCTGGCCACAGGCCAGTACTTCGCGCAGTGCGCAGACCTCGCCGGTCGCCTCGAAGGTGCTTGCCTCCACCACGGTCAGCGCTTCATTGAGCCGCACGCTCTGCCCGCGGCGCAGCTGCGGAACGTCGACCGCGGGTGACACCGCCACCCGCATCCGGCGCCCGGAGGTGAACACGTCCACGGAGCAGTCATCGAAGCGGGCGAGGAACACGCCGTAGCCGCTGGGCGGCTGAGCCAGCCGGTCAACTTCCTCGCGTAACGCGAGAAGCTGGCTGCGGGCCTCCCGCAGCGTCTCCACCAGTTTGGCGTTCCGCTCGGTGAGCTGGGCCACCGACGCGGAAGCCTCGGCAAGGCGCTCCTCGAGCAACCGGACGTGCCGGGGCGACTCGGTCAAGCGACGACGCAGCAGCGTCACCTCATCCTCGAGGACCCTGATCTGAGCGGCTAGCGCGGGGTCGATGCGGTCTCGACCCTCAGCGGCTCGGTTGCCGGAATAATCGTGCGGCACGAGGCACCTCCTCCCGCATGGCTCTGGAGACCATTAACGGTACGGGACGGCGCGTCAGAACCGGGAGTTAACGGCAGAGCAATCGCCGGGGCGACTACACAGGGACGGCTACAGACGCCGGTTGGATCGGCTGGGTCGGCGCTGCGGGGTGGGCGGCACGACGCCGCACGCCAACCGTCGAGCGGTGAGCAGGAACGCGGTGTGCGCGATCATCCGGTGCTCGGGGCGGACTGCCAGCCCGACCACGTGCCACAACCGTTGCAGGGTCTCCCAAGCCTGCGGCTCGGTGTAACAGCCGGCCTCCCGCAGTGCCTCGACGCTGCGGGAGAGCTGGGTGGTGGTGGCCACGTAGACGGTGAGCACGCCACCAGGGACCAGTGTGGCCGACACCGTGGGCAGCGGCTCCCACGGATGGACCATGTCCAGCACCACCCGGTCCACCGGCTCCTCGACGGGGTGGGTGGCCACGTCAGCCACCCGCAGTTGCCAGTTCGGCACCGCGGCTCCGAAGAACCGCTCGACATTGCGTGCGGCGTGCTCCGCGTGATCGGCACGCGTCTCATAGGAGATCACGCTGCCGCGCTCCCCGACCGCTCGCAGCAGCGAGCAGGTCAACGCCCCTGACCCGGCTCCGGCCTCCAGTACTCGCGCACCGGGAAAGATGTCGCCCCACATCACGATCTGCGCGGCGTCCTTGGGATAGATCACCTGTGCCCCGCGTGGCATGGACAGCACGTAGTCGGGCAGCAGGGGGCGCAACGCGAGGTAGTGCGTTCCCGAGGCGGAGATGACCACGCTGCCCTCGGGCAACCCGATCAGATCGTCGTGGGCCAGCGCACCCCGGTGGGTGTGGAACTGGGCGCCAGGTTCCAGCACAACCGTGTGCTGGCGCCCCTTGGGGTCGGTGAGTTGCACCCGCTCGCCGGGTTGGAACGGTCCGCTGGCTCGAGTCACATCTGGTCATGGTGACAGACCGCCGCCCGTACGGGTGCGCAGCGTTGTCGGGGGGCTCGCCTACCCTGCGCGCTATGACGGAGATCTGTGCGAGGCGCCCAGCCCTGTCACCGTCGCGGGCGGCGGATTTCAAGCAGTGCCCGCTGCTGTACCGGTTCCGGGCACTGGACCGGCTGCCCGAGACACCGAGCCGGTCGCAGGTCCGCGGCACCGTGGTGCACGCCGTGCTAGAGCGGCTTTTCGCACTTTCCCCCGACCGGCGAGACGCCGAGGCCGGACGCGAGCTGGTTGCCCCCGCCTGGCGCGATGTCCTGGCCGGCAGCCCGGAGCTGGCCGGGCTGTTCGCCGGCCCCGAGGATCCGGAGCTGGCTGAGTGGCTCGACTCGGCACGCGCGCTGGTTGATGCCTACTTCGCGCTGGAGGATCCCCGGCTGATCCAGCCCGAGGCCTGTGAGCTACTGGTGGAGGCGGAGCTGGGCGCTGACGGGGATGAGAGGCCGCTGCTGCTGCGGGGATACATCGACCGGCTCGACGTCGCCCCGAGCGGGGAGATCCGGGTGGTGGACTACAAATCTGGTACCGCACCACGGGGGCTGTTCGAAGCCAAGGCGCTGTTCCAGATGAAGTTCTACGCACTGGTTCTGCTTCGGATCCGCGGGGTGGTGCCCCGCCAACTGCGGCTGCTGTACCTGGCTGATCGGCAAGCGTTGAGCTACACCCCCGATGAGGCGGAGCTGATCCGCTTCGAGCGGACCCTTGTCGCAATCTGGTCAGCGATCCAGCGGGCTGCCCGCAGCGGTGACTTCCGCCCCAACCCCAGCCGGATGTGCGACTGGTGCGACCACAAACCACGCTGCCCAGCGTTCGGCGGCACCTGCCCCCCGTACCCAGGCTGGCCGGACCTCTTCGGCGCGGGCACGCAGACCGCCCGCGACCAGGCCGAGTAGGTGGGAGTAACAGCCGCAACGGCACTTGTGAAACAAGCCGCTCTCAGACCACCGAGCCCACGCCCTGCTCCAAGCCCTGCTGATCTTCCGGCTGCTCCCCCACGGACTCGCCAACCGCGACCTGCACGCCCTGCTCACCCAACTGCTCAACAAACACGACATCACCGCCGGGCAGATGAGCTATGACCTGCGGCGGCTCCGCGCCCACGGCCTGATCACCCGAACCCCCGGCAGCCACCGCTACCACCTCACCGACACCGGCCTGCACCACGCCATGCTGATCACCCACCCGCACACCCGACTGATACACCCGGGCCTAGCCCAACTCACCGACCCCCACCCACCCGAACCGACCCGGCTGAACACCGCAGCCCGCGCCCACCAACACGCCCTCGACCAACTCACCCAAGAGGCCGGACTCGCCGCCTGACCAGCAAACCGCTCCGACAAGACGAACTTGACTCATCCCAACCGACTTCGTCGGCCCTAGCCGTCTAGCGAAACGTCCCGCGATCAGCTCCGCCACCGCATCCAACGACGCGCCCCCCCCCCCCGCAACATCCACCACACGGTGATCATCACCGCCAGCCGGACCTCAGCATCCCACGACACGCCGCAACTGCCGTTGCAGTATTAACTCCGCCGTTGGCGCCTCGGGCGGCCCGTAGAACCTGGCGAGTCCGTGGTGGAGTTGGAACTTCTGGCTGCTCGGATGCTCTCGCCTTCCCTCCAAGCGCGATAGATTTCTTCGCACTCAATTCGCTCGAGCATCTTTACCCGTTTAGAAGAGCTCACTCGGGACCGGCATATAATAGCCTGTGCCTTGCCGCCGAGCGCTACGCTCGCGGCATCGCCGATGCTTGATTGACCGGTGGTGTAGATACGCGTCCAGAGTCGCTGGTAGTCCACTCGTTCGGACCAGGGGAGGCTGATAGATTCATGAGTCTTTACGATTAGCGTAGTAGCGTCCGAACGTGGCACAGGGCGAAACGCCGTACAGGGGAAGCTTGCGCCTTGTTTGAACCGAAACCAGGGCGACCACTGTGCATTAAATAGATTGCCGCCCCAGTGGCCGACTCGTTTAGCAACGTACTCCTTTTGAAGGAGAAAAACAGCTTCTTGCACAACTTGTGGCCCGAAACTCAGAACATGTCGCAGTATCCGAGTCCCGACACTGAAGGGGAGATTTCCCACTAGCACTAACTCTTTGTCGGGCGGAGTCCAGTTCAGAGCGTCTATCTCCAGAACCCGCACTCGCGGTAGTGCGAGCTTCTTGAGGGATTCTGCCCAGGCTGCATCGATTTCCAGAGCTAAAACTGAATATTGAAGGTCAACTATGGCTTGTGTAATCTGACCAGAACCAGCGCCGATCTCCACGATCTGAGTATCTGGCGGCGAAGCAATTTGGCTTGCGAATACTCGCATATCGTGGGCTTTACGAAAAAAGTTCTGACTAAGTTCTCGGCGACGCTTCGCGGAATCAGCGTTATGTAAATTCCGGGTGGAGTATGAGCGTATCGGTTCTACAGAATTTCTTGGCAAAGTCACGCTACCTCTCAGTGGAAACGGCGTTCATGCGGGGGTAATTGGCAGGGCGATCTCCTACCTTCGCTCTCGAAAGATCTTGGATACTGCTCCTGAACCTAGCTCGTCGGTCCGCCGAAGATCTCGATCGGGGTGCTCTCCTCGGTGAGCGTCACGATCGCGCGCTTGGTGTCCTTGCGCTTGCCGTAGCCGTGCCGGTTGCGCTTGCGCTTGCCGGGGAGGTTGAGCGTGTTCACGCTCTAGACCGGACCCCGAACACCTTCTCCACGGCGATCTTGATCTCGGTCTTGTTCGCGCCCGGCGGCACCAGGAAGGTGTACTGGCGCTGCTCGAGCAGGCCGTAGCTCTTCTCGGAGACCACCGGCGCGATCAGCACGTCGCGCGGATCGGGGATCACTTGCTCTCCTCCGTCACTGTCTCGCCGGCCTCGCTCGAGCGGGCCGAGGCCTTCGCCGAGCGACCCCGCGCGGGGCCGGCCAGGAAGGCGTCCAGGGCCGCCGAGGTGAACACCACGTCGTCGCTGACCAGCACGTCGTAGGTGTTGAGCTGGTCGGGCGCGATCGGCTGCACGTTCGCCAGGTTGCGCAGACTCCGCCAGCCGATCTCGTCGTCGCGCCCGACGACCACCAGCACCCGGGGGCGCTCGCTGACCGCCGCGATGGCCGCCTTCGTCGAGGGGGTCGCGCCGGTGACGATCTCCGAGAGCACGTGCACCCGGCCGTTGCGGGCCCGGTCGGAGAGCGCGCCGCGCAGCGCGGCCTGCTTCATCTTCTTGGGCGTCTTCTGCGCGTAGTCCCTCAGCACGAGGCCGTGCACGATCCCACCGCCGGAGTAGTGCGGCACGCGGGTCGAGCCCTGGCGGGCCCGGCCGGTGCCCTTCTGGCGGTACGGCTTCTTGCCACCGCCGCTGACCTCACCGCGGGTCTTGGCCTTGTGCGTGCCCGGGCGGGCGGCGGCCAGCTGGGCCACCACCACCTGGTGCATCAGCGCCTTGTTCTCCGCGACGTCGAAGACATCGGCGGGCAGCTCGACCGAGCCGGTCTTGCCGCCGCCGGGCTTGAGGACGTCGACCGACGTCGTCACTTCGTCGCACCACCCTTCGCGGCGGTCTTGACCAGCACCAGGCCGCCCTTGGGGCCGGGAACGGCACCCTTGATCAGGGTCAGGTTGAAGTCGGCGTCGACGCGGTGCACCGTCAGGTTCTGGCTGGCGACCCGCTCGTTGCCCATCCGGCCGGCCATCTTCAGGCCCTTGAACGCCCGGCCCGGGTGGCGCAGCCACCGATGGCGCCCGGGCAGCGGATACTCGATACTGGTCGGCAACACGACAACCAGAAGACGACCACCGGGAGCCAGCAGTTCCCCAACCCCTCGATGACCGCTACCCGATTTGTGGCGTGATGGATCGCCTCCTTAACGAGGATCGCCTCGAACTGATCCCCCGGCGGCAGCACCGACCCGCAGGCCAGATCCTCCGCTGACGCCCGCACGACCACCAACCGCGAGTCGTGTGGGATCTGTTCCAGCATGCGCACCGACGGATCAACACACACCACGCGTCCCGTCTGGTCCGCCAGCCGACGCGAATACAATCCCGTGCCACACCCCACATCCACGACCCGATCGCCGTGGCTCACCCGCAGTCGAGCGAGGATGCACCCACTCATCCATTCCAGAAAATCCTGGCTATAGGCCCAGTTCCGGTCATAGACCGATGCCAGACGATCATAGTGAGCCCGCGTCTCCTCACGCACCGAACGATGCCTCCATTCTCGCGTGGCAGCCGGCGTTGCCGTCGAGTTTGCTGTGGGATCAAGGACCGTAAATCAGGATCATCGCCAGGCCGAGGAGGTTACTCGCAATCCCGGTTGCTGTGACTACTGAATAATATCTGACGAAGCGGTGGGATACGTATTTACCGGCGGGTTGCGACAAGACCCAGGCCTCCACTGCTACAGCCGCGAGGATAGCGATGCTCAGATATCCTAGAGCGATCGGGCCCGGGACGTGGGCTGCGATGGCGAACACCCCGCCGGTCACCGGCAGCAAAGTGAGTGGAACGATCTGGACTGCGTCCATCGCGTACTCGATGTAGGCATCGACGGATTCGCGGGTCAGCTGGGGAGGAGTCTTGTCCTCAGGCACGTTGAGGTGCCAGGCTTCTTCCGCGATCTGGGTGAGGACCGCGACTTTGACCTTCGCCGTGAGCAGCGGGGAGATCAGGAACAACGCAATCGCAGCGAGGAACGGGACGGCCGCCGCCGACAGGGCAGTCCAGTCGTTGGCAACGAGGTCCGCGGTGGGCGTGATGGTCACAGAGTATCGACCTGCGCGCCGAGCGACTCCCTCCGGCATGACATCGCCCAAACCCAACAGAGGTCGGTCCTGATGCTTTCAGCCCGCGCGGCACAGAGACTCATGAGAGGCTTACTCGCGACCACCCGCACAGGTGGTGCGCCAGCGCCGGGATAGGACTGGACGAGCACAGTGCGATCCCAGGATTTCTGCGGGAGTCCGTCAGTTCCTCGGTACCGGACGCACGGGGTCTCACACTCACCGTGGATGTCCACGCTGTACGACCTCCCGCCCACGTTCTTGATCTCGATGTCATGGCTGGCCGAAACCTGGGCATTGACTTTGCACCCGCCTGCCTTAGTCTTGACAAGACTCCTGATCTCCAGCGTGCGTAGAGTCGTTCGGGCTATGTCATTGCAGCTCATTCAGGTACTCCCGTGCGGTGGGTATGTTCACGATTGGCGTACTGTTGCGCCAGCGCCCGGAACGAGCTGAGGACCTCATCGGGATTGACTGCGGGTGTGGCGGTCACGGTGAGCAAGCTCCTGACCAGTCCTTCCGTGTCTTCGGTGCAGGTGCTGGTGTGGTCACCGAACCCCACGATGGTCAGATCCTCATCGGGCAGCCGTTCCCAGAAGGCGCTCTGCGTTTCCGACAGGTCCAGGCGGACGAACTCGCAGGCCGTGTCGAAGGTCCTGTCGCCCAGCCTCTCGCGCAGACCCGACATCGTCGTCCGCTGCATCTCCGGGTCTGACGTGGTCGACAGGATCACTCGCGTGTTGTCATCGAGACCAAACATGCGATCTGTTGCGGACACGAAGAGGGCGGGCCCCACCGTCGCCGTCCAATTGGCAGCGATGACCTCGGCTGAGGCATCCAGTACCGCAAGCTCGCTCTCGCCGTAGCTCAACTGACGGACCACCGCGCCGGGAAAGGGGTGATCCCGTGACGATAACGCGGGGGCCACGGAGTAACTGGGCAGTCTGAGCCGGACTGCGACGTAGCAGATCACCAGGCTGAACGCGGCGACCACGCCCAGGTCGACCCACTCCGGGATGAGCTTCGTCCCGTCGTACTGCCCGAGGTAGGAGATCACTGTCAGGCCGACGAACCAAGGAAGGACCCACATCAGCGACCGTGGTTGCAGGGGCGGGCGTTCAACCGGGCGGTCCAGCGCGTAGGAGACTCCGAACACCACGTAGCCGGCAGCGATGGCCAGCATGAGCTTCGCCACGATGGTCCAGGACGTCCAATAGATGACCTCGTTGGCGGCAACGAAGGCCAGCGGCGCCCAGAGCGAGGCGGCCGGCAGCCGGTACGGGCGAGCACGGTGCGGATCGGCCTTGCGCAGGGCCAGCAAGGTAATCGGCGCGAACGCATACATGATCACTGTTACGTCGGTGACCAGACGGACCAGGCTATACCAGCTTGGGAAGGGCAGAAAGCAGATCAGACCCACCACGAAGGCCAGGATGATCGAGGTGAGGGGGACACCGCGGCTGCTGAGCCGGCTGATACCCCGAGGGACGTAACCGGCGTTGCCTAACGCGTAGGACAGCCGGGCGGAGGCGCCCAGATAGACCAGGCCGGCGTCGGCCGGCGAGACAAAAGCATCGATAATCGAAATTTTGGCCAACCAGCCCAGACTGAGACCGGTGGTCAATGCCACATACGGCGCAACGTTCACGTTGCCCGATCCGTGGGCGAGTTTGCCGGGGTTCAGCGCGCCGATGAAGGCGAACTGCAACAGGAAATACAGTACGGTGCCCACGATCACCGAGCCGATCACGGCCCGAGGGATGTTGCGTCGCGGGTCGCGTGCCTCGCTCCCGATCTGCGCCGCTTGTTCAAAGCCCTGCAGCGCGAACACCACTCCCGCGGGCAGTGCCGCGAGGATCCCGTGAACGCCATGGGGGGCAAAACCGCCACCGCTGGTGAAGTTCGACCACCGGAACGACACCGTGATCAACACCAGGAAGGTCAGGAGCGGTACCGCGATCTTCACGAGCACGACGAACTGGTTGCTCCTCGCCCACCACCGCACCCCGAGAACGTTGATGACGGTGAATAGCAACATCAACGCTGTGGCCACCCCGAGGCCGGTGTGGGTGAGCGCACCGGTGTTGTTGACCAGCCCATGCCAGTGGGACTCCAGGTAGCTCAGCGAGGCCTCGACCTCGATCGGGGCGACCGTCACAGCCTGAAGCCAGGCCACCCAGCCCGCGGTGAACCCGCCCAGCGCGCCGAACGCTAGCCCTGGCCAGCGCGCCGTACCTCCGGCAAGGGGGTACGCCGCGCCCAGCTCCGCGTGCACCAGGGCCAGCAATATGATCACTAAACTGGCTAGCGGCCAGGCCAGTGTTGACGCCGCACCAGCCGAGGTGGTTGCCGTCGCCACGCCCTTCAACCATCCCGACCCGATGATCGACCCCAGCGAGACGAACAGCAGCGCCCCGAAGCCGACGTCACGCCGGAAACCCCGATCCGGGTAAGGCACCGCCCTGCGCACGGACACTTGCGCCGTGCTCACCGCTCTTCTCCGCGCATCAGTCCCCTCTCACTGCCGCTGAGCGTCGCAGCCTCCTACGCTCATGACCAAAATCACGAAGTCCCGGACTACCGGCGCTCCCGGTGAACTGTATCGATCCGCCTGATCATCTGCCCGTGAATTTAGCCACCCGCTTAGCACTGCAACGGCACTTGCCGGACGCAGGCGCCCGACATCCCGCGGCAGGGACACGGTGATCACGCTTTGTGTGCGTTGAACGACACATGCTGTCGCCTATGACACCCAAATCGTGATCAGCCCTTATGTCGGTAGCCAGACAGCACGGGAGTGCCGTTGCAGTGTTAGCGGTTACTTCCGTAAATCCGTCGGGGCGAATCGCGGGTGCCACCACGTTAGATCTTGGTACACCTCGCCGTCGTGTCGCCGAGTTCGACGTGAGGGCATTAAGTCGGGCCCCCCACAGCCCTGGAGTCGAACTCGGCAACAAGGGAAGCTGAGGATGCTTTCCCACCGCGTCAGGATCGTTCTGGGGTGGGGGCTCAGGCGTAGGGGTCGGTGGCGCCGGCGCGGGTGGCGTACCGGGCGCGGTCCCAGCCGGCACGGCGGGCGCCGGCTTGGTAGGCGCTTTCGTAGAAGTCGAGGACGGTGCCGTGCGGGTCGGGCAGTGACCGGATGTCGTCGTAGCGCAGGACCGCGAGGTGGCTGCCGTGGCGTTCGGTCCAGCTCGCGGTTTTGGGCTGGAGGGGTTCCTTGGTGAGGCCATCGGGTTCGGGCGTGGTGTAGGAGTAGAACGCTGGTTCGGGGAAGGTGTCGTCGCCGAACCAGAATCCGAAGCTGATGACCTCCCGGGAATAGGCCTCGCGGGTGACCGGGTCGGTGGTCGGGGGATGCTTGACGGGGGTGTCGCTGAAGCGGGTGAGCGCGATGTCGAAGGTGTGCCAGAAGTGGTGGACCGGGCTGGTCTTGCCCGACCAGCGCCCGGCGAACTCCTCGAGCAGCAGGTTGACCTGGCTCAGCACCCGCCAGTAGCGGGTGACAGCGGCGGTGTCGTAGGTGTGGTGCTCGGTGTCTTGGGCGAAGGACCGGTGCGCGTCGGGCAGGTCGAACGGGTGGGGCTGCGGGACGGTCACGTCCACCCCGGCCGCGGCGAGGCCGTGGGTGAGCTGGGCGGTGAACTCGGCGACGGACAGCCCGGGCAGCGCGAACGAGTACCGCACGCCCTCGACGGTGGCGATGTCGAGGCGGTGGTCAAGGAAGTCGAAGTCGATGGCGAAGATCGGGTCCCGGCCCATGGGGCGGGTGGTGATACCGCGGCCGGTGAGGTGGAATGGGACGTTCCACCAGTGGTTACGTCGTGGGCTGGCCGCAAGCCGGACCTTGCCGACCAGTTGGGCGAACCGGTGCACAGTGGCCAGCGTGTCGCGCCAGGAGAGGTAGGGCATCTCGGGGAACAGGGGATGGCTCATGCGGTGGCTCCGAAGGTGTGGTCAGTTGAGGGTGGCGTGCATTTCCCAGACGAGGATTTCGGCGGGTTCGGTGGCCGTGACCTGGTGGCCACCAGTGGCAGTGAAGCGCACCGCGTCCCCGGCCACCAACGCACCGGCGCCCTCGGCGGCGACGCTGCCACGCGGGACAAACAGGTGCAGCAGCGGGGCCTCGGGCAGTTGCACACGCTGGCCGGGTTGCAAGCGGGCGGCGTGCAGCGCGGCGTAGCGGTTGTGGATGCGGATCGCTGACTGCCCGCGGTGTGCAGGCATCCCGGAGGCAACCGGCACCAGGGCGCCGGCCAACAGTTCATGCTCGATCTCCAGCTGCTCATAGCCCGGTGTGATGCCGGCCTCGTCGGGCACCACCCACATCTGCACGAAGTGCACTGGCTCACGGTGCCGCTCGCCAGCCAGTCGCCAGGAGTCGTTCTTCTCCGAGTGCAGGATCCCGGTGCCCGCGCTCATCCGCTGCGCCAATCCTGGGTAGATCACCCCAGAACGCCCCGTGGAGTCCTGATGCACCAGGGATCCCCGCAACACCCAGGTGACGATCTCCATGTCCCGGTGGGGATGGGTCTCGAACCCGGTGCCCGGCTGGACGAGGTCGTCGTTGTTGACCAGCAGCAGCCCGTGGTGGGTGTTGGCGGGGTCGTAGTGGCGCCCGAAGGAGAACGAATGCTTCGAGTCCAGCCAGTCGAGCCGGGTGGTGAAGCGCTCGCTCGCCCGGCGGATATCCACCTGGGGGCGGGGCTCGGTCGTGCTCATCGTATGGTCCTCCCTCGGCTAGCCGAGCATGGGTACGTTGGCCTCGTCAGGCTTGCTTGACCGCCGAGACGTCGAACTCCAGCACGATTTTGTCGCCCACCAGCACCCCACCGGTTTCCCAAGCGGCGTTCCACGTGATGGCGGGTACTTGTCCATCTGCAGGAAGTCGTTGCCGCGCAGGTGGTCCACGTCCTGGAGCAACCAAGATGACGTGTCAACTATTCCCGTATGCTCGGGTGGGTGACCGAACCCCGTTGGCTTGACGAGCATCAGCAGCGCGCCTGGCGCAGCTACCTAGCGATGAACACCCAGCTCACCGCCCGGCTGCACCGGCAGATGCAGGCCGACTCCGGGCTGTCCCTGGCCGACTTCGCCGTGCTGGTCGAACTCAGCGACCGACCCGAGGAGCGGGTGCGGGTGCTGGAGCTGGCCCAGGCCCTGCAGTGGGAGAAGAGCCGGTTGTCACACCACCTCGCCCGCATGCAACGGCGTGGGCTCGTCGCGCGCCAGGACTGCCCCGACGACGCCCGCGGCGCCTTCATCGTGCTCACCCCCCACGGCTGCCAGGCCATCGAGCATGCCGCGCCACGCCACGTGAATACCGTCCGCAGCCTGGTCTTCGACCAGCTCACCACCGAAGAGGTCAACGCCCTGCACACCATTGCCACACGAGTGCTGGCCCGTCTGAAACACGACCCCTGCGCCGACTAGGGCAATGCGTCGTACTGGTAGCCGTAGTTGGAGACTTGTCGGGTCTTCAGTTCGGTGTCCGTCCACGGGTCGAGCGTGTCATCAGGTGGGTTCAGGGACGGGTTTTCACCGGGGTTGTTGCGCTGCCACGACGTCCAGATGCGATCCACGTTGGCATGGTGCATCCAGAAAAGGGGATCAGCGGGAGCGGTGGGGATGATCGCCATGATGCCTCCCACCCAGGCGTGCACCCCGTCGTGCGCCGTCTCCAGGTCGTTTTCGAACGTGGTGAAGTCGGGATCGCCCAGGATGTTCTGCACGTCTTCGGGGCTGGGCAGCTGGTTTGGGTCATCGGGGCTGCGCACCACCGTGATGTTGTTGCCATTCACGTTGGTGACGGTCGGCATTCCCTCCGGACCCTGGAGCCAGGACGGGATGGCGTGCACGGTGCTCCAATCCCAATAGGGGATGCTCACCGCCGGGTTGAGAGACTGCAAATGCTGTTCCAGGACGTGCAGATACACCCGGTGCCACGGCAGGAACCGCTGCGCGCCGACAAACCCCATGGAATGGTGCATCCGGTGCGACATATCCGCGTGGATGGCTACGAAGGGCCCCAACCAGCCCTGGCTGTTCAGCGTGTTGTATGCCGCGAGGAACGCGGCCTGCGCCGAGGCGTCCAGGCTGGCCTGGTCGACCCGGGTGATCAGCGGTGCCGTGGTGGCGGCGAACGACGCCGGATGCGTGTCGGGCAGCTGGGTCCTAAACAGCTGCTGCCGGAACTCGTGAAGCAACTGGGGGATCTCGACCAGCCCAGGTTCCGCGGTGCTCATGTCCACGAAGAGCCAGGTCACGTCCACCCTGATACAACCGAATGTGGACGTTGGCAGCGGCCCGGCAGCGCGCGCTGCTAACTTTGTGTGAGGTTGCTGGGGAGCGCGGGAGCGCATGGTGCGGAGGGTTCGTGGCCGAGCCGGAGCTGAGCTGGATTCAACGGGCGGCTGACGCCGCAGTCGAACATGCCCACCGTGGGGGTGTGCAGCAGATTGTGTGCGCCTCGGGCGTGTCCCCCTCGGGGCCTATCCATCTCGGCAACCTGCGTGAGGTCATGACCGCGCACTTGGTGGCCGAAGAGATCTCCGCTCGCGGCTACGATGCGGTGCACCTGCACTCGTGGGACGACTATGACCGGTTCCGGAAGGTGCCAGCCGGGCTTGATGAGGGCCTGGCTGAGCACGTGGGCCGCCCGCTGGCCGCGGTGCCGGATCCCTACGGCGAGCGTGGTTCCTATGCTGCGCACTTCATCGCGGAGCTCACCACTGCCCTGGCCAGGCTGGGTGTGCGGATGCGCGAGGTGCGGCAGTCTGAGCAGTACCCGCGCGGGACGTACAACGCCGCGATCCGCCACGCCATGGACCGTCGGGGCGAAGTCTTCGACATCCTCGCTCAGTTTCAGACCGAGGGTTTGCATGACAGGCCGCTGGCGCAACGCCGGGCCGAGTATTACCCGTTCAAGCCGTACTGCCAGTCCTGTGGCCGGGACTTCACGACGGTCGTCGGCTACGACGGTCTCGTCGTGGCCTACCGCTGCCGGTGCGACCATGCCGGGGAAATGACGCTCGCCGACGGCGCGCCGATCTCCGGCAAGCTGGTGTGGAAGGTGGATTGGCCGATGCGGTGGGTGCACGAACAGGTGGACTTCGAACCTGCGGGTGAAGATCATCACTCGCCATCGAGTAGCTACGCTTCCGGCAAGGTTTTGGTTCGGGAGATTTTCGGTGGTACAGCACCGTTCTCGTTCGCCTACACCTTCGTTGGCCTGGCCGGGGGATCGAGCAAAATGTCCAGCTCCGCCGGTGGCGCGGCGATCCCCGCGACTGCGCTGGACGTGCTGGAACCGGCGATGCTGCGCTGGCTCTACGTGCGGCGTGCCCCGTCCCAGTCGTTCACGATCGACCTCTCGCCGCGGGCGGTGCAGCGGCTCTACGACGAGTGGGACCAGTTCGGTGAGCGCGTCGACGCCGCGGAAGCGTCCCTGGTCGACAGGCATGTGCGCCAGGTATGCTTGCGCACCTCGGCGGGCACGGTGGACCACAGCCAGCGAGGAGTCTCCTTCCGGCTGCTGTCGTCGGGCGCCGACATCACACAGGCCAACACCGAGCAGATTGATCGCCTCGTGCGCCAGCATGTCGATAACCCCGATGCCCTTCCTGATCGCGACGCCCTGCTGAAGGAGTTGGAGCCGCGGCTGACGTGCGCCATCAACTACGCCACGCGCCTGCTGCCACCGGAAGAACGCACCACAATCCGCACCGAGTTCAACCACGATGCGTGGCGGGAACTCGATGAGCAGACGCGCCAAGGCGTGCAAATGCTCGACAAGCGCCTCGAGAACGCCTGGACGCTGGAAGGCTTGACCCGCCTGGTCTATGCCATTCCCAAGCTGTTGCAAGGGCTGCCCCTCGACACACCGCCGAGCCCAGAGCTGAAAAAATCGCAACGGGCGTTTTTCGCCGCGCTGTACCGGCTGCTGTGTTCCTCGGACACCGGCCCCCGCCTGCCTACCCTACTGCTGTCCATCGGACCCGAGCGCGCCCATCTCCTGCTGTCCGGGCACGTAACACTGCAACGGCATTCGCGGGACAAGTCGCTCTGATCGTCGGGAGCCCTAAGCGCACAGCGGTGGGTCGGCTACCGGGTCGGCAAAGTGCAGCACGGTGACGTTGCTGGCAATCCCAATGTGCCGCCAGGTGGTGGAGGGCAGGACTTGGATCGTGGTGTTCTCCGAACTGGTCGCGGCCAGTAGCCGTTCCAGTTGCGCGCTCATCACCGCGGGCCCGCCCACCTCCAGCCGCAGCACGGCCTCGGTGAGCACGGTGTGCAACCGCAGCGGATCGCTTCTCCCCCTCCCGGGACTGAGTTCGGCGAACTCGATACCAGAGTTGTTTGATCAGCGCCGGACAGCTCTGCTGTCGCACTCGGGAGCCCTAGAGCAGTCAGGGCACCCAGGCGCAGACGGGGTGGTGACACGCTGTGCGTCGTCACCAACCAACGAACCCGGCTCGCGCGATCGGCGCGGACCGGGGAAGATCTTCCCCATGCGGGTCACGATCGCGGGGTCCTCGGGTCTCATCGGAACCGCGCTGGTGGCGCTGTTGCGCCAGGCCGGCCATGACGTGCTCAGGTTGGTGCGCCGGCAACCGCGCGCCCCGGATGAGCGGGCCTGGGACCCCTCGGCGGCGACCATGGACGCCGGCACCCTGGAGGGCGCCGACGCGGTGGTGAACCTGTGCGGCTCGTCGATGGCCAGCCGGCGCTGGTCCGGGGAGGTCAAACAGGCCATCCGGGACAGCCGGATCGGACCCACCGAGGTACTCGCCGCAGCGGTTGCCGAACACCGGGTCCCGATCCTGGTCAACGCCTCGGCGGTGGGCTATTACGGCGACACCGGCAACCGCGAGGTCGACGAGACCGCTCCGGTGGGCTCCGGGTTTCTCGCGCGGGTCTGTCGCGACTGGGAAGCGGCCACGGCAGCCGCGGAGCGGGCCGGGGCGCGGGTGGTGCGAGTGCGCACCGGTCTGGTGATCTCCTCCTCCGGCGGGTTGATGGGCCAGCTCAAGCCGTTGTTCGCCCTCGGGTTGGGCGCTCAGCTGGGCAGTGGGGAGCAGTACATGCCGTGGATTTCGCTGGACGACGAGGTAGGCGCGATCCAGTTCGCCCTGGAACACGACGAGGTTGCCGGCCCGGTCAATCTCAGCGGTCCGCGCCCGGTCACCAATGCCGAGTTCACCACAGCGGTGGGCAAAGTACTGCACCGCCCGACGCCGCTAGTGGTACCGGGCTTCGCGCTGCGCCTGCTCCTCGGCACGGAGCTGGTCGAGGAGATGGTGCTGGCTGGGCAGCGCGCGGTGCCTGCGGTGCTGGGCACCTACGGCTACCACTTCCGGCACGCGACGTTGCCCGCGGCGCTGGCTTGGGCGTTATCCGGGACACTAAATTAGCCGTTGGATACTGGCATTCGGGGTAACCTCGCGCCGTGACCGTCACGACCGACCCCGGCACGACCCGCTCATGCCGGGCCGCCACAGCACCGATCGAGGTCCGCAACCTCAGCATCCTCGACTACACCCACGCGTGGGCGCTGCAACACCAGCTGGCCGCCGCCCGCGCGGCCGGGGTCGGGCCCGACGTGTTGCTGCTGCTCGAGCATCCCTCGGTGTACACCGCGGGCCGGCGGACCACGCCGGCCGAACGCCCGAACGACGGCACCCCGGTGATCGACGTCGACCGCGGGGGGAAGATCACCTGGCACGGGCCGGGCCAGCTCGTCGGCTATCCCCTGATCGCCCTGGCGGAACCGCTCGACGTCATTGACTACGTGCGGCGCCTGGAGCAGGCGCTGATCGCTGTGTGCACCGAGCTGGGCCTGGACACCGGTCGCAGCGCCGGGCGCTCGGGGGTCTGGCTGGCGGCGGACCCCGCGACCGGGCGCCCGGAGCGCAAGATCGCCGCAATTGGGGTCCGGGTCAGCCACGGGGTGACCATGCACGGGTTCGCGTTGAACTGCCAACCGGACCTCGCTGCGTTCGACCGGATCGTGCCGTGCGGCATCACCGACGCTGGCGTGACGTCGCTGACCGCCGAGCTGGGCCGATCGGTCTCGGTGGCCCAGGTGCGGCCCGCGGTGCAGCGTGCCGTCCTCGACGCCTTGGACGGCATCCTGCCGCTGGCTTGCACCCCAGCAGTGCCCGGACACTGGGAGTGCAGGTGAGCCGGTGGTGCGTCGCGGACATCCCCGACCAGACCGGTCGCACGGTGCTGGTGACCGGGGCCACCTCGGGACTAGGTCTGTGCACCGCGACCGTGCTGGCCCGCAAGGGTGCGACGGTGCTGATGACCTGCCGGGACCCGAAACGCGGGGACGCGGCGCGGGAACGGGTGCGCTGCGAAGGCGACAGCGTGGGCGCCACCCTGATCCAGCTCGACCTGGCCGACCTCACCTCGGTGCGCAAAGCCGCCAACCAGGTCCGTGAGCTCACCGGAGACCGGCTTGATGTGCTGGTCAACAACGGCGGGGTGATGGCCACCCCGGCCCGGTTCAGCGTTGACGGCTTTGAGTTGCAGATCGCCACCAACCACCTCGGGCATGCCGCGCTGACCTGGCTGCTTGCTCCCGCGTTGACTCCCGGCGCCCGAGTGATCACAGTGTCCAGCCTCGCGCACTACGGCGGTGGGCTGGACGTCAAGGACCTGAACTTCGATCGGAGGCGGTACAACCCGATCACCGCCTACAGTGCCTCGAAACTGGCCAACCTGCTGTTCACCTTCGAGCTGGACCGTCGGGCCCGAGCCGCGGGCCGGAACCTGCTTGCCCTTGCGGCCCACCCCGGCCTCGCCGATACCGACCTGGTGGCCAACTCCGCGCGGATGTACTCGGCTGGGCCGCTGGTCCCCGCCGTGCGGTGGGGCACCAAACTCTTCACGCAGCGGGTCACCAACGGAGCGTTGCCGCAGCTGTACGCCGCCACCGCCCCCCACGTGCACAGCGGGGAGTACTTCGGCCCGACCAGTCTCGGGCAGACCCGCGGCGCCCCGGGCCGGGTGGCCCCCAGCGCCGCCGCCTGCAACGAGCATACTGCCGGGCTACTTTGGCAGCGCACCGCGGAGCTGACCGGCGTGACTCCGGATCCTGCGTAGAGTGGCGCCCGTGAGCGTGGCACTCTCAGAAGCTGATGCCGGTGGCCGCAAGCTGCTGCGTCTGGAAGTCCGCAACAGCCGGACCCCCATCGAACGCAAGCCACCGTGGATCCGGGTCCGGGCCACGATGGGGCACTCGTTCCGCGAGCTCAAGGGCCTGGTGCGGCGGGAGGGGTTGCACACGGTCTGTGAGGAAGCCGGCTGTCCCAATATTTACGAGTGCTGGGAGGACCGCGAGGCCACCTTCCTCATCGGCGGCGAGGCGTGCACCCGTCGCTGTGACTTCTGCCAGATCGACACCGGCCGCCCCGCTCCCCTGGACCGCGACGAGCCCCGTCGGGTCGCCGAATCGGTGGCCACGATGGGACTGCGCTACGCGACCGTCACCGGGGTGGCCCGGGATGACCTGCCTGACGGCGGTGCCTGGCTCTACGCCGAGACCGTCCGGCAGATCCATGCGCTCAACCCTGGCACCGGGGTGGAACTGCTCATCCCCGACTTCACTGCTCGCCCCGAGCGGCTGCGCACGGTGTTCGACGCCGCACCCGAGGTGCTCGCGCACAACCTGGAGACGGTGCCACGGATCTTCAAGCGGATCCGGCCGGCGTTCCGGTACGACCGGTCGCTGGAGGTGCTGGCCGCCGCTCGCGACGCGGGACTGCTCACCAAGTCCAACCTGATCCTCGGCCTAGGTGAGCAGCCGGAGGAGGTTACCGCCGCAATGGCCGACCTGCGTGCCGCGGGATGCCAGTTGCTCACCCTCACCCAGTATCTCCGGCCCTCGGTGCGGCATCACCCCGTGCAGCGCTGGGTCCCGCCGGAGGAGTTCGTCGAGCACGCCCGCGTCGCCGAGCTGATGGGTTTCGCTGGCGTGATGGCTGGGCCCCTGGTCCGATCGTCCTACCGGGCCGGCCGGCTCTACGCCCAAGCCATCGCACGCCGCTGAGCAGGAGCGTCGCTAGCTGGCGATTCGCACGTATCCTGTGAGCCATGCCCGCCAAACCGGCCCCCAAGCCCGTCTCCAAGACGAAAGACAAAGAAGCGGCGAAAGCCGCCGCGCAGGAGCGCCGCGCCGCCGCCAAGCAGCGCCGGGCGCAGTTTCTCGAGGCCTTCGCCGTCCAGCGCCGCGAGGACAAGGCCCTGCTGCCGTTGATGATCGGCGTGTTCTTGGTCGTCGTCGGGGTGGGGTTCGTAGTGGGCTTGCTGTTCCATAAGCAGTGGATAGCCCTGCCGCTGGCTATCACGCTCGGCGGGCTCGGCGCAATACTGATCTTCAGCCGCCGCGTTCAACGTACGGTCTTCACGAAGGCTGAGGGCCAGCCCGGCGCTGCGGCCTGGGCGCTGGAAAATTTACGCGGCGGCTGGAAGGTGACGCCCGCGGTGGCGGGCACCACGCAGTTGGACGCCGTGCACCGGGTGATCGGTCGGCCCGGGGTCGTGCTGGTCGCCGAGGGCGCCCCCCACCGGCTCAAGCCACTACTGGGGCAGGAGAAAAGGCGGGTGTCCCGGCTGATCGGGGACGTCCCGATCTATGACGTCATGGTGGGCAACGACGAAGGCCAGGTCCCGCTGGCCAAACTGCCTCGGCACCTGGCCAAACTACCGCGCAACATCAGCAAGGAGCAGATCGACGGGTTGGAAAGCAAACTGACCATCCTCGCCGCGCGCACTGCCGCGATGCCCAAGGGCCCGCTGCCGCCCGGCGCCAGGATGCGCAACGTCCAGCGCGCTGCGCGCCGACGCTGAACGCGTCGGCGCACCGTGAGTGCGTAACAGTGTTATAGCTCGCAACGCCACTCACGGGTGCGGTCCGCACCTCAGCACGATGGTCCCCGCAGCGCGGTCGTGCAGGCCGCGACCATCGGTGTTGTAGACCACCGCAGGGATCACTAGGCACAGCAACACGGTACGGATCACCGCTGCCCCAAAGCCGGCTCGACGCCCGTCCAGCAGCGCTACCCGTAACCCCGCCACGGCATGCCCGACGGTGCGACCCGCGACCGCAATGGAGATCACGGTGATCGCCGCGAACAGGGCCAGGGCCGAGAGCGCCGGGTTTTTCGTGAGCAACTGGGCCGCCACCGAGCAGGGCAGCCAGTCGATCACGATGGCCAGGATGCGGCGGCCAAAACCGGCAGCGGAGCCCGGCCCGTGCTCGGGCAGGCCCAGCCGCTGGCCGGGGTAGTCCTGCCGGTCGGTGGCCCCCGGGAGATGCTGTGCCCCCGCGAGATGCTGGGAAGGGCCAGTTAGCCAGGTTTCAGTCCACCTGCTCACCGAACTAGCGTATGCCGTCGATGGGCTAGCCTAGCCTCTAGCAGACTCGTAACCTTAGTTACACGTCCGGGTGATGGTTGGGCAATGCCGCCCTCGTAGGTTCGCCGCAGCGATCTGACCGATCACGCCGATCCACAACGCAGCGCACGAAGAAGGAGCCAATGACGGTGTTCTCCAACTCCGATGAGGTCCTCCGCTTCATCGCCGATGAGGACGTCGAGTTCGTCGACGTCCGCTTCTGCGATGTGCCGGGCATCATGCAGCACTTCACGGTACCGGCAGGGTACTTCGACGCTAACGTCATCGAGGAGGGCCTGGCCTTCGACGGCTCGTCGGTGCGTGGGTTCCAGTCGATCCACGAGTCCGACATGCTGCTGTTGCCCGACCCCGCGACGGCGCGCGTCGACCCCTTCCGGGTGCACAAGACGTTGAACATCAACTTTTTCGTGCATGACCCATTTACCCGGGAGCCCTACAGCCGCGACCCGCGCAACGTGGCGCGCAAGGCCGAGGAGTACCTGGCCTCCACCGGCATCGCCGACACCGCGTACTTCGGTCCTGAGGCCGAGTTCTACTGCTTCGACTCGGTGCGCTTTGACACCACGCCCAACAGCGCGTTCCACGAGATCGACTCGGTGGCCGGCTGGTGGAACACCGGCGCCGAGGAAGAGGGCCGCAACCAGGGCTACAAGGTCAACTACAAGAGCGGCTACTTCCCGGTGCCGCCCACCGACCATTTCGCTGACCTGCGCAACGCGATGGTCGCCAACCTCATCGGGTGCGGCTTCGAGGTGGAAAAGGCGCATCACGAGGTTGGTACCGCAGGCCAGGCGGAGATCAACTACAAGTACAACACCTTGCTGCACGCGGCCGACGACCACCAGCTCTACAAGTACATCGTGAAGAACACCGCGTGGGCGGCCGGACGGACCGTGACGTTCATGCCCAAGCCGCTGTTCGGGGACAACGGCTCGGGAATGCACACCCACCAATCGCTGTGGGCGGACGGTAAGCCGCTGTTCCATGACGAGTCCGGCTACGGCGGGCTGTCCGACATCGGCCGGCATTACATCGGCGGCATCCTGCACCACGCGCCGTCGCTGCTGGCGTTCACCTGCCCGACGGTCAACTCTTACCACCGCCTGATACCCGGGTACGAAGCGCCGGTGAACCTGGTGTACTCGCAGCGTAACCGGTCGGCCTGCATCCGGATCCCGATCACTGGCAACAACCCGAAGGCCAAGCGCATCGAGTTCCGGTGCCCGGACGCCTCGGGAAACCCCTATTTTTCCTTTTCCGCGATGATGATGGCGGGACTAGACGGGATCAAGAACGCCTATGAGCCCGCCGCGCCGATCGACAAGGATCTCTACGAGCTGCCGCCCGAGGAAGCCAAGGACGTCGCGCAAGTGCCCGCGAGCCTGAACGCGGTGATCGACCGCCTGGAGGCTGACCACGACTACCTGCTCGAAGGTGGCGTCTTCACCCCCGATCTCATCGAGACCTGGATCGCACTCAAGCGCGAAAACGAGATCGACCCGCTGCGCTTGCGCCCGCATCCCTTCGAGTTCGCCCTCTACTACGACGTGTGATAAGTACGTGACTATGAGCTGGGGTTTCCTCGGTTCGGACCAATTCCAGGCCGTCCACAGGCCGTGATCTTGGAAATGTGGGCCTACCGGACAGGACGGCGGTCGAGCCGGACCGCCGTCCTGATTTTCGGTATGGATCACTACGCCGGCGCCTTGCCGTCGAACACTTGATCGACTGCCTTGCGTGTCCGCTCCGAACTTGACGGCATCAAGTGCGTGTACGTGCGAAGCGTGAAGGCGGGGTCCGCATGCCCCAGATACTCGGCCAGCGCGCGAATGTTCTCTCCCCCATCCAACAACACCGAGGCGTAAAAGTGTCGCAGGGCGTGAAACCCTTCAGCTCGACTTGGCGCGACGATGCCCGCCGACCGGAGCGCCGGCTTCCAGACATAATGGTTGAATGAATGCCGGTAGAGCTGCTTGTGCTCTCGGGTGTAGACGAGCAGTTCAACGGTGATCGGCTTGCCGGTGGGCTCTTCCCATGGCAGCGCGACCTGCAATGGTGGAAAGCACTTCCGATGCTCCTTGATCGCTTTTAGTACGCTAGCCGGCAGCGGGACCTCACGTTTCTTACGGTGCTTGGGCAGCCCGAGGACCATCCGACTCCGCACAATCTTGATCTGTCGCTCAACCCGGATGACGCCGCTCTCCTCGTCTACGTCATCCGGCGACAGCCCGAAGACCTCCCCTTGACGCAGCCCGCACCCTGCTCCGAGGTTGACCAGAACCTGGTACCGCTCCCCCAAAGCCGCACGAACAGCATGGACCCGTTCCTCCGTCCATGGAATCACCTTTGGGTATTCACCACGCGGTTTGATGACCGAGCCCGCGTTGCATGGGTTCTTGTTGATTAGCTCATCATCAATCGCAGCGGTAAAAACTCCGGAGACATTGGCGAAGATGGTGCGCCGGTACGTCTCGGCAAGCCCCTTTTTCTGTAGCGCTCTACCCCACTCTCGGATTAGCGACGGCTTGACATCACGAAGTTCTCGATCCCCAAAATACGGATAGACATGTAGCTTGAAACGAAATTCCATGTTCTCCCGAGTTGACTCGTCAAAGGTCCGCGAGGCCAGCCACTTCTCGGCGAACTCACGGAAAATGACCTTGCCTGCGTTTGGATCGAGGTAGCTACCCTGGCGGATATCAGTCTCGACCTTGTGAAGAAACGCCTTGGCGACCGCTAGCTGCCGGTCTGGGTACGTCCGCGCCCTCTCCTGCCCGTCTGGGTTGACATACCGAACCCTGTACCGGTTGCCTTTACCGTACAGCTCGGTCTTCTCCCTGACTGGCTTCCCGTTGCTGTCAAGTACCGGCTTGCCAGTTTCGGGATCTGTCCTAGTTCGATACCAGCGATCTTGAATGTGTCCCATGACAGTCGTCTCCCGCGTGTCGAATTTCCGAAAGAATCAACACAATCTAGGCTGCGTCGTCCTCTGTTAGGTTTCTGAACCACTCACGGACTTTTGACGGATCCCATCGAAGGTGTTTCCCGACTTTCCGGGCAGGCGGACCATAGTTCCTCTTCCGCCATGCTCGAATTGTGTCTATAGGGACACCAAGGAACGCCGACAAGTCCCCTATTCCCCACAATCGATCAAACTCGTTGTCGCTCACCTTGCTGCCCCCTCATGCGGCCAACGGAGTTGCCGAAGTTTCGTTGCCCGGTGGTCGGCCGGTTGCGGCCGTCATGGCCCGGTCGTATTCGGTTCGCCAGGTGATGCGTTGGGCGATGGCGTGCATGAGGAGGTGTGCTCGGGGTGATGCGTGCAGGTCCCCGTGCGCGACTTTGCGCCAGATCAGCTGAGATGTGTCCGAGGCGGGTTTCTGGATGCCGATGGCCGCTAAGGCCTGTGTCACGAACGCCATCCGGTCCGCCCGGTGGTGGGACAGTGTCTTGCCGGACCATTTGCGGGGGACCAGGATGCGCCGGCCGGGTAGGCCGAGGGTGGTGCGGCGGTGTGCCCGGCCTTTGCACTGATAGATAGTCTGGACGGGCAGATCGAGGAAGTTTGGCCAGCTCCTGCGTGCTCCACAGCTTGTCCATGGCTGTCTTCCTGTTCCCCTTCAGGCGGCTTGATCGTTGGTTGCCGAATGGTCTTGGTCGGGTGGCGGGCCGTTCGCGGCGAGCTGTGCGGCGGTGTATTCGGCTTTCCATCGCTGTCGCTCGGCAATGGCGTGCAGGAGCAGGAGGGGCCGGAGTGGGATGTCGGGGTCGGTGGGGGCAGTGCGTTCCCACAAGTACGGCCCGTCCTCAATGCCCTGGGCGGGCTGGATGCCGGCCTGCTGGAGGAGTTGCCGAACAAATTCGGTGCGCTCAGCCTGGTGGTCCTGCAGGGTCTTGTTCGACCACTTCCGCGAGACGAGCACGCGGCGTCCGGCGATGCCCAGGTGCTCCAGCTGGTGGGCCTTGCCCTTGCAGCGCCCCGGGGTGGTGGAAGGTCGGGCGCCGTGGGGTTGGATGCCGTAGAGCAGCCATACCGCACACCGTGGTGAGCACGGGGTGGTGGCGAGTTCGGCGTGCAACCGGTGAGCGTGCTCCCGCTGGGCGTCACTGGCGTGCTCGCCCAGACCGGCGGCCTGCCCCACCGACTTGGTGAGGTATTTGGTCAGGTAGCCGATGTGGCGGCCAGCTTCCTCGGTACCACCCAGGATGCCCTTGACGTGCACCTGTGCCCCGAAGCGGACCACGTGGGCGGGCTCGGTCAGCTCCTCACACGCCTGTTCCCAGGTGGGCAGGGGCGTCCCGGTGTCGGGGTCGGTGAAGGCCTTCGCCCGAGCGTCCCAGACCGGTAGCCGTCCGTCGCTGTAGACGAGCTGGTCATGGTTTGGCCACCACACCTGGTGATAAGTGGCGGCGGTGATGGCCCGTAATTCGGCCCGGGGGATGGCACCCCGGATCGCGGCGTGGAAGTGCGGGGCGCCGCGTTTTTGGGGTTCGACGGTGCCGAAGTACTGCACCTCCCACCCGACGCAACGCCGGGTGTTCTGCCAGAACCGGTCCAGCAGGGCCGGGAAATGAATCGCATCCCGGGCAGCCCGCCGATAGTCATAGCGGTCCGGGTCTACTGCCGCCCCGTCAGCGTCAACCTTGCCGTAGGTGTCGAGGGTGAGGGTGAGGAAGGTGGAGGGCCGGTAGCGCCCGACGAACACCCGACCCACCGTGCGACGCTCGACCGGGCGGCGGGGCAGGTCCGGAGCGTCCTGCCGACGCCGGGTGGAGCGCTTGACCGGCTTGGGTGGCGGGTCCAAGGGGGTGAGCCGGCCCCGCACGCCCAGAGCGCGCAGTTCGGTGTCCAGCTCGGTAACCGAGTCGGCGATCTGCTCACACGAGGCCTCATCACCCCGCACGCGGCATTCCGCGTAGGCCGCGGTGAGGTCGGCGCGGGTGGCCATGAGTGCCTGGTGGTCGTCACTGGGTGTGGCCCGCTGGATGACGGGTTCGGTCTCCAGGTGCCAGCCCTGGCGGCATTGGGCCATCCGCAACCGGCGCGCCTTCTCCGCGCAGGGGCGGCATTGGTCTTCCCGGGTGGAGCCGCAGGGCACGGGGACGATCTCGACGCGGCCGGTGGTGGTGTCGATCCGGCGCATCGCCAGCGGCCGGGTGCAGACCCCGTGCTGCTCGGCGATGGCCTGGACCACCTCCGCGCTCAGCGGCAGTGCGGCCCGCTGCGCCCGGGTCAGGCGCGCAGCATCCAGGCTGACGGGTTCGGTAGCGGCCATCAGAGGATCACCTCCCCAGGGGTGGCCAGGTGCCGCAGGATGGCCAGGGGCAGGGTGGTGTTGGCACCGGGGGCGAGAGTGGCGCCGATCCCTCGCTCGGCGCACGGTAGGGTGCCGTACACCTGCGCCTGGATGCCCTCGGACAGCCGACCGGCCACCGAGAGGTGAATGGAGCCCCCATCAGGTACTCGCCAGGCTTCAACGGTGGTCTCCGTGAGGGTGTCAGCCCAGGCCAGCAACCCGCGGGCGATCTCGGACAGGTGATGGGTGGCCAATTGCAAGCTCACCTGGGCTCCCCCCGAGTACGTGGTGAGGTGCACCGAACCGAGGGGCGGCAGCTCGAAGTCGTTCAGGTGAGTCCGCAGAGCGTCCAGCAGGTCGATCACGGTGCTCATGCCGCCGCACCCCCCTGGGTGCCAGCAGGCAAGGGCAGGACGGTGGTGCCGCCGTGGGTGACGAACGCTTCGAGCTGTTTGATCGTCTCGTCGGGGACCCAGCCGGCGCGGATGCGCAGGGGTTCGCGGATTCCTTCACCGAACACATACCCGACACCAGCCTCGGCTTCGCTGATCCGGTTGGCCCACGCCCCTCGTTCGTAGGCCTGGTCGCCCAGGACCATGCCCACGTGGGATTTGGCGGTGACGCGCAGGCAGATCCGGCGAGGAAACAACTCGCGCACCGGCACGGTGTCTTTGGTGGGTTCCTGCACGTAACCGCGGACGGTGAATCCCAAGGCCCGGCCTTGGGTGGTGAGTAATGCGACGCGTTCGGTGATGGCCTCGCGGGTCTTGCGGTCAATGTATTTGGTGAGCGCGCCGATTTCGTCGAACTCCAGCAGCTCCAGCGGGTGCTCACGGCTGAGGGGCACCGAGCGGACGTGGCCGGCGAATTCGGTTTTCCGCACCTGCATCGTGGCGATGAGTTCATCGAGGAGGTGGAGTGCTTCGGTGCCAGTGACGGCGTAGCGGTGGAAGATCCCCCGCCCATAAGCGAGTTCCATGCCCTTGGGGTCGATTCCGGAGACGCGGACCAGTCCGTCGCGGAGGGCGGGAGCAATCGAGACCAATGGGCACCACATCACCGAATTCTTGCCCGCCCCACTCGCACCCGCCGTCAACGTGTGACTCGCCGAGCCCGTGAAAGGCACGAACCAGTCCTGCCCGTATTCGGTGCGCCCGGCCCAGACCCGCCGCAACTCCACCGACGCACCGTCGAGGGTGGTGAGTTCGGGACAGGTGACGGGGGTGGTGAGCAGGTTGCGACGCTGGAAATCAATCGAGACCACATTGGGGGCCAGTTCACGGATTTGGCAGCGGGTCACGCCCCTGGTGCAGGCCAGGGCGCGGGTGGCGGTGTCGAAGTCTTCCGGTTTCTGTCCCGCCACCAGCCGGACCCGGACCTCATCCCAGGAAGCACCGGATTTGACACCGAGGATCTTCGGCACCCGGATGTTGGGCTGGTGCCGATGACGGCGGATCTTGTTGCGTCCCACCAGGTTGACCATCACCATCGGGGTGGCGCCGTCAGTGATGCTCAGGCCGCAGGCGTGCAGCCAGTCGGGCAGCTTCGGGGAGTAGATCGTCCAACGCAGCCACCAAGCCCTCAGCCACCGACCCGCCCAGGTGTCGAAAGACAAGACATTGATCCACCGCCACACCCCGAGCACCACAGTGATCACGCTCAGGGTCAGAGCTAGGGACGGCCAGCCCCACCACTGCCACCACGCCATCAGCACCAGCAGGGTTAGGCTGGTCCGCCAGTAGGTCACGACCTGGGTAAACAGCCACACCAGGGCCTTGAGCAGCCACCACAGCGCCACGAACACTACGGCCATCGCCGCGAGGGCTTCGAACATCGCGATGAGGGCTTTACCGATCTTGTGTAGCACCCATACCACCGCGCCCAGCCCCAGGCCGCCCAGCAGGAGCATTCCGATCGTGTGTGCGTCCATCACCGACCACCCCCGAGCAGAGCGAGGGTGACCGCGACGGTCACGGTGATGGTGGTCGGTGGCCGCGTGCTCGCGCACCGGTCACACACGATCGAATCCGAGTTGAGGGTGCCGACCTGGTGGCAGCGTGGGCATTTCCCACGGTTGCGCGCATTCCTTCGGGTGACCCCGCTTGCGGTGCGGGTCACCGGTGTGTTTAGGGTGTTCATTGTTCACTCCCTGAGTGGGCAGCGCAGAAGCGGAGAAGGTTGGTAGCCCGAGATTCCGCTTCTGCGCCTACGCCGTTGTTGTGTGTGGTGAGGGCGTGCGGTATTACCGCACCACCCTGGGTGCGTGAAAATTTCCTTCCGAATCTTGGTGGTGTGGTGAGTGGTTATTGCTGGTCGTAGCAACCACCGCAGAGTGGGCGCTCTGTGCTGACTGGCAGCAGCGTGGAGCGTCGGCATCGGCGGCAGCGCTGGAAGGTCAGGCGGACCCGTGCTCGTTCCCGTTCTCGTTGTGCCCGCCGTCGTTCCCGGGATTCAGCCCACCGCTTACCCCAGCCCATCACCTTTCACCTCCCCTCCCGGCGCCGTGATGGCGTCCACCACGCGTGTTAGTGGTGTTGGCGTGTTTCGCGGATTCGGGTTTCGATTTCCCCGGCGCGCTGACGCGCCTGCCCGGCCATGTACAGTGCCTCATGGTGGTGATGCTGGTCGGTCTCGGCGATCCCGTCATAGATCACCGCTGATTTCTGGTAGTACGCCACCCACTCCGTCAGCGGCGCCTGCTCATTCGGGCGCATGCGCCACAACACCTCACCGGCCTCCGCCAACATCCGTGGCGGATCTGGCTCAGTGGACTCAGTCTCGGTCATCATTCCTCCTCTGCGCTGACGACCCTGGTCAGGACGGGTCATGCCGCCGCCCTGCTGGTCGTCTCAGCCGTGCCGGCAGTAGGCTTGCTCGGCGCTGGTTTGCTGGCTGGGGTCACGCTGGCCGTGGTGTTGGGTGTGGTCATGCCAGTGGCCCGGATCACCCAGGTGATCCACTTGGCTTGGCCGGAGGCCTCCGCACGGGGTTGGACGGTCATGCCCTCCAGCACCACTGGCCGAAACGGCATCCCCGCCACCGCCTGTGGTGGCACCGGCTGATGAGCGCAGGCGAACTCGACCGTGACCGACTTCTCCCGGTCCTTCTCCGCCGCAGGGTCGGCGAACGTCCCCCGGAACAGGGGCAGGCCGCTTACCTCATCGATGCGAGGCCGCACCGGACGGTTGCGGGCCTTGTCCTCGGGCGACTGGTACTCGGTGACCGGCTGGATCTCTCCTACCAAGTACAGGCCCTGCGGAAACCACTCATCGAAATTCACTGACAATCGCATGTTCCTGGGCGCACCCATGATCAAATCCTCTCTTCCTGGATTCCTGTCATGCCCGGTCGTGGCGTTTCATCGACGGTGGGCGCGAGGTGGCGCGGCCCGGGCGCGGCGAGCGCCCGCCGATGTCACCGTCGAGTCCTGACCGCTGGCGGATGCCGTGCCGGTCATGAGCGGGTCGTTGGTGGCGTGTGCGCAGGCTTTGGCGTAGGCCGCCACTGCTGCGCCGGTGATCCGTAACGCGCCTTGGCCGGTGCCGATTTTCAGCGCAGCCAGTTGACCAGACTCGATCGCCCGGTAGATCGTCGTAGTCGACACGTCGAAGTGCTTGGCTACGTCCCGTACCCGGTACATCCGGGTATGCTCAACCTGCATCGATGCTCCTAAGGTGGCTCGATGTGTGGCCCCGGACGGTGTTGCGGCACCGCCGGGGCCTTCTGCTCTCTGGCGATGTCTGTGGTGTCCCTGCATTACAGTCGTCGCTCTAGCTACTGATGTTACACCTTTAGCCTCAGACGTCAAGCGTTAGAGGTGACTGTGGTCGAGCCGGGACGCCCCGAGCCGGACGATGGCGGGCGTAAGGTTGCTGGTCAGATCGCACACGGCAGACGCGGAAGGGCTACCGCATGAGCAAAGAGGAAGATCAGCAAGAACGCCAAGAGCGCCTGCGGCAGGCAGGCGCCTGGCTACGCACCCAGCGCGAGGCCAGAGGCTGGAGCGGAAGCGACCTCGCCCGCCAGCTTGAGGTCAACCAGGTCCGGGTCTCCGCCTACGAACGCGGCCAGTACGAAGTCCCCAACCCCATCGCCGAGAACATCGCAGCCGCATTCGACCTCCCCTTGCTGGAGGTCCGGCGGCAACTCGGCCTGTGGGTACCCAGCGAGGCCGACCTGCACCAACTCCAGCAGCACGCCGACCCGGCACGCCTCCCCGACGACGTGCTCATCACCGAACTCATCCGGCGCTACCAGAAACGCAGCGACCGAGAAATCCTCGACGTGTTCCCGCGACGCTCCAACGTGCCCAGAGAGTTGTGGGACCAGCTCATCGCAGGCGCGAAATCCGACATCACACTCGGTGGATACACGAATTACTTCTTCTGGACCGAACGACCCCACTTCAGCGAGACGCTCCGGGAAAAGGCCGAGGCCGGCGTCCGCGTCCGTATCCTCCTGGGCAACCCCGACGGTGAGGTCACCCGCCGACGCGAACGAATCGAAAACGCCCCACTCACCCTCAACACCCGCATCCACATCACCCTCGACGAACTCGCCACACTCGGCCCCGTCCCCGGAATCGAAGTCAGATACTCCGACGCCAACGCCGAAGCACACGTCTCACGATCCATCTTCCGCTTCGACCGCGAAGCCCTGGTCTGCGAACACATCGCCGAACGCCTCGGACACGGCAGCCTGACCTTCCACCTCCGCCGCCTCCACGACGACGGACCCTTCGACCAATACGTCGCCCACCTCGAACACCTCTGGGACGGCGGCACACCCGTCCACCCGACAACACCGCGCGAGCCAACCGAGCCCCCCAGCTAGCAACCCACCTGCTCCCACGGGACCGACCGGCAAGGGTAGTGACACCAGTACGGCACGCGCTACGCATCTCGATACACAGCGTCACACCTTGATCACAAAGTGTCACAATCATGCATTGCCGAATTCGCCTGTACAGGATCAAGCACGCCGCCTGACGGCGGCGCGGACGGGGCTGAGCCCGTCGTCCGACTCGCGTGCCCGCCGGGCCGGTCCCGCGTGCTGCGCGCGGCCTGGCGGCCGTGCTCGCGCGGGCCGGCCTCGCGGGCCGTTGCGGTGGCCAGCGACGGGTGCGGCGGCCTCTGCGAGGGCAGCAGGTCTCGCAGCACCTGCTTGCAACTCAGGCCCCGCTGTTGGTCGAGGCGTCTTTCCCTCGATTCATGTGGCTGGTTCCCGACTGAGTTAGTGCCAACGGGGCGCCGCTGGGGGCTCATCTTTCTGTAGTCCGAACTTGCTTGATCTTGACAGTGGTGTTAGGGGGCTGGCCTGGGCCGATGAGCTGTGAGTGGCGGTGTACGGGTGGCGGTTGCTGGCTACTGGAGGGTGAGTGGCACGGGGGCGCCGAGTAGTTCGAAGGCGCGGCGCTGGACGGGGGTGGGGGTGGTGAGCTGCTCGATTTTCTGCCCGCCGAAGACGATGGTCTGTCGGTCGAGCGTGGCGAGGTGATTGAGGAGGTCTTGGTATTTACGGACGGGCAGGTTGTCGGCGTT
>JAFATA010000032.1 GCA_019244165.1 Pseudonocardiales bacterium | reverse complement strand
TCGACCCCGCGGGCGGTGAGCGCGAGTATCAAGGTCTGCAGGAACATACCCACGCCTAGGCTGTCGACGTAATCGAGATCGCGGTGCATGCATACGATGCCGCCGAGCGGGGCCCGGAAGAATTCCCAGTTGCGAAGTACCGCGATGCGCCTGGCTTCGGTATCGTGACGTGCTATGCCCATCGATCCGTAGACCAGGGCGCCGAGGTCGTGGCGCATGCGGGCGAATGACTCCGGCAAGGGTGGTACCCGCGGCGGTTTCGACTCCGCCTCCTCGAGCAACGCTTTGACCAGCCGGTTGCGTGCCGGGCCGGAGACGAAGACCACATGCCACGGTTGGACATTGGAGTTCGACGGGGCCCGCACCGCTAGCTTGAGGGCTTCTTCAACGAGCGGTCGAGGCACCGGTCTGTCGCGTAGGAACAGACGCGTCGAGTGGCGTTGATTAATGGCTTCTTCTAGATCGAACATTTTGGACGCCGCCTACTTCTGGATGGACAGGACAGTATTACTGGGTATGTGTATTACTGGGTATGTGTGCGCCCGCCTGCCGCTTTCGAGCGCTTCCCGATCTGTTCCGAACCGCGCATTTCCTAGGTGTCTCATTGCGATTCGCTTCGCGTTTGTCTCAAGAAATGGTGCAGTTTCTCAGCCGTGCGCACTCGAACACCTATGGCTGCGGTGCCTCGCCTGTCGGTAGTGTATGACGTCGCCGCCGGTTCCCAGAACGCCTCTCCGGCACGGATGATCCGTGGCGGTTCGCCTTCGACCGCTCGGGTGCCGATGCGGGGGAGCGCCCGGGTCGCCCGGCGGGTATTCGATGACAACGGTCATCACTTCGGCGTGCTCGGGGATGAACGGCGGCCGCACTTCCTGCGCGACCGTCAGGGCCGTCTTCCATGTGGCGTCAGTATTTTTCGACATCAGTATTCCTCTTTCGGTTGAGAATCAGATGGCCGCGCCGCCGTCATCGGTGTGCAATGTGAAGAAGCGGTTGTTGTTTAAATCCACGGCGTGAGGTGCAGAGTGCAGCAGAACCGCGACGAGCGCCTGAGGGCTGGGCACTTCGTCCTCGTTCAGATAGTCAGCACTTCACGTCGACATAGACAGTCGTGTAGAGAACGTTTTCTGAACTGCGCGAGGCATTGGGAACCGACGCGCGTCACCAGCTAAGACCGAGCGGCCGACGCGCTAGAGACCAGCCAGTCGGTGAAACGGGTTTCGAAGATGGTTGCACCGCGGCCGGGGACGATGCTGTGGTCGTCGATCACCGCTCCGTAACAGGGTGCGGCAGGGTCGGTCACCACCTGGCGTGGGTCTTCGCGCGCAGCGAGGCCGGTGCGGATGAAGTCGTCCATTCCGAACGTCTCGGGTCCGGCGATCTCGGTGGTCCCGTTAATCGGGCGACCGATTGCAGCGCGGGTAACGGCGGTGGCGACGTCGGCTTTGGCTCGGAGGTAGCCGCTGTCGGGCACACCGTCGGCGCCCACGACGGAGAGCGCGACGTGGTGCCCCACGCCGGCCGCCTGTTCTGTCGCCAGGAGATTCCTCGTCGAGGTGGTGAAGAAATGCAGCACGGGTTCGTCGTCGAACGATGGCGAGTTCGACACCCGTGCGGGGTGAGGCGGGGATCGCCTGGTGTCCGAGCGCGGTGAGCTTGGTGACGACTTTTGAGCCGATGAGCCCGGTGCCGCCGATGACAACGACCTTCATGATGAGCCTTTCACGGTGTGCGAGTGACTGGTGATTCCAGCGTCGCGGGGCGCCAGTAAGGATGCTGTCAGGAAGCGCAATCGATGGTATATCAACTGGTCAACGCACCGCAGCCCCAGCACGTTGGTACTCCAGACAGTGCCCAGTGCGGAAAACGATCAATATCATGATCGGCGGCAACAGCCGCGTTGGCAGCTCATGACACCGTTCTTACCGACACTCCGAGTCGTCCGGTTCAACGCCGAGCGGACCCCAGCCGTCGAGCGCCTCGACCCGACTGTGGGCTGGAGAACGCCGGACTTCTAGATCGACAGCATCCTGAAACGCATCCAGGCGCAACTCCCGGGATGTCCGCACCCGGACAGCGGAGGAACCGCAGGCCAGTCCTGGGCTGGGCCGTGTACGGGGTCACGGTGCTGCTCGCGCTGGCAGGCGCCGGCATGGTGGCCTTGACGGTGGCTGATCGGAAGAGCCCGACGGCCTCTGCGCCGATACGCGGTGCGTCGCCTAACAGCTAGGGTTCGTCGCCATTCCTGCTGCTCCTCCTATTCCAAATAATACGTCGCCTTGGTCTTGCACCGAGAACTGGACGTGGCGTCTCCCCGGCCGTGCAACACCATAGTCGCAGCCGCCTTCTTGGAAAACGGATTCGAGTCTATTAGTGGGGGAGTATCACCCAGGTCAAAGGTGCGATCGCCGAAAAGCTCGGTAAGCCACATGTCAACCTGGCCGAATTTGCCAGCACCTGCTGTGCCGGTCGAGTAGCGGGTGACGCTGACGGAGACGGTTATTCTTCTCTGCGTGTCACTCGCAAAAGGAAACATGCAAAGCTTGGCAAGTACGCCTTTCTCGTCAGGGTAGACGGGGCGGGGAGCTAAGCATCAGGAGTTTCCCTAGCTTTTATGGTGGTCTGCGGTGTTGTGACGGTCGTCACCCTCACTGCCGAACTTCGGTGCCTCAGCACCTGCTTGGTGCGGGCACGAGTCGGGCCGGTGGGAGCGGTCGAGCAACCCCGTCAGACCAAGGCCCAGAGTTCCTGACATAGTGCGATAGATCATGAAGCGCCGCTGAGACAACACCGACCAGGGCTTCGACCGTCAGGATGGCCGGTGAGCCGCGGAAACTCTGGGTGATGTTGGTCGCCATTGGCCAGTGTTGGGTGACGTGATCTGTACCCGATTTGTACCGGTTGTGCAAAGTACCGGCATGATCGTTCGAGGTGCGCTGACGATGAGTCACATGCAGACCCTAGCTTGGGAGGCTGCGCTCGACAGCCCGAACTTCCGCAAGGCCTCATGTTTCCTGATCTTCCGTAGGGGGTATAGGGGTTAGGAATGCAATGCATTGGGGATCTTCAGAACTACAGATGAAGGACTTTGGTGATGACTAGTCCAGAAAGCACCCATGAGGATGCCGAACTCGATACCGGGTCTTCAACCGACGAGGCACCAACCGAGGTCAACGAGGACCAAGCGGAAGCTTTGTTGACCGCCGACTACCAGACACGCCTACGTGAGTTCGAAAAGGTCGAGACGACGCCAGTCGTCTCGTTGCCGGTCGAGTCGTCGGATCTAGAAGAGAGCGACCTTAAGATGTCACCGCCGGGTGGGCAAGGCGGCTGATGGCGATGACACGGCCGGTGCGCTTGTGGGCGGCGCTGGCCAGTGACGAATTCCCGGCATGACGCAGCGCTACCTGTTCTACTAGTGTCCGGTCTTGGGCATCATCCCAGAGTGGAGGCCCGCCGGAGGCACTGGGGGTTCGGAGGGTGGCTAGCGTGCCGGTCGGCATTGCTGCGGTGGTGCGGAGGGTCGGCGCTGGTCGGGGGTAGTGGCGGGGTGGGATACTGTCGGTTATGCCCTCGTCGGCGGTGCCCCCGCGGCGGGTGTTTGTGAGTCACACCTCGGAATTGGGGCGCTTGCCTGCGGGTGGTTCAGGGTCGTTTGTGGCGGCGGTGAGTCGGGCCGGGGACGCGATCGTGGAGATGGCGTATTTCGGGGCTCGGGATGAGGCGCCCGCGGGTGACACATCAAGAGTTGATGTGTCACCTAGATCAACTAGATCTCCGGAACTGTGATGCTTGAGTCAAGTTTTCCCCCGGCGTACCGGGGGCGTGCCCGCTCCGCATCCGCAGACTCGGTGTCTGACCAGCCACTGTGGGGTGGCACGGCCGGTCATCCAGGGTGATCGGACTTCGGCGCAGCGGGCGGCGGTGGTCTGTCGATCATGATCGCGGGTCCCTGCGTGAGCCTGACCACCATCAGGTCGGCCACCACAAGCCCAGCTCCGCTGTCCTGGTTGGCGGTCCCGCGTTCCGAGCCCAGCTCAGCCACCCCGCTTGGCGGTCCCGAGGCGAAGCCTCTTTGGATGCACGCCGGGGACGACCACGGACGACCTACCTGGCCGCCTACAGTCTCCTGGGCACGCGACATGAACATTGGTCGACCCCGCCGCTGTAAGCCTGCGTGCGGCAAGAAGCTCATAGGCCAGTACTGGTTCTTGACCTCGCAGCGGGCTCTGGTTGGCCGATAGGCACACCCGAGCTAATCCAATCCGTGACCCTTCCCAGCCCCGTTATTACTGTTGAGGTAAAGCTATTGATAATAGATACCGCTACTATAGCTTTGTACGTAGTGGGAGGTCAAGAACCAGTGCGGACCCACCGCGGTCCGCGTAGGCGTGCCGGCCAACAGCACCGACCTCGGTGACTGACTGCGCCAGCGCCTTACCAGTGCGCAGGAAGATCGAGCCATGGGGGCACAGGTCCCCGGGAGGAAGAGGCAGTAATGGATGAGGCGCCTAATAGCTCTGACGCGGCAGAGTCGTTCGGTTATTTACCGATCTCAGAGCACGGTGTGATCGGAGATCTGCGTACCGTGGCGCTGGTGGGCAGCAACGGCACCATCGACTGGTATTGCTGCCCGTCGTTTGACGCCCCGAGCGTGTTCGGCGCCATCCTTGATGCGGACCGGGGAGGATCATTCGCGCTGGCAGCTGATCTGCCGGCACGGACCAAGCAGTTCTACTTTCCCGACACCAACGTGCTGATCACCCGGTTTTTCACCGAGGACGGGGTAGGCGAGGTCCAAGACTTCATGCCGCTGGGTGATGCCGGCGAGACCGATCGGCATCGGCTGATCCGCCGCGTGGTGTGCGTACGTGGATCGATCCCCTTCCGGATGCGGGCGGCCCCTCGGTTCGGCTACGGGCTGGCACCGCACACCGCGTGCCGCCACGACGACCTGGTCCTGTTCGAGTCCGCGGAGTTGTCGCTAGCGCTGACCGCCACGGTGCCCCTCGACTGCGACGCCGTGGATGCGTGGACGCAGTTCACCCTTGCCGAGGGTGAGTCCGCGGTGTTCGCGCTGGACCGCATCGACGGCGACGTGGCACCGCGCGAGTGCCCGCACGCCGAGGCGGAGCAGCAGTTCGCCGCCACGGTGGCGTTTTGGCGGCGTTGGCTGTCCGCGTCTCGCTACCGCGGCCGGTGGCGCGAGATGGTGCACCGTGCGGCGTTGACGCTCAAGCTGTTGACCTACGCACCGACCGGCGCGATCGTGGCCGCTCCGACGACCAGCCTGCCCGAGCGGCTCGGCGGTGAGCGCAACTGGGACTACCGCTACCTGTGGCTGCGTGATGCTGCCTTTTGCATCTACGCGCTGCTGCGGCTGGGATTTACCGGCGAGGCCAAAGCCTTCATGACCTTTTTGACCACGCTGTGCCTGCGCGACGACGGACCCACGGGTCCACTGCAGATCATGTACGGCATCGACGGGCGCACCGACCTGTCCGAACGCACGCTCGACCATTGGGAGGGATACCAGGGCTCGGCCCCCGTGCGGGTTGGCAACGCCGCGGTCAACCAGCTGCAACTGGACATCTATGGCGCGCTCATCGACTCGATCTACCTCTACGACAAGTGGGGCCAACCCATCTCCAGCCAGTTATGGGACCGGGTCTGTGCCCTGGTGGATTGGGTCTGCGATCACTGGGACCAGCCCGACGAAGGCATCTGGGAAACTCGCGGCGGGCGCAAAAACTTCCTCTACTCGCGGTTGATGTGCTGGGTAGCCATCGAACGGGCCATGCGCATGGCCCGCCGCCGGGGTCTACCCGCCGAGCTCTCGCGTTGGGGGGAGGTCCGCGATGCGATCTACTACCAGATCATGCGACGCGGCTGGTCGCCGACGCGGCAGGCGTTTGTCCAGCACGAAGACGACGACGTCCTCGATGCAGCGGTGTTGATGATGCCGCTGGCCAAGTTCATCTCCCCTACCGACCCCCAATGGCTAGCCACCCTCGATGCGCTCACTGCGGAGCTGGTGTCCGATTCGCTGGTCTACCGCTACGACACCAAAGCCAGCCCGGACGGTCTGCGCGGAGAAGAAGGCACCTTCTCCCTGTGCTCGTTTTGGTATGTCGAGGCGCTCACCCGCGCAGGGCGCCTGGACGAGGCCCGCCTGGCCTTCGAAAAAATGCTCACCTATGCCAACCATCTGGGCCTGTACGCCGAAGAAATCAGCCACACCGGCGAACAACAAGGCAACTTCCCCCAAGCCTTCACCCACCTCGCACTCATCAGCGCCGCATTCAACCTCGACCGCGCCCTCGGCTGACATGCCAGACCGGCGGCACTGTTGCGTTGGCGCGAACGGGGTGAAGATGCGGCGCAGGAAGGCAGGCAGGTCGGGCTCGTTCATGATCTGTGGCCCGAGTGCGTTCTTCGCACCGAGGCAGTACACGTCGACGAGGTAGCCGCAGACCGACACCCGTTGCGGTCGATGTCGCCGCGCGACAACGACGCACATCATCGTCGAGCATCATGTCAGTGGCCACACTCGAGGCCTATCAGGATCGGCAGATTGGCACGGCGCGACACGCGGGAGGGGAAGCATGGGCGGCGCGGCGCTGGAGCAGCGTGTCGAGCGGGCAGCTGAGGCAGCTCTCGCGAAGCAGCGGTATGTCAGCGCAGTTGACGTGTTGGTGGGCCTGGGCTGGCTGGCCCCGACACACCTCGACGAGTGGCGGCAGGGCCGGGTCCCGTACCTGGAACGGGTGGTGCAGGCCAGCCTGCCCAAGCTGTCGACTGCCATGCGAGTGTTCCGCCGCTGGGCGGGGCGGCGTGGCCTGGTGCCCAGCGAGACCGGCTACGTCGCCCGGACTCGCGACCGCAGGCCGCTGCGCTTCAGCGTCAGTGGAGCGAGCGAGATTGAGCGCGCGTATCGCACGCACTGGGTCTCGCCGGAGCTGTCTGTAGCCAAGCGCGAACGACTCGCCGAGCGCCAGGGCCGCCCACCCGACCTCGTCGTCATCTCGCCGCTGAAGGACTGGACGTGCACGACCTGCTCCGGAACTGGAGACCTGTTGATCATGCAGGACGTCGGCCCAGTGTGCCTGCGTTGCGCGGCCTTGGACCACCTGGTTTTCCTGCCCTCCGGGGACGCCGGACTCACCCGTCGTGCCCACCGCACGAGCGAGCTGTCCGCAGTCGTGGTCCGCTTCAGCCGCAGCCGCAAGCGCTATGAAAGGCAAGGGCTGCTCGTCGAAAGCGCCGCGTTGGCCCAGGCGGAGCAGAGCCGCCCCGGAACCGATGAGAGGGCCGTTGGGGTTCATGCACCAGCCCGCGGGGACCCCAGGGCCACCCCCGGCAGGCCGTCCTGACGGAAGCGACGCAGCCAGGCGCCGTGACCGCGGCACGGCACAACGTCCAACAGTCGGTTTCCCGCCCGCATCAGGATCACGGGAGAGGGCGGTGTGGGGTTGCGCGCCCCAGTTTCCTCCGCAGCGTATGAGCGTTGTAGGCTCAGCGTATGAGTCCCAAGAAGGAACGGATCACGGTGAGCTTGGATCCCGACCTCGCTGCGGAGCTGAAGGCCGCTGCCGAGCGCGCTGGGGCGGCCAGCGTGTCGGAGTATGTCGAGGGCGCGCTGGATGCCCGGATGGTCCGTGAGCGGTGGCTGGCTCGCTGGCGTGCCGCGGCGGGGGAGGTTGATCCTGAGGCGTTGGCCTACGCCCGCCGTCGTCTGCTGGGTGAGCAGGTGGCGCAGCATCCGTGGGCGTCGTGAGCGGCCGGGTCCTGACGTCTTCTGCCATCGTGGACATCGCCACCAACCGCTCCGTGTACGGCCGGGCGTTTCTGGTGGCTGCTGTCGAGCTGGGGATGACTTTTCCGACGCCCTCGAGTGCGTTGCTGCAGGCCTGGGCTGCTGTCCCGCCGGAGGCACGGGCGCTGCTGGAGCTGTTTCTGGACGCCCCCGCGATTGTCGTTGAGGGCCTGGGTGCGGCGGTGGCCGCTCGGGCTGGTGTGCGCGCCCATCCGACGCAGCAGGCCGGGCGCGTGGATGTGGCTGCCGCCCACGCGGTAGAGGTGGCGATCGAACGGGGGTTGGCCATCTTGACCGCAGAACCGGGCCCGCTGCGCGCGATCGACCCGGAAGTGGAGATCGAGGAGCTGCCCGCACCCTAGAGCCAGACGCCACCCTGCGGCTCAGGACGCTGCGCACTGCGCTTACCACAACAGTGAGCGAGGGGACGACGAGGATGCGTCAGGGCCACTCCGGTAGGGATCCTGACATCGTTCCGGCGTATCCGCTGACGTCGTTTCTGCGCGACCACTGACATGGTCCGACTGACGAGCGGTCCCCTGACCCGCGTTTCATGCCGACCGCCAAGGTTAGGTTGATGTGCGCATTCGGCGCGGGTCTGGCATTACTGGATGGGCGGCAAGGACAACTACCAGTTTCCTGGGTGATGTTCATGGCGTGCTGGGCCACGTCGCGCGCAAATGGCGTCCGGAGCTGTCGGGGTCCTCCGATAGCCTCTGCCGGCGACGTGGAGAGGAGCACCAATGACCCAGCCGCAGACCACCACGATCACCGAACAGGCCTCGGTGGCCACCCTGATCAATGTGTTCACCGTCGAGCCGGAACATCAACGCGAGCTGTTGAATGTGCTGATCACAGCCAGCGAGGAGGTCATGCGGCACTTGCCAGGGTTCGTATCCGCAAACCTTCACGCGAGCACGGATGGGACCCGGGTCGTCAACTACGCGCAGTGGGAGAACGCCGAGGCTTTCGAGGCGATGCTGGGCAACCCGGCCGCTCGTGAGCACATGGACCGCGCGGCGACGCTGGCGGTGCAGTTCGAACCGCACCTGTACGTCGTGGAGTCCGTGCATCATCAATAAAGCGCCCCCAGCTCAGCCACAGAGCCAACGCCTGCGGTGTTGCGGGATGCGGCGGCCGAGCTGACCGAGTCAGTTGATGGGGAGCTGTCATGACGCAGGTGAAGGTCCGACTGGACACGGTGATGGAGACCGCGCTGGTCACGTTGTACGGCAAGGCCATCGACGCCCGGATGACCCCGAGCATCCTCGGCGACGAGATGGCCGTGCAGGCCATCGAGAAGATCGACTACGACTTCTCGCGGCTGAAGGCGATGAACCGACGGGTGGCCCCCTACGCGGCCGCCCGCTCGAAGCACTTCGACGACTGGACGTCGGAATTTTTGGCCCGACACGAGCGGGCCACCGTGGTGCACCTGGGTGCCGGACTGGATCCGCGCGTCTGGCGGGTCAACCCCGGACCCGGCGTGAGCTGGTACGACGTCGACTACCCGGAGGTGATCGACGTGCGCGGCAAGCTGTTCCCGGCCCGCAGCAACTACCGGATGATCGCGTCCTCGGTCACCTCGCCGGACTGGCTGACCCAGGTGCCCACCGAAGCGCCGACGCTGATCGTCGCCGAGGGACTGACGATGTATCTGCACCCCGAGCAGGGCCACGAGCTGTTCTCTCGGATCGTCGATCGCTTCCAGCACGGCGTGATCGCCTTTGACGGCCACAACTGGTTGGGCATCCGCATCGTGAACATCATGCTCCAGCGTGCCTTTGGCACCCCGCTGCTGCACTGGGCCATCAACGATCAATATGAGGTGGAACGTGCCGAGCCTCGGTTGCACTGCATCGACGCGCTCAGCGCGCTGTCGGCTCCCAGTGCGGCAGCGTTGCCGTGGAGCACGCGGATGTTCACTCGGCTGATCCAGCCCCTCCGCCCCCTACGTGACCTCGGCCTGTACTTCCGCTACCAGTTCTCATCCGCTAGGACAGCACACCCGGGAGGCGAGTGAGATGGGGAGGTTGCCAGGGCCGCCGTGGGCACCACGACGCCGGGCCCCAGGATGCTTCGCTGGGTTGCTCCATGGGACGGGCGACTGTGGGAGCGGGCTGGCGAGGATGTCCTGGTCTCCGCGAGACTTGTCCTGTGCCAGAGAAGCCGTCGCCCGTTGCCCGCCTAGCGCTCGTGCGTCCTGTCAAGGGTGGCCGTAGCGGGCGGGCCATCCGCAGCAGCGTGGTGACGGCCGGAAGTGTTGCGGTCGCCGGGAGCGTGGCGACCGCCGGCAGCGTCGCGGTGGCCGGCAGCGTCGCGACTGCCGGCAGTGTCGCCGTTGCCGGCAGCGCGGCGACGGCGGGCAGTGTCGCGGTGGCCGGCAGCGTGGCCACCGCAGGCAGCATCGGGGTCCTGGGCAGCGTCGCAACCGCCTTCAGCGCCGGCGTCAGGGCCTGTATCGGGTGTTTGGCATGCGTTGGCTGCCGCCGATGCGTCGGTTGCATCGGCTGCATTGACTGCGTGGGCTGCGTCGGTTGCATCGGCTGCATAGGACTGCGGGGCGCGGTGGGCAAGCGTGGTGCGCGGGCTTGACGCTGGCGCGCCCCTTCCGGTTGTCGATCAGCAACTCCTCAGCGCTTAGTGGTGGGCTTGTTCGCGGAACTCCCGCACCGCGTCAGCAAGGGCATCCACCTCCAGCACGTCGGCCATTAACCCGACTTGCTCATCCCACACCTCGGCGGGAATGACGTCGCGCAGCTCGTCTTCCAGAATGTGGTACACGGGGAGGCCCAACTGGACCCCGGCCAACGGTCCTGCCCAGCTCGGATCACCAAGCACCACCGTCTCGGCGGCGATCCCGGCGCTCTCCGCGTCCGGTGCGCCCAGCAGCACGAGCAGCGTGTCCGCGCCATGCTGATCGGCCAGACGCTTGATCGTCTCCTGGGTGGACAGATCCATGGCCCCGGCAGCCGTTCAAACGAAGCATTCGGTGGCGACGTAGGCGATGGGGGCACCCGCCGCCTCGGCACAAGCCGCAATCGCCGTCCCCGAGACCCCGTCGCGTTCCCCGATCGCGATGACCTGTTTGCCGTCGAACATGTCACACCTCCTTTAATGCTGTGGATAACCAGGAATCGACCTGTTCTGGGGTGAGGTTGGGCTCGGAAATCCGGGCCACCTCCTGGCCGTCGCGGAACAGCAGGATGGTGGGAAGGCCCCGCACCTGCAGTGTCATGCATAGCCGCCGCGCCTTGCTGGCATCCAGCTTGACGACGGTCAGGTCCGGGTTGGTGTCGGCGATGCTCGCCATGTGTGGCGCAAGCGCCACGCAGGGGCGGCAGCTATCGGCCCACACGTCGATGAGGGCCAGCCCTGACCCGACAAGCTCGGGGAAGGTTTCTTTCGTGGCCTCTACCACTTGACCCATGAGTCAGCCTCCGTTGCGTTCCAGCAGCACGCTCATCCCGTCGGACCGCTGGCTCATCCGCCCGAGGAACAGGCTGCCCTTAGCCAGCAGCAACACCTTGCTGGCCGATCCTCCTTGCAGACGCCGCAGCGCATGGGGCAGGTAACAGATCGCTGACGCGATGTGCCCCTGGGTGGGGGCGTAGCCCGGCATGCCACGCTCTGCGACAAACGGTTCAATGCCGTCGCGAGCGATTTCCTTGCGACGGGCGGCCAGCGCGGCGATCGTGCGGTAGTTGCGCGCCGCGACGTCTCCGGAGCCCTGCGGTTCGGTGATCTCCGGATTGTGCAGCTCGGTGGCGTAGTCATCGACCTCCAGCATGCGCATGCCGACCGCCTCCAGCGGCTGCACCGTCAGGTCATGCAGGATCTGCGCACCGGCGCCCCCTGAGGAGACCCGGTGGCGCCCCACGGCGTCGAGCCTGATCCGGGGCGAGACGCCGTCATCGGCGCTCACCAGCACCGCAACGCCGCCGAGCACGTCTTCCAGCACGGGCAGGCCATGGCGCAGGTGCCCCTCGAACTTCATGCCCAGCTTGGGCAGCGAACCCCCAGCGAGGACAACCACCTGCTCGAACACCCCTGCCACCACCAGGCTGGCGGCGATCACCAGGGCGGGGATCGGCGCCGCACAGAAGTTCTTGACGTCTGCTCCGGACGAGGAATCCAGGCCGGCGACCGACGCGATGGTCTTGCCCATGTTGCCCCCGCCGCGTTGGTAGCGGTCCCCGACGGCTTCCTCAGAGCAGGAGATCGTGTAGTCGATCGCGGTGGGGTCAACGTCGTGGTCGTGCAAGAGATGCAGCAACGCCAGGGTGCCGGTGGCCTTGCAAGCCAGGTTCTCCAGCAACACGTGCGCAGCCAGCGACTCGTCTTCGGCGTGCGCCCCGCGCAGCGCGCCGGCGAGAACATCGGGCGCCAGGTACACCGGCAGGGCACCGCTGGTTACCGCAGCGGCGACATCCCCGGACGCCGCGGTGATGCGGCCCAGGTCCAGGCGATCCGCCAGCGGGTGGGAAGCCAGCCGCTTGGCCGCCCGCTCGGCCACCTCAGGGGTGAGCACCAGCAGGTCGAACTCGTCGACCGCAGCCATCAACCCGAAGAACTCCTCCTCGGGCATCAGTTCCCCGAACGGCGCGAAGCGTTCCGCACCGGGAAAACCCGTGCCGACCCACGGTCGATCTGGCAGCTCGCGAGGGTGACAGGCACCCAGAAACGCCTGATGCGGCGGGTAGTTGACGGCATCGTCGAAGCTGCGCAGGTTGCCCAGGAAGCTGGTCGTCAGCTCGGCGTTGCCCGCCAGGGTTCGCATCGGCTTGGAGCCGTGCCGGGCCAGGCCAGGGGTGTGCGCCAGCACCAGGCTGGCAGCGCGGACCACTGCGGTTTCAGGCATGGGCCTCCTCCCGGACGTCGAAGATTGTCGGGCGCTCGATCGCGGTCGTGACCGCCTCCAGCGCCCGCTGCACCAGCCGCCGCCGCCACGCCTGCTCGGCCGGTGGTGGCAGGTCCGGGTCGCCCGCCGGGTACGGGATGCCGCGACCCGGCACGATTCGCGGCGCGCCGACCTGCTCAGCGATCGTGACGAGGTTAGTGATCAGAGCTGTGGGGATACCTGCCCGCTCCAGCTCCTTGACAAGCGCTGACCCGCAACGCGTCCCGGTTCCTCAAGTGGCGGTCAGGATCGCCGCCTGCACACCCGCCTTACGCAGCTCCGCGGCCCACTCGACACCGAAACGCCGAGCGGTAGCCACCGGCGTGCCGTTGCCCACCGTGACCAGAAACTCGTTGTGCAGCCGGCCAATCGTGCCCTCGCGCTCCAGGGTGCGGGCGGCGTCCAGGGGCAGGACCCGGTTCGGGTCGGCGTTGGCGGCGGTCGTCGCGAAGCCACCATCCACCGATTCCCACTCCCCGGAAGCGAGCGAGTCGATGCCCTCGATCGGGTAGCGCAGCCAGCGGGTGGCGCGGGCCGACTCAAGCCGGTCCGGGTTCCCGGCTGGCACCACAGCACCCTCGGTGACCAGCGCGATGGTCGCGCTAGCCGCCGCCTCGACCGGGGCTGAGGGGGCCACCACGTCGAACCCCCCGATGGGGACCTCAGTGAGATCACGCTCGCCGGCCAGGCGGCGCAGCACGAGCTCGACCGCTCGCGCGGCGGCACGCTGCTCGACCAGCCGACCGGTTCGGGCAGCGCGAGCGACCCGGCCGTCCGCCACCGTCAGCGTCGCGCCGGTGGCCAGCTTTTCGATCGCGGCGGCGACGGTCTGCAGCGTCGGGCGCATCTGCCGGGACGTGGCACCGGCCGCCACCACCGGCGCAGCGCCCGCCTCGGTGAGGCCGGGGTTGTCCGGGTGCATCGCAGCCAGCGCCGGCAGCCCCGCGGCCTGCGCGGCGGCGACCAGCCGGGCGCAGGCCAACCCGTAGCGCCCGCTGCCGAAGGCGGGCCCGGCGACCAGCAGCTCGGCACCGGCGTCCCGGGTCATCTCGAGCAGCTCCGCTGCTGCCGCGTCGGTGGAGGCGGCGTAGTCGTCACCGCACACGATGGTGGCCACGATCTGGTGCGCATCGCCGAGCAGTTGAGCCAGCAGGCGCCCCGGGCCAACAGTGCCGTCAAGCACCCGGGGGCCGCTACCCGCGGCCTCCTCACCACCGAGCCCGGCGTAGAACTGATTGACGTAGTGCACAATGCGCATCAGGCGGTAGCTCCCAACTGCTGCTCGGAGCGGCAGGTCAGCCGCCCGGCACCGAGCGGGCTCAGGGCACACAGGATCGCGGCGGTGGGAACCTCGACCGCGGCGGTTGCCTCCGCGTCGGCGATGCGTAGCCGGGTGCCGCCGAACGCCCGCTCCACTGCCGGCAGCTTCACCCGCTGGTCGTAGTTACCGGTGCTGACCACCGCGCCGCGCCGCGGACCAGCCACCAGCGGCGGACCGGTGCCATCAGCGCCGGACAGCTCGGCGTACAGCGCCACCGCGGTCAGACCGTCGGCCTCCAGGGCATCTACCTTCAACATCAGGTCGTTGTCCGCGTTGCCCGCGCCTTCCTTGGTCACGATGGCGGCGTCGAAGCCGGCGGTGCGGCACAACCAGGCGGCATGCGTGGAAACCAGTTCCTTGTCGGCTTGCTGCACCGGCTCAGGGCACAGCACCACCCCGGCAAAGCACAGGTCCTGCCCGTCGCGGGCCCGCAACTCGGCGATCACTGGGTGGTTTTGGTGCAGGTAGGTAGGGTTGCGCAGGGCTGGGTGGCCGTACTGGCCGCTGACTACGGCACCGTCCTCGATCTCGGCAGGGTCGAACAGGGTCGGCAGGCTGCCCGCCATACTGCGCCCATAGACGAAGACGTCCTTGAACGCGCCCTGAGTCTGCAGGTTGGTGATCGCACCCACGCGGGGTAGCCCGCCGGTGGACGTGCCGGCACGGTGTGGGGGCGCCAACTCCTCGATCGCGTCGGGCGTGGCGTCGACGGCGGCGTCCGCGAGGTGCACCGCCAGGGCCAGCAACCCGCGGCGCAAGGCGACCTCAGCCTCCTGCCAGGAGGCATCGTCAGCCCGGTCGAACTCGATCACAACATTGTGTGTCTGGCCGAAGGGGGAGCGCTCAGCCGCCGGACCGGACATGTCGATCAGGCCTTCTTGGTTGCGGGGTAGGTAGCCGGCGGCCAGCACTGCCGCCCCGCGCAGCACATGCGTGTCACCGCCACGCTTGCGGTTGACCCGCGCTATCCAGCCGGGAAAAACTCCCCCACCCGGGCCTTTGGAACGCGGCTCCACCACATCCAGCGGCGCGATGATCCGAACCCGGTCTCCTGGTACCGCAGTATGGACGCGCACCGACGCCAGAGCAGGATCGGCGAACAGTGCCGCCACCTGGTCCTGGCCAACCACCAGCTGGTGCTGCTCGTATCGGGTGGCGTTGCCGAGCTTGAGGGAGCGGACATCGTGGATGATGCGCCGCAGTGCCGACACGATGGGCTCCCCTCAACGGCTCCCCATCCCATCGTAACCCCGAGTCAGCGGCGGCGCGGGGCACCGGAATCACCACGGCCCGCCGAGGCACCCCAGCGGGCTCACGCCGGTACTGGAGCAGGCGCCGCCACAACGGCCGGCGGACCAGTGGCTCGCGCTGCTCGCGGCCCAGCAACTCCGCCACCGCGAGCCCCTCACCCTCAGGTTTCAGGTCGCACCACCGGGAGGGTGCCCGGTGCCGCGCTCTAGGCCTCGTCATCGTCTGCTTTCGCGCCGAACCCAGAGCGCGCCAGCGCGGTGAGCAACCCAGCCTGCACCTCATCCGCGGTGGGCAGGCGGCCGGTGGGCTCGCGCGGGGGTGGTTCGACCTACCGGCGCGGTATGAGGAACCGCGCGGTGGTGGGGGCAGCGCCACCAAGGCCCCTACGGTGTGCAGGCGCACTCCCGTCCGGCTCACATCGTCGGCAAGGGCGCCGGAGCCGGTGGTGGTGAACAGCAGCCGCCGCTCGTCGAACTGCCCCGTCGCTGCGACGGGCACCTGTGGCACCTCGGGTGCGGGCAGCAGCCCCTGCAACCAGTGCGGCAGTTCGAGGACGTCCACCCCGCGCCCGCACACCAGTAACACGCCGTAGGGATGCTGGCTCCAGACCGCATAGGTATCGGCTAGGTTGGTGATCGGGTGGTGCTGCCAGCTATCCCAGACCGGGCAGAGTTCTGTGGCGTCCTGCCGGCCATGCCAGCGCCGGTCAGCTTCCGGGAACGTGCCCGGGGTCACCCCGACCAGCCCCAGGCGATCGCGCTGAGCGCGGCATTGCGCAGCTCATACCAGGCCAGCCTCATCCATGACACACCGTGGCTGTGGTGCGCGGCTGGAACGCCCAATACAATCAATGCGTCTGGCAGACAAGACCGACGACACCATGACGGCAGCCGAACCCGATATAGAACTACGCCACTACACCGGTCGCGAACTGAGTGCGATCCGAAACATTGCCATCGACATCTACCGTGGAGTGTTCGGACACGAGATCCACAAACCGTTCTGGTCGTTGGGACGATTCAGTCAACGGCTCCAACGCCACGCCGCCATGGCAGGGTTCGGCGCTGTTGTCGCCTACGCCAACGAGAAGGCTATAGGTTTCGCCTACGGAATCACCCTGCCCACCACCACACGCTGGTGGGCAACCATCCAACCACCACCGACCGGTCCGGCGTTCACCCGTGAAGACGGACACCGCACGTTCGCACTCTTCGAAGTCATCGTTAAACCCCGGTATCAAGGCCACGGCATCGGCCGACGCATCCACGACCACCTACTCGCCACACGCACCGAGCAACGCGTCACCATCGCCACCCACCACGGCAATACCCACGCCCGCAACACCTACATCACATGGGGCTACCACCACATCGGCACCCGACAACCAACACCACCAGCGCCACTACTCGACGTCTACCTACGCGACAGGACAAGCCACACGATGAATCCCGTGACGGCCTGACTAGACCGATCAGCAGAACCTAGTGTCTCGTAATGGAAATTCATTTACCCAGCTAGCTCACATAGCAGCTGGTCAAGCCATGATCTTCATGCCGTAAGGGTAAATTGACTACCATTACGAGACGCTAGCTCCCCAAACCACCAAACCACCAAACCGGAGTCGGGGCTTTAAACCTGGGCAGTAGAGCGGAGTTCGTGGGTGCCGTTGGGGAGTTGGCGGGTGATGCCGCGGCGGGCCAGGAGTTCCATCAGGGGGAGGGCGACGCGGCGGGTGGTGTTGAGGGCTTGGCGGGCTTGGCTGAGGGTGAACGGGCTGGGCAAGCTACGCAGTCGGGTGATGGCTTCGTTGTCGGCGCCGGGGGCGAGGTAGATCCCGTCGGCGATCTTGAGGAGTTCGCCGGCTCGGACGGCGGCGGCGAGCTGTTTGGGGCCCAGTCCTAGTTCGGTGAGCCGGTGCGCCTCGGGTGCGACGAAGGGCCGCTGAGCGAGCTCGGCGCGGATTTCGGTGATTGCGTGGCGGATCGTGTCGGGCAGTGTGGTGGTCGGCTTGGTGGGGTGCACCCGTCCGTGGGTGAGGGTCATCGGGGGGGTGAGCAGGAGTTCGACCAGCCGGATGTCGGGCATTCCGGTGAGGCGTCGGGCGGTTTCCAGGGGCAGGCCCGGGTCCAGGGGGTTGGTGGTGGCGTGGGTGGTGACGGCCTTGGCGAGCTGGGTGGCGCGCTGGGCGAGCAGGGTGGGGTCCAGCAGCCATCCGGCTGCTTGTGGTGTTCCGGGGGGTTCGGGTGCGCCCATGGCGATGAGTTCGTTGCGTCGGATGATGCCGCGGCGGCGTAGTTCGGCGGCTCCGTCGGGGGTGGCGGCCATGGTGGCGAGTTCGGTGGCGCGGGTTGTGGCCGCTCCGCGGCGGCGTAGCAGGGGTGGGGCGACGTCGAGCACGGTGATCCCGGTGGGGATGCGGTGGGTTCCGGGGTCGCGCAGCAGCGCGCGGTCCCCGATCCGGAGCGGCAGCTCGTGGGCGAGGGTTAGGCGGGCGGTGTCCTCGCCGAGGGGTCGAAGGCGAGTGGCGACTGCGGCGGTGCCGGTGTGCAGCATCACCTTTCGGGGCAGCTCGGCCGCTGGGGGGTGGGAGAGCCGGACGTCGAGGGTGCTGGTGGCCAGCCAGGCTCCCGGGGTGAGCAGGGCATCCCCGCGGCGCAGAGCCTCCCGGGGTAGGCCCCGCAGGTTGAGGGCTACCCGGGCCACCGCTGGCGCCGAGGAGACGGGCTGGCCTAGGGACTGCAGTCCGCGTAGCCGCACCCGCCGTCCCCCGGGGCCCACCTGTAGCTCGTCGCCGACGTGCAGTGTCCCGGCGGAGAGCGTTCCGGTGACCACGGTGCCGGCGCCGTGGATGGTGAACACCCGGTCCACCCACAGTCGGATGTCGGCGCTGAGGTCTGGTGCGGGCAGGTCGGTGACCAGTGAGCCCAGTGCGGTGCGCAGCTCGTCTAGCCCGGCCCCGGTGGTGGCGGAGACGCAGACGGAGGGGATCTGTCCCAGCGATGAGGTCGCTAGGTGCTGCAGTGCCTGGGTGCGGGCCAGTTGCGGGTCCTTCAAGTCACTGCGGGTCACCGCCAGCAACCCGTGCCGGACGCCTAACGCGTCCAGCGCGTCGAGGTGCTCCTGGGATTGGGGCATCCAGCCTTCGTCAGCGGCGACCACGAACAGGACGGCGGGTACGGGGCCGATGCCGGCGAGCATGGTGGGGACGAACCGCTCGTGCCCGGGGACGTCGACGAAGGCCACGGTCGTTCCGGTGGGCAGGGTGGTCCAGACGAACCCCAGATCCAGCGTCATCCCCCGGCGGCGCTCCGCCTCCCATCGGTCGGGTTCCATCCCGGTCAGGGCGCGCAGCAGGGTGGATTTGCCGTGGTCGACGTGGCCTGCGGTGGCTAGGACGTGCACGCCAGCACCGCGTCCCGCAGTACCGTGTCCTGCTCGGCGTCGAGGGCGCGGAGGTCGAGCAGGCAGCGGTTGTCGTGCAGGCGCCCGAGTACGGGGGGGTGGGTGGAGCGCAGCAGGGGGGCGTAGTGGGCGGGCAGGCTGACTGCGGCACTGTCCAGCATCACCCCTGGCGCGCCGCCGCCGCCGACCGTGGCCTGGGAGGCCACCGCGATGGCGTCCACCCCGGCCGCGGCTAACGCTGTGGCGATCACCTTGGCGCGTTGCTGCAGCGTGGGCGGGTCCGCGGCCAGGGCTTGCGCGGTGGGGCTGGCCGGTCCTCGCAGGGTGGCTTCCAGCGCGGCGAGGGTGAGCTTGTCCACCCGCAACGCCCGGGCCAGTGGGTGGCGCCGCAACCGGCTCACCAGTTGCTTAGCGCCCAGTAGCAGGCCGGCTTGCGGGCCGCCGAGGAGCTTGTCGCCGCTGGCCGTGACCAGATCAGCGCCGTGGGCCAGGGTGGTAGCCGCATCAGGCTCCTCCGGCAGGGCGGGGTGCGGTGCGAGCAGTCCCGAGCCGATGTCAGCGACCAGGGGTACGCCCAGCCCGGTCAGCTGCGCTACTGGTACCGAGGAGGTGAACCCACTGATGCGGAAGTTCGAGGGGTGCACCTTGAGCACGAAGGCGGTCTGCGGCCCGATCGCCGCCGTGTAGTCCTCCCGGGCCACCCGGTTGGTGGTACCAACCTCGCGCAGGTGGGCACCGGTGGACTCCAGCAGCTCAGGGATGCGGAACCCATCACCGATCTCCACCATCTCACCGCGCGCCAGCACGATCTCCCGACCCGCCGCCAACGCGGTCGCGGCGAGCACCAACGCCGCAGCGCCGTTGTTCACCACCGCAACACCCCCTGCCGCCGGCACCGCCTCGGCCAACGCGGCCAACGCCCCCGCCCCCCGCACCCCCCGCCTCCCGGTGGCCAGATCGAGTTCCACATCAGTAGTGCCAGCCGCCACCACCAACGCCTCCACCGCAGCAGCCGACAACGGCGCCCGACCCAAATTGGTATGCAACACCACCCCCGTGGCATTGAGCACCGGACGCAGACTCGCCGCGGTCTCCGGCAAACCCGCCAACACCTCCGCCACCAGCGCCCCCGGCGGCAAGGCACCCTCACGCACCCGCTGCTGAGCCGCAGCCACCACCTGCTTCACCTGCTGACGCCCCAACCGCCGCTCAGCGGCGAGGACAGCCGGAACAGCCAGCACCGCATCGGTACGCGGAACCCGCCGGCGCGCATCCACAGCCCGCACGCTAGCGCCCCTCACCACCTACCACCACCCCCTCGGCAGCGGAGGTTGGCGATCTCGCCGAGGGTGTCCTTGTCATGGTCGATGACGCCAGGGAAGGTACCGGGGATGTCGTCCACGACTTGCGAGGCGGTGCCGATCTTCAGCAGGAGGCGCACGGCTGGCTCAATGTCCGCGATGGCGTGGCCGACGAGGGTGGCTCCGAGGACGAAAGGAAACGAGTAGCAGTAGTGCGCAGCCTTGCGTTCACCGATTAACAGAAGGTCGCCGATCGTGACGTCGGTCAGAGGCTTTTCCTCGGCGAGTAGTTCGGCGAGTTGGCCGCGTTGGTTGACATACAGCGTGTCGGTAATGAGCCGGACCAGCACCCTGCCGGCTTCGCCGGGCACATCAGCCGCCACGCGGAACAGGACACCGACGAGAAAGTCGCCGTAGTACAGCGCGAGGTCTTTGCCGTGTTGGGTCAGTTGCCCCACCGTGTTGGATAGGGCCACCGGAAGCGGGGGTGGTCTGTCCTCCAGTCGGTAGCGGGGGGTGCCCGGTGCGATCGGCAGGTCATGGGTGACCTCCTCGGGACGGGTGTTCGTGGCGTTGGGGCGGGGTTGATGCCTGTGGCTGCCCGTGAGCGTGGTGTGGATCATGCTTGGGTGGGTCCCGGAGAGGGTGGGAACATTTCCCCGACCGTCGTGGTCGCCCTTGACGTGGGCGAACGGGGGACTACGCGAGGCGGGGGTTCGTGATCACGGCTAGGGTGGGGGCGCCGATCCGGTCGGTGACGGCCGACGGTCAGCGCGGCCCACTCGCAGAGCAGCAGTAGCGCTGAGTTGTCAACGCTGGGCGCATACTGCCACTGTCCAGCATCCACCACGGTCAACGGTCGTGTTTTCCCGGGAATTTCCCCCCGCCCATCACGGTCGCCCTGACCTGGGCAAATAGATCGCTGGGGGCGGAGAACTTCCCGGTGATACGGCCGCTGCGCCCCCGCGCCGGACCGGGTTGGGAGCTACCGTTTTGCAGCGGATTCGGTACTGCACGCGACATTTCTGGGGGTGGGTGATGCCTCGACGACCGGAGGCCTCGGCGAAAGCCGAGCGTGATCAGCTTCGGGATCGGATGCGGGCTCTGGGGTGCTCGATTCCTCAGATCGCCGCAGAGATGGCTCGCAGGTTCAGTCTGCGGCCCCGGGTGGCTTGGCGGCTGGCCTTGGACTGGCCGCAGTGGAAGCTGGCCCAGCGCTACAACACCCTCCATCCGGGGGCGAGGCTGTCGGATCACCGGGTCAGCGAGTACGAGACTTGGCCGCACGGTGGTGCCCCCTTCAGCCTGCGCTATCTGGTCCGGTTGGCCGCCACCTATGGCCATGGGTGCACTCCCTTCCAGCTGGTGGACGCCGACGATCTGGAGCACCTCTCCCCGACCGACCGCAGTCTGCTCACCTCCTCCCCGAGCGGGTACCCACCCGCCAAGTTCACCCTGGAGATCGCGCGCACTACGCCGGGTGATCGAACTGACCCCGATCGGGTGGCTGGATACCGGGGCGGGGACACTGTCCGGGGCAGTCGACGTATTGTGCGCTGCGACGCCCGGGGTGTGCCGATCCGTGAGGAGGTCATGGTGGCGGCCGAGGAGTCCGCCCAGTTCCATCGCTGGAGCGCGGCCACCAACGTCGATGATGCCGTGCTGGAGCAGATGACGGCCGACGTCGCCGAACTCGCCCGGCGGGAGCAGATCGACCCGCCCGCCGCGATGTTCTCCCGCCTGCTCGGTCCTCGCGATGACGTGTTCGCGTTGATCGCCGGACAGCACCAGCCCCGGTACACCACAGACCTTTACAAGATCGCTGGGCAGCTGTGTGCGCTGCTGTCCATCGCCACCTTCGACCTGGGGTATCCGCACGCCGCCGATACCCATGCCCGGACCGCACTGCACTGCGTCGAGATGTCCGGTTACACCCCGCTGCGGGTGTTCATCCGCCGGGGGCAGTCCAGTACGGCCTACTGGGAGGGGCGTTACAACGAGGCTGCCCAGCTCGTGGAGTCCGCCCTGCCCGATGCCACCAGCGGAACGTCCCTGTTGCGGCTGACGAGTCTGCAGGCCCGGATCCACGCTGCCCGCCGTCAACCCGGCGAGGTCAGACGGGCCTTGGCGCTGGCGGCGACCGCCCCCACTGACCCCACCCCTGAGGAGCCGGGCACCTTCGGCTTCGATACTGGGAGCGCCGCCTACTGCGCCAGCGAGGCCCACTATGCCCTCGGCGGCACCGACAATCTGAACGCCGCCGTGGACTGGGCACGCATCGCGCTGGAGGAGTTCAGCGCCGAGGCCCAGCCCAAGGCTATGCACATTGCCGTTGCCCGCTTCGACCTCGCCCTCGCCCACCTGGGTCGAGGCGACTTGGAGGCGGTCGGTGAGCATCTCGCGCCCGTGTTGCGCTCCACTCAGGCCGAGTACCGCACCGTGCCGGTGATCGGCCGGGCTCGCTCCCTGAACACCCTGCTGGCCCAGCGCACCGACCTCACCTCGCCCACCCTGACCGCCCTGCGCGAGGACCTCGCCGAGTTCTGCACTCACCCCGCCCCCACCCCGCCAGGCCTAGAACCGGAGACCACCACCTGACCCACGACAGACCCCGAAGGAGCGCAGCACAATGCTGCGGTGGTGCATGCTGCCCGGGGCACGCGCTTGTTCGACAGCTTCGACCACCAGAGTTCCCGTGGAAAACCCTGGTCAATTCCCTATGGCCCACGCCCGAGAAGTCGGTGCAGGTTCAGAATCGCAGGACGATCTCACCGTCCTCCACAGTTACCTCACCGGCCGTTGTAGTCGATCTGAGAGGTGCGCAGCGCGACCCGGGCGAATTTGCCGAGCTGGTAGGCCTTTTCGTTGGTCAGTCCACCGCCGCCGAAGCAGCCCACACCGTCCGGGCCGTGGTGCTGCTGGGAGCGACGCACGGCATGGGCAACCCGGTCCGGGGCGTCGTCCCAGGTCGTCGGCCTGAGCGGGGCATCGCGCCGGTCGCGGACCAGAGGCTCGGTCAGGCGCTCCGGATGGTCGAGTAACTCCGCTGCAGTCCAACCCTTGCTGCACAGGCCGCCTCGGTTGGTAGGGAAATCCCCTGGGGCTCCAGATGGACCCGAGGGGGAACAACGCGCAAGGTGATGCCACATTGCAGCGAGCAGTACGGGCCGTGCGTCCGCGTCGGTGGGCCATCCACGTTCCCACCGTCCACCGACTTCATTTCCGCACCGTTGTCTGCCAGTTACGCTCACCTATCGTTTGCTCCCCCGCTGGGCTCCTTCTCGTAGCGGCTTATCCCGCAAGTGCCGTTGCAATGTTAATAACGGGAAAAGTCTGCGGAGTAGTGCTTGGGCTTGCCTACGCAGCGTGTGACCATGGACAGCGTGGATGCGTCGGCTGCGGAGATCACCAATATTCCAGCGGGCCGGCCGCCGATGACCCAGCCGCCGATGACGCTGACAGCTCCTCAACACGAGTGGAGCGCCGAACGGGGCAAGCGCCTGGACTCGGTGGCCGCCCAAGCGGGCGTCATTTCCGAGTCACAGCACCAGGCGCTGCGGGCCGACATCCGCCTGCTCTCGACGTTGCTCGGAGAGACCTTGGTGCGCCATGGCGGCAAGGAGCTGCTTGAGCTGGTGGAACAGGTACGGGGGCTGGCTCGGGCGGCTTTGCGGGACGGCAGTACGGAGATCAGATCGCTGCTCTCCACTTTGGATATCGGCACAGCTGTCCAGCTCACCCGGGCGTTCTCCACCTATTTCCAGCTCGCCAACGTGGCGGAGCAGCTGCACCGCTCGCGGGAGCAGCGTGCCCAGCTCGGCGGCCAGTACGGGCCGTTGCGCGCGGTGGTGAAGCAGCTGGCGCGGGATGTGGACCGGGCCGAGGTCGAGGACGTGCTGGGACGAATGCAGCTGCGGCCGGTGTTCACCGCGCATCCGACTGAGGCGTCCCGCGCGTCCGTGCAAAGCATCCTGCGTCGGGTGGCCGACGTCCTCGACCAGGACCTGCCTGAGGAGCAGATGCAGCGGCGACTCGCGCGGCTGGTGGACCAGCTGTGGCAGACCGACGAGATCCGACCCGGCAAGCCAACGGTCTTAGACGAGGCCCGGGCGGTCGCCTACTATCTCGAGCGGCTCGGCACCCACGCGGTGCCCGACCTCCTGGAGGACCTGGAGGACGAGCTTGGCCGGGCGGCGTTCACGCTACCGCCACGGTCTCGTCCGGTGGTGCTCGGCTGCTGGGTCGGGGGGGACCGCGATGGCAACCCCCACGTCTCCCCCCAGGTCACCCTCGACGCCTTGCGGCTCTATGCGGACCGGGCGCTGAACATCCAACTGACGCTGATCGATCAGCTCATTCAGGAGCTGAGCGTGTCCACCCGCGTGGTCGGTGTCTCCGAGGCACTGCGCCGCAGCCTCGCCCATGACCGGCGCTTGCTACCGGAGGTCTATGACCGCTACATCCGAATCAACGCCAATGAGCCGTACCGGCTGAAGTGCTCGTTCATCCATGCCCGCCTGACCCGAACCCAGCAGCGGCTTCGCGAGGGTCTTCCCCACCAGGAGGGTCACGACTACCTGGGGACCGAGTCTTACCTTGCCGACCTGGAGATGATGGACGCCTCGCTGCGTGGGCATCTCGGCGACCGCATCGCCGAGGGCACCCTGGCCAGAACGCTGCGCAGCGCCGGAGCGCTGGGCCTGCACCTCGCGGCCCTCGACGTGCGCGAGCACGCCGAGAGGCACCACGCTGCTCTTGCCGCCCTCTACGACCCGCTCGATGAGCTCCCCCGGCCCTACGCCGAGCTCGACCGCGCCGAGCGGACGGCGCTGTTGTCCCGAGAGCTGGCCGGACGGCGGCCGCTGACCACCCGCTGCGCCGAGCTACCCCCCACGGCGTCGGACGTGCTCGCCGTCTTCGACGCGATCCAGTCTGCCCAGCACACCTTCGGTGAGCCGGCGGTCAGCACCTACATCATTTCCATGTCGAAGGGCGTGGACGACGTCCTGGCCGCCGCCGTGCTGGCCCGGGAAGCCGGGCTGGTCACCCTGGCACCACCGGGGGGTCGCGCAGCCGGTGGGTGCACCTGCCGGGTGGACTTCGTGCCGCTGTTCGAGACAGTCACCGAGCTACGCTGCGCCGGAGCGCTGTTCGACGCCATGCTCCGCGATGCCTCCTACCGACGGCTGGTTCGAGCCCGGGGAGACCTGCAGGAGGTGATGCTCGGCTACTCCGACTCCAACAAGGACGCCGGGATCACCACCTCACACTGGGAGATTCAGAAGGCGCAGCGCCAGCTGCGCGACACTGCGGCGGCGCATCGGGTTCGGTTGCGGCTCTTCCACGGCCGCGGTGGCTCGGTCGGCCGTGGTGGCGGCCCGGCAGGGGAGGCGGTGGCCGCCTCGCCCTACGGCGCGGTCGACGCGACGATGAAGGTTACCGAGCAGGGTGAGGTGATTTCCGACAGATACTCGCTGAGCGCGATGGCCCACGACCACCTGGAGATTCTCCTCGCCGCGGTGCTGGAGGCCACCCTGCTCCACCAGACCTCACGGGTACCGCCGGAGGTGCTGGCTCGGTGGGACGAGGCGATGGACGTGGTCAGCGGGGCCGCCTATGTAGCCTATCGCGACTTTGTCAGCCTTCCGGGGCTCAGCGAGTTCTTCTCCGCCGCCACCCCGGTCGACGAGTTCGGCTGGCTGAATATCGGGTCCCGACCGATGCGGCGACCGGGCAGCGGGAAAGTCACCCTCGACGGGCTGCGGGCGATCCCGTGGGTGTTCGGATGGACCCAGACCCGAATGGTCGTGCCCGGTTGGTACGGCCTCGGCAGCGGCCTGCGGGCCGCCCGTGAGGCCGGGCTTGGCCCGGTGCTCGAGCAGATGCGGGACTGGGCGTTCTTCACCAACCTGCTGGGAAACGTCGAGATGACGCTGGCGAAGACCGACCTGCGGATCGCGGAGTATTACGTCTCGTCCCTCGTCGAGCCCGGTCTGCAGCCGCTGTTTGACGCCATCGTCGACGAGCATGACCTCACCCAGAGTGAGGTGCTGCGGCTGACCGGCGGCTCGACCCTGCTGGCCCGTCATCACCTGCTGCGCCACAGCCTGCAGGCGCGGGCCGCCTACCTGGAGCCGTTGCATCACCTCCAAGTCGCGCTGCTGGCCCGGCGTCGTGAGGTGGATGAGCCCGACCCGGATTTACGTGGTGCCCTGCTGCGGACGGTCAACGGGATCGCGGCCGGGATGCGCAACACGGGCTGAGCCCAGGACAGGTCAGGCGCTGCCGGAGTGACCGTATTGCGGGGGCGGGACACTTCGGGTATCTCGACGCGCCAGAGGAATTCATCGCCGCGGTCCTATGTGCGGTGGTGAACGAGCCATAATTGGATCCGGGAGTTGGTGTCCTGGCCGGTGTGGGGCCAAGCGGGAGGAGTTCGTGCGGTGCTTCCGGCTGGGCGCGCAGGACGTGTTCGAGGAGGTGGAGACGCTGTGGCTGGGCTTGGTGGAGCCGCTGCCGCGGATCCCAGGCGGACGTGATGCCGGGCGTGGGCGGCCAGCAAGTTGACAGTGCCCGTTGTCCCTCGATACCCTCCGTGACCGCTAGACGAGATACTTCGAGCGGGGGTTGAGGTCAGACATATGGGTGCACTACCGGCTGGACCGGGGGCGGGGGCTCGTGAGCTGGTTCGCGCATTCGGATTTTGTTATTGAACATCTGTTAGTTAGTTAATGGGTCGCAATTATCTTGTGCGCTGCGGATATACGGAGTTGCTTCGCGGTGCCGGTTGATCTGCCCGGTTCGCTGCTCATGGCCCGGGCTATCCGCTGAGGCGGCCTCCTACGGGACAGGTACTTCCATCGAGGTGGCGTGACTAGCCGACGATGCGAATAGTGCGCAGTGGTGTGAATAGCTATTCTTTCGCCGGTGGACACGACTCTTGAACGTAATGTGGGGCCTCGTATCGTCTTTCTGTTTTTCTCTCCGTGTGTTTTCCCTGTCGATGTGAATAGAGATTGGCGGTGTGTGGTGTGACTGAGTCAGTGCAGGCGGAGTTGAGTATGAATGGTGCGCGGTCGCAGTTGAGTTTGGCGACGGCGGCGGCTCGTAATTTGGCGACGACGACCAAGAGCCAGCCGCAGATGCAGGGGATCACGTCGCGGTGGTTGTTGCGGATCTTGCCGTGGGTGGAGGCCTCGGGTGGGGTTTTCCGGGTGAACCGTCGGCTGAGTTATGCGATGGGGGACGGTCGGGTGACCTTCGTCCCGAACGGGGCCGAGGTGCGGGTCATCCCTGCTGAGCTGTGTGAGTTGCCGGTGCTGCGGGGTTTTGAGGACGCCGAGGTGTTGGCTGCGTTGGCGGGTCGGTTCGTGCAGCGGGAGTACGCCGCTGGTAACACGCTTGTCGAGATGGGCCAGCCGGCTGATCAGCTGGTCCTTATCGCTCACGGCAAGGTCAACAAGATTGGTCCGGGGAAATATGGTGAGCCGACGGTATTGGATGTCTTGGCCGACGGCGACTATTTCGGTGACCAGGCGTGGGTGGAGTCGCAGGAAACCTGGGATTTCACGGTCAAGGCGGTGACCGCGTGTACGGTGCTGGTGGTACCCCGATCGGTCCTGGAGGAGATGGTTGGCCGATCTGAGGAGTTGCGGGCCCACCTAGAGCGGTTCCGGACCCATGCTCAGCAACCCCAGAACGCACACGGTGAGGCCCACGTCGAGCTAGCTGCGGGTCATGAGGGCGAGCACGAGTTGGCGGGCACGTTTGTCGACTACGAGATCGCACCGCGAGAATACGAGCTCAGCGTGGCCCAGACTGTGCTGCGGGTGCATACCCGGGTAGCGGATCTGTACAACAACCCGATGAACCAGGTCGAAGAGCAGCTCCGGTTGACCATCGAGGAACTGCGGGAACGCCAAGAACACGAGCTGATGAACAACCGGGACTTCGGGCTCTTGCACAACGCCGATTTCTCTCAGCGTATTCACACCCGGAGCGGACCCCCCACACCTGATGACTTTGACGAACTGCTGGCTACTGTGTGGAAGGATCCGGCGGTGTTCCTGGCCCATCCCCGCGCCATCGCGGCGTTCGGTCGGGAATGTAACCGTCAGGGCGTCTACCCGCAGAGCGTCGAGATCAACGGCCACATGATGCCGGCCTGGCGCGGCATACCCGTCCTGCCCTGCAGCAAGATCCCCATCACCGATGGTCACACCAGCTCGATTGTGCTGCTCCGCACCGGTTTGGAGAAGCAAGGCGTAATCGGCTTGCGCCAGACCGGTATCCCCGATGAGGTCCAGCCCGGGCTGAACGTCCGCTTCATGGGCATCAACGAGAAGGCCATCACCTCCTACTTGGTCAGCACTTACTACTCGGTGGCGGTCCTGGTGCCTGATGCGCTCGGCATCCTCGAAAACGTCGAGATCGGGTAGGGAAGCGAGCCGGAGGACATCGGAAAGGTTGAGGGCAGACCATGCAGCCCTACGAGCTGCCGGACTTCTACATGCCGTATCCCGCTCGCCTGAACCCCCATCTGGACACGGCGCGGGCCCACACCAAGGCGTGGGCCCATGAGATGGGGATGTTGGACGCCCCACTGGAGGAGCCTGGCGCAACGATCTGGGACGAGGCCACGTTCGATTCCATGGATTTCGCTTTGCTGTGCGCATATACCCATCCCGACGCGCCGACCCGCGAGCTTGATCTGGTGACGGACTGGTATGTCTGGGTGTTCTATTTTGATGATCATTTTTTGGAGGTTTACAAGCGCAACCAGGACCAGGCCGGCGCGAAGAAGTACCTGGACGGGCTGCCCGCGTTCATGCCGTTAAGCCCGGCCGACGTTGCGCCGGAGCCGACCAATCCGGTCGAGCTCGGGTTGATCGATCTGTGGGCGCGGACGGTCCCGAACAGGTCACCGGAATGGCGATCACGGTTTTTCGAGAGCACCAAGAACCTTCTCTACGAGTCGACCTGGGAGCTTGCCAACATCAGTGGGCGCCGAGTCGCGAACCCGATTGAGTACATCGAGATGCGCCGTAAGGTCGGCGGCGCCCCCTGGTCGGCCGATCTCGTGGAGCACGCCGCGTTCGTCGAGGTCCCGGCCAGGGTTGCGGACAGTCGGCCGATGCGTGTCCTCAAAGACACCTTCGCCGACGGCGTGCATCTGCGCAACGACCTGTTTTCCTACCAGCGGGAGACCGAACATGAAGGTGAAGTCAACAACTGCGTCCTGGTGCTGGAGCGGTTTTTGGATGTCAGCCCGCAGCGTGCCGCGGACCTGACCAACGACATCCTGACCTCCCGCCTGCAGCAGTTCGAGAACACTGCCCTTACCGAGCTACCGTCTCTGTTCGAGGAGCACGGCCTGAACCTGCTGGAACGCGAAAGTGTTCTGCTCTACGTAAAGGGCTTACAGGATTGGCAGTCTGGTGGTCATGAGTGGCATATGCGGTCGAGCCGTTACATGAACAAGACGGCGACTCGTGAAACGTCGGTGGTGGAACGACTGCTGGGCGGGCCCACTGGTTTGGGTACTTCGGCAGCGCGGATCATGCTGTCGTCAGGTGCCCTGGGTCTACAACGGTCGAAAAGCTATCTGCACATGCCCTACGAGACAGTAGGACCGACCACCCTGCCCACATTCTACATGCCGTATACTGTGCGGATCAATGCCAACCTGGGTCGGTCGCGTCAGTATTGCATCGACTGGGCCCGCCGGATGGGCATGCTGGAGTCGGTCCCCGGTGTTCCAGGTCTCGGCGTCTGGGATGAGGAAAATATCGCGTTATTCGATTTCGCGGTCTGCGCCGCACGGATTCATCCGGACGCATCCGGGCCTAAGCTCGATCTATCCTCAGCCTGGCTGACCTGGGGGGCCTACGGAGACGACCTTTTTCCGGCGCTTTTCTGGAGTACCCGCGACATGGCGGCAGCCAAGGCGTTCAACTCCAGGCTGCCGCTGTTCATGCCGTTGGATTGCTCTGCCACACCACCGCCGGTCAATCCGTTTGAAACGGGTCTTGCCGACCTGTGGATCCGCACGGCATCCCCGATGACCATCGATCAGCGGCGCCAGTTCCGTCAGGGCGTTGAGGCCATGACGGCAAGCTGGTTGTGGGAGCTGGCGAACCACATCCAGCATCGGATCCCCGACCCGGTTGACTATGTCGAGATGCGACGCAAGACATTCGGCTCAGATCTCACGATGAGCCTGGCCCGCATCACGCGGAGCGGCGAGATCCCGGCCGAGGTCTTCCAGACCCGGACGCTGCGTGCGCTGGAGAGTTCGGCTGCCGACTACGCCTGCTTCACGAACGACGTTTTCTCCTACCAGAAGGAGGTCGAGTTCGAAGGCGAGGTGCACAACTGTGTGCTGGTCATTCAGAAGTTCCTCGACATCGACCGTCAACACGCGGTCTGGGTCGTCAACAACCTGATGACCTCGCGACTGCAGCAATTTGAGCACATCATCGACACCGAGCTGCCTTTCGTCGCAGACGAGTTCGGCCTGGATGCAGATGCCCGCCATGCCCTGGACGCCTACGTCGTCGGACTGCAGGACTGGATGGCCGGCATCCTCAACTGGCATATGTTGACCGGCCGGTATGGCGAATCGGCATTGCGGTGGCGCTACCGGAGACCACTGCGGTGGGCCGGCGGCCCAACCGGGCTGGGCACTTCGGCTACTGTTCTCAACCTGCTGAGCGGCGTGCGGGCCCCAGCTTAAGTATTCTGCCGACCTTCTGTGCATAAATGATTGGTGGTGCGTGGTGTGACCGAGTCGGTGCGGTTGGAGCCGAGTGTGAATGGTCAAAGGCCGCAGAATGGTGCGGCACCGCAGCTGAGTTTGGCTACGGAAGCTGCTCGTACGTTGGCGGTGACGACGAAGTCCGTGCCGCAGATGCAGGCGATCACGCCACGGTGGCTGCTGCAGGTATTGCCGTGGGTCGAGATCTCGGGCGGGGTTTTCCGGGTAAACCGTCGGCTGAGTCACGCGGTGGGTGACGGACGGGTGACGTTCGACGCAACGGGTCCGCAGCTGCGGGTCATTCCCGACGACCTGTGCGAGTTGCCGATGCTGCGAGGTTTCGATGATCCCGAGGTCCTGCGCGCGCTGGCCGATCGGTTCGAGCAGCGGGACATGGAGTCCGGTACCACGATAGTGGAGACGGGGCAGCCGGCTGATCGCGTATTTCTTATTGCGCATGGCAAGCTTAACAAGATCGGCCCGGGGAAGTATGGCGAGCCGACCGTGTTGGCTGTGCTGGCCGACGGGGACTATTTCGGTGATCGGGAGTTGGTGGAGTCCCGCGACAGCTGGGGCTTTAGCGTCACGGCGGTGACCCCGTGCACCGTGCTGGCAGCTCCCCGTCGGGCGCTGGAGGAGATCGTCGGAGGGTCCGAGGCGTTGCAGGCTCACGTCGAGGCGTTCCGGGCCCAGGCCGGCCAGCCGCAGAACAAACATGGTGAAGCCGCTATCGACCTGAGCGCTGGCCATGAGCAGGAATCGGAGTTGGCGGGGACCTTTGTCGATTATGAGGTCGCCCCCCGGGAGTATGAGCTCAGCCTGGCGCAGACTGTACTGCAGGTGCATACTCGGGTGGCGGATCTGTACAATAATCCGATGAACCAGGTCGAGCAGCAGTTGCGGTTGACTATTGAGGCGCTACGGGAACGCCAAGAACATGAGCTGATTAACAACCAGGACTTCGGGCTGTTGCACAACGTCGACCGCAAACAACGTATCAATACCCGAACCGGCCCGCCCACTCCTGATGACCTTGACGAACTGCTCTGCCGCCGGCGGAAGTCCAGGTTTTTCCTGGCCCATCCTCGCACGATCGCCGCGTTTGGTCGAGAATGTAACCGCCGGGGCGTCTACCCGCAGCACGTCGACGTCGATGGCCGCACGATGCCCGGCTGGCGCGGCGTACCAATCTTTCCCTGCGACAAGATCCCTATTACCGAAACCCGCACCAGCTCGATCCTCGCGGCGCGCACCGGTACGGACGACGACGGTGTGATCGGCTTGCGCCAGACTGGCCTTCCCGACGAAATCCAGCCGGGGCTCAGCGTCCGCTTCATGGGCATCAACGACAAGGGAATCCTTGAGTATTTGGTCAGCGCTTACTACTCGGTGGCGGTCCTGGTGCCCGATGCGCTCGGCATCCTGGATAACGTCGAAATCGGCCGTTAGGGGGAGGAATCAGGGCCATGACCGTCATTGACGTGACGATCGAGGGTCGGTCGGCACTCGAGGTGCTCGCGTGGAGCCGCACTACTGTCGAGCCCGCCCTGCGCGCGGCGGTGGACACGCTGCCGTCGGCGATGCGGCGCATCGCCGGCTACCACTTCGGTTGGTGGGATGAACATGGCCAGCAGGAATCGGCCCCGGACGGTCACGCGAAGGGGGGCAAAGCGATCCGACCCGCGCTGGTCCTGCTGAGCGCCCAGGCCGTGGGCGGTGCGCCGGCCGCGGCGGTGTCGGCGGCGGTCGCAGTAGAGCTGGTGCACAACTTCTCGCTGCTGCACGACGACGTGATGGACGGTGACCTCACCCGCCGCCACCGGCCCACGGCGTGGAGCGTGTTCGGGGTCAATGCGGCGATCCTGGCCGGGGATGCGTTGCTGACGTTGGCGTTGGACGTGCTCGCCGCTAGCGGGAACCCGGCCGCGACGGAGGGGATGCGGATGCTCAGCGCGGCGGTGCAGGATTTGGTGGACGGCCAGAGCACGGATTTGTCCTTCGAGCAGCGCGTTCAGGTGGAGTTGGCTGAATGCCTGCGGATGGCCCAGGGAAAAACGGGTGCCCTGATGGGGTGCGCCTGCGCGGTGGGCGCCTGCTTCGGAGGTGGCAGCCCGAAACAAGTTGAGCATTTCCGCGACTTCGGCGCGCACCTGGGCTTGGCGTTCCAGCACGTGGATGACCTGCTGGGTATTTGGGGAGACCCGGCGCTGACCGGTAAGCCGGTTTATTCGGACCTGCACAGTCGGAAGAAGTCCCTCCCGGTGGTGGCCGCCTTGACCTCAAGCACTCCGGCCGGGCGAGAACTGGCCGCGCTCTACCACCGTGACCAGTCGCTATCTGGTAGCGACTTAGTTCGTGCTGCGGAGCTGATCGACGTCGCGGGCGGGCGCGCCTGGAGCCAGACCCAGGCCGAGGAGCTGCTGACCCAGGCGATGGGGGACCTGACCTCGGCCAACCCGACAGCGCGAGCCGCCCAGGAGCTGGCTGCGCTCGCCCGGCTGGCCACCTACCGAGACCACTGAGTCCCGAAACACTCAACCCTCGACCTCAAGGAAAGGCTTGATCGCATGCCCGAGTGGATTTATAGTTTGCCTAATTGGCTAACTCTACTCCTGTTTACTGGAGTTTCGCTCGGCACCTGTTGGGGTTTGATACGACTTCTTCGACCCCTGATGGAACGGTGGTTCAAGGACGACCATGAAAGCCGTAATGGTATCATTGACATTTTGGTCGCTGGCACTGGCCTGTTCTACGGCCTGCTGCTAGGCCTGATCGCCGTGGGTGCCTATACCAACTATTCAAATGCTGATGACGCAGTGTCTCGCGAAGCCAACGCGGCGGGTGTACTGTATCGGGACGTCTCGAACTTCCCGGAGCCACAGCGGTCCGAGCTACGGGCGGATATCTCCCACTACATAGAAGTAGTGATTAACCAAGAGTTTCCGTCGGCCCACCAGGGAAAATTACTAGCCGCCGCTACGCCGGTCGCCACGAAAATACAGAACGAAATCGCTTCGTTCGCACCCACCAGCTTTGCGGGAGCGGCACTGGACAACGAAACTTTTCACCAGTTCTCTAATTTTATTGATGATCGAAACCAGCGACTGAATAAGATGACCTCGAGTCTTCCTCGCACGCTCTGGTTCGTGCTCATCGTCGGCGCGGTTATAAACCTCGCCCTCATCGCCATGCTCGGCGTGAGAAAAATAGGAGCCCATCTGGTGCTCTCCGGGATCTTCGCTGTTTTCCTGAGCTTGATGTTGTTTTTGACCGCTAATTTGGATCACCCTTTTCTCGGTGAATTTAGTATCTCATCGGATGCATTCGGAACGATCCGCAATATTGTAATCCCACAGATCCGCTGATAATGCAAGGAGTGTGCAGTGGACAACCACAAAACATCCCTACACGAGGAGCTGATAACCGCGCTGGGAGCGATCTGGTTGGAGTTCAAGGCATTCGCCCTCAGTGGGAACATGTTTGACCTTGCGCTCGGATTCATCGTTGGGACAGCATTCTCCAAACTAGTGGACAGCCTCGCTGGCGATGTCATCATGCAGGGCATCGCCGCGGTCTTCGGCAAACCGGACTTCAGAAACCTCGCCATCGGCCCCGTCCGCTACGGCTCGTTCCTCACCATACTTCTCAACTTCCTCTTACTTGCCTCCGTCTTGTTCATGCTCGTGAAGCTGCTGGGTAAAGCCGGCCTAGGCAACTTCACTGGCGGGGGAGGTACCCGAGGCACCCGGAACTGTACGCACTGCAAAGAAAGTGTGTCAGTACGCGCCCTTAAGTGTAAATGGTGCACTGTCGATCTCCACCCAGTCATACTCGACGCGGCCGACGAGGAGATCGCCGCCTCCCGGAACAAAATCGCGAAGACCTGAAAAACCACACCGGTCACCCTGTACCGTGCCAAATCTAAGCGCGTGGTCGTTGAGCAGGGAGTTTGTCGGTTTAGGCTGCTCGTCGGGCAGCGGTGAGAATCCGGCGGATCGTGCCCGCCCCCAGGCGGTGTCCCAGCCCGACCAGTTCGCCTTGGATACGGCGATGACCCCAGGATGGGTTCGCGTGAGCCAGGCGCAGCACCAGGTCGCGGATCTGGTCGCTGAGGGGTGGAGGGCCGGACTGGTTGGGGTAGGTCCACTTTCTGGTTACCAGGCGGCGGTGCCAGGACAGCAAGGTGGCGGGTGTGGCGATCCGATGTAGGCGCACCCGGCGGAGGAAGCGGACGGGCCAGCGCGGAGAGGATCGCTCGGTCCGGCCATCGGGGGCTAGGTCTGCGGACCTGACGGCGCAGCACCGCGACTTCGTGGCGCAGGATGAGGATCTGCCCGTCCTGAGCGGCGGTGCTGCGCCCCCAGCAGCCCAAGCCAGCCGAACACCGTGCAAAAGATCAGATACAGCAGTCGAAACAGCACGACCCGCGATCATGTCATGATCGCGGGTACCAAAGGGACCTGCAGGTCGCCACTCTAGTAACAAATTGTGGCACGGTACACGGTTCCTGTCTGGCAGACTCCCGGCCGTGGGCAGGTGGGACCGAGCGTCCTTCATTGTGGGTCTAGCTCTCCTAGTGGGTGGTGCTCTGGCGTGGATTGGATGGGTCTACCACCTGCCAGCATCTCAGCGCAGTACTGCACTCGTTGTCCCTGGATTTGCGGTGGCCCTGGCTGGTGTCCTCGTCAGTGCGCTGGCGTTGGTGGTGTCGTTGGGTCCTCGTCCACCGGCCCGGTCAGTGGATATTCTGGTTGAGCTACTCGCCGAGGCGGTGGACCGGCAGTGGCGGCGGGCGGCTGTCGAGCGGCGGTTGGTGACACCCGAGCCGATCCCTCTTCGCTGGTCGCTCAGTGACCAGAGTGACCAGGTTGTGATGGGCTCGGTGGCGGCCGCGGTTGGCGGACCGGAGAGGCCACCGGCGTTTCCGCCCCTGCCTCGGCAGGCCAGGATCGTTGAGGCAGATCTGCGCGCCGGTGGCGGGCGCAGCGAGTTGTATCACGTATACGCGGGGCTGGCGTCCGGTCGGGTCGTCGTGCTCGGCGCACCGGGTGGAGGCAAGAGCGGGTCGGCGATCCTGCTTCTGCTCGACGCGCTGAGTCACCGCTACGGCCTCACGAACAAGCAGCGGGCGCGGGTTCCGGTGCCGGTGCTGTTAACCACACGCGGCTGGGACCCTCACCGTGCGTCGGTACGGGACTGGCTGTGCGACCGGCTGGTGGAGACCTACCCGCTTTTCCAGCATCGCAGTGGCCGGGCTGAGGCGGTCGCGCTGGTTGATGCGCGGGATAAGGTGGCGCTGATTCTTGACGGATTTGACGAGATGGATCAGGCGCTACGTCCGGCCGCTCTAGAGGCCCTCAGTGATGCTCCCCTCCGGGTCGTCGTGCTTTCTCGTAGCGAGGAGATGAGCCAGGCGCTGAGCGCGTCGTGGTTCGTTGGTGCCGTTGTGGTGATCCTGGATGCCATCACCGGGTGCCAGGCCGCTGAGTATTTGAGGCGGGCCGCGCTTGGGCCACTACCGGTAGGCTGGGATCTGTTGCTCAGGCACTTGCGGGAACAGCCTGACAGTGCTCTTACGGGCGGGTTGTCCACGCCACTGGCTCTTACTCTTATCCGCGACACCTATGGGGCCGGTGATGATGTCAGTGAGCTGCTCAACTCCGGCCGCTATTCAACCCCTGACGATATCGAGCAGCACCTCATTGCCCGCGTGCTACCTAAGGCCTATACCCCTCGGCCGGGTAGGCCGCGGCCCCGCTACAACCTCGCTCAGGCGACACAGGTTCTGACCTTTATTGCATCGCGGATGAACCAATCTCATACGGGAGATTTCGCTTGGTGGCAAATTCCTCGATGGGCTCCCGTCGCCCCCCGCATTCTTGTTAGCGTCCTCGCGGGTGGGCTGATAGGCGCGCTGGCGTCCTGGTTCATGGCCTGCTTGGCGGTCGGGTTCGGGTATAACTCCTTTCATCTTGGGTTCGGATTGGGGTTAGGAATCTTTTTCGGGTTCGTACGTGGACGGGGGAATGGCGGACCTAAGCGGATAAGAAATTGGCAATCCGTCAGCTTCCGCCTACTTTTTTACAGGGGTTTTGTGTATGGGCTCACGTTTGGCATCACGGCCTTGCTTATCGTGTTCATGATGGGCGTCGCGTACGCTATGTCATTCGGATCCCGGCGTCAATTCCCGGATATTATCGCCGGATTAATTATCGCGCTTATGGCCGTGTTTTCGCTCGGACTTAAGCGCGAACCCATGAGTGGGGCCGCGGCGGACGAAAGCCGCTCTCCTCGCACGCGCAAGAGCTGGCTTACCGGAGGATCCATCGCACTCGGAAACGGGCTGCTGGTCGGGCTACTGGTCGGGCTTGCGGGCGGGCTTAAAAACGGGCTCTCGTTCGGGCTCGGCAGCGGTCTCATGTTCGGGTCTGTGTACGGAGTCGTGTTCGCGGTCGCGTACGGACTCATACGCCGCCTCTCCCATAAGTCCATGTTCGTGCTCGTTGAGGGTGAGCGCCGTCCCCTCGGCCCTCGTGAGAGCTGGCGTAGTGACCGGGTAACTATTCGGAATTCTCGTGATCAGGCGTGGCGATAACCAGCGTGACCTGTTCGCAGCGGTGACGCCGTGGCGGGGGTGACGGTGCCGGTGTTAGCCGGGCGGGGGTGGCTGTGCCCAGGCGTGCAGGTCGGCGGGGTCGGCGT
>JAFATA010000018.1 GCA_019244165.1 Pseudonocardiales bacterium | reverse complement strand
CTACCGCCGGGCGGTCGGCGAGTAGCCGCTGACCGGCTGCTAAGCTCCTCGTGCATCGCGGGGGGCTGTAGCGCAGTTGGTAGCGCGTCTCGTTCGCATCGAGAAGGTCAGGGGTTCGATTCCCCTCAGCTCCACAGCTGGTCAGAGGCCCTTTCCGGAGATCTTCATAAGGGGCACTGGACCCCCGTACAGCAGCAAAGTACAGCAGCAGGTTATCCACCGAGGCTGTCTCCCAATCGTTTCAGCGCGGAGCGGGTGGCCTTGGATGATGCTTGGGCGTAGATCTCCATGGTCACCGCGATCTGGGCGTGGCGCAGGATCTGCATGACCTCGCGGGGGTGCACATCCAGATCCACCAGCAGCGTTGCGCAGGTGCGGCGCCCGTCGTGCACCGTGATCTTCCGGACCCCCGCCTTCGCGCACCGAGTATCCCAGGACCGGTTGAAGTTGCGCGGTTCGATGGGGTTTCCCCACTTGGTTGTGAAGATCAGCTTGCTGTCCTGCCATGCCGGGCCCGCTATCTCTCTTGCGTGGGCTTCCTCCGTCTTCCGGAGCCGTAGTGCGGCGGCACAGACGTCTGGCACCGGCAGCGTCGCATCGGAGGTGGCGGTCTTGGTCTCCCGATGCAGCAATTCCCGACTGACGCGTTGTAGTTGACGGCCGATCGACAGCTCCCCAGCGTCGAGGTCGATGTCGTCCCACGTTAGGCCGAGCACCTCGCCCTTGCGCAGACCGAGCACGAGGATCAGCACGTAGACCGCATAGAGCGGATCACGCTCGGAGCGTGCGGATTCCAGGAATTGCCGGGCTTCCTCGCTACTCCACGCCTTGCCCTTACGTTTGCGCACCGACGGAACCTTGATCGAGCTGGCCATGTTTTTGGCGATGAGGTCCTCAGTGACGGCTTGGGACAACGCCGCACGCAGGCAGGCCCGGATGTCGTTGACCGTCCGGGATGACAGCCGGGCCTCGCAGCACTTGCCTCTCGCGCAGCATCGGCGTTTCTTCTCCGGACGCGCGGCGTCCTTGCCCTGCGCGCAGCACTGACACGTACGGGCCACCTCATTGATCCACGTTTGGACGTCCCGTACGCTCAGCCGATCGAGCCGTTTAGTACCGAGTCGCGGCACGATATGCAGGCGGACAAATAACTCGTAGTTAACGTATGTGGCGGGTGCCAGGTTCGGTCTCACTACCTCCTCAAGCCAGTAGGCCAGGAACTCGCCGAGTTTGGGCACGCTCGTTGCCATCGGTCCTTGCCGTGCTCGCTGCTGAAGTTTCAGCCACTTCTCGTGCACCTGCTCTCGGGTCTTGCCGTAGATGTACTTGCGCTGCCGTTGCCCGTTCGGTTTGGTGACCCACACGTATGCAGCGAAGCCGTTGCGATAGGGAAAGATCGAGCCCTCTCCGTTGGCTCTAGCTCGCGTACTCATGCGCATTCTTCGGCGACGCGACGAGCAACGTATTCGTCTACCCATTCCGGCAGGATGCGTCGGTGGCCGCCATCTTTGAGTGAGCGGATCTGCCCGGTCGCGATGAGGAGCTTGGTTTTCGAGAGGCCGTAGCCGAGTTGTTCGGCGACCTCGGCCACGCTGTACCACTTGGGCGCGAGTCGTGGCCCCACTTGCGATTCGTTTAACTCATTCACTGGTACTGTCCCTTTCCGGTGCTTTGTCGTTTGTCTTCTCGTCATGCGGCGTCGCGGGCGGCTTGTCGTCGTTCGCGGGCTCGGACGGCGGCGGAGTGGGCGAGGGTGGTGTCTCCCCTGGTGAGGTAGCCGACTCCGGAAAGTTCCCAGTGCGAGACGACGAGCGTGGTCTTGTTGTCGAGTAGTTCGTGGGAGTGTTCGGCGGCTTGGCGTTGGCGGTAGGTGCGGCGTTCGCTGCGGATGGCGCCGAGGGTGGTGGAGTAGTGGCGGCTTTTGGAGGCGAAGTGGCCTCGGAAGCCGAGCATGTGGACCCAGCGCTGCAGCCCCTCATACGCTGGGTGTTCGCCGAGGTGCCACGCCGTGCGGACCAGCCGGTCCACGTGGTCGGTGACGTTGAGGAGCGGCAGTGTTTCGGGAGTGACGCGTCGTTCGCCCAGGCCGAAGTCTTCGGCGCTTTTGGTGGCGTACTTGGCGATGTATCGGGCGGCGTGTTCTGGGGTCAGTTGTCCGGTCGTACCGCCGTTGACGGTTTGGGTGTCGAGTTGTGCGCCGAACCGCAGCACCAACCCACTGCCGTCGGGCATCTCGACTGTCAGCCGCACGTGTGAGGCGGCCTGTCGGATCGCCTGCGCCAGCGCTGCTGAATCGAGGTCGATCTGCGGTAGATCGAAGTCGCCAGGACCATCCAACCGGATTAATCCGTGGAAGTGGACGACGCCGCGGCGCTGGAACTCGGCGACCTTGACGAACGACACCCGGCACCGCTGGCTGAACTGCTTCGCGGTCAGCCCTGCCTGCTGCGCGAGCGTGCGGCGCAGGGTGATAGTGAAGCGCCGCCAAAGTTCGGGGGCGTGCCAGTTGAACGCGATGTGCGCGGGGTAGTCGTAGCAGTCCGGGCAGAGTGGTTGCCCCAGTCGCGGATCATCCTCACCGTGGATGGCGGTGCACCAGGTGGGGCGTCCGTGTGGGCATGGTCGTGGGGTGCCGTGGGCGGGTCGGCAGCGGGCGTGCCCGCCGGTGCGGTCGGCGCGGGTGGTGTGGACCGGTCCGAAGCCGGGCGCGGTCAGCGTGGCGAACACGAGCGGATGCGATCGGATGGATTCTGGGACGCCCTTGCGGCCCCCGGCGGCACCGGCGTAGAGGAGTTGCCACATGTCGCCTGCGTACTCGTAGGAGCAGGAGGGGCAGACTGCGGCTCGCCGGTTGCCGCAGCGGATCATCAGGACCCGGTCGGGCTCACCGTCGGTGGAGTAGCCGACCCGCCGACCATCCGCCGAGTGGTAGGCGACCCGGCCGCGCAGCCGTACTGGCCGGGAGCAGTAGCCGCAGCTGTGTAGTTGTTCGGACCAGCGTTCGAAGTCCGGCCGGCCAGCCCGGTGAACTATCTCCTTGACCACCTGGGGTGACAGCTCGACGCGGGGGATCATCTCGTTACCTCCTTGCCATCGGTGGGCGGGTGTGAGGTGGCCAGCACGGGTGTTTTCTGGGTTTCCGGGCCAGTGATGAGGGCTTCGAGGTGTTTGATCGTCTGGTCGGGCACCCACCCGGCACGCACTCGCAGCGGTTCGCGGATGCCTTCGCCGAAGACGTAGCCGACCCCGGCTTCGTTCTCGGCGATGCGGTTTGCCCACGCCCCTCGCTCGTAGGAGCTATCGCCGAGCACCATGGCCACGTGGGATTTGGCGGTGACGCGCAGGCAGATCCGGCGGGGGAACAACTCCCGGACCGGCACAGTGTCCTTGGTCGGTTCCTGGACGTAGCCGCGGATGGTGACTCCGAGCGCGCGGCCTTGGGTAGTGAGCAGGGCGATGCGTTCGGTGATGGCGTCTCGGGTTTTGCGGTCGGTGTAGCGGGTCAGGGCTCCGATCTCGTCGAATTCCAGTAGCTCTAGCGGGTGCTTGGCGCTGATTGGCACCGAGCGCACTCGGCCGGCGAACTCGGTTTTGCGGCCCTGCATTACTTCGATGAGCTGATCGAGCACGGCCAGTGCTTCGGTGCCGGTGACGGCGTAGCGGTCGAAGATTCGCCGTCCGTAGGCCAGTTCCATGCCCTTGGGGTCGATGCCGGAGACCCGGACCAGCCCGTCGCGGATCGCGGGGGCGATCGCGACTAGGGGACACCACATGACCGAGTTCTTGCCCGCCCCGCTGGTCCCTGCGGTCAGGGTGTGACTGGCTGATCCGGTCAGTGGCACGTGCCAGTCCTGGCCGTATTCGGTGCGCCCGGAGAACACTCGCCGCAGGTCAATGGCGGCACCCTGAACGTTGGCCAGCGTGGTGAGATCGGGGCAGGCCACCGGCTCGGCGAGCAGGTTGCGGCGCTGGAAATCGAGGGAGATCACATTGGGTGTCAGTTCACGTACCTGGCAGCGCGCTACTCCTCGGGCGCTGGCCAACGCCCGCCCGGCACTGTCGAAGTCCTCCGGTTTCTGGCCGGGCACCAGCCGCAGGTGGACCTCATCCCACGATGCCCCCGAGCGCACACCGAGTACCGTGGGCAACTGCGTCGTTGCGAGCTGCTGCCGGTTGCGGTGAATGGTGCCAACGAGGGGAGTGAGGGCCACGACGACGGGCACAGCGTCCCGCTTGGTGCCCAGCCCGCAGGCCTGCAGCCACTCGGGCAGGTTGAGTGCGTACACCGTCCAGCGCAGCCACCAGGCCCGCAGATGCCGGCCTACCCAGGCATCGAAGGACACCAGGTCGATCAGGCGCCACCCGGTAAGCGCAGCTCCGACCACGCCCACCGTGAGGACCAGAGACAGTTCGTTCCACCAGTGACACCAGGCCGTCACCGCCAGCACGCTCAGGCTGGTTCGCCAGTGGGTGAGCACCTGCCGGATGGCCCATACCCCAGCTTTGATCACCAGACACAGGGTGACGACCACCACCGCTGCCCCGGCTAGCGCCTCCGTGACTTTGATCAGCGCCCGGCCGATCTTGGCGAGCGACCAGACGACGGCGCCCAGTATCCCGGCGCCCACGACCACCATGACGATCATGCGCGCGTCCATCAGCGCTCACCGCCGGGGTATCGGTCACCACGCTGGCGGTTCGGGGCGTGCTCGCCCCGCCGTAGGCTCATCACAGCTCCTCTTGTCCTGGCATCGATGGGTGGAGCACGGCGCCCGGCCGGCCTGGATTTCGCAGGCCCGACCGGCCGGGCGTCGCACTAGGGGACGAGCCGCGCCAGCTCGTTGATCACTTGTGTGCTCATCAGGCACCTGCCGCCGGGGCGGTGCTGGCCTTCGCCGGGGTGATCGAGTTGGCCCGGAACGCCACCCCGCCGCGCCCGTCGATGTTCCATGGCGTCGCGACGAGCTTGCTCACCGTGACGAGTTGGCGCTTGGTGACGTTCGGTTGCCCGGCGGTGGTGACTTTGATGACTTCCGCGCCGGTGGTGTCCATCGCCACCAGTTCGGTCACGCACAGCGGCTGACCGGTCTCCCGGTCGGTTTTCTGCCGACCGTCGTTGTCGCTTTTCGGCTGTGGAGCGCGCGATACCACGAAGTCCACGCCCTCGGTCTTGATCTCCAGTTGCATCTGGCTGTTCCTCCTTGAGTGGGCCGTTTGGCCCGTGCTCTTAGGAAACGGCAAGATGTCTGTTTCGAGGGGGTCTGCGGACTAGTCCGGCACTAGTCCGGTTGCTAGTCCCGTTCCCCGGGAGATGTCAGGGCAGCGGGTTATGTTGAGCGGGCAGGCAACGACGAGGGGAGCGCGGTCGAGATGGAGGCACCGAGGGGCTCGGGGCTGCGAGAGGCGCGCCAGGACCGGGGTTGGACGCAGGAGGAGGCCGCTGAGCAGCTCGCGCGTCTGGCGTGGGTGCGTTTCGGGGAACGGGTCGGGGTGAACGCCGACATGATCGCGAAGTGGGAGCGTGGGGACAAGAACCCGAGCCCGCGTTATCGCGAGCTGTTGTGCCTGCTGTACGGGGCCACGTCCGAGTACCTCGGCATCGCCCGGCTGACGAAGAACAAGACCAGCTCGTCGCCGCTCGCCGCGTCGCCCGCAGTGACCGAACAGGGTCTGGTGGATGCCCTGGGTGGAGCCGCCGCGATTCTCGATCAGCTCGGCAGCGCGGGGGGCATCCTGCAGCCGAGGATGTTCGAGGCGTGGAAAGACGATCTGATGAAACGCCGGGTCGCGCTCAAGCTGATGGGCATCATGCCCACGCTCACCGCCCTGCCCTCGGTCGCGGAGTCCGCGCGGCGTTCGCGCTCCGGTAAGCCCACCCCGGACAACGTCCGGGACCTGGATTACCTGGCCGACCGGTACCAGACGCTGTACCACTGCACCGCTCCTGGCGCGCTCATGACACCCGTGGTGGCGCACCTGTCCACCCTCGGTGACCTGCTGCGCGAAAGCCCCGCACCCGCTGAGCGGCAGCGGCTGCTGGTCAACCGCGCCCGGGTCGCTACCCTGGCTGGGCGGTTGGCGTTTTTCGACCTGCACGACCCGATGGGCGCTCGCGCCTACTACAGCCTGGCGCTGGAAGCCGCCCGCGAGGCCGGCGACCACTTGCAGGCCGTCGCCGCGCTCGCCCACGTCGCGTTCATTCCCGCCGCCGAGCACGGGTTCAGCGCCGCGCTGGACTACCTGCACGGCGCCGAGGAGCATCTCAGGTCCACACCGTGTGGCCTGATCAAGTCCTGGCTGGCTGCGGTGGAGTCAGAAATGCACACCAACGCGGGCAACCCCACCGCTGCCCTGCACGCCCTCGATCGTGCCCGCGACACCCTCGTCATCCCTGGGCTGACACTGGAGTTGGGGTGGTTTGACTACTACGACGCCACCCGCCTGGCCGGGTTCGCCGGCTACGCCACCCTGCGTGCTGGCCGGTACGACGACGCCCGCACGGAGCTGAGCGGCGCGCTGGGCACACTGGCCCGCTCGGCGGTCAAGCAGCGGGCCGTGTTCCTCGCCGACTTGGCGACCGTCGAGCTGCACGACGGGAACCTCGACCACGCCTGCGGGATCGCCATCGACGCCGCGCATCAGCTCCATCAGGCCGGGTACGCTACCGGCGCCGGGCGGCTGCGTGAGTTCCGCGCTGCCCTTGATCCGTGGAAGACCACCAGCCCGGTCCGGGTTCTGGATGAGCAGCTCGCCGCCCTGAACTAGCCGCTTCGAAGAGGAAGGACGCCCCGCCCATGTCGCCGATCCGCGCGGTCTGGTTCGACGTCGGAGAGGTCCTCATCAACGAGACCCGCGAATACGGCACCTGGGCCGACTGGCTCGGCATTCCCCGACACACCTTCTCGGCCATGTTCGGTGCTGTCATCGCTCGTGGTGAGGACTACCGTCAGGTGTTCCAGTACTTCCGTCCCGACTTCAATCTCGACACCGAACGCCAAGCCCGTCTTGAGTCCGGTCTTGGTGAATACCTCAACGGCAACGATCTCTACCCTGATGTCCGCCCCTGCCTGCAAACACTCAAAGACACCGGGTACTTCGTCGGCATCGCCGGTAACCAGACCACCCGAGCCGGCCGATTCCTCCGCGAACTCAACCTCCCCTGCGACATCCTCGCCACCTCCGACGACTGGGGCGTCACCAAACCCGACATCGCGTTTTTCCACAAACTCATCGCGGTCAGCGGCCATCAGCCGGGCGAGATCGCCTACGTCGGCGACCGCCTCGACAACGACCTCCACCCCGCCACCACAGCCGGCCTTTGTACCATCTCCATCAAACGCGGCCCCTGGGGCTACATCACCCACCAACCCGGCACCGCAGACCTCGACATCGACTCACTCACCGAGCTACCCGACGCACTCACGACATTTCCCCGCCCGCTCAGTGAGCCATCAGAGGAAGCTCATCCGCAGGGAGGACGGTACGCAAAGCCGGCGAGATAATTATCCCACTCAGTGTGGGTGATGGTCGGGGTGATGCCACAGAATCGAGCGGTGACACGAGCGACGCTCGTTTCCCACAACCTCGCCGTGCCATCGTTGCTGCCGGTGGCCAGGGTATGTCCGTCGGGACTGAACGCTACCGAGACGACGGTGTCGGTGTGACCGGTAAGGACGCCTAGCGAGCTGGGGTGGTGAACGTCACTAACATCCCACAGCCGCGCGGTGTCATCGGCGCTGCTCGTGGCCAAGGTGTGCCCGTCGGGACTGAACGCCACCGACTGGACATAGCTGGTGTGACCGGTAAGGACGCCTAGCGGGTTGGGGTGGTGAGGGTCGCTGACATCCCACAGCCGCGCGGTTTCATCGTAGTTACCAGTGAGCAGAGTCTGCCCGTTGGGACTAAACGCCACCGAGAGGACGGCTTTGGTGTGACCGGACAGGGTGCTTAGCTGGCTAGGGTGGTGGGGGTTGCTGAGATCCCACAACCGGGCGGTACCGTCGCTGCTGCCGGTGACCAGGATGTGCCCGTTGGGACTGAACGCCACCGAAGTGACGGCGTTGGTGTGGCCGGACAGGGTGCTCAGCGGGTTGGGGTGGTGGGGGTTGCTGAGATCCCACAACCGGGCGGTGTCATCGGCGCTGCCGGTGGCCAGGGTGCGCCCATCGGGACTAAACCCCACCGAGAAGACGCTGCTGGTGTGGCCGGACAGGGTACTCAGCGGGCTAGGGTGGCGAGCATCGCTGACATCCCACAACCGCGTGGTCACGTCGTAGTTGCCGGTGGCCAGGGTGCGCCCGTCGGCACTGAACGCCACCGACGCGACGTAGCTGGTGTGACCTGCAGCCACGACGGGTTCAGGGACGTCCCACAACCGGGCGGTGTCATCGGCGCTGCCGGTGGCCAGGGTGCGCCCATCGGGACTAAACCCCACTGAGTAGACGATGCCGGTGTGGCCAGACAGGGTGCTCAGCGGACTAGGGTGATGAAGGTCGCTGGCGTCCCACAACCGGGCGGTGTGATCGCCGCTGCCGGTGGCCAGGGTGCGTCCGTCGGGGCTGAATGCCACCGAACTGACGGCGTTGGTGTGGCCGGACAGGGTGCTCAGCGGGTTGGGGTGATGGAGGTCACTGATATCCCACAGCCGGGTGGTGTCGTCGCCGCTGCCGGTGGCCAGGGTATGCCCGTCGGGACTGAACGCCACCGAGAAGACGGCGTTGGTGTGCCCGGTAAGGACGCCTAGCGGGTTGGGATGGTGAGGGTCGCTGATGTCCCACAGCCGGGTGGTGTCGTCGCCGCTGCCGGTGGCCAGGGTGCGTCCGTCGGGACTGAAGGCCGCCGAAATAACGTCGCCGGTGTGGCCGATCAGTGGGGTGGCGTAGGGGGCGGTGGCAATGCTGAGCAGGCTGCCGTGAGCTTCAGGGGTCGGAGTAAGTTGGTAGGCGGCCATATCGAGTTGCGCGGCTAGGGCCGGGTCGGTGGTTCGGAGGTCGAGGGCTTGGCCGGCGACCCGCTGGGATACCGCGAGGTTGCGTTGCTGTTCCGCGTTGCGTTGCTGGGCCACGGCGAAGCCAGCCGCGACCAGGGCAAGGACGAGTAGGACCGAGAGTACGGTGATGGCGCGCCCTCGCCGGAGGCGGTCCCGGCGGATGCTGGTGTGCAGGAAGGTTCGTGCGGTGGGGCTGAGTTCCACCCGGTCGGTGATCAGTTCGCCGGCGCGAAGGTGGGCGCCGGTGTCGGCGAGGGCGGCGGCGAGTTGCCCGCGTTCCCACAATCGGGCCGGTGGGCGGTCGTGGGTGGTCCATTCGGTGGCGGCTTGCTCGACCGCGCGGCGGGCGCGTAGCGCTGAGGCGTTAGCGTCGATTGCGTGGGCCAGCGGTGCCCAGAAGGACAGGAATGCCTCGTGAGCTACTCCGATGACCACCGTGCCGTTGTCGGTGTCGGTGCTCAGCAAGCGTCGCGCGACAAAGACGTCCAGTTCTCGGGTTACCGGTTCCGGCAACTCGGCGCGGGGAACCCGCCAGCGGGTGGGCCGACTTTGTTCATCCACGGTGACCACCCGCAACAACCCGCTAAGGACTGCCGCTCGGTCTCTGCCGCTGGTCGCACTCGCCTCCGTGAGGGCCAGGTCGGCTTGGCGGGTCAGGGCACCTTGCACTCCGCCGAGTTCGTCGTAGCGTGCGGTGGACAGCTGACCGCCGCGGTGGACTCCCTGGGCGAGTTGGGCCAGGGTGAACGCCAGCAGCGGGAGGGCCTCTCCGGTGCCGGTGTCCTCGACCAGTTGGGCCACCAGGTGATCCTCGACGTCGATGCCTACCAGCCTGGCTGGTCCTGTGATCACTAGGCGCAGCGCCTCGCGGGCCAGGGGTCGCAGCGGGTAAAGACTCGTGGTCAGACTGGTCAGAGCGGTGTCGCTCAGCAGTGGGTCGAGGAACTCCGGGCGCACAGTCCCCACCACGTGCACCGGAGCGGCCAGCGCCGGGCACAGCAGCTCGGCGAACCGAGCGCGCTCGGTGGAGCCGCTCTGAGTGAGCAGCTCTTCGAACTGGTCCACCACAATCAACAGGTGCCGCGCGGGACCACCAGGGGCGGCCAGCAGCAGCTCATCGGCCAGCCCTACCAGACCGCGCCGGGCGAACTGGTTATGAATGTCATCGATCGTCCAGTCCAGACTGCTGCGCCGGGCGGCGGCCGCCAGTTCCCGGGCCAGTGCCGCCAGCGGATCAGCACCCGGCAGGATCGTTGGCAGTGTCACCCAACCCGGCTCCTGAGCCATCACCGGCAGCAGCCCAGCCCGGACCAGCGAGGATTTGCCGCTCCCGGAGGGGCCTACCACGAGCAGCAAGGCGGCTTTGGCGTGTTCAGTGGGCGATCGCAGCAGCTCAGCGAGTTCCCCGGTCTCCTGGGTTCGGCCGAAGAACGCCCGATGTTGCGTGACATCGAACGGGCGCAGCCCCGGGAACGCGGATCGATCATCCGGCCACCCGAGACCTCCGGCGGCACCGATCCGGCGTAACACCTCAGCGAGCTTCGCGGGGCCCGCCGCCGGGTTCCGGGTCAGGTCAAGGTACTGGAGATCGACTAGCAGGGGATGGGTGACGCCCGCCTCCGCTAGGACCGGAATCAGCTGGCTGCCCCGCGACAGGGCACTGCTGATCTCGTGCGAACACCACGGCGAGGCCACCGCAGCCGAGGTGATCACGCAGACTACCGCGTCAGCCCAGCGCAACCGCTCCTCAAGCCGGGAACGCCACTGCTCCCCGGCGGCGATCCCCGTCCTCAAATCCTGCGCCAGGAACACCTCGTGGCCATCACCCTCCAGCCACCGGCACACCTGCTGGGCCGTGGTGATGTCCACACTGGCATAGCTGATAAATACCCTGGCTACTTCCCCTTCTCCCGCCCCTCGCGCCACAGCGCGAAGGTATACCTCACGGTGCGGGCTAACACAATCGATTTGACCCGCCACCAGTAAGCGCGGACGTGAGATCCTTAAATCGGAGTCGTGGCGATCTGGCGGGCTTTTCGGACTAGTTCCTGGCTGTCGGTGCCGGGTCGGGCTTCCAGGGCGGTGACCAGGGGGATCAGCCATTCCCGTCGCAGGGCGACGGAGTGCAGGGTGCTCGCCTTCTCGATGGCCTCACGGGCCAGGGTGTATTCTCGGGGCTCCGCCGCTCGCAGGTGGATCTCGGCGAGGAGGAGTTCGGCCATGGTGCGGCCTCGGCGGTGGTCCTCACCGTATGTGTGCGCCGCCCTGGTGGCGAACTGTTGCGCGGTGTCGAGCTGGCCTAGCTCGCGCTGGATGATGGCTGTGCCCAGCTCAGCGTCAGCGCGCTCGAAGACATCGTGGGGCTCCCATCCCTCGCGCGCCTCGGCGAGGCACCGGATCGCTTCATCGACGCCACCCATGCGGGCGTAGGCGCCCGCAGATGTCCGGCTAAGCCGCGCGGTGAGGGTCGCTCCCCGGTGGTCGTCGGCCTGGGGGCGCAGCTGGTAGGCCCCGAGTTGGAGGAGTTTGAGCGCGTCGTTGGGGTGTCCGGTACGGGTCAGTACTATCCCGGCGTGCCAGGCGGCGTTAGCGATCCCATAGGTGTCTCGGGCCTGCCCGGCCAGGCGCTGGGCGTGGAGGAAATGACCGGTCCCGTCCAGCCCGGCGTCGTAGCACGCCCAGCCCGCCTCCGTATGTAACTCGGCCAGCGCGGCGCCGAGCTGTGCGGTGATGGTATCGGTCATGGGCACCCGCATCCACCGCGTGTAGATCCCGGCAGCTGCGTGGAACATCTCGGCTTGTCCGCCGTAGTAGCGCCCCAGCCCGCGCAGCCCTTCGGTGACCGCCCGTACGGTGCGCACATGGGTCATTCCCAGTCGTGAGGGCAGCACGTGGCCGCTGGGCAGGGCCAGCTCGGGCAGGCCCTCACACGTCGCGCCCATCGCGGCGGCCAGGGTGGTGGCGACCAGGACGCGGCGTTGCATGGTGTCGTCCATTTCTTTTTCTTTTCGGGTGCCCGGTGTCTGCTCACCGTAGCTCAGACCTATCCGGGATCGGGGTATGCCGAGCCCGTCGGCGATGCGTTCGAGCACCCAGATGTTGCACACCTGGCGGCCCTTGAGGATCTCGCACACCTCCGACTGCGACTGACCCGTCACCTGGGCGATCCGGCGTTGACTCACCCCCTGGCGCCCGAGCAGCCGGTAGACGGTGCCGATATCTCTGGCGGTGAGCGCGGCACGCATCTGCTCGCCGTCAAAGAACTCCGGGTCAATGGGACCCACCAATGATCACCTTTCTCGTTGGTGAGACGGTCTCTCGTTCCTGTGATGGTGTTGTTTCTGGGGTGGGTACCTCGCCCGGCGGCGGTCATGGGGGGCGGCACCGCCGGGCAAGGCGACTGGGGGGTGGTGGATACGGCGTGAGATGTCTCGGTTAGGGCGGTGACAGGGGGCGGCCGAGCTCCGGTTGCACCCGGAAAAAGCTGGGCGCCTCACAATGAATCGTGTGCCAGACGAAGCAGGGAAACTCGGGGCCGCGCCATTTCCGGCACGGACACCCCCGGCACCAACCCGTCGAGGTCGGCCGGCGCTTGACCAGGACGTGCCGGATCCTGTTGATGGCGACGGGATGGCGACCGGCCCGTTCCATCTCGGCGAGCTCCGCCCACACCGCGCGGGCGAACTTACGGAACACAGGGTGGCCGTCCCACCAAGCCAACGTCCGGCTCGACAGACGCAGCGCCTTCTCCAACCCCAACGGCATCGCCGAACGTGCTTGGGACTCACCCCGGCACGAAGCCCGCTGGCACTCACGATCGCAACCGTCGTCAACCACGCGTCTATTCCACCGACGGCACCAGCCCGGGAGAAGGTCTGCTGCCTAGTCCACCACCTCCCGACCGCGCTAGTCCCCAGCTGACCCCCGCCCCACACTGACCCTGTCCAGCCCCGCCGTATACGCACAGAGTGATCACCCAGGCGCGGGCTGTGAGGAGTTTCTTTTCTCGGGTCAAGCACGGCCTTCGGCCGCCGCCGCTGGTTGCCGGACCGTCCGGTCCTCGCTCCGCTGCGGGCGGCCGGCCCGGCGGCGGCGCACGATAAGAGCCCTATGACCGAGAACGAAATTTTTGCAGCCACTCGCTTCATAATATTGATCAGCTACCGCCTAGTGTGGCTGACGTGCGGCTACAGTCGTCCTTCTGTCGCCATGCGGACTCACGCTCTGTGTAAATCACAACGAAACGGCAACTGAAAAGCACCGTGCGGCAACCGAAATTGGTCAGCTACCCACGAGACCCTGGCTTGGACCGAGCCCGGTCGCATCGTCGCATCTTCCACGGCCATCCCTCGGCGACTTCCACCAGCGCGGTCACAATTACTGCTGCTTAAAGTAGCCGCAGGACCACATGGGGTCATCTTTACGCGCCACTGCGCCGGGTCGGTAGCGATTGACGTTCATGCCAGCTAGACTACTCCGCAACCAGTGGAAGTCTAAGGAGAGAACCATGGAGAAGATCATCACCAAGGTTATCTTCGCTGTGCTATCTTCATTAGTTAAGAAGCTTACCGAAAACTTCCTGGATGGGCGGCGTGACAAAGTCTCCGTAAGAGACCTTCAAGATCAGGTAATCCGACTGGTGGCAAGTCACTCGCAAATGCAAACCGAAGTCACGCGGATCCGAATGACTGTGATCGCACTCATTAAATATCTTGCACTTACGCAAGGAGAGGTTTTCATCCTACACGACGACGACCTCTTGGAGCTCGCGGTCTTAGCGAGCGATCAGCGAATGGAAATGATAGGCTATGCGATAGGAAACTTCGATACCCTTGTGAAGGCGCGCCTTAACCAACGACGGAGCCTACGATCACCAAAGGAACAGGCGAGCAATAGTCCGACTGTTGCATCCGAAGCGCTAAATAAATTCTTAGATGGGTTCGAGGAAGAGATCATGCGGGCCCGACTTGGACGCGAGGGCACAAGTGACTGAAGTCATTCTACTTGATCGATTTTTCCATCAGATCCATATTCATCTTGTGAGCTGTTATGGTGACAACCCCCACTGGCCGGTGATTCTCGGCATTTTCGGACGCTCCGGAGACGGGAAATCCATTCAACTTTCAGCCGCACTGGAACGATGCAATGTCGAAATTCTCCGATTGAATGCTGCAGATTTAGAGAGTGGCTTAGCAGGCGAGCCTGGAAAACACATCGCGCGCAGATACGCCACCGCGTCTATGGCTGTGGCCAAAGGGATCCCAGCTGCACTCGTCATTGATGACGTGGACACTACCGTCGGTGAATGGGAGATGAATACAGGCACCGTCAACCATCAGCAGGTACTCGCGGAGCTCATGCACCTGGCTGATCGGCCAATCGACAAGGCCCGCAATTTCCCTAGGCGCGCGCCCATTTTTGTTACCGGCAATAACTTAGCACGCCTATATCCACCACTGCGGCGGCATGGCCGGATGAACACTTTTACCTGGCGTCCAAACCCATTAGAGGTCAGAGCCGTGGCGGCGGGAATTCTGGGGACAGTTACAGACATGAAAGCATTAGATATGCTTGCCCATGACTTCGTAGACGAGCCGCTGTCCTTCTTCGCCCAGGTCCACCAGGAACTGATCCATGAGGAAATGTCCGGACTCCTCAAGTGGGCTGGTCATGATATGCACGATTTCTTGCGGAGAATTGACAGAAGTCGCTTCAAGGGCACGCGGAGACCAGTCACCGAGTTGGAACTGCTCCAGGTTGCTAAGCGCGTCCAGGCGGAGCAGCGGATTGCGCTCCAAAATTTCATCCAGGAACAGGAGTCTAGCGGAGAGACGAGATGAGCCCTAAGACCTATACCTACACCTGGACAGAGACCAGGCTAGAGACAATCCAGGACCAGTTCCGTTACCTGCTCACTTATGGCGGTATCAACGAAGGGGATATCGATAAGATCGTGCACGGAGTAAGTGAAAAGGCCATCCAAGCAGTCGGGATCTATGGTTGTGATAGGTCCGGGCTTCGTGTCATCGAGGTCGAGTTACGGGTTGACTGGGCACTCAGCGCTGAGCTCACATTGACGGTTCCTACAATCACCAGCGGCCTGTCCGGGTGGGACGGAAAGCAAGCTCCAGAAGTAAAGGTCGCAGGACGCCGCTTTGCAACCGCAGCCAAGGAGTTAGGTCTCTCCAAGAGCTACTGGGTATCCTTTGTTCAAAATGTACACAGCAATTCTGCTCTCCACGCAGAGTGGAGGCAAAAGCTGGGAGTAGGAGGTACCACGCCCGCGTGGAAAAGTCCACCTGGTGAAAGGAATGAACGCTTTCTCGACCTTGAAGAAGCCAGCATTTACATCCGTCGCGCCGGCGGTTAATCCTGTTGCACACTAGCACTCTCAGTCGTTACTAAAGAAATCGAAATCACGCCGCCGTTGGCGCAGTGCGCAGGAGAAACGGCCTATAGGTGCCGAACTGGTCATCCACAAGCTACGATGAAAGGCCTCCATAGTGGCAGTGCGCCGATGCTGAGGTCCCACCAGACGTTAGGGCTAGGCCGCTGTGTGCTACGGCCCCAGTGCGACTCATGCCATGGCCAGTGGTCTGACACATACCTCTGCGGTCGCCATAACCCAGGACGACCGGCGCTGGTGAGTGTCCATGGTTTTGCTAATGCCGCAGCTAGCAGCAGTGACCCGTGACGAGCTGGCCGCGACGAGCGTACTTTGGTAGTGACCTACACAGATCTTGGCGGTAAGGGGTGCTGCGGGGGCCAGTCGCCACCAATGGAGCCGTAATGAAATAACCAAAGTGCAGTCATCGGCATCAGCCCTGGCCACGGGATTGGAGGTTACACCAAGAAAGTAACTTATTTCTTTACGGCTCCTAACCTCCAACTTGTCAGGATTGGTGGGATACCCATGCGCGACCGTCCACTCCCTACCGAGCTATCCAGGATTATGGGCCATGGTTTACCTGGAAAGTTACTTACCCAGCACGCGAGGTGTCACGATCTTCGGTGACATCCAGCAGGTCGTTAGCCAGCCAGGTGTGGGCCGAGTTGTGATGGACGCCGCTGCAACGGTCGAATTGCGTAGGGTCTGGCATCAGGTCTCCACCCTTCTGCGGAGGGTTGGTGGTCAAGGCCGTGGGCCGGTGTTGCAGCACCAGCACTCGGCCGTCTCATCAGGAGCGGGTGCGCCCCTGATTTCAGTTGCTTAGCCGGTGGAAACCAGGTCCCGCTCCTGGTCTGTACCGCCCGTGCGCAACTAGTCTCGCTGGCGGCTCTAATGTCGTTTCGGCCTGGCACAGCAGCTGCAGTTCTGCAGTTCGGGTCTTGCGGCCCGGCTGAACGAAGTCAGCAAAAAGTCAGCAACCCATCGGCACGGGATGCCACCAGAGCACCCGGCGGGGCGACTCACGAGCACGTGGCGGCACTTGTTGACACTGATTGTCACGCTCTGCGCGCGTTCGGGACGAAGAGGCCGTGGGTTCAAATCCCGCCACCCCGACACCATTAGGGCAGGCCGGAGGCCAGTTCTAAATATTGCCTCTAAATATTGCCGAATTGGCCTCTGATACACTGACGGTTATTCACGCGGTAGTTGATTGCTTCACTCTCGGCGCGCCTCCATGGCGGACGGCTCGTTTCTCGAAAGAATTGGGTCACTGCACTCAATTCTCAGAAACGAGCCGACCAACATGTATCATACAACAGGCTTCATGAGAGACCAAGTGGACGAGTTGTGCGCTCAGGTGCGCGCCGCGAACGAGGTCGCCGCCGAGTCCGAGAAGGTTACCTGGCCACCGATTCTGGGATTGTTCAAGGCGGTGGTAGTCACATTGGCCTACTTGCGCCGTCATCGGGTTCAGGCGGACATCGGAGAGGCATCCGGCGTGTCCCAGTCCACGATCAGCCGGCACGCCGCTGCTGGACAACACACTCCGGCCGTTCGTCCCCACCGCCGATGACCTGGACGACAAGACACAGTACGTGGTCGACGGGACGTGACTGCCGTGCTGGTCATGGGCTCCCCACCCGCAACTGTACTCGGGCAAGCACCACACCACCGGCATGAACGTCCACGTCGCGGCCACCCTCACAGGGCGACTGGCATGGATTTCCGACCCCATCGACGGCAACAGGCACGACAGTCACTGCCTGGCCGAGGCGGCCGTGCTCACCGGTATGGATGCCGGAAACTGGGTGGGGGACAAAAGGCTACGTCGACAACAATATGATCACGCCAATCAAGAAACCACCCCATCGTGATCTGCTGGACTGGGAGAAGGAATTCAACACCCAGGTCAATAAGAACCGATGAGTAATTGAGCAGGTTATCGCCCACCTCAAGACCTGGCGAATCCTAGACACCAACTACCGGCGACCGATCGACACCTTTCGCACAACGATCTCAGCCGTTATAGCAGGCACTTCACTTCTGGAGCCGCGCATGAATAAGCCTCACTGAGTGACTAACTGCGTGACTATGGTTCCAGAGTTGTGGTGAATAGTCGGTCCCTCGTTGTCGGCGTGAGTTCGTCCGATATTGCCGAATTCGTCCTTTATAGGATCAAGCACGCCGCCTGCGGCGGCGCGGACATGGGCTTTGTCTCGCTTGCTCGGCCGGTCCGCGGCTCCGCTTGCTGCGCGCGGCCTGGCAACCGTGCTCGCGCGGGGCCACATCGGCCGCGCCATCACGGGGTCAAGCCGATAGAGTTAGCTCTGGCGTCAGGTTCCTGTGCTTCCTAACGTTGCTCGCGCCTCGACCGCCGTTGCGGATGGCTCATATCGAATGTTGGTGTCGCAGGCGGTGGCCAGATCAAGTAACCCATCTTATCGGCGCCGTCTTCGGCGTGCCGGTTGCTCAGGGGCATGGGACTGGTAGGTCAGGCCGGGCAGATATTGGTTCCACTCGTTGCGGTGATCGGGAGCCATGCGGTGGCACCGATCCAAGCGGCGGCATCGTCGAGATCTGATTTCCGAAGACTGCGCCTGTGTTGCCAGTACGGGTCACTACCTATGTAGCAGGCTGGGATGACGGAGAGCGCTAAGATCCCACAGCTTGGCGGTGTCGTTCCCGCTGCCGGTAGCCAGGGTCTTGGTACGTAGCGAGCTTGGGCAAGCTACAGGTTACCCTGCTAGGTATCCCCGATTAGTGAGATAGCTCTCCCAGCAATCGGTAAAGTTGATCGAAAAAAGACCAATATCGTTGATGTAGTATCTGACATCCGACGCGGATCTCCCAGGCTGAGCGAATATCTCGCTAATTGGTAGGTTTCCATGAGCAATATCATTCCTCAGAAGCGCCAACTTCTGTAGTGATCCCTCCCACGAAACCTCCGGAAACGGTGTTTTTGGAAGGTTATAAATCTGCCACAATCGATGGTAGTGCTTGGGTGTAAGTGTGCGGCCGTCAAGGGGTGGTTGCGGTGCTCCTTGCAGTGTGATCGGTAGCGAAACTTGCTGATTGCAGGTTTCTAGTGTCGTAGCAAAATACCGTTTCTCCCACAGTCTGCCATGATCCATTAGACTTCGGAGACTCTCAAACGTATCATGAACGGCAAGCTGTCTGACGGTCGGCGAAATATCGCAAAGCACCAACCCGCACGAATTAAGCTCGTTGTGTGTAAGCTGAATCGCGCTCTTTGTGAGAGACTCTAACTCGGCGATCGACCCCACGGCTGCGGCCGCCCGGAGCTCACGATCCACGAAACCTGGTAGGTCGGATTCATCGCTTACACGAAAATCCCGAGAAAGCAAAATTTGCAGCTGATCTACACGGGTGAGTAGGCGATTAAGATGCACGTGCAGATCCGCAACTAATTGTTCATGTGGCGCCACTAAAGAGCACCTTTGCTCGCTCGATTCGTCGCCGAAGAGCGGTGCGGTTGTTAGTTCCGCCCATACTCGAACGCTTCAGCTCCGGGTCGTCCTGCCAATTCTCGCTCGGGTAGATAATTTGCTCATTTGATTCGATTAGTTCGGCGATTGCTACGAGGCAAGCTTCGAATTGGACTAGCGGAGTTACATTGTAGTCTGAGCGCACAAAAGGGCCACCACAGATCTGATACAGCTTGGCGGTTGCCCTATGAAACAATGATTCATTCGCTTGATAGTTGAATCTCGACGCTGCTTCTTCCATGTACGAATTCAAGAAGTGTTCGACTCGCCCGTCAAATTTCGCACGCCCATCCTTGTATGCGAAAAATTTGAGCACCTGTTCGGCCTTGGTGCCATCATACTGACGAGCCTCCTGGAGCTTTAATAGTCTTAAAAAGTTTTCATCCTCGGCTAGGTGCTCTAAGAACTGATTAAACTCGCCGCGGAACACGCAGGCGCGCACCTCCTGAGCTGTTAACGCAACGGCACCCTTGTTTAGACGTTCAAAAACATCAAATCGAACCTGCAGGTCACTCTTATCTGTTAGCGAGACAACCTGAAGCGGCTGACGCCCAAAATACACTTGTACAGCCTTTGGAAGCTCTCCATATGCTATACCATTCAGGGCACTAAGCTTCTCAAGGCCCTTAAGGCGAAGACTGGCGTTTCGGTTTATGATCGCAAGTTCCTCGGGGTTTGAGGCTAGGAAGTGCATCAGCGTAGAAAGTCGCTGTAGGCCATCGACCACTTCCCATTGAAAACCAATGTTGGTGGCTACGAACAGTGGTGGAATGGGAAGGCCGAGAAAGACTGACTCTATGAATGATGACTCGCCAGCTTCAGTCCACCTAAACTTGCGTTGATACTCAGGGGCAACCCGTAGTTCGCTATCGGACATCATACGAACTAATTCCCGAACTGAAAAATTCAAAGTCGCGACGTCGACTTTGCGTCTTTCCTTATCGAGCTGCGCTTCGATGCCATCGGGCTTGGTCACGTCCTTCTGTGCAGGCACGCCGTAAACTCTAGCCTAGAAGGCCTGCCGCGCAACGTTGGCAGGCTGCCACCCACGTTGCTGGCCTAGATTGTGGAGGAAGATGGCCCCATGGACGGTCGGATCACTCCCCTTAAAAGCTCGGCTCTAGAGCTGGGGTCTTTGTGCTCTCGAAGGACCGTACCCTCGCCGGGCGGGCAGATCTCCGGGATGGGGGCCAGCAGCGAGAACTGCTGCGGCTGGGCGGGGTGGGCACCAACCGAGGCCATCCCTGACCACAGCAGGCCGCAGGTCAAAACCTTGACCAAGGCTGCACTAGAGGTTCCCAAGCTCACGATCAAACACAGGCGCCGGTGGGGTGTCTCGCTCCGGGATGGCTCCAGGACCGGCCCCGGATACTGGTGGGTCACCAGGGGAGCGGGTATCCCCTCACGCCGGCGCCGGAGGCGTAGTGGACTGGGGGGTAGTGTCCAGCTCGTTCAGCGCATGCGGTGCTCCACCTGGACGCCCCACCCTGATGACCTGCTCTAAGGCAAGCTCGCCGACGCGACGGGATACCCACTCCCCACCACGTCCTGCGGCAGACAATAATCTGCCGGCACGGTGACCTTGATTCGTGTCCCTCGCGTGCCCGTTCACACGTGGAATCACCAACGCTTCCGTCGCTGCGCGATGATCCCAAACAAGCCTACAAGCCAGCTTTGACACCGGTGATCCCACGCAGAAGGCCAGCCGGATATTTACAGATCGTCTTCACCCGCGCGTTGGGTCCAGAGACCAGTAGCTACGAGGAAGTGCCCTCGCCGTGATCGTCTGGTTGATCGGGTGGGGTGATCAGGATGAGGTAGACGTGTTCGGTGCTGACCTCCGTCGAGCAGGTTGCGGCCAGCAGCGCGTAGGCGAGTTCCTCGCCGCCGTTGGGTTCCGAGAGCCACCATGCGGCGGCGTCGACCAAGGCCAGGCGCTGCACCGCGGACAGCTGCGACTCACGCTCACCCAGGACCGCTACGGCGGCCAAGCGTTGGCGGTTGTGGATCACGCGCGAGCCGCGAGCCGACCGAGAGACCGGTTGGTCACCGTCACCGAGCGCTGCGGCGGCCAACTCCAGTGTCCGCGACAGCTCCAGCTCGTTCAGAGGCCGAGTCGAGCGGTTGAAAATCCGCGCCAGCGACGACCACTCCTCCAGTGCTCGGGCCACCGACCGGGCACGCCAGGGCGCCAGTCGCAGCACCACGCTGGGGGATTGCTGCCCGTCGAGGACCAGCGTGCCGCCGTCAAGTTCCACGACCTCACCGTGATCGAGAGCCACCCGCAGGCGGTCCGGGTTGAGCTGCGTAGGGTCTGGCATCGGGTTTCCACCCTCCAGTTCAGGGTTGGGGATCAAGGCCGGGGGCCGGTGCTCGCAACACCAGCCCTCGGCCGCCTTCATCAGGGGGGCGGGTGCGCCCCTGATCTCACTTCCTTATCCGGCACGACACCAGGTCCCGTGCCTGGTCCGCGCCGCCCGCGCGCAACTAGTCCCGGCCCGTGTACGGTCCTCAGCGGTACAGCAGCGAAGTACAGCAACGAGGCTGACCAACACCGCCCCGAGGCATCCGCCAGCGGCCCGTGACGAGCGGAAACAACCTCTATTGACCGCCGTGCCGGGAGTTCGCATCGAGAAGGTCAGGGGTTCGATTCCCCTCAGCTCCACCATGGCGGCTTTACTCGCACTCTGACCCGCGAGCGCGGTGGTGAGGAGTTCGCCGAGCGGTTTCGGGGTGATCTCGTCTGCTGCGAGGGTCGATGGTTTGTTGGTGTGGCCGGTGGCGCGGGTGGCGTGTACGAGGCTGGCGAAGGGTTCTGAGAGTGTCGCTGCGGTGGCGGTTGGCTGGCGGTCGGTGCTGTCGAGGTAGAGCCGGGTGAAGATGGCCTTGTTGAGCATCTTGCGGGCCTCGTCGGTGGCTGTGTGGTAGAGGTCGCGCGGTCGGTCGAGGAGTTCCAGGGCGGCGAGGAGTACGGCGCGGCCGGGTTCGAGGTCGTCCATGGCGCCTTCGAGCTGGTGGGTGATGCGTTGCTTGCCTTCCCTCACCTTCTGTAGTCGTGCTTTGATCTTGTCTTGTGGCCATTCGGGGTCGCCGATGAGGTCGAGGAACCGGTCTTCCTGGCGGTCGAGTTCGGTGAGTTGTGCGCGTAGGGAGGAGCGGAGCTTGGCTGTTGTCTCTTTGGAGTCGTCTGCTGCGGCTGCGGCAAGGGTTTTGAGTGTTTTACGGTGTTGTTCGGAGATGCTGATGTGGTTGTAGTGTTGGGTGACGGCGTGTTCGACTTTGTGGAGGGGTAGCGCGGGTAGGTCGCAGTCACCTTCTTGGACTCCGCGGCAGATGTAGTAGAAGTATCGTTGGCCGGTTTTGCTGGTGCTGGGTCGCAGGATGAGTCGGCGGTGGCATCGGGCGCACCAGATGGTGCCTTTGAGGTAGTGGTCGTGGACGCGTTCGCGGGTTCCGGCGTTGCGCTCGGTGTAGAGTACTTTCTGTACCCTCTCGAAGAGGTCGGGGTCGATGAGGGCCTTGTGTCGGCCGGGGTATTCGATGCCGTCGTAGGTGACGAATCCGAGGTAGTACCTGTCGCGCAGCATGGTGCCGAGGCTGTGGAGGGAGATCGCTCGTGGGCCGTAGCGGCGGTTGCCCTTGGTGCGCAGGCCGGCGTCGGTGAGGGCGTTGCGTAGTTCGTGGAACGAGTAGTTCCCGGTGGCGTAGAGCTCGAAGGCCATCGTGACGAACGGGGCGCGTTCGGGGTCGATGTCGATAGCGCGGACCTCGCGGCCCTCGTAGGTGATGCGGACGTTCTTGTAACCGATCTTCGCTACGCCGAGTGTGCCGCCGTTTTTGGCTTTCTGGCCCATTTTGTATTTGATGTCTTCTCCGGAGACCAGAACTTGGTATTCGTTGAAGACGGCGATCATGCCGTGCATGGCGCGTCCGGCGGGGCTTTCGTCGAGATTCTTCTCTGTGGTGGAGATGAGTGTTACGCCGAGTTTTTCGAGCGTCATCATCATGATGGCGTCGTCGTACCTGTTGCGGGCGAAGCGGGACAGGGCGTAGACGATGACGTAGCGAACGTTGCGGTTGGCCTTGAGGTAGGCGATCATCTCCCGGAAGGCGGCGCGGTGCTCGATGGATTTCGCGGATTTGCCGGGGTCGGTGAACTCGTTGACGATGACGGCACCGAGCTCCTTCGCGCGCGTGGTGATGGCCTTACGCTGGGCGGGAAGCGAGATTCCTTCGGGGTCGAAATCCGTCTCTACCTGCCCGAGTGATGAGACGCGGAGATAGGCGACGGCATCGGATCGAGTGGCTTGCGGCTGTTGTTTCACGTGCGGTTCTCCCTTCCCCTACCTTCGCGCCGGACGTAGTTGTGCACATAGCCTGCTTGTTCACATTATCCTGAGGTGGCTAGCTCGCCGCTCGCCGTTCCTCCCTCGCGCTCGTGTGCCGCAGCTGGCGGACTAACGTGGTGGCCTGGGCCAGGTCGTCTAGCACGTGGTCGAACAGGTCAAGGCCCGCATGAGGGGCGAGTGTGGCGCTGGAGCTGGCGAGAGTCCGCAGGTGCTCGCCGAGCCGGTCAAGCTCCTCACGCTGGAGGCGCCGCAGGGTGGGCCTGACGTGGGTGTGCCCCCACTCGGCGAGTGCTAGGCGGTCGGCATTCTGGTCGAAAGGCCCCGTTGTGGGGGGGTAGCGGGTGGTGCCGGTCCATCCGCAATCACACGCGGCGACAACCTGGCCGATCATGCGTGGTCCAGTCTCCTTGCTATAGGTGCCGGTGATCGAATCGTCATCGAGTACCTGGGCCGCATAGCCCTCGTGAGCGTAGCCCGCATCGCCATAGTCGATCAGCACCCTGCTCATCAGTGGCTCTCCTTTCTTGTCAGGTCTTGTGCCTGCTGCACGGTGGTCACCGTCGGGCGGCTGGCGCCGAGGTGGCGGCCAATAGCGACCAGAGCTTGTGCGATGAGATTCAGATCGGGGTCGGGTTTGGGGTTTCCTGTGATGGTGATCCGGTGTTGTCGTCCTTTCGGTCGGGATGGTGGGGCGGCGTTGCGTCGCCGTCGCTGTCGGTTGATCGGTTGGTTCCTCCTTCCATGCCAGTGGGAGAGCGGTGGGGTTCGTCCGCGTGAACGTCCGTGGCTCGCGCGCCTGCGCGCGTGGGTGGGCATCTGTTGCGGATGTCCGCGCGGACGATCGGTCAGGTCATCGCGCCGTCATCGGTGTGGCTGGCGGCGAGCCAGCGTCCGCGGCTCACCTGCACGGCGCGCCCGGCCGTGGCGTGCTCGTGCAGCCGGTCATAGACCCAGGTGCGGCCCATTCCGGTGGCGGCCATGAGGTCGCGCACGGACAGACCGTGATCGCGCGCCCGCCGGAGCGCTTGCCATAGCGCGACATGGGGATCGTCGTTCGGCTCCGGCTGGTCAGCGGTCGTCGGGGGAACGACCGGCGGTGCCAGATGGGCGGCGTTGTGGTCGGTTGCGGCGTTGCGGGAGAGCGGGTCGAGCAGTGGTCGGTTCGATCGGTGCCGTGCGGAGATGGCGGAGACGTCGTCGTCGGTGAGCAGGTATGCGCGGGCGCGACGGGGGATGTGGTGTTCGGGGGTGGAGAGGAGGAACTTGCCGGGGGCGTCGAGGGTGTGGGCGTGCCAGCCTGCGGCGAGCATGCCTTGCCCGAGGATGAGGTCGACGTCGCGGCGTTCCCGGACGCGCAGGCAGATCCGGATGTCCATCTGGGAGCGGACGGCACCGGAGCCCATGGCTTTCTGGGTCGGACGCTGGGTGGCGGCGAGCAGGGTCACAGCGGCGGCTCGTCCGCGTCGGGCAAGGGAATCGGCGTGGACGACCGCGGCTTGCGATTGCTCGGACAGTTCGGCGTACTCGTCAATCACGATCACCAGCGCGGGCGCGGTCGGGGTGGGTAGCCAAAGCCGGGAGCCATCCAGGGTGAGCTGACGCGCGCGGGTGTCGAGGATGGCCATGGCGTCGGCGAGGAGGTCGGTGGCCTCGGCGGCGGTGGTGGCGAGTCGGTTGAGGCAGGATGCCCACGGCCGGAGTTCCATGCCGCCCTTGAGGTCGATGCCCCACAGCACGACGTCAGGGCAGGCGGTCAGGGTGGCGAGGATGACGTTGAGGACACCGCTCTTGCCAGCGCCTGCGACCCCGCCGAGCAGGCCGTGTCGGTGGGTCAGGGTGAGCGTGACCGGTCGGGCGTCTTCGAACAGGCCAAGCGGTATCGGGTGGGTGATGCTGGCGGTCGGCTGGTCGTCCTGCTCGGTGGGGTAGGGGATGGCGCGGGCGTGCGGGTCGGCGTGCAGAACGCGGATCAGGGCGCGGTCCGCGCGGTCGGGATCGGGCTCTACCCGAACTGCGCCGGGACGAGTGCCGAGCCCGGATTCCAGCGCAGGAACGCGACTCACCAGGTCGCTGACGGTCTGCCCGCGACGCAGGCCGATCCGGGCTCGCCAGCCCCACAGGTCGACCACCGCGGACATGACGCGGGAGCCGGGCAGCCCGATCGCCTCGGCGATGTCGGGCCAGGCGTCGAGCGTTCGCTCGACGCGGACTTTGGCTCGGCGGCGCCGGTGCGCCCACCAGGGCAGCCCGCCGGCGATCGTGCCGGCGATGAGGAGGAAGGGCAGGGGTTCCGCGCCGGGTCCGCGGGCGGTGGCGAACGTCAGCCACAGCCCGGCCGTGATCGTGATGGTGATGGCGTAGACGCGTTCGATCCGGCGCATGTCCGGGACGATTTCCGGTCGCGACAGTCCGGCCGCCCATACCGCGGTGAGCGCGGCGGCGAGGGGTGCCGTGTGGGGTAAGCGGCTGTGCAGCACCATGCCGGTGAGGGCGAGCATGCTGGCCAGTGCTGGCGGGGCGAGTTCGGAGCGGTAGCGGTAGACGCAGTGGGCGAGTGCTTCGAGGGATTCCCCGGGGTAGCGGTCCTCGGCGAGAAGCAGCAGCGGTTCACGGCAGGCATCACCCCGGCGTAGCCGGCGCCGGGCGCGCCGGGTGCGCCGGTTCATCGCTGGTCCCGACCGTCGGCCGAGTCGAAGCTCATCCGGTGCCACGCGGTGAGTTCGTCGGCATCGAGGATCGGTGAGCCCGTCTCGGCCGGTGGGAGCTGGCCTTGCGCGGCGAGTTCATCGATGAGGTAGGCGAGTGGGTTGGCGTCGCCGTCACGTGTGGCGGTGAGAGTGGCGCGGGCGGCGGCGAGCAGGTTGGCGTAGCGCATCCGGAGCGAGCCGAGCGCGGGACGCAGCCGGGCGAATTCGAGCATGGCGTCTGTGGTGTGGGGTGTCATCGGTATGTCTGGGTCTCCTTTCGCGGGGGGACAGGGCAATCGGCTTTGTGCTGGGTTGGTCAGAACCCGATTCCGGCGACGATCCGCGCGAGGGCGTGGCAGCCGGTCTGGATGTAGGGCGCGAGTGGGGTGGAGGCGAGGGAGAAGCCGAACAGGATGCAGAGAAGGGCGTGCCAGCCGCGCAGGGCAGCGAAGCGGAGAAGGAACCAGAGCAGCACGCCCAACAGGAGGACAAGGGAAACAGACAGGATCAATAGGGAGATCTCCTTTCGGCCGAGGGGAGGGGGCACGCGAAGTGAGCGGGGAGCGGGTCAGCGGCCGGGACGGCGGTCTTGAGGACGGCTTGAGCCTTGAGTCGTCCGGCGAGAAGGGGACCCACGCTCGGCGGTGCGGCGTTCCCGGTTGGCCCGTCGGCGCTGCCATGTGGCGCGCGCCTGGCACTTGCGGCACAGGCCGCCCGGGTCGGCGAGCGCACCGCACAGGCAACGAGGGTCGTCTGGGTGCGACGCGGTGGCTTGCTCGTCCCCGTGGTCGGCTTCGGGGTGACTGTTGGCGCTGTTTGGGTTGATGGCGAACTCCTTTCGCTCGGTGCTGGTCAGGCTGTCGCTGCTGTCTGAGTGGCTAGCGGGATGAGGTGTGCTTGACATGCCGAAGAGGTTCCGCCAGAGCGTGGTGACGGGGTGACCATGCGGTGGGATCTGGCGACGACGTCCCCAGTACGGTGAGTTCCGCCCCGGGACGTCCCTGGGACGCCTTCGGGACGACTACTGGCCCGTGGCTAACCGAGCAGGCACGGTGGGATGGCGAACGAGAGGCTCCGGGCGGCGCTGTTGCAACGGGGGGTGACCCCGAATGAGTTGGCCGAGCTCGTGGGCGTGGACCCGAAGACGATTGAGCGGTGGATCAGGGGCCGGATTCCCTACCGGCGGCACCGGTACCGGGTGGCGAACAGGCTCGGGGTCGATGAGGCGTACCTGTGGCCGGGTGCCTTGGCGGCGGAGCAGGTCGCGTCCGCGTCAGAGAGCGAGATCCTGGTCCTCTACCCGCATCGCTGGGCTGTCCCCCGGGATATCTGGGGACAGCTGTTCGACTCGGCCGAGGAAGAGATCGGTATCCTGGTTTATAGCGGGATGTTCATCGTTGATGATCCGGGGCTGCTTGCCTTGTTCCGGGCCAAGGCTGCGCAAGGGGTGAAAGTCCGCATCCTGCTGGGGGATCCGGATTCCGCCGAGGTGGCCGCTCGGGGTGCGCTGGAGGGGATCGGTGATGCGTTGGCATCGAAGATCCGCAATGCGATTGTGCTATACCAGCCGCTGCGCGGGGTTGGTGGAGTGGAGATCCGGTTGCATTCGACCGTGCTCTACAACTCGATCTATCGTGCGGACGGGGAGCTGCTGGTCAACTCGCACGTTTACGGTTTCCCGGCATCGCAGGCGCCCGTCATGCATCTGCGTCAGGTGGCCGGCGGCACGATGGTCACCACCTACCTGGAGAGCTTCGAGCGAGTGTGGTCCGAGGCGCTTCCGCTCACCTAGCCAGGCAACACAGCAGGACGAAGGAAAGGGTCACTGGGGCATGGCGCGAGTCGACTACTACGACGATCCGGACGCTCCGGGCGCGAACAGTCTCGTCCCGTCCGCGAACGTCGTCGTGGTCAACGACGACGGTGACTTGTTGATGATCCACCGGAGTGATAATGACAACTGGGCGTTGCCGGGCGGGGCGATGGATCTGGGCGAGTCGTTGATCGATACGGCTGTGCGGGAGACGAAGGAAGAGACCGGCATTGATTGTCGCGTGACGGGTTTGGTCGGTATCTACACCGACCCGAAGCACGTCATCCTCTACACGAGCGACGGTGAGGTGCGCCAGGAGTTCTCGGTCGTGTTCCTCGCGCGGCCGACCGGTGGGCAGCCGAGGCCGAGCAGCGAGACTCGGGAAGTCGGGTGGGTGCCCCGGTCGGTCGTCGGCGACCTGCGGATGGACCGGTCGATGAGGCTGCGGGTCCAGCACTTCCTTGAGGGCAGGCACGCGCCCTACCTCGGCTGAGTGTGACGTGCCAAATGCATGGATTCCCGTCATCGTGGAAGCACTGTCAGCGGTGGGCACCGTGGGTGCGTTCGTGGTCGGGTTCGTGCTGCTGCGCAAGGAACACCGACGCGAAGAGGCCCGCGCGGAAGAGGAACGCCGCCAGCAGGCGATCAAGGTCAGCGCCTGGATAGAAGCGCACGCCACCACCTACGGCGGCCGAGAGCTGCTGTTTCACGTCCATAACGCCAGCGAGATGCCCATCTACGAGGTGTCCCTGCCCACGCCGGAGGAGGGCGCCCACGAAGCTGAGTTCATCGGCCTCGTTCCGCCCGGGCAGACGGTGCAGCGCCCGGCGCCCCGGGAATGGCTGAAGACCTACTACTCACCCGAGCCGGTCGAGATCGAGTTCTTAGACAGCAGCGGACGTCAGTGGACCCGCGATGAGCAGGGCTTCCTCACTCCGGCCGCAGATACCGGTCCCTCAGCGGCAGCGGTGTTGTCCCCGGGCTCGCAGTGGCTCAGAGTGCTTCGAGGGCGGCGACGATCTCAGCCGTCTGCCGGCACAGGATCGGGGCCGCTTGGGTGATAGAGCGGTGCACGATATCGTCCGGGCCGTACCGGCTCAGGATCTCCGTGATCCGCTCGTCAACCCCGAGCGGTGTCCCGTCGGGACCGGTGGTCATGTCGCAGTACGTCAGCGCCGTAACCAGAAACGGGTCAATCTCGCTGAGGGGGAACTCGGCGCCCAGTGCCTCGCTAAGCCCACGTGCTTCGGCCTCAATCTCCGCGCAGCTGTGATGTGCGACCAAGATCCACAGCGTCGGATCACCGAACCGTGTCTCACGCAGGCGCCGGGCGCCATCAAGCGGATGGAACCCGGTCACGGCGAGCGTGCTGGCGTAGCCGATGTCATGCAGCCATGCCGCAGCCTCAAGCAAGTCGGCGTGCTGGCCCAGAAGCCGGCGAAGCGCGGCGGCTTGACCAGCGACTCCCCGCGAGTGCGCCCACCGCACCGGAAGCTCAGCCTCAAGCAGCGATCGGGCCATTTCACATGCCCTTGCGGCGATCGTCACCAAGCGAGGGTAACCAGCGCGAGGTCCCTCAGCCCAGAGGAAGGCGTCCCTTCACGTCCACAAAACGTCCCTTTCCGTGCACTGCTATCACGAGGCCAGTGGCTTCCAGCAACGCCAATCCCTGCCGCGCTGTGCCCAGGGACACCCCGTAGCGGCGCATCAGTTCGGCCTCGGACGGCACCCGCTGGCCCGTTGCCAGCTCACCGGAGGCGATCTGCCGCCGCAGGTCCTCGGCGATCCGCCGGTAGCCCGCGGCAGTGGTGGCGGCAGGCTCACTGGTGACCCGCCCGCGGCCGGGCAACGTCACGATCAGCCCGTCGCGTTCCAGTTCGGCCAACGCCCGGCGCACCGTGTTGCGTACCACGCCGAACTTCGCCGCGAGTGAGGTCTCTGACGGCAAGGCAGAGCCCGGCGCGACATCGGCCAACCGTTCCCGCAGCTTCTCAGCGATTCGCGCGTACGTCCCCCATGGTGTCGACCGCACCCAGACAGGATCTCAGCAGTCTTGCCACCAGCTTCACCACCGGCTGGGACGATTAGGGACGTCTTGTGTTAGCGTGCACCGCAAAGGGGACACGGGAGGTCAGGATGCCGGACGCTCGCTCGATCGGGGAGCCGCTCCGTCGCGCCCTGGCCGGTGCTCGACTCCGCGATATCGATGTCGCCAAGACGCTGGAGGTCGACCCCAAGACGGTCCAGCGGTGGCTCAGCGGCCGGCTTCCCCAACCCCGCCACCGATGGGCACTGGCTGACCTGTTGAGCCTGCACGAGTACGACCTCTGGCCTCACCTTGCCGGGGTGCCATCGATCGGCCCGGAGGTCTATGCCACCTACCCGCACCGGGGATCGGTCCCGCGCGACGTGTGGCGCCACCTTTACGACAGCGCCGAGCAACAGATCGGCATCCTCGTCTACAGCGGCCTGTTCCTCGCCGAAGACGTCGAGATGATCCGCTTGCTCGGCGAAAAGGCGCAAGCCGGAGTCGTGGTCCGCATCCTGCTCGGCGACCCGGACAGCCCGCAGGTCAGCCAACGTGGTGATGAGGAAGGCATCGATGACGCGATGGCCGCGAAGGTCCGTAACGCCATCGTGCTGTACCGGCCACTCCTCACCTCTGGCGTCCAGATTCGCCTTCACTCCACGGTGCTCTACAACTCAATCTACCGCGCCGATGATGAGATGCTCATCAACCAGCACGTCTATGGCATCGCCGCTGCTTACGCACCAGTCCTGCACCTGCACCGCCACGGCGACGACGACGTGTTCGGGACCTATGTCGCCAGTTTCGAACGCGTCTGGTCCCCAGCCCGGCCGCTGGCTCCATGATCCGCGATACTTCTCCCCTGTTATTGCAGGCTCAGGCAGCCACCGCACAGCCCGCTGTTACCCGTCTGGTAGGAGCAGCTTCCGCATCGTCGGCAGGTTCGCCATGTCCCCCGCACCCGAGCTTTGCGGACCCGCCGCCGCTCGATCACCCCAGTCCACCAGCTGCGTAACCCCATCGTCCTTCACCTATCGGGGCATCCGTGGTCTTCCGCCACTCATCTATGTGAAGATGCGAACGACGACAAACAGAAACACGATGATGCCGATTGTGACGCCACCCATCAATTCCCAGTTCATGCTCTTCTCCCCCTATTCCTGGGTGGCTAGTTGATGTGCTATTCGGGCGAGGTCTTCGCACTGGCTGTCTTTTCGCCCGGAGAGTGCCTGCGCGAGGGGAACTAGCCGGCGCTGCCGCAAGGCCTGGGATTGGATGACGCCGCGTGCTCGGTCGAGGGCTTCGGCGGCGAGCGTGGTGCCGCGGGAGTCGCCGGTGCGCAGGAAGATCTCGGCTTGCATGAGTTCGGCGGCGATGTGGCCGCGACGGTGCTGTGTGCCGAATCCGTTGAGCGCGGCGGCGGTCCATTCAGCGGCGTTGTCGAGCCTACCGAGTTGGAGGTGGATGCTTGCGTTGCGCAATCCGGAACTGCCCGTTTCATAGGCCGTGCCCGGCTGTCCGTCGGCTTGTTTCAGTGATGTGTCGGCTTCCTGGCTGGCGCCCATCATGGCATAGGAGGTGGCTGAGGTGCCGTACAATTTTCCGAGCAGAACGGCCAGGCCCGCGGGATCGGCCCGCCGGGTGGAGGTCGTGCGGTAGGAGGTGAGGTGTGCGATGCCGAGCTGACAGAGCTTGAGCGCGTGATTAGGGTGGCCGGTAAGGATGGCGCTCATGCCGGCATGCCAAGTGGCATAGCCGATGCTGTAGGCGTCTTTGGCTGCCTGGGCGAACTCCAGGGCACGGGCGAGGTAGCCGGAGCCGTCGATGCCTTCGTCCCCGTGGCACCACCCCGCCTCGGTGTGCAGATCGGCCACGGCGGCCAGCAGAGCGTCCCTGATCGAGCCTGGGCCGCTAGCCTGAAGCCAGGGCAGGTAGGCACAGGCGGCAGCGCCGAGCAGCGAGGCCTGGCCGCCGAAGTACCGCGAGAGACCGGTGAGCTGCTCGGTGGCGGCACGCACGGCATGGACGTGGGCGCCACTCAATTCTGCCGGTATCGCTGCGGGCAGGAGTCGCAGAGCATTCGCACCGCTTCCCGATGTCGCCACTTTGACTGTCGCGGCTATGACCACCTCGAGCAGGATACGGCGCCGCACATCACCGTCCTGCTCATCGCTGCGAACGAGTCCTGTTCGCGCCCGGCCGAAGCCCACACCCAGTTTGTCCCGTGGTACTCCAAGGCCGTCAGCGATTCTTTCCAACACGCTCACGGTAGTCACGACCCGTCCGCGAAGGATCTCCGATACCTCGGACTGCGACTGCTCCACCATGGCGCCGATTTTACGCTGACTGAACCCGTGACGGCGAAGGATGCGATAGATACTCATGATATCTCGGGTGGCAAGAGCTTCGCGGAACTCGTCCAGGGTCGCCACATAACCTATGATTTTTCCGCCGTTCTCCATATTGTCCCCGGCGCAGCGTACCCGATGCTGATCGAGTTCGTATTGCGCGTTCACTCCCGGTATCGGCGGGTAATAAACGGGAATTGCTGATCCCTTCCATTCGCAATCATTGCAGAACGGATACAAATTCCCGTCCTCGCCGCGAATCAACGCCCCAGCGTCAATTGTCATCCCGGGTTCCTCTCCTTAGTGCATCCGTCAGCGATTCCCGATCGACACCTGTCAAAATCTCCCAACACTTCGCGGCAGGAGCACGCGGACGCGGCCAAGGACTCCGCCACGCTGAGGACGCGTCTGCGGCGGGTGGTGCACCCCGAACAACACGGCCTGGGCGGTCTGCTTGGGTGGGCCCTCGGCGGCGGTGGTGCTCAACCGGCTGCGCAGCTCGGCGACACCCGCGGGCGTGGTCCACGCTGCACCCGTATCGGGGCGCGCGCAATTCCACGCCTGTGTCTGCTCGGCATCAATCCCCTGCTTCCTCTCTCCGTCAGGCGGCATGATCAGGCGGTTCCATGCCATCGCTGTATTAAGCCGGCGGTTTCAATCGGTCAAGCCCAGTGAGTACTACCTGTGCTCCCGGATCACCGGCTCAACCCGACGCCAAGACAGACCATCCCCCAGGACGCGAGACGTAAACACCTCCGCCGTGTGCCAGTTCTCTGACGTTGTTCGCGTCCCCGCAACGTCCCAAGTCCGTCCGTTCATCGTGGCCGGCCGCACGGGAGACTCCCGCCGTTCCGATCGACGCGCGGCTGACTCGCGCGATGGTAGTGAAGAACGACGGAGTGACGCCAAAATCAGGCTCCGGATGCGGACTGTGACGTGTCCTTCCTGACGCCTCGCTTCCGCAAGATACGCTTGATGCTGCTCAAGCTGACGTTATGGCTTTCGGCAAGTTGACGAGCCGTTCGGCCTTCGCGGTAGCCATCAACGATGACGTCGACGACATCATCACTGAGTCGATCGTGGAGGCGCCACGGCGGTTTGAATTGAGCCTTCTTAGGGACCAGTGTGGAGATATGGGGCCCAGGCCAATGGGTCTCCGGGGTATTTGGCGCGCAGTGCCATGACCGCACGGTGTAGCCCGTGGGCGGTATGGATTGCATTGGGTGTGCCGGTAGCAGTCAGGGTGGCGTAGACAGTGCCGGCGATGTCTGGTGCGGGTGCGTCGTAAATCGACCAAAGAGTGGCGATCACGTGACGGTAGCCCAGCAGTTGCATCGCGGCGGCAAGGTGGATGGCTTCGTCGATTGCTTTGGGACTGCCGGTGGCGGTCTGGCAGGCGGATAAGAACGCCAGCTCTCGTGGTCCAGACTCGCGTTGCTCAATGAGATCGGTGATACGCAAGAGACCGTCGGTGAGCCAGAATGCGCTTTCGGTCGGGTCACTGAAGTGTTGGCTGCCGTGGCAGGCCAGGTGCACCCAGGTGTGGCGGGGTAGTTGGGCCAGGACCCTGGTGATTGTCGGTTGAGTGCGGGGGTCCGGTGGTGAGCCGTGCGAGAACTGTTGGCGGGTGGGGGACTGTAGGCGGGTAGCGATCGGGTAGTGGAGCTGGATGCGGTCCAGTTCGGTCGGCACCTGGTCCAGGTCGCTGGCGCCTGGGGTGGTGGGCATGCCGATTGCGAGCAATTGGGGTCTGCTGGGGGGAACAGCGGCGGTGTGGGCGCGCAGTAAAGCGGTCAGGGTGGGGGCGTAGGAGGAGATCACTCGGTCGGGCACAGTGTCGGTGCTAGCCGGGCCGTCGGATCGCTGGTGGCGGAGGTGGTGGTGTCCGGCGGCGTGCAGGGGCAGCAGGGTCAGGGGTCCGGTAGGGCACCACCAGATTCTCGGCCAGGCATTATCGGGCGCGGGTGGGCTAGTGTAACTGAGGTTGGTCAGCACTGGTGCAGCGATGGCGTCCCATAGCCACGCCAGGATATTCAAGACCGTCTGTCGATCTTTCTCCCGGTCGGGGACCGGCCTGTCGGCGTGACCGGCGTGGGTTAGGGCGCCCAACAGATTAGCCTGCTCGATCGCTTGATCGTGGGTCAGGTCGGGCAGCTCCACGACCCGCGCTCCAGTGGTGGTTACGAGGATAGCGTGGCAGCCGTGGCGGCTGGTGTTGACGATCACCACCGGGCCGCCAGTGGCGGCGGCGCGGAGTTGAGCGAATGGGGTTGGGGTGAGGAAGTGCGCGAACCCGTCTAGTGTCCGCACTTCACTGACGAGGTCGTCAAATTCCCGGGCCCAGCCCATCCGGTCCTCTACTATGCGGTTCTGCGCGGCACGCAGCTGGCCGACCGGGTCACCAGCATTGGCTGAGATCTCTTCAGGTGCCGAGGCGAGGATTGAGGTGTCCAACTGGGCGCGGATTTGATCCAAGCGAGTGGCCAAATCGGGCGCGAGTTGGGCGAGATCACTGAGGTCGGTGCGCAGGTTAAGGGTCTGAGCCCACAGCATCGAGCGGCTGGCTTCAAGCAGTTCCACCGCCCGCTGAGGGTGCCCGGCGCGGATGGCGCACGCTGCAGCGTCCGCAGCCAGTCCGCTCCACTCAGCCAGATGTCGTTCGCGAGTGGCTCGCGGCAGCCCGAGCCAGGCCAATAGTGGCAACAACTCCACTGCGGAAGCGAACCCCTCAGCCGCAGAGTTGACCCAGCCGACGTCGATCGCGGCGCGTCCCCAGGCCCGACCCGCGCGCATTCGGGCCGCGGGCGGACCCGATTTCACCGCCACTGCATTCCTGAACGCAGTAATGGCTTCGTCCAGATCGGCTTCCCGGCCAGTGCGTCCGAACCGAGCACGCAACGAGAGACCGAGATTATACAGGCGGTCACAGCGGTCGGGGTGATCGAGTGGGGTGGTGGCCACCACGTCACGCTCGGCGGTGATGGCCTCGTCGAGGTGGTCCTGCTGTCCAGTGCGCTCGAACTGGATCTGCAGCGCGGCGCCGAGATTGGACAGATACCTTGGGCGGTTGGGGTGGTCGGATGGGGTGGTAGTCACCGCGCCCCGGAACAGGTCGACCGCAGCGTCCAGCTCGGCCTGCTGGCCGGTGCGGTCGAACCGGGTCCACAGCGCGCCTCCGAGGTTGGACAGTCGCCCGGGGTAATTGGGGTTGTCAGGCGGGGTGGCGGCCACTGCATCCCTGAACGCGGCGATGGCCTGATCGAGGTCGGCGTACCGGACGGTGCTTCTGAACTGGGCCTGCAACGCGAGGCCGAGGTTGGACAGATACCTTGGGTGGTTCGGGTGGTTGGGCGGGGCGGTGGTTACCGCCTCTCTGAACGTGGTGATGGCCTGGTCGAGGTCGTCTTGCTGGCCGGTGCGTTCGAATCGAGCCTGCAGTGCGGCCCCCAGGTTGGATAGGTATCCGGGCCGGTTGGGGTGGTCGGGTCGGGTGGCGGTCGTTGCCTCATGTGCGGCGGTAATGGCCTGCTCCAGGTCGGCTAGCAGGCCGGTGCGCTCGAACTGGACACCCAGTGCGGCACCGAGGTTGGATAGGTATCCCGGCCGGTTGGGGTGATTGGGTGGCGTCGCGGCTACCGCATCACGTCCGACTGCAATCGCCTCGTCCAAGTCGGCAAGCAGGCCGGTGCGCTCGAACTGGACGCGCTGTGCGGTCCCGAGGTTGGATAGGCGCCCGGGGCGATCGGGGTGATCGAGTGGGGTGGCGGCCACCGCGTCACGGAACAAGGCAACTGCGGCATCCAGGTCGGCTTGATCACCGGTGCGCCCGAACCGGGCCTGCAGCGCAGCCCCGAGATTGGACAGGTACACGGGACGGTCAGGGTGATCGGGTGAGGTGGCGGCCACCGCGTTACGGAGCAATTCAATTGCGCCGTTGATCAGGTCGAGACGGCCACTCCTCTGGTAGTCGGCGAATAGGCGCACGGCTTGCCCGGTCATCGCGGCGGCGTTCCCGATCGGCTCCTGCTTTGATCGGCTAATGGTCTGCTTTTGATGCTCGGTCATTGTCGCTCCGATTTCTTGGAATCTTGCCGCCAAGGCAATTCAATCAGTTGCAAGGTTAATTCTTCGCTGTATATGAAAAGGTCGCCCCACCCAGGGCGTCGCAAAATCGCTATCAGCGGTCGGTCTATTCCGGCTGGCTGGCCGCTAGTCAATGGCAAGACCTCTTGGCTTGCGGTACCGGGGATCGTCTCCGCTCCAACCGCCACCTCGCGAAGACCGATCTGCCCGGGCGCGACCATCGCGTAGCGCTGCAGAGCAAGCATCAGGTCTTCGCGGAATATTGCGAGATCCCCGAACCTGCGGATGGTGTGCCCGCCTACTCGTTCCACGAACCGGGCCAGCGCCGCTGCATCATCACCACGGTCAACCTCGGTGGGCGGCCAGGGGAAGCCTTCCTCAATCAGGAAGATATGCAGCTGCCTTCCGTGCTGGACGGCGTACTCGTACTCCAGCTCGGTGTACCCGAGCGCCTCACCCGGCGGCCGTGACCCATATCGATGAGCAATCAGCAGGACAACAGAACCACAGCTCTTGATCTTCTCCCGACACACGGTCAGCGGCGGCGGCGACTCCGGAGTGAATTCCTCCATAAGCACCGGCGTCAACCCCAGGCGATGACACACCTCGACCGCCGCAGCCCGATAAGTCCCCAGATGGCCAGTAGCGCTCGCGATGAAGATCCGCTGTCGTGCCCCATCACCCTGCACAGCAGCAGCTTATGTGCCCTTCCTCAACGAGCACGACGTCCTGCGGCTACACGCTGACCGAAGTGATCGACGCGGCCACTGGCGAGCCCTCGCGCGCCGAGTTGCGGCCCTCAACGCCGACCAAGGCCGTCCTGACGCCGCGGCTGAAGATTCCCGTGTCGGGGATGAGCCGTTCTGCCCGGAATGCGGCACAGCGCACGGCGCTCTTATGGGGGGCGGTTTCACTCGGTCATGGCGACACAGTGCTTCTCGATAAGCTCTTCGAAGACCTCGACCGGCTTTCGCCAGTTGAGCGTCTTGCGTGGTCTGCCATTCAGTTCTGCTGCTACTCTATCAAGTTCTTCCTGGGTGTGCAAGGACAGGTCGGTGCCTTTCGGGAAGTACTGCCGGA
>JAFATA010000002.1 GCA_019244165.1 Pseudonocardiales bacterium | reverse complement strand
GGAGCAACCCAGGGACCCAGGGAACCCCCGGTCACCGGCCCGCCAGCCGGATCACCGCCATACCCGGACCCCAAAATCAAGACCCCTAACGAGACTCAACGCCCGTCCCAGACCAACCACCGATCAAGGCGAATGATCAGGGCTAGGTGCCGCACGCCGACGCAAGATGACCGCACGCCGACGCAAACCCTCGGCGACTATGGCTCGGTGCTAGCCGGAGTTAGGGTCGGCTGCTGTTTCTCCTCACAGGGACAAGACAGGAAAGGACTGTGTCTGTCTGATGGGCAAGCACGATCGGGAAAAAGAACAGGATGGGCAGTGGCCTACGGACAAGCCGCTACCCAAGGGTGACTGGGTTAAAAAAGACGACGGCGGCAGGCACAGTGTTGGTAGACCCAGTGGTGGTAAGCAGGATGACGACAAGAAATGACAGATCCGCGGGTGCTGTCCCAGCAGCTGCTCGACCGGTTGGCCGGCAGTGGTGAGCTGACCCCGGTGTGGTCGGAAGCGTTCGCGGCGGTACCGCGCCACCAGTTCATCCCGGATATGATCTGGACCACCCACGACGCCGAGCTGGTCCCCTTGCGCCGCGCCGAGAATCCACAGGAGTGGATGCAGCGCGTGTACGGGCCCGCCGCGGTCACCGTCCAGGTGGACGATGGACACCCCCTCGTGCCCGGGCGGCGCGGGCGCTACATCACCAGCTCAGCCAGCCAACCCAACGTGGTTGTCCGCATGCTCGACGCCCTTGACGCCCAACCCGGCATGCGGGTTTTGGAGATCGGCACCGGGACCGGCTACAACGCTGCCCTCCTCGCTCACCGCCTCGGTGGGGAGAACGTCACCAGCGTCGAGATCGACCGTGATCTCGCCGAGCACGCTCGTCGAGCGCTGGCGACCAGCGGCTATCCGCTCGCCGTCATCACCGCGGACGGGACGCGGGGCTACCCACCGCACGCACCGTATGACCGGATCATGTCCACGGCCGCCGTGCAGCACGTGCCCTACCCGTGGATAGCGCAGACCCGCCCTGGTGGGAAGATCCTCACCCCGTGGGGAACGCACTACCACAACGGGGCGCTCGTCTCGTTCATCGTCAACCGTGATGGCACCGCCCAAGGGCGCATCGTGGGCAACGTGGCGTTCATGTTCCTGCGCGATCAGCGCATCTACGCCAGTGTTGATGACGAGGAATGCGACGAGACCACCGCCCGCAAAAGTCAGACCACTGTGACACCCTACAGTGTGGTCGGTGACTACGACGCTTCCTTGGCCATCGGAATGAAAGTTCCCGGCTGCTCGGTGATCGTAGTTCCTGATCCTACGGTCGAGCTGACGGGCACGCTATGGTTCGTTGACCCCGACACCGACTCGTGGGCAAATATGCATTACCAGCCCCACACCTGCGTTTACCCCATTCACCAGTCCGGGCCGCGTAACCTTTGGGACGAGGTCGAGACCGCCTACCACTGGTGGCGTCAGGTCGGCTGCCCTGGCCCGGAGCGGTGGCAGATCATGATCACCCCCGAAGGCCAGCAGGTCACCCTCACCGAAACCAGCGCCCTGGCTACCACAGAGTGGTCAATCGACCCGATGAGCGCCGTCGGGCCAGACCACCGTGACCGGTAAGCCGCGCGCACGCGCCGCCTCGACCATGTCAGCCGTGCCGCCATAACCGCTAGACGGTCCGCCGTCCCACACGGCCACCAATGCGTCAATAGAGTCGAGTACCTTTTCGCCGGCCGCCATGTATGCTTCAGAATTTGATTCCCGACATGGTAGCGTCTCGATGTTGCTCGCCTTGCTGAGCAGGTCGTCGAACTCTACCACGTTGTCTGGCTTGACTTTGCGTTCGCGGTAGTCGGGGGCTGGAAGGACGACTTCAACGGTGCCGCCGAGGTCGAGCACCACCCGGGCAAAGATCTGATCTGCTCCGCGCGCAAGGCAGGTGACACCAACTAGCTCGCTGCTTCTTCCTGCCAGCAGGACACCCCGGATGGCACTCTCGATCAGCGGCACCGTGTCCGGTGCGAGATTGGAATGCCCGGTGATCCCGATACGCGGCAAGGTGGCTTCCCTCCCAACTCATGATAAGGGCCGGAGCCGTGAGCTCGACCGCACCGACGTAGGGCAGGCCCCCTACGTCGGTGCGGTCGAGCTCACCGTCGCCCGAGGGCGACCCGTTGTTCACCGTCGCCCGGGGCGACCCATTGTTCACAGTCGCCCGGGGCGACCGTCCCTACCGCCCCGGGCGACTCCACCCCCAGGGGACCCCCACGCAAGTCCACGCCTACTGAGTGTCACCTTTACGGAAGCGGGACCATCCACAAAACATACCAGTGGGTGTGTTTGGGTCGCCACCCGAAAACCTAGTGCGCTCAGCGAGCTCAAGGCGGGTAGCTTCGAAGCGTCATGTCCAGCACCGGCGCTCAACGACCCGGAGTCGGCGACAGCGGTGCCCGCGCACGCCGGGCCACGCTGCAGCCGCGGGCCCGGGCCACCCGGCTGGCGATCCTGACTGCCGCTGCCGAGCACTTCGCTCGAAACGGCTACCACGCCACCTCGTTGGACAGCGTGCTGGCCGATAGCGGGGGGACCAAAGGGGCACTGTACTTCCACTTCGTCTCCAAGGAGGCCTTGGCGCGAGCGGTTATCGCCAAGATGGGACAGGGATGGGACGGTCTCCGCGGGCAGATCAGCGGCCGCGGACTTGACCCGCTTTCGGCGCTGGTGGCGCTGCTCGACGAGACGGTTGCGCAGCTGATCGACAGCCCGATCGCCCGAGGTGGCATGCGGCTGCTGGGCGAGCTGCCGATGTGCGCGCAGGACACACCCGGGCAGTACGGTGTCGCTGAACGCGACGTTCTCGCTCTACTGGCCCAGGCCGCGCAGGCCGGCTTACTCCAGGAAGGGATCGAGCCAGCACCTCTCGCTCGGCACATCGTCGCGGTGGTAGCCGGCCACCGGCAGATCTGCGAGGTCGAAGACGGCCGTCACTACCTGCGGCAGCGCCTGGAGGAGGCTTGGGCACTCCTGTTGCCCGCCATCGCCACCGACGCATGGTTGGCTGCCTGGCATGCCGCACGCCCCGACCAGGGTGGCCGATGTGGTGGGTCGTGACAGGGCGGTCGTGCAGGTGGATGGGCGGCGGCTTCGGCTGTCCAATCTCGGCAAGGTGATCTATCCGGCGGTGGGATCTACCAAGGGCTTTACCAAGGGCGAGGTGATTAACTACTACACCCGGATCGCCCCGGCGATCCTGCCGCACCTAGCCGATCGCCCGCTGACGCTGCGCCGCTACCCCGACGGCGTGGGGGCTGGATCGTTCTATGACAAGAACGCCGCGCGGCACGCCCCCGACTGGCTCCGGGTGGTGCGACTGCCCACCCCCGGGAGCACGACGCACGAGGAGATCGGTTACGCAGTCATCGACGGGTTGGCCGCCCTGGTGTGGGCCGCGAACCTGGCCGGATTAGAACTGCATGTTCCGCAGTGGGTGGTAGGGGCGGGGGGTAAGCCGCAGACACCAGATTTGTTGGTGTTCGATCTGGACCCCGGCCCACCCGCCACCGTGGTGGAGTGCGCTCGGGTAGCGGAGACGATCCGCGAGCTGCTGGCGCAGGACGGCATGGAGTGCTCGGTCAAGACCAGCGGTTCCCGAGGACTTCAGGTCTACGCGGCGGTGCGCACCACGGACCCGACAGACACCTCGGCCTACGCCCGGCGCCTTGCCGAGTGGCTCGCCGCGCAGCGCGGCGACGCGGTGGTGTCCCGGATGGCCAAGGCGGTGCGAAGTGGCAAGGTGTTCGTGGACTGGAGCCAGAACAACCCCGCCAAGACCACCATTGCCCCGTATTCGCTGCGTGGCGCCCAGCAGCCCACCGTGTCCACCCCGGTGACCTGGCAGGAGGTGGCCGAGTGCAGCAAGCCTACGGACCTGCTGTTCACTGCGGACGTTGTACTGCGGCGGGTGCAGCGTCACGGTGACCTGTTTGCTGACTTGTACACCGGTCCCCGATCGGTGATACGAGGGCCCCGGCGTCACGGGGGCAACGTGACGCCGGGGCCATAGACCCGATCCACCCGGGCGCGGTCGGGCAGATCGGGGGTCCGTTACGGCAGGGTTGGCGCACCGGGTATCGGCTGCACCGGGGATCGGCACGCGGGGAACCACCCCGGGCAGGGGGTGACCTCCCGGATCGCGAGATCAGTCCGGTGAGGTGGAGGGCTGGGTAGCAGCAGACCGGGGGAGATCGCTGGCGGCCAGCTGCCGCAGGCGATACAGCAGGGCAGTCTCCGCCGTCGCCCAGCTGTCATTCATAGTGATGTCCGGGGCGTTCTTGGTGACTGCCCCACTTCCGGTACCGCTGATCACGCAGGACGGGGTGGTGCTCGCGGGGGGGCTTGCCGGAGCCGGCGCCGCCGGGTCGTCGCCGAACGCTGACCGCCCGGCGGAGCGTTCTGCGGGGGCGGCGCGGAGCGGGGCAGCGGGTGGTGCGTCCTCCACCGTGCCTTCCACGGTGGAGGACGCGAGAGTTGTGAGATGTGCCGTTGCGGCCGCTGATCGGCCGACAGGCTCGGCCAGCAAGGCTGTCGCGGGTTCCTTGGCCGGTGCTTGCGACCGGATACCGGCGCCGGGCTTCCCCGGTCGGGACAGGGTCCCTAGAACCCGAGTCCCTAGAACCCGGGGCATCGAAACTCGAGGCACCAGGGCGCGGGGATTCAGGACCTGGGTCAGAGATTTCGGATTATCCACGGCGTTCGCGATGGGTCTGAGAACGCCAATCTGTACCGGTGGTGGAACGGAGGGCCGCGGTCCTAAGACCGTGGAGCACACTCTGCTGATGGCCGAGCCGAGCGTGGGCGGCACGCCGAGCTGACCGTCAGACCCGCCATCGGGTTGTGCGGAGGATTGTGCGGACCCCTCACCGGGGTGGCTGGCCAGCTGGACCAGGTCGGTGCCCGGCTGCCCTAGATCCTCATGCGCAAAGCAGATCCCCGATCCCAGCAGCCATCCCGCGACGACCATGCCGCCGAGCACGACAGCTCGCGACAGCACGCGCACCACCCCGCGGCGCGCGCACTGCGCGCTACCTGTGTCAGGGATGGCGGCCACTGGTTCCCCTCAACCCTTCGCCCCGATCCGGCCTTGCCCGGACAACGATGTCCTTACACTACACGCTGTGACCGCTTAGCGTAAGATCTGTAACGAACTTCAGCGCACAGCCGTCGTCCTGCCCCACCGCCAGCTGGCGAGGCACAATCGGCAGCGTGCAGCTGACCCAAAACGAGCAGGCCAAACAGCGGGGACTGCGCCGGATGAAGGCGCTCGCGCTGGCGTTCCTGCTAGGTGCCGCGGTGGTGTACGTGGTGGCGCGGCTCACCGAAAACCACTATGCGGCCGCTGCCCCGTGGGCGGGGTACCTGGAGGCGATGGCCGAGGCCGGCATGATCGGCGCACTGGCCGACTGGTTCGCCGTGACCGCACTGTTCCGGCGCCCCCTGGGATTACCGATCCCGCACACCGCGATCATCCCGCGGAAGAAGGACGCGCTCGGAGCGAACCTGGGCGACTTCGTGGGCAACAACTTCCTGGCCGAGGAGGTGGTGACGGACAAGTTGCGCCGGGCGGAGATCGGCAATCGGCTCGGTGGCTGGCTGGCGCAGCCCCACAACGCCGAGCGCCTCACCGCTGAGCTTGCCACCGCGGTGCGGGCCGTGGTGACCGTGCTGCGCGATGAGGACGTCCCAGCTGTGCTGGAGAACGCTCTGATGAAACGCTTGGTCGAGCAGCCGTGGGGTCCACCGCTGGGTCGGTTGCTCAGTCAGCTGCTCACCGACGGGGCACACCACAAACTTGTCGATCTGATCACCGAGCGGGCCTATGCGTGGATCCGTGACAATCACGGTGCGGTGTTGCGGCTGGTCAGCCAGCGCTTACCGGGGTGGTCGCCGAGATTTGTCGACGAGCTGGTCGCCGATAAGCTCTACGCGGAGGTGTTGGCGTTCGCCTGGGCGGTGCGCATCCAGCCCGACCATCCCCTGCGCAAGGCGGTGGACACCTTCTTGATGGACTTCGCCCAGGAGCTGCGCACGGACCCGGCGATGATCGAACGCGCCGAGGCGATCAAGCTGCAGATACTGGCCCACCCCGAGGTTCAGCTCTTGGTGACATCGGCGTGGGGTACCGCGAAGAAGATGCTTCTCGACGCGGCGGAAGATCCCTCCTCGGAGCTGCGGCGCCGGGTGCGCGACGGGCTGGTTGCGCTGGGCTGGCGGCTGAGCGCAGACGCGGAGCTGCGCTCCAAAGTGGACAACTGGCTCCAGGAAGTGGCCAGTTACGTGGTCTGCAACTACCGCGGGGAGATTATCACCCTGATCACCGACACGGTGCAGCGCTGGGACGCCCAGGAGACCTCCCGCAAGATCGAGCTGCAGGTTGGTCGGGATCTCCAGTTCATCCGGATCAACGGCGCCGTGGTCGGTGCCCTGGCCGGGCTTGCCATCCACATCATCTCGCAACTTTTGCTGTGACTCTTGGGTTCGGCCGCGGTCTGCGTATCCTGGGCGGGTGCTGCTGCAGTCGCTGGATATCTGGGTCTTCGAGGTCTTGCACTGGCTCGCGATCCCGGTCGGGCTCTTCGCGTTCATTCACGCCGCGCTCCAGCGAGCCGACGCCTACACCGCAACCGACAAGCTGACCAAGCCCGCCTGGCTGGGTATCACCGGCGGTGCTACCGCCGCCCTGGTGCTGTTCGCCCCGGGGGGCAGCTTCCTGATCCTCTGGCTGATCGCCCTGGTGGCAGTGCTGGTCTACATCGTGGATGTCAAACCCGCGGTGCCCGAGGTACAGCGTGGCCAACGCTGGTGACGCCACGGTGTCTCCGCCTTAAACTATGCGAGATCATGCATGTATTGTGGCGTGCATGGGTGAGCATGGGCATGGTGGCGTATCACCGGACCGTCGCCGGCTCGGCTGGGCGCTGGCGATCATCTCGGTGGTGCTGCTGGTTGAGGTCGTTGGCGCCGCCCTAACCGGCTCGCTGGCATTGCTTGCTGATGCTGGGCATCTGGCCACTGACATGCTGGGCCTGGTGGTCGCGCTGGTCGCCACGGTGCTCGCCCAGCGTCCCCCCAGCCGTCACCGGACCTATGGCCTGGGCCGTGCGGAGATCCTCGCCGCCGCGCTCAACGCGCTAGCGCTGCTTGTGGTGGGGGCACTGGTGGCGGCGGAGGCGGTGTTCCGGCTGGCCGCTGCGCCACCGGTTGCCGGGGCTCCGCTGCTGGTACTCGGGGCGCTCGGGCTGGTGGGCAACCTGGCCGCGCTGGGCGTGCTCACCCGCGGCGGATCCGGTCAGCGCAGCCTCAACCTGCGCGGCGCCCTGCTGGAGGTGATGGGCGATGTGCTCGGCTCCCTCGCGGTACTGGGGGCGGCGCTGGTGATACTCACGACCGGCTGGCGTCAGGCCGACCCGGTGGCGTCGCTGGTGATCGCCGCTCTGATCATGCCCCGGGCGCTGGCGCTGCTCCGGGAGGCGGCGCACGTGCTGCTGGAGGGCACCCCGCGAGGCGTGGACACCGCAGAGGTAGACCAGGTGCTGCGGAGGGTGCCGGGGGTGCGTGGGGTGCATGACCTACACCTGTGGACGATCACGTCGGGCCAGCATGCGGTCTCCGCACACCTGGTGGTGGACGACACCCGCTCGCTGCGCTGCGGGGACGCCTCAGTGCTCGACGCCGCCGCGACGGCGCTGCACAACCACTTCGGGCTCACCCACAGCACCTTGCAGGTGGAGCACGCCGACCACGCCGATCACGAGCACACCTGCTGAGCTCACCGGGCGACGGTGTCCCCCAACAAGACCTTCAGCAAGGTGGTATCGCCGCTGACCACCGCGCGGGACGGGCGACCCCAGGCGGTGCGGTAGACGGCGTCGGCGAGCCCGACCACCGACGCATCCGGCTCGGTGACCGCCTCCGCCGCAGTCTGCGGGAGCTGACCGGCAACCAAACGTACTGTCCAGACCCGTCCAGCGTCCACGGCGTGGTAAAGCACCGTGCCGCAGCGCGTACCGACGGCCCAGGCGTCGGTGTTCCGGGTGATCAGCCGGGTCAGCACCTCGTCCACTCCGTCGGCGGCGAACTCAGGGGCTACCGCTGAATCGGTGCCTGCCGCGGCTTGCACGTCGATCCGGTGCATGGTGACCTCATGCGCCATTCGCCGGGACCAGAACGCAGCGGTCCTCGGTGCAGTCGGAGTGAAGTGCCAGACCGGGGTGGCCGGGTCGGTAGTCGCGAGCACGTCGAGCATGGCCGACAACCGGTCATCGAAGATGGCGAGTGTGTCGGCCGGTGGCGGCTCGACCCGGGGCGGCGGTGATTGCGGGTCGGCGGTCTGCACCACCCTGATGACCATGTCGAAGACGCGGCCGAGGTGCCGGAGTAGCCGCTGCACGGTCCAGCCTGGGCACGTCGGAACCGGGGTGTCCGCCGGCAGGGACATCGCGACCGCCCGCAGCATGCCAGCCTCGACCGCGATCCGTGACTGGTAGCCCGCGAACTCCACGGTGGACAGCCTAAGCCGTGGGCTTGCGCAGCCACTCCAGAGTGAACTGGTACTCGTTCTCCATCAGCGTGGCGACGTTGTCAGTGATCATCTTCTCGACCATGCCGCCGACCAGCGGCACCCCGACCTCAGCGGTGAGCTGGGCACCGAGCACGCATCCCGCGGGGTCAGGCTCCAGACGCAGTGATCCGGTGATCACCCCCGGAGCCCCGTCCACCACCGCGTGCACGCTGCCGTCGAAGCTGGTCCAGGTCTCGGTACGGCGGATCTTCACGCCGCTGGGCAGCGCGGCACGGAGGAAGGGCGGCAGCGCGTCGTCGGGCACCATCTGATGCAGCACCACGGTGACACCGCGCTCGTCCTCCTCCCAGGACACCAGCTCGGCTCCTGGTCCACCCACCGCGCGAAGCTTGTCCCGGAGGTAGCGCTGATCGGTCAACACCTCCCGGATGCGCTCCGGTGGCTCGGGGTATCGGTGCTGTAGCGCCAATCGGCTGGCCATGAGCCTGCAGACTACCGTGGGCGCCCGTGACGACTCCCGCGGCAGCGTCTCCGGTGCTCGACCTTGCCTCGTTCACCACCCTGCGCGTAGGTGGCCCAGCCCGCCGGTTCGTGGTGGCGAGCACAGCGCGGTCCTGTGCCGAGGTCCTCCGCGCCGCCGATGCCGCCGGTGAACCGCTGCTGCTGCTCGCTGGCGGGTCCAACCTGGTCGTCGGTGATAGCGGGTTCGACGGCACCGTGGTGCGCATGGCCAGCACCGGTGTCCACATCGACGGCGGTGGCGTGCTGCACGCCGAGGCCGGGGAAGACTGGGACGCGGTGGTCGCACACACGGTGGCGGCCGGCTACGGAGGGCTCGAGTGCCTGTCCGGCATCCCGGGGTCGGTCGGTGCCACCCCGGTGCAGAATGTCGGCGCCTACGGCGTGGAGCTGTCCGATCTGCTGTGTGACGTAGATCTCTACGACCGTCGGCGTGGTGTGGTGCGGACCGTGCCTGCGGCGGAGCTGGGCCTGGGCTACCGGACCAGCGTGCTCAAGGGCACCGATGCTGCCGTGGTGCTCAGGATCCGGCTTGCGCTTCGCCACGATGGGCGCTGCGCCCCGATCCGCCACGCCGAGCTGGCCGGCGCGCTCGGCGTCGAGCCCGGCACGCGGGTACCCGCGGCGCTGGCCCGGGCGGCCGTGCTGGACCTGCGCAGGAGCAAGGGGATGGTGCTCGAGGAAACCGATCATGATACTTGGTCGGCGGGATCCTTCTTCACCAACCCCGTGCTGGACGCCGCGCACGCTGCTGCTGTGCTGGGGCGAATCCGGGCCCGGGTGGGTCCCCAGGTGACCGTGCCCCAGTACCCGGGTGATCCGATTGCTGACTCGGCGGGGGATGGGTACGGGCGGGTCAAGCTGTCCGCCGCCTGGCTGATCGAGCAGGCCGGATTCATCCGAGGCCACCCGGGCCCGGGGGGTCGAGTGGCACTGTCCGGCAAGCACACGCTGGCGCTGACCAACCGCGGCGGCGCCCGCGCGGAGGATCTGCTCGCCCTCGCCCGGGAGATCCGCGACGGGGTGGCCAGCTGTTTCGGGGTGACCCTGGTACCCGAACCAGTCCTCGTCAACTGCGCTCTCTAGCACGATCGGGACTTCCCTACGGGTGCCGGAAGCTGCGCATCGCGGAGTGCTGGTCGCGCGGCTTGATGACGATCAGGTCCAGGTTCACGTGCGGGGGTCTGGTGGCCGCGAAGGCGATGACCCCGGCGACGTCCTCCGCGCTCAGGGGGGTGAGCCCGGCGTAGACCTGGTCCGCCTGCTCGGCGTCGCCGCCGAAGCGCACCAGAGAGAACTCGGTCTCTACCATGCCTGGCGCAACCTCCACGAACCGCACCGGTTGCCCGAGATGCTCGCCGCGCAGCGTGCGGTGCACGGCTGCCTGCGCGTGCTTGGCGGAGGTGTACCCGGAGCCGTTGTCGTAGGCCTCCAGCGCGGCAACCGAGGTCACGGTGATCAGAACGCCGTCTCCTGAGTCGATCAGCTTCGGGAGCAACGCCCTAGTTACCCGAAGGGTGCCGAGCACGTTGGTCTCCCACATCCAGCGCCACTGGTCTTCGTCGGCCGCCATCGCCGGCTCGAACCCCTTCGCGCCTCCGGCGTTGTTCACCAGCACCCGCGCGGCAGGCACCGCCGCGGCGAAGGCGGCCACCGACGCGGGGTCCAGCACATCGAGCGCCATGGCAGTGCCGTCGATCTCATCGGCGATCTCCTGGCAGCGCTGCACCCGGCGGGCACCGAGGACCACATGGAACCCCGCCGCGGCCAGCGCCCGGGCAGTCGCTGCCCCGATCCCGCTGCTGCCTCCCGTGACGACGGCGGTAGCTCGCTGCTCACCCATATCCCCAACCCTAAAAGGTCTGGTACTCCAGATCTGGTACTCACTGAATGCGGTTGAGACGCCGATGACGGCAAGATGGGCTCGTGATGGGGCGGATTGGGGTGATGTTGCGGCGGGCCGCGGTGCTGTCGGTGCACACCTCGCCGCTGGACCAGCCGGGTACCGGGGATGCCGGCGGGATGAACGTCTACATCGTGCAGACCGCAACCCGGCTGGCCCGCCACGGCGTCGAGGTCGAGGTCTTTACCCGAGCGACCTCCTCTGAGCTGCCCCCCGTGATGGAAATCGCGCCGGGCGTCACCGTGCGGCACATTACGGCCGGCCCCTACGAGGGGCTGGCCAAGAACGACCTACCCGCGCAGCTCTGTGCGTTCACCGCCGGGGTGCTGAGGGCCGAGGCGCACCGCGAACCGGGCTACTACGACGTGGTGCACTCGCACTACTGGCTGTCGGGCCAGGTCGGTTGGTTAGCCCGGGACCGCTGGGGGGTCCCGCTGGTGCATACCGCGCACACCCTGGCCAAGGTGAAGAATGCCGCGCTGGCCCACGGCGATGTCCCGGAGCCGCACACTCGGGTGATCGGCGAGCAGCAGGTGGTGATCGAGGCCGACCGGCTGGTCGCGAACACCCCCTTTGAGACCGCTCAGCTGGTGGAGCTCTACGGTGCCGACCCGGCCCGCACCGCCACCATCGCGCCAGGAGTCGACCTGGAGCTGTTCACGCCAGGGTCGCGGGACGCCGCCCGGGCTGAGCTGGGCCTGCCGCTCGATGCCGTGGTGCTTGCCTTCATCGGTCGCATCCAGCCGCTCAAGGGACCAGACGTGCTGGTGCGCGCCGCAGCCGAAATGGTGCGCCGGGACCCGGCGCTGCGCCGCCGGCTGCGGGTGCTGGTGGTGGGTGGACCCTCGGGGAGCGGGCTGGCCGAGCCCACCGTGTTGCACCAGCTGGCAGCTGGGTTGGGGATCTTGGAGCAGGTCGTGTTCGCTCCCCCGCAGGGTGGTTCCGCGCTGGTCGGGGTGTACCGCGCCGCCGATGTGGTGGCGGTACCCAGCTACAGCGAGTCTTTCGGTCTGGTTGCCCTGGAAGCACAGGCATGCGGGACGCCGGTGGTCGCCGCGGAGGTGGGCGGCCTGCCGGTGGCGGTGGCCGATGGAGTGTCCGGTCAGTTGATCGCCAGCCACGACCCCGCCGACTGGGCTGAGGTGCTGTCGGCTGTCTCGCTGCACCCGCGGCGGCGCGCGGAGCTCGCGGCCGGTGCCCTCCGGCATGTCCGGCGGTTCTCCTGGGAATGCACCACCGAGGCGCTCTTGCGGGTTTACGCCGACGCGGCGGCTACCTACCGGGTGGACGCCTTGCCGAGCGAGGTGGCGGTATGAGCACGCGAGACCTGCTTGCCAGGGCCGAGCCATGAGTCCTGCGGCTCGGCTGGATCGGCTCATCGCTGGGGTACTGGAGGGGGCCGGCCTGGAGCACGAGCACCGCGGGCCGGGCAGCTTCGTCATCACCCTGCCAGGCACCACGAAGTTGCAGACCACCTGCCGGGTGTTGGTCGGCCAGCATGGTGTTCTCGTGGAGGCTTTTGTGTGCCGCAATCCCGACGAGGCACACGAGGATGTCTACCGTTGGCTGCTGCGCCGCAACGCGAAGCTCTACGGCGTGCACTACGCGCTAGACAAGGCTGGCGATATCTACCTCATCGGCCGGTTAGCCCATCACGCGTTGACTGCTGATGAGTTGGACCGGGTGTTGGGCCAGGTGGTCGAGGCCGCTGATGGCGACTTCAATACTCTGTTGGAGATCGGATTCGCCTCCTCGATCCGGCGCGAATGGGCCTGGCGGGTGGCCCGTGGTGAGTCCCTAACCAACCTTGCCGCATTCAAGCACCTGGTGCGCTGACCCGTTCTCTGCTGGTCCGAAAGGTGGTGGCGGGGCGGCCCGGGAGGGGGAGAGGGGAGTCGCAAAACACAGGCTGCCCCGCCACCATTTCCGCGTAAACGGGTCCCGTGGGCGAGGGGGCACCCAGGGGCCCTAGCGGGCCGCGGTCCGCCGGGGGAGGACGGACTGCGGGCTTCTGCTCACCTGCCAGGAAGTGCTAGTGGGAGCGGCGAGGAGAGCGGTGAAACACTCTCAGCCGGGCGGACAGATCTCAAGGCTTTCGGAGATAATTGGTGCACCGTCTACCCGATCGGCCTAGGCAGGAAGTCTCATGCGTGCCGAGTAACATCCATGGCGCTCACCGCGACAACACAGTGAGCGCGAGCACCAACGCAGCGAGTGCAGGCACGCTGGCCGTCCTAGCTCAGGCAACGAGGTTGTCGCCCCTCGATTGGCTGCACGGGGAGCCGGAATGCCACCGGTGCGCGGTGCCCCCAGACTGCGGTTGTATGCTACATCGAACTTTGGGAGGTAGACGCACATGAGCATGGCAGCGATCCTGGCCGATTTGCCGGACATGTGGCGTAGCGCCTTGACTGCGCACGTGCCCGACCCACAGGGTCGCTGCTGTGCGTGCCGCGACGAAAGCGGGGTCGCGGCGGCTTGGCCGTGTCTGACCCGGGAGGTCGCCGAGGAAGCCAAGTACCTCTACGAGGGTGGCCTTCCGGGTACCTTCGCTGGCCGTCACGCCGTCCGCAGGGGTTGACCTCTGCGGGGATTGAGCACCGCGCTCTAGCCGGTAGCCGCCACGCAGGGAACCGCCGTGCAGCCGGCCTTTCCCGGGGGGCGGGGGAAGCGGGCGATCAGCGGTTCCCTGCAACGACGGTGGGGGTGTCAGCAGGGGGTTCCAGTACACCGTCGTTGACGGTTAATCTACGGGTCATATGAGGGTGACGGCCAGCGCCCGTTCGGGCCAATTCGTGGAGACATTGCCCATTATTTGAGACAGTGGGCTGTCCTAGCGGGAGCAGGGGCCTGGTGGGATTGGGGTTGCCGCGCCTGGCAGTCTGTCGACATGAGCTTGGGCACCCTGGTGTTGCTCCGCCATGGCGAGAGCGAGTGGAATGCCAAGAACCTGTTCACCGGATGGGTGGACGTGCCGTTGACGGCTCGCGGTGAGCGCGAGGCGGTGCGATGCGCCGAACTGATGTGCCAGGCCGGGCTGCTGCCTGACGTGGTGCACACCTCGCTACTGCGTCGCGCGATCAGCACCGCCTGTCTCACGCTCGACGTCGCCGACCGGCACTGGATTCCGGTGCGTCGCAGTTGGCGGCTCAACGAGCGGCACTACGGCGCGCTGCAAGGCATGGACAAAGCACAGGTCCGCGCGGAGTACGGCGATGAGCAGTTCACGTTGTGGCGTCGCTCCTACGACACCCCGCCCCCGCCGATCGAGCGCGGCAGCGCGCTCAGCCAGGACGGTGACCCGCGGTACCTCGGCATCGAGATTCCCAGGACCGAGTGCCTGGCCGACGTCGTGGCGCGGTTGCTGCCGTACTGGGAATCGTCGATCGTGCCCGACCTGCGGGCCGGGCGTACTGTGCTGGTGGCCGCGCACGGCAACTCGTTGCGTGCGTTGATCAAGCACCTGGACGGGATCGACGCGCAGACCATCGTCGGCCTCAACGTCCCGACGGGCATCCCGCTGCGGTACGACTTTGCGGATCAGTCGCAGGATGGCCCGGCGCAGGATGATCAGTTGCGGCCGGTCACGCGGGGCGGGACCTACCTTGATCCCGACGCGGCGGCCGAGGCCATCGCCGTGGTCGCCCGGCAGGGCCAGTAGCCCTTAGGCGCCCAGACACCAGCGCGACACCTAGCGCGGCAGCCGGGGATGAACGCACGGTGAACAGGGGACGAAAGTTCGCCCTAATGTCGGTGTCTCTGGTCACTCCGGGTGTGCCGAGACTAGGAGATCCACCCGGTTGGGTGCTTACGATTAAGGCGTGACACTCGCAGCCGTCGTCTTCACCGCGATCGGCACGCTGATGGTCGGGTTGGCGGGGGGGATCCTGATCGGTCGGCGCGCCGACACAGCGGCAACGCCGCCATCCGGGGAGGGTGCGATGGTCGCCGAGTTGGTTCAGCGCGTTGTGCTCTCTTCGCACAACGGCGTGGTGCTGCTTGACCGGATGGGTGACGTGGTACTGGCCAACCCGCCGGCCCACGAGCTGGGTCTGGTCCGCGGGTCGCGTCCGGACGAGCGCGCGCGCAAGGCCGCCGAGCAAGTGCGCGACACCGGCGAGGTGGTCCATGTCGATCTGTCTCCACTGGACCGATCCGGTCGCGGACCCGCCGCCGTACTCGGCGAGGTCCGGCCGCTGGGGGATGAGTTCACCGTGGTCGATGCGTCCGACGAATCGGATGCGGTCCGGCTCGAAGCGACCCGGCGGGACTTCGTGGCCAACGTCAGCCACGAGCTGAAGACCCCGGTGGGGGCGATGGCACTGCTCGCCGAGGCAGTGCTGGACGCCGCTGACGACCCGCACGAGGTGCGCCGGTTCGGGACCAAAATCCTCAACGAGGCTAACCGGTTGGGCACGCTGGTGACCGAGCTGATCGCGCTGTCCCGGTTGCAGGGCGCTGAGCGGCTCCCCTCGATGGCCACTGTCGAGGTCGACACGGTGGTGCACGAGGCGCTGGAGCGTTGCCGGTTGGCCGCCGAGTCGGCCAACATCCGCATCGATGTCGACCTACCTAGTGGTCTGCTGCTCAACGGTGACGCGACGCTGCTGGTGACCGCGCTGTCTAACCTGCTCGACAACGCGGTGTCCTACTCGCCGCCGGGCAGCCCGGTGTCGATCAGCCGGCGGCTGGAGAACGGTTTCGTGGAGATCGCCGTCTCCGACCGTGGCCTCGGCATCGCCCGGGAGCACCAGGAACGGGTGTTCGAGCGATTCTTCCGGATCGACCAGGCGCGCAGCCGGTCCACCGGCGGCACCGGGTTGGGGCTGGCGATCGTCAAGCATGTCGCCGCCAACCACGGCGGTGACGTTCGGCTGTGGAGCGAGCCCGGCGCCGGTTCCATCTTCACCCTGCGGGTTCCGGCTCATCAGGACAGCCTGCGCCACGCGCCGCGCACGTTACCGACACCCGAGTACGTGGGAGGGCCGTCATGATCAGAGTGCTGATCGTCGAAGACGAGGAAGACTTCGCTGACCCGCTGGCCTTCTTGCTCCGCAAGGAGGGCTTCGCTACGGCGGTGGCCGGCACGGGGTCCGAGGCGCTGGAGGAGTTCGACCGCAACGGAGCCGACATCGTGCTGCTTGACCTGATGCTTCCCGGGATGAGCGGCACCGACCTCTGCAGGCATCTGCGGTCCCGGTCCTCAGTCCCAGTGATCATGGTGACGGCTCGGGACAGCGAGATCGACAAGGTGGTGGGGCTGGAACTGGGCGCCGACGACTACGTCACCAAGCCCTACTCGGCCCGAGAGCTCATTGCGCGGATCCGCGCGGTGCTACGCCGCGGCGCGGAGGCGTCCGAGGGCTCGTCCGCCCATTGCGCCACCTCCGAGCCGGTCGTGCTAGAGGTCGGGTCGGTGCGGATGGACGTCGAGCGGCACACCGTCACCGTGGCCGGGCGGCAGGTGGGGCTGCCCCTTAAGGAATTTGACCTGCTGGAGTATCTCCTCCGTAACGTGGGCCGGGTACTCACCCGTGGCCAGCTCATCGATCGAGTGTGGGGAGCGGACTACGTCGGCGATACCAAGACCCTGGACGTGCATGTCAAGCGGTTGCGCTCCAAGATCGAACAGGATCCCTCGTCGCCCCGGCACCTGCTCACCGTCCGCGGGCTCGGCTACAAGTACGACACCTAAGAAGCTCGCCGCAGGCGTACCCTGGCCTCTCGTGCGGCTCGGTGTGCTGGATGTGGGCTCCAATACCGTCCACCTGTTGGTGGTAGATGCGCACCGCGGCGCCCACCCGCTGCCTCAGACCTCGGAGAAGTCGGTGCTGCGGTTGGCCGAGCACATGGACGCCCGTGGGGAGATCACCCGTGCGGGAGCTGATCACGTGATCCGCACCGTGCACCACGCCGTCTCCTCGGCAGCCGCGATGGGCTGCGAGGACCTGATGGCCTTTGCCACCTCGGCGATCCGCGACGCCTCCAACGCTGCCGCGGTGCTGAACCGGGTGCACGCCGAGACCGGGGTGAAGCTAGAAGTTCTCACCGGCGAGGAGGAGGCCATCCTCACCTTCCTCGCGGCCCGCCGGTGGTGTGGCTGGTCGGCTGGCCGGCTGCTCGTGGTGGACATCGGTGGGGGATCACTGGAGATTGCCGGTGGGCTGGACGAGGAACCCGATGTGGCGGTGTCCCTGCCGCTGGGTGCCGGCCGGCTCACCCGGTCCTGGCTGACGTACGACGCGCCTCGCCGTCGTGAACTGGACACCCTGCGTGACTACGTCGTCGAGCAGCTCGTGCAACCGGCCCGCAAGGTGCGGGAGGCCGGCACGCCGGACCGGGTAGTGGGCACCTCGAAGACAATCCGGTCGCTGGCCCGGCTCACCGGTGCCGCGCCCTCCTCAGCGGGCCCCCGGGTCCGACGTACGCTCACCGATGCCGGTTTGCGGCAGGTGATCGCCTTCATCTCCCGGATGAGCGCCGAGGACCTGGCCGAGCTGGAGGGGGTCAGCGCCAGCCGGTCCCATCAACTCGTCGCCGGGGCACTGGTGGTCCAGGCCACGATGCGGGCGCTGGGCGTTGATGAAATGGATCTTTGCCCATGGGCGTTGCGAGAAGGGGTAATTTTGCGGAGGCTGGACTGGTTGGACCGGGCGGACTGTGGAGAGTGCGGGGAACCGACCGGACGGCGCAGCTAGGGTACCGCCCACCTCGATGGACTAGACACACAGCGCCCGGTGGGTGCACGGTGAGAGATCATGAGGCCCATTAGATCATGAGGCGCAGCAGCGAGCCTGAGGAGCGGGCGCAGTTCACCGTCGCTGAACTGGTGGCCCGCTACGGTGGGGCAGCCCCGAGCACCGGGCGGCGGCACCGCCGGGCCGCCGAGGACGCTGACGCCGCGGTGGGCCCGGCCGGGGGGGAAACGGCTGCGCAGCCGGTCGTGGAGCGGGACTGGGGCGCTCCCCGGGAACCGGAGGTTCGGTCCGCAGAGCCCCGACTCTCAGAGCCCCGACTCTCAGAGCCCCGACTCTCAGAACCACTGTCGGTGCCAGACTTACCGCTTCGCAACGGTGTGCCGCACGCTGATCCGCGCCGCGACGGTCGTGCCGGCCGAGCGTGGGCCCCGGCGGTAGGCCCATCGTCGGTGCCTGCCCGGCCAGCCCCGGTCACCCCGACGCTGGCCGCCCGGCGGGCACCGCCGGGCTGGGCCGCGCTGCCCGACGGCCCGGTCACCGAGCAGTTACCGCGGCTTAGTCCGATATCCGCGGATCCCCTATCCGCGGATCGCCCGGCAAATCCAACTACCTGGCCGAACCGCCCTCCGGTGAGCGCCCCGCAGAACGAGAACGCCGCCGAGGAGACCCAGTCGCCGGAGTCCGGCTCCCCATTGTGGGAGTGGGCCGTGATGGTGGGCCAGGTCGGGATCGGCGTGCTCGGTGGCGCTGCGCTGTGGCTGATCTGCGAGTGGCTCTGGCAACGAATCCCGGTAGTGGCGCTGGTCGTCGCCCTGGTTGTGATTACTGGGCTGGTGTGGGTGGTGCGCCGGGTTCGGTGCGCCGAGGACCTGCAGACGACGGTGATCGCGGTGCTGGTCGGCCTGTTCGTCACGGTGTCCCCGGCGGCGCTGCTGCTGGTCGGCCGATAGCCGGTGGCTGCGGCCGGCTCGATCCGGGTGGCTCTGTCCACTGCCTCGGTGTGGCCCGAACCGATCTCCGTGGCCTTCGAGCTGGCCGCTGAGCTCGGCTACGACGGTGTCGAGGTGCTGGTCTGGGGCGACCCGGTGAGCCAGGACGTCACCGCCCTGGCGGAATTGTCGAGCCTGCACCAGATGCCGGTGCTCGCCTTGCACGCCCCCTGCCTGCTGATCACCCAGCGGGTGTGGGCGGCAGATCCGGTAGTTCGGCTGGATCGCACGGTGCGGGCGGCCACCGAGCTGGGCGCCGGTGTGGTGGTGGTCCACCCCCCGTTTCGCTGGCAGCGAGACTACGCCCTGGGCTTTGCCCAGCAGATCGCCGCGTTGGAGGCCGCTTCCGGACTCACGATCGCGGTGGAGAACATGTTCCCGATGCGCCGTGGCCGGCTGGCGGTCTCCAGCTACCTGCCCTCACCCGATCCGACCGACGTCGGGTACTCGCACTACACGCTGGACCTCTCGCATACCGCGACGGCCAGGGTCGACGCGGTGGCGATGGCGCAGCGGATGGGCTCGGCCTTGGCGCACCTGCATCTGGCTGACGGCAGCGGTGCCCCCCGCGATGAGCACCTGGTGCCCGGCCGGGGCAGCCAGCCCTGCGCCGAGGTGTGCCAGGCGCTGGTCGATCGCGCCTTCACCGGCACCGCGGTGCTTGAGGTGAGCACCCGCAGGGCCCGTACCCGCCCGGAGCGTCGAGCCGTTCTGACCGAGGCGCTACTCTTCGCGCGCCTGCACTTGTGAGCGACCACTTGCTGTGGGCACCAGGGTTACCTCACCACTGGTCAATTGAAAGGAATGTGACGGCTTGTCATGAACATGCTCATGGTCCTTGAGATCGTCGTCGGGATCTTCGTGCTGGTGGCGGTGCTGCGCTTCGCGGTGCGGGATGCCCGGCAGCGTGGCTCTGCCAGCCTGCAGCAACACCCCGAACCAGAGCACACACCCCCGGTGCCCGAGCACGGCAGCGAGCCCGAGGCCGAAGAGCACCCGAGTGAGGTCGCGGACCGAGGGTGACCGGGCCGTCGTAGGTTGCCAACAGGGGCAGCGCACTGATGAGAGGGCACTGAAGAGGGGTGATGCCGTATTTCTACAACAAGCATCAAAACACATACGGCTCCTCTCGCAACTTCCAGCGATCTTTCTCGTGGGATTTCGAAATGGGCCACTTTCACGGTTCTCTTTACCGTGATACCCGTGGGGTTCGACCTGCTGGTCCTTCTCTTCGAACGCCAGCCAGTCAGCTGGCAGGCGATCTTCTCGGATCCGTCCACGTATTTGATCGGTTTCGGTATCACGGCGAATGGTTTGGGGGAGGCGTTCTTTGGTAATGGTAAGCATCGTGCCGGTCAAGCTCCACTCAGTTATATAATCGTAATCATACTTTCTGTTTTCGTTCTGGTTGTGGGGGCAGCGATGTACGCGCTAGCCAAGGCGGTTGCGGCGAACAACCCCCTACCTTTCTGGGTACCGGCTTGCTACGGGCTCGTCGCGGTTGTGGTTTCCTTGGCTACCGCATGGATTTCAGAGAGGTAGGGAGGTATGGAGCGGGTTGTCCTCGTCGCCCTTTCTGTGGTTGGTGTTCTTGCGGTCGTGAGCTCATTCATCCTTGCTTTTTTTCGGCGAAAAAATGATCGATTTCGCTCGGTGAGGCTAGCAATTTTCGCAGCAGTCGTGACGTTTGTTGTCGCGACTGCTGCTTTTATCTCGATAGCGCGGATGTTTTATTTTGGCTCCTGGGGTCAAGCGCGTTCAGCCACCGGCATCCAGGCCGTTTTTACGTCGCAGACTTACGATCCCCGAACTGGCTTGTTCGGTCTTGACGGCTCAGTGAGCGGCTTGCGGCCCGAGCAGGAGTTATGGATTATTTTCCGTAACGCGCAACGAGATCACCATTTTCTGGCTTTGGCTCCTTGTAACATCTTGTCTGAGAATCGATTTAGTTGCCAGAAAATCGCTACTGGCGCTCCCCAGCCGGCTGAGCCAAACATAAAGGGTTTTATCGTCGCTGCTATGCCGGGGGCCGCTGCCGTCTTGAGACAGAGCAACTCGGGGTCACCGAAGGCGGTCGACCTGCATCAGCTTCCCCGTGGCGCGACGCTGATCAGTCAAATTTCTCTAGGAAGCGCTAATCCTTAAGGCAGCGCCGAGTTGCGCCAGGCGCTGTTACGCCAGGTATTGGGGCCAGGGTACAGGGGAGTGCGCAGTCCCCGCGCCCGATCGGTCCAGGCGCTGCCGGTCCTGGCGCTGCATGACGCTGACGGCCCGGCAGCGGCGGCGTTCGCCAGCGTGGCGAGCGCCACGACCAGTGCGGCGAGTTCCTCGTCTGTGGCGTTATCCGCGATGCGGATAACGCCACGTGAGTGGCGTTGGGTGCCAGAACACTGTTTCGCACTCACAGGGGAATGTTCCCATGCTTCTTAAGGGGCAGGGTCTGGCGCTTGTCTTTGAGCATCCGCAGTGAGCGGGCGACGTAAGAACGGGTGTAGCAGGGCGCGATCACCGAGTCGATATAGCCGCGGTCGGCCGCGACGTAGGGGTTGAGCAGGGTGTCCTCGTACTCCTGCTGGCGCCTGGCCTGCAGCGCCTCCATATCGTCGGCTGCCGCGGCGGCCAGTTCCTTGCGGTGCAGGATGTTCGCCGCGCCGGACGCGCCCATCACCGCGATCTGTGCTGACGGCCAGGCCAGGTTGATATCCGCGCCGAGATGCTTGGAGCCCATCACGTCATAGGCGCCGCCGTAAGCTTTGCGGGTGATCACCGTCACCTTGGGTACGGTGGCCTCGGCGTAGGCGTAGATCAGTTTGGCGCCGCGCCGGATGATGCCATTCCATTCCTGATCGGTGCCGGGCAGAAAGCCGGGCACGTCGACGAAGGTGAGGAGCGGGACGTTGAACGCGTCGCAGGTCCGCACGAACCGGGCGGCTTTCTCGGCGGCGTTGATGTCTAGGCAACCCGCCAGGTGGGTAGGTTGGTTGGCTACGATACCGACGCTGCGGCCCTCGACGCGGCCGAAACCGACAACAATATTGGACGCGAACAGCTGGTGCACCTCCAAGAACTCCCCCTCGTCGAGGACCCGGGCGATCACCTCGTGGATGTCGTAGGGCGCTTTCGCCGAGTTCGGGATCAGCGTGTCCAGCTGCCGGTCAGAATCGGTGAGACAGCCGGCAACCGGGCCGCCGCGCAGATCAGGCGCGTCGAACACCGGCGGTTCGGAGAGATTGTTCGACGGCAGAAACGACAGCAGTTCCTTGACGTAGCCCAGGGCGTCTTCCTCGTCGGTACCGAGATAGTGGGCGTTGCCCGACTTGGTGTTGTGGGTGCGCCCGCCGCCGAGTTCCTCGAAGCCGACCTCCTCGCCGGTCACTGTCTTGATCACGTCTGGGCCGGTGATGAACATGGTGGAGGTCTGGTCGACCATCACCGTGAAGTCGGTCAGCGCGGGGGAGTAGACGTGCCCACCCGCGCACGAGCCCATGATCAGCGAAATCTGCGGGATCACCCCGGAGGCGTGCGTGTTGCGTAGGAAGATCTCGCCGTAGCGCGCCAGCGAGGCGACGCCTTCCTGGATCCGGGCGCCGCCGCCCTCGTTGATCCCGATGATCGGGCAGCCGGTCCGCATCGCCAGGTCCATCACCTTGACGATCTTCTCGCCGTACACCTCGCCGAGGCTGCCGCCAAAGACGCTGGCGTCCTGGCTGAACACGCACACCGGTCGGTTGTCGACGGTGCCGTAGCCGCTGACCACGCCATCGCCGTAGGGTCGGTTGGTCTGCTGGCCGAAATCGGTGCTGCGGTGCCGAGCCAGCTGGTCAAGCTCGATGAACGATCCGGCGTCCAGGAGCAGGTCGATCCGTTCCCGAGCGGTCTTGCGGCCCTTGGGGTGCTGGCGGGCCGCGGCGCGGACGGACCCTGCGCCTACCGCCTCGTCGGTGCGGTGCAGCAGATCGGCGAGCTTGCCGGCGGTGGTGTGGAGGTCTGGACCCTCGATCGGCCCTGTGTCCATTGACCCTGTGTCCATTGACCCTGTGGCTATCGGCCCCGTGGCGCTGCTCATGACGCCCGACTCTAAAGGTAGCGTCTGAGCTTGTGTGCTCCGATCGTGAGCGAGTTCCCCTGAGCCAGGACGCGCTGCGCCGGGCTCTGCTGGCGCCGGCTGGGCCCTATCAGGCGCTGGAGGTCCTGGCCACCGTCGGCTCGACGAATACCGCGCTGCTCACCGCGGCCCGGCGGGGAGCACCGGATCGCACCGTGCTGGTCGCCGAGCATCAGAGCGCCGGGCGGGGACGGGCCGCGCGCAGCTGGGTCGCTCCCGCCCGCTCGGGGTTGACGCTGTCGGTGCTGCTGCGGCCCACCGAGGTGCCCCGTGCCCGCTGGGGCTGGTTACCGCTGCTGGTGGGGGTGGCGCTGAGCCGGACCGTCAGCACGGTGGGCGAGCTGCCCGCGGCGCTGAAGTGGCCCAACGACCTGCTGCTGGGCCCTCACCAGCGCAAAGCGGGCGGGATCCTCGCTGAGGCGCTGCCCGCTTCCGACACTCCCACGGGCACCGCTCCCGCGGTGGTGGTGGGCATCGGGCTCGATGTGACGCTGCGAGCTGAGGAGCTGCCCGTGCCCGGCGCGACCTCGCTGGCCCTCGAGCGCTCCGCCTGCACCGACCGCGACCTCCTGCTGAGCGCGTTGCTGCGCACCCTGGACACCGAGCTGCGGCAGTGGTGCGAGCATGCGGGCGATCCGGTCGCCTCCGGGTTGCGAGAGGCCTACCAGCAACGCTGCGTAACCTTGGGTGAGCAGGTCCGGGTGGAGCTGCCGAGGGGAGGCGAGCTCACCGGTACCGCGGGGGAGATCGACACCGAGGGTCGGCTGGTGGTGCTCTCCGGTGGGCAGCGCCACGCGCTGTCGGCCGGAGAGGTGACGCATGTGCGGCGCGGGCCCGCCCTCCCCGCAGCGGTATGGTGATCAGTGGCGAGGAGGAGGAGCTGTGCCCTACCCGGATGGCCTGCTCTGGGGCGATGAGCGGGTGGTGTTCCACAAGCATCCGCACTGGAAGATGCTGGTGTTGCCGGTGCTGGCGTTCCTGGTCGTTGTGGGGCTGGGCTGCTACGCAGCCGGGTGGGTCGCCGGGCAGTCCTGGCGGTTCTATGGGTGGATCGCGCTGGCCGGGCTCGGGGGTCTTGGCGTGCTATGGCTCACCGTGGCGCCGCTGCTGCGCTGGCGCACCACGCATTTCGTGCTCACCACCCGGCGGGTGCTGGTCCGGGAGGGCGTGTTGTCCCGCAGCGGCATTGACATCCCGATCAATCGGATCAACAGTGTGCAGTTCCGGCATTCCCTGCTGGACCGGGTCCTGGGCTGCGGCACGCTGATCGTCGAGTCGGCCTCCGACGAGCCGCTGGAGTTCGACGACATCCCCCAGATCGAGCGGGTGCACTCGCTGCTGTACTACGAGGTGCAGCCGGGACCGGCGGGCCCGTGAGCGCCCGGAACGTCGGCCTACCCGACCCGCACCCCTCACCCGGGCTGCCGGCGCGGGTGACGATCTGGGAGGTCGGGGCGCGCGACGGCTTGCAGAACGAGCCGGTGGTGCTCGGAGCCCGGGTCAAGGCCGAGTTCCTGGACCGGCTGGCCGCGGCCGGGTTGCGGGTTCTAGAGGCGACCAGCTTCGCCCACCCGCGCTGGGTGCCGCAGCTGGCCGACGCCACGGAGCTGCTCGGGCTGCTCACCCCGCGGCAGGGAGTGCGCTACCCCGTGCTGGTGCCCAACGAGCGGGGGCTGGATCGGGCGCTAGCGGCCGGCGTCACCGAGATCGCGATCTTCGCCTCGGCCACCGACAGCTTTGCCCGGCGCAACCTCAACCGCGACCTGAAAAAGCAGTTCGCGATGTTCGCCCCGGTACTGCGCCGGGCCAAGGCGAGCGTGCTGGGGGTGCGCGGGTACGTCTCGATGTGCTTCGGTGACCCCTGGGAGGGTGCCGTGCCGATCGAGCAGGTCGTCGACATCGGGCGCAGGCTGCTGGATCTGGGCTGCGACCAACTGTCCCTGGGCGACACCATCGGGGTGGCCACCCCGGGTCAGGTTGCCGCGGTGCTGGAGGGTTTCGGCCGTGCCGATGTCGGGATCGACGCCCTCGCGGTGCACTTCCACGACACCTACGGCCAGGCACTATCCAACACCCTGACCGCCCTGCGCGCGGGGGTGAGCTGCGTGGACGCCTCAGCCGGCGGGTTGGGTGGCTGCCCCTACGCCGGGTCAGCCACCGGCAACCTGGCCACCGAGGACCTGGTGTGGATGCTCGAGGGGCTGGGTATCGAGCACGGGGTCGACCTCGACGCGTTGGTGGCGACCAGCGTGTGGATGGCCGGCCAGCTCGGTAGGCCCTCTCCCTCCCGGGTGGTCCACGCACTCAGCTCATAAGACCTCGTTGAGCTTGCCCGTGGCCACGTCGAAGACGAACCCGCGCAGGGCGTCCTTGTGCGGTATGAACGGGCTGGCCTTGATCCGGGCGATCGACTGCCGGACGTCGTCGCTGAGGTCCGGGAAGGACTCCGGGGACCAGGTCGGCTTGATGCCGGTGTCGTCCAGGATGGACTTCGTGAACCCCTCGTCGGTGAAGGTGAGCATCCCGCACTCGGTGTGGTGGACGAGGATGATCTCCCGGGTGCCGAGCAGCCGCTGGCTGATCGCCAGCGAACGGATCGCGTCGTCGGTGACCACGCCTCCAGCGTTGCGGATGACGTGGGCCTCGCCCTCGTGGAGGCCTAGGACGCGGTAGACGTCCAGGCGGGCGTCCATGCAGGCGAGGACGGCGACATGCTTGGCGGGCGGCATGGGCAGCGGCCCGGTGAAACTCTCGGCATACCGGGCATTGTGGGTGAGCAGTTCATCGGTGACGGACACGCCTACTCCTGGTGTGCGGGGGATGAATGGGCACCGGGAAAGTGGCCGCGCGGAGCGGGAAAGCCATGCCCCGACGCGCGGCCTAGCTACAGAACTGATCGAAGGCGTGCATGCGCCGGCTCGGCCAGAACTGCTCGAGCACAGCGCGCCGCATGCGCATATCGTTACCCGCTGCTCGCCGTGCTAGCAAGAAGTTCACCGGACGGCATCACACAAATTCACCCGATCGGGTTTGAGTATGACGTACGAGCGGGCGTTGCTCGCCCTCGTCTCTGTGGTTGCTGACTGAGACTCACTGAGACTCGGCGGACGTGAGGACACCGAGATGAGGAGCAGGAGTAGATGAGCACTGAAGACGTTCAACGGACGGTAAGCGTCACGGGCGTAGGTCGGGTCGAAGCTGCGGCGGACCTCCTTTTCTTGAACCTTGCCGTGGAGACCCAGGCCGTGACTGCCACAGCTGCGCTAGCCGAAAACAACAGGCTGGCAGCGGCCGTGCTGTCGGCTCTGAAAGCCCATGGGATCGAGGAACAGGATATTCAGACGACTCAACTCAGTATCGATCCTATCACGGCGCAACAGGATCAAAACGACACCCAGCCTCCGAGGATCGTCGGGTACCGAGTCCGAAACGGCCTGAGGGCTAGGTTACGAGACGTACCGGGCGCCGGTGCCATCATCGACGCGGCAGTTCAAGCAGGGGGCGACGCGACTCGCATCGGGGGTATCTCGTTTTCCTTCGCCGACCCATCAGGTCTGCTCGTCGCAGCCCGGAAGGGCGCCATAGGCGATGCGAGGGCGCGGGCCCAACAGCTGGCGGACGGACTTGGTGTAGGGCTCGGAAACGTCATCTCGATCTCCGAGTCGGATACCAGTGGTGGGCCGACAGTCCCGGAATTCTCGCGCGCGGAGTTCGCGGCGCCCATCCCTATCCTGCCAGGTGAGTCCGAGGTCACTCTGCAGATCACGGTCAGTTACGAAATCTTCACAAAATAGGCGTAAGGACCATACCCGGAAATTCGAAAGAAGGATTCTCGTGAGCGCACCTCGACCCCAGCCTCAGCCTGGTCCCCGGCCCGGAGGTCAGAACGCCCCTCAGCCTCAGCGGGTTGGGGGCGCAAGCCCCTTTGCTCGCAGTGATGAGTTTGGGAGACAGTGGAGCCAGTGCTGGATAGTCAGCAATTACGACGGCCTGCATATCCGTGAACATCCCAGTAAAGACTCGAGATCTGATAGTCACCTCGACAACGGGCAGTCCCTTCCCTCCGGGTGTGAGGCCCGGCGCGGCGATTATTACGACGACTGCGGGGGGAGCGAATGGTGGATTCCGGTCCCGTACGAGGGTCGCACAGACTACGTTGCCGCGGCATGTGTGCAGTGGTATACATCCGACGATGGCGGGGATGAGGGACCCGGCTTTAGGCAAGGATGAGCGAAAGCGCCCCACTGATAGGGAAAGCGAGGCCGGCGGACCAGCCGCCGGCCTCTCCCCCAGCACCTGCACGGCGGCCACGGCCCGGGGGTTGACGGCCGGTTCGACGGCCAGGTCGGTGACGGGGGTCCGGTCGGGTTTGGGCTCGCTCCGCAAGTCCGCTGCATTCGCTCGGTCCGGTGCGATCCGGTCGGTGGTCACGAGCACGGGCTGTCCCGCGCCTTAGTCTGAGTGCTGTGCCCACGGTGCTGCTTGTCGAGGACGACGCCGGCATCGCCACGCCGCTGTCCCGTGCCCTGCAGCGCGAGGGCCACGAGGTAGTCGTGATCGGCGACGGTCACACCGCGCTGGCCCATGCGGGGCAGCCCGAGGTCGATCTGCTGGTGCTCGACCTCGGGCTGCCGGGGATGGACGGCCTGGACGTCTGCCGCCGGCTGCGCCGGCTGCGCCCGGAGGTCCCGGTTCTGATGCTCACCGCCCGCTCCGATGAGGTGGACTTCGTCGTCGGGCTGGACGCGGGCGCTGATGACTACGTGGCCAAGCCGTTCCGGTTGGCCGAACTGCTGGCCCGGGTGCGCGCGTTGCTGCGCCGCAGCGCGCCGGACGCTCTGCAGGTGGGTGGGGTGCGGATGGACATCGCCGGTCACCGGGTGCTCATCGACGGTACCGAGATCGCGCTGGCGAACAAGGAGTTCGAGCTGCTGCGGGTCCTGCTCTCCCGTCCGGGGCAGGTGGTCAGCCGGGAGGAGATCCTGCGCGAGGTGTGGAAGGACCTCGAACTCAAGAACTCCAAGACACTGGATATGCACATGTCATGGCTGCGCCGCAAGATCGGAAGTAGCCGGATTGCCACCGTTCGGGGGGTCGGTTTCCGCTTCGATGCCCTGTAGAGCGCTGTAGCAAAGCCCGGCAACCGGCGTAACGTTCCGTCGTGCGGTGGAGGATACTGCAGTCCGCGCTGATCGCGGTGGTGATCACCGGACTGGTGCTGGGCGGCCCGCTGGCGTTCGTCTCCTGGCAGCTGGTGGAACATGCCACCCGGGCCGATCAGCTGCGTGCCCTGGCGCTGGTCTGGCTCCTTGCCGGGCTGTCGGTGGGGATCAGCGCCGCCATCGCTACCCTCATCGCCCGGCGGCTGGCCGGGCCACTGCAGGATCTCGCCGAGCGGGCCACCCGGCTGGGGATGGGGGATTTCCGTCTCGCGCCGGCCAGGTACGGCATCGTGGAGCTCGACCGGATCGCAGATCGGCTGGATACGTCCGCGGCCGCGCTGGCCGAGCTCATCGCCCGGGAACGGGACCTCGTGGGGGACGTGTCGCATCAGCTGCGCAGCCGGTTGACCGCGCTGCAACTGCGACTGGACGAACTGGCCACTTGTCCCGACGCTGAGATCGCCGCGGAGGCCGAGGCGGCGCTGGAGCAGGCCGAGCGGCTCGGTGCGGTGCTCGACGACCTGTTGCGGGCCACCGAGGAGGCGCGGGCCGCCACCGCCGCGCCGGTGGAGCTGGCCAAGCTGCTCGGCGAGGTGGTCGCCGACTGGCAGCCGCAGGCCGACGCTGACCGGCGGCCGCTGCGGCTGCGGGTCTCCGACGGGTTGGTCGCCCGGGTCACGCCCGGCCGGTTGCGCGAGGCGCTCGGGGTACTGATCGACAACGCGCTGCGGCACGGCGCCGGCCCGGTGACGCTGTCCGCGCGGTGGACCGGAGTGGGACCGGACCGGATGGTGGTGGTGGAGGTGACCGACGGCGGTGCCGGAGTGCCCGAGGAGCTGGCCCCGCACGTCTTCGACCGGGGAATCTCGGGGGCGTCCTCGACCGGCGTTGGGTTGGCGCTGGCCAGGGCACTGGTCGAGGCCGACGGGGGACGCCTCGAGCTCAGCTCCGCGCGCCCGGCCAGGTTTGCCGTCTACCTGCGGGTACCGCGCAGCGGGGAACTCGCCGACGCGCCACGCCCGCCTACCGGCGCAACACGCTAGCGCCGACCACTAAGTCAGCCGACGGGCACCTGGCGGCGCACGTTCTGATCGGGGAAGACGTACTTCCGGAAGGCCCACCACCGGAACGCCATTGCCAGCAGTGTCCCGATCACGTTGGCGCTGACGAAGTCGGCGGCCTCCTGGGCGAGCAGGCTGACCTGCGGGACTTGCAGGTCCAGCACGTATCGCGAGATCCACAGCGGGATAGTGTTGATCACCAGCCCGATGCCGCAGACGATGAAGAACAGCGTGGCCTCATGCCGCCGTTCCCGACCACCCCGGGTCCGGAAAGACCACTCCCGGTTGAGCACGTAGGACACCAGCGTCGCCACCAGCACGGCGACGATCTTGGCGGTGACCGGTTTGGCCTCCAGCACCGTCGTCTTCAGCACCGTGAACAGCGTGATGTCCACGAGGTAGGTAATCCCGCCAGCGAGGGCGAACTTCACCAGCTCGCGGTGCCGGACAGCGATGTCGCGGTAGGGCTGCGGGATCCGGAGGAGCACCGCATCGACCATGGACACCGCCGCAGTGTACGGACCAGGAGCGCCCGCCTTTCGCAGCGCCGATGACGTCCTGCCGATCTGCGGGGAGGAGTGCGGGGAGGGGTGGTCAGTCATGGGTAACGGCAGATGGGATGCGGCAGATACGGACGAACATGTCGTGGAATCCGCCGATGCCGCCGAACAGAGCCCCGATCTCGACGACCTGGATCCGCTCCACCGAGTCTGCGGCGGGGGACTGGGCGGGTGGAAGGTTGGCCCGCGCATTGGCGAACGCCTCGTCGAAGCTGAGTTTCTTCGAAAAGCCGGTGGCCTCATCAGCGCCCGGCGGGCACGGCCGGATGGCGTTTTCGCCGACGGCTCGTCGGTAGAAGGAAAGCTCTTCGCCGCAGGTTTCGATGGCGACCTGGTCAGTGCCCTCGGCGTGGTGCACCGTCACCGTGGGGTGGTCCTCGGGGAAGCGGACCGTGGCGGCTTCCCGGTAGGACGTGACGTGCTGCGGAAAGACACCCCCTCGCGTGCGGCGCAGCACGGCAAACTGGGGAGGGGAGATCGTCACCTGGCTCTGGATGATGTCCACCTCGAAGCCGGGCGTGGGCAGCTCACCCTCAGCGATGAGCAACACGTACTGCCGGGCCCGGAACGCGCGGATCCGGCTCCGCGGGGCAAGCTCACGCGTCACTGTCATAGCTCCCCCTCGTGGGTGGCGGTTGACCTCCTAACAGAGCTGCTACGGGGGCCCGTTGATACATTCTCATCCCGTCGACGCCAGGATGGCGGATGCTCACCGATACTCGATGCGCGCTGACTCCGGGGCTTTTTCTCGCTGGCGGCTCTCTATCCAGCTGGCGTGCTCCTGTGAGATCAGCTCTTCGACGCGTTCGGCGAGTACGCGGTGCCGGTCCTCGGCGTGGTAGGGGCCGGCGGCGGCGAGGTAGAGGTACTTCTCGCGCTTGAGGGCTTCCGCGGTTGAGCGGTACTGCACCCAGTTGGTCTGCCACTGGTACAGCTGTTGAACACCCTCGGCGACGACGACAACTGCGGCGAGCGCCGCAGTGAGCGCCGAGGAGATCTCGAGACAGGCAATGACCGGCACCGCGGTGCCGACCATGAGCTGGCCGAGCTTGAGCTGTTTGTACGCCTTCTGGGCGGCTGCGCTCTTGCGGCTGTACCAATCAAGCTGATCTTCCAGCCGTTCCCGCGCCGGGCCGCCTCCGCCGTCCTGGGCCTCTTGCTGCTCGTCACTCACGTCATCTCCCCTCGGTTCCGTTTGAGGATTCCAGATAAGGTCACTACGTCGTGGACTCCCGTACCGGCTTGCCCGTTGTCGGCATGGTGGGGGCCGGGCAGCTGGCCCGGATGACCCACCAGGCCGCGGTGGCGCTCGGTCAGTCGCTACGGGTACTGGCCACCGGCCCGGATGAGCCGGCAGCGCTGGTGGCCTCCGATGTCGTGCTGGGTCGGCACGACGAGCTGGCCGCGCTGCGCCGGTTCGCGGTGGGCTGCGACGTGCTCACCTTCGACCATGAGCACGTCCCCACCGAGCATCTGCGGGCATTGGTGGCCGAGGGAGCGCGGGTCTACCCGGGCCCGGAGGCGCTGCGCCATGCCCAGGACAAGTTGGTGATGCGCCGAGCGCTGTCCGGGCTGGGCGTGGCGGTCCCGCCGTTTTGCGAGGTGCTTCGGCCGCAGGATGCCGTGTCCTTCGGTGCCGAGCATGGCTGGCCGTGCGTGCTCAAGGCGGCCCGCGGGGGCTATGACGGACGGGGTCTGTGGATGCTCACGACCCCCAGCAGCGCGCACCGGATGGTGGCGCAGCTGCTCGCCGCGGGCACCCCGTTGCTGGTGGAGCAGTGCGTGGCGATGCGCCGGGAGCTGGCCGCGCTGGTGGCCCGCTCGCCGTTCGGGCAGGGCGCGGCGTGGCCGGTGGTGCAGACGGTGCAGCGGGAGGGGATCTGCGTGGAGGTGCTCGCCCCGGCGCCCGGTCTGGACGCCGAGCTCGCCCAGGCGAGCCAGCAGCTGGCGCTGCAGGTGGCGGATCAGCTGGGGGTGGTCGGGGTGCTGGCCGTCGAGCTGTTCGAGATGCCCAGCGGGCAGCTGCTGGTGAACGAGTTGGCGATGCGGCCGCACAACAGCGGGCACTGGACCATCGAGGGTGCCGTGACCTCCCAGTTCGAGCAGCATCTGCGGGCGGTGTTGGACTACCCGTTGGGGTCCACCGCACCGCGGGCCCCGGCGTGCGTGATGGTCAACGTGCTGGGTGGGGCCAGCGCGCCCCTGATGGGGATCGACGAGCGAATGCACCACCTGATGGCCCGTTACCCGCAGGCGAAGGTGCACCTGTACGCGAAGTCGGAGCGGCCCGGACGCAAGATCGGGCACGTCACGGTGTGCGGCGGGCAGCTGGCGGCGGTGCGCGAGGTGGCGGGTGCCTCGGCGGCCTTCCTGGCCACCGGGGCCTGGCCGGACGGCTACCCGGTGCACGGTCAGGGACAGGAGGCGGGGTGAGCCTGGTCGGTGTGATCATGGGTAGCGACTCGGACTGGCCGGTGATGCGCGCCGCCGCCCGTGCCCTCGAGGAGTTCGGTGTGCCGCACGAGGTGTCGGTGGTCTCCGCGCACCGCACCCCCGCCCGAATGCTGGACTATGCCCGCACCGCCGCGAGCCGAGGACTGAAGGTGATTATCGCTGGGGCGGGGGGAGCGGCGCACCTTCCCGGGATGGTGGCCTCGGCGACGGTGCTGCCGGTGATCGGGGTGCCGGTGGCGCTGGCGCACCTGGACGGGCTGGACTCGCTGCTGTCCATCGTGCAGATGCCCGCGGGAGTGCCGGTGGCGACGGTGTCGGTCGGCGGGGCGCGCAACGCCGGGCTGCTCGCGGTCCGCATCCTGGCCACCTCGGATCCGGAGCTGGCGCAGCGGATTGCGGCTTTCCAGCACGAGCTGGCCCAGCGGGTGCTGGACTCTGACGCGACGTTGCGTGCCACGCTCAAGGAGAAGCCGTGAACCCGGAGCTCGGGATTTACCAGCTTGGTGCGGAGCGCGAGGCGCTGCGGCAGGCGGTGCGGGCGCTGGCCGACAAGGAGATCGCCCCGCACGCCGCGGAGGTCGACGAGCGGGAGCGCTTCCCGCACGAGGCGCTGGCCGCGCTGGTGCGTGCGGGTTTCCACGCGGTGCATGTTCCCGAGGCTTACGGTGGCCAGGGCGCAGACGCGGTGGCGACCTGCATCGTGATCGAGGAGGTGGCGCGGGTGTGCGCGTCATCCTCGCTGATCCCGGCGGTGAACAAGCTGGGCACGATGGGGCTGCTGCTGGCTGGTTCGGAGGCGTTGCGCCAGCAGGTGCTGCCCTCGGTGGCCGCGGGGGCGATGGTGTCCTACGCGCTGTCTGAGCGGGAGGCGGGTAGTGACGCCGCGGCGCTGCGGACCCGGGCCCGCCGCGCGGGCGAGTACTGGGTCCTCGATGGCACCAAATGCTGGATCAGCAACGCTGGGGAGTCCACCTGGTACACCGTGCTGGCGGTGACTGATCCGGCCAAGGCCGCCCATGGGATCAGCGCCTTTATCGTGCACCGGGACGATCCGGGATTCTCGGTCGGGCCCAAGGAGCGCAAGCTGGGGATCAGGGGTGCCCCGACCCGGGAGATCTACTTCTCCGACTGCGCGATTCCTGCCGACCGGATTATCGGCGAGCCCGGCACCGGGTTCACGACCGCTCTGCAGACCCTGGACCACACCCGCCCGACGATCGGAGCCCAAGCGGTGGGCATCGCGCAGGGCGCGCTGGACGCCTCGGTCGCCTACGTCACGCAGCGCACCCAGTTCGGCAAGCCGATCTCCGAGTTTCAGGGTGTGCAGTTCATGCTGGCCGACATGGTAATGAAAACCGAGGCGGCCCGGCAGCTGGTCTATACTGCCGCGGCGCGCGCCGAGCGCGGTGAGGGCAAGCTGGGGTTTATCTCCTCGGCAGCAAAGTGTTTCGCCTCCGACGTGGCGATGGAGGTGACCACCGACGCGGTGCAGCTTTTCGGTGGTTATGGCTATACCCGGGACTTCCCGGTCGAGCGGATGATGCGCGACGCGAAGATCACCCAGATCTATGAGGGCACCAACCAGATCCAGCGCCTCGTCATGGCCCGCGCCCTGCTCACCAGCTAGTTTCTTGCGATGTCTGTTATTGCAGGATCTCGCAGCCGCCGCACAGCCCGCTTGTATCTGTTTGGTAGGAGTGGCTTCCGCATCGTCGGCAGGTTCGCCACGTCCCCCGCGCCCGGCCCTTGCGGACTCGCCGCCGCTGGGTTATCCCAGCCCACCAGCTGCGTAACCCCATCACCCCTCACCCCAGCCACTCCGTCAAGGTGTCGCGCAGCGCCGTGGCCCCCTCCTCCTCGAGGACGGTCAGGCAGGAGCCCGTGACATGGGGATCGAAAACAACTGACTCGCCGTGCATGCTCACCAGTAGGTTGGCGAAACCGATGGGGCCCCGGTGTAACAGGCAGGTCGCCGGTAGCGCCTTACGGCGGCGCTTGTCCGGACCGTTGGCATGGTAGCTGTCCCAGTCCATCACGAACCCCTTCCTTGATCAGTAATCACCTTGCGCGTCGAGGACGCGTACGTGGTAAGGCCGCAAGGCGGTCAGTCGGTTCCCGGGTTCGAAACGCACGTACAGCAGGTGAGTGCCCCAGCCGATGACCTGGCCTCGCATATGCAGCTGGGACCGCGGCGCCCCGTGGTTCTCGTCCACCGCGACCTGTTCAACCCGACTATGCAGACGAATCGGAGTGCCGGCAACATCGCGCAAGGGAGTGGAGTCGAGTTCAGCCAAGTCTGGCTCAGGCGCCACGTGATGACCTGGGCGGCCATGACTTGGACCGGCCTTGATGGTCATGATCCTGGCTCCCAGGTCAGGACCTCATTGAGCACATCGACCGCGCCGCCTTCCACCCGGCGTTGCATCAGTGCGTCCTCGGAAACGATCAGCGATGATATCCGCTTTCGCCAGGCGAAGCAGTCGCGGCTGAATCCCTCAATGTGGATCATGTCAATCCAGTCATCGCCGACTCGGTATCCCACCAGCGGAGCATCCACGCCCGGCGCCGTACGCTGGAACGTAAAACCACTCAGTTTGGCATGGCCAAGGAGTTGTTTCGCAATGACCAGATCCGGGCTATCAGTAGCCTCCATAACCCATCACCCCCGCTCCCGAATCGGCGGGGAGATGCTGTCTCGTTGCCCATACAGCGCTCGGTCGTTTCGGGGTCTTCCTCGGCCTCGTCGTGGCGTACCTTGTCGCGGCGTGCATGCGGCTCACTCTGGGTGAGAACATGGGCTCGCGGGAGTGGCCAACGTAGTGGCCGCACCGGTCAGGAGCGTTCGATCTCTGTCATCAGCATGCCCAGGGTGAGGGAGTGCTTGTCTGCCGGGAGCGCGTCGAGCGCCGCGCGCGCCTGGGCGACTCCGCTGTCGCGGTCTCCGGCGCGGACGAGCATCAGGCCTCGGTGCATCTGAAGGTGAGTACGGAACCGGGGCAGCGAGGCGGGCAGGGTTCGCGCCACCTCATCCTGTGCCTGCAGAGCCAGCCGCTCGGCACCCAACCGGGCGGCCATCAGTGAGATGAAGACGTTGAACCGCCACCACGGCACCGCATAATCAGAGTCGGCCTCATCAGAACCGGCAGCGTCGAACACCCGGCGCCCCTCCTCCAGCAGCACCATCGCGGCACGGGCATCACCGCGAATCGCGGCGACGTGGGCCTTGCCCATGATGGCGTTGAGCCGACCCACAGAGGGCCGCTCGCCGAGGGCGATGGCCTGCTCGGCCAGCACGTCGGCGGCGTGAAGACACGCGCCCTCATAACCCAGCGCGATAGCCGCCCGTCCTCGCACCCAGATCCGGGTGTCCTGGTTCCCGGACCGGTCGGCGAAGGTGGCCGCGTGCTGATACCAGCGCAGTGCTTGGGCGCCGTCGGTGCCCGGAAACGTCTTGCCATACAGGGTCGCCAGCGTGGCGCTCACCGCCCACAGACGGGAGGTGTCGAGTTGCTGCTGAAGCACGACGAGGTCGGCGGCGAGACGTTGCTGGATCTCGCCAGCGCCCGCGGTCAGGTAGTCACGGCCGTAGGTGGCAACGGTGTGCTCCCAGTCATCCATACTGGGATAACTACCGTCCAGGGCGGCGGCGAAGCCATGCTCGATCAGGTCGGAGGCGACCAGCGGCGCGATGCTCCCGCCCATGACATTGGTAATAAAGTGGCGACGATCCACGGCAGCCCGCTCCAAGACCTCAAAGGGAACCTGCAACGCCGTGGCCAGATGACGCAGCCACCACGCGCCGGGCATGCGCTTACCGCTCTCCCAGCGGGAAATGTTCTCCCGAGTCACCGTCGCATGGTGGGCGACCGTGCACAACTCAGCGGCGAGCCGGGACTGGGACCAGCCCAACGATTCCCGCAACGTGCGGATCAGTGCACCGAGCGCGACCGCCCGAGCACGTGATCCGCTCCCTTCGCTGAAGGGCATCGGCGCCTCCCTCCCTGACTTGCTCCTCATGCACCCTACGGCAGCGCCGCATACCGTATGGCGCACTGCGCTGGCGTGACTCGGGTGCTGCTGACATACAAAGAACCGGTGCCCGACGCTGGCGGCGCCAGGCGGGAGCACGAGACGACCGCCGGGGACGCAGGCGTGCTGGTCAGCGTGCTCACCGCGCTAGGCGTCGGGGAGTTCATCGCGTTTGAGAAGCATTGTGGGAACTACCGGCTCACGGTGCGGGGACGAGACCTGCTCGCCACCGTGGTTACCGTGCCCGAGTTGGCCGGCCAGACGTTCCTGGAGCTGGAGAGCCTGGCCGAGGCCGAGGAGTTGGACGCGGCCTGGGAGGTGGTGCGCTGCGTGCTGCGCGAGCTGGGCGTCAGCGACCACGACTTGACCACCGCGACCTAACACCGATGCCGTGGCCGCCCAGCGCAGCCGCTAGTGCGGGTCTTCTAGCGACCTTGGTCGCTAGCTAGCAGACGGCGTCTACCGGGTTGGGTCTTTCCTTGTCAGTGATGAGAGGATTTCGCCGAACCTTGTCATGGAGGGGATCCTGTCTTCGGGTTGGGGGCGCAGCGCATCGTGTAGCGCGTTTTCGAACGCGGTCCATGGCCAGGGTCGTATGGCCGCGAGATCGTAGTGGCGCCCGTGGGCTACGTCCTTGAGCTTGTCTTGCAGTGGTGCTTGGTCGTGCGTGTAGGTGGTAGGGGGTAGGCCGGTCCACGCGAAATGAAGAACGGCCGCGAGCGCGTAGACCTCGGCGCGTTCATCGATGACGACGGACTGGTCATCTGGGGTGGTGAGGATGTGCGCGGCGGTTTCGGGGGCGGTGAAGTGCACCATTCCACCCCGGTAGGTAACGTCGGGGAGAAGCTGATGGGGGCCTTGGGCAAGGGCGAAGTCGATGAGATCGACGGCGGTGGGTCCGAGAAGGATGTGGGCGGGTTGCAGGTCCGTGTGCAGCCATCCCAGGGCGTGGAGCTGGGCCATCCGGTCGGCGACGGCGACTGTGGCGTGCAGGATGTTGCTGCGTTGTGCTGGTGAGCCATCGCCGCGCCGGGCCGGGGCGAACAGCCGCTGCGGGGTGATGCCGCTCAGCCAGCGCAGAGCCAGCCAGGAGCCGCCGCCCTCCACGTCGCCGGAGTCGATGAGGTAGCCGGGGATGAAATCGTGCAGGTGGGTGAGCACGGCGGCTTCGCGTCGGGCGAGGTGTTCAGCGTCGCGGACGCCTTGTTCGTCGTCATTGTGGGAGGCGAGTTTGAGTGCCACATCGCCAGAGGGGAACCGGAGGCGATAGACCCGGGATCCGCGTCGATTGGTGACGAGCTCGATGCCGCCGCACGCTTTTCCGACGCGGCTTCCTACGTGTTCGGCGAGGTTGACCACGTCTGGGGCCGGGGGATTCATGGTCCCAGTGTGGCGGTTACGAGCAGCATACCCATCAGGGGATTTGGGCTCGCGCCCACGCGTTCACCCGTTGGTAATACTTGGGTGTCCGCAGTGCGCGGCGGGTGAGTGGGATGTCAACCAGGTCGGGGATGTGGGCAAGGGGGTGTTGCCCATGGTCGTGTGCGGCGGCGAGCTGCTCGGCGATATGAGGAGTCTCGTGCAGGAACTGCAGGTCCTTGTGCCCGCACATGCAACAGGTGAATGCCCCAGCCGACGACCTGGTCCTGCATATGCAGTCGGGACAGCGGCGCACCATGGTCCTTGTCCACCGCGACCTGCTCAACTCGACTTTGTAAAGGAACTGGGGTGCGGTCGCCATCGCGCAAGAGACGGGAGCCGAGTTCAGTCAAGCCCTATTCATGCGCGACGTGATCACCTGTGTGGACATGGCTTGGGCCGGTCTTGATAGTTATATCCCGGCTTCCAGGTCAGCGCCTTGTTGAGCATGTTGAGCGCGCAGCCCTCCACTCCCGGCGCCGTACGTTTGTGCGTAAAGCTACCCAGTTTGGCGTGGTCAAGGAGTTGTTTCGCGTTGTGCGTCCGGGCGGCTATGGTGTGCGGTGTGACCGCCGCAGCAACTCCCGGACCACGGGACGGCGGCAGCGGACCGTCGTTCTTCGACGCCAGTCCGGCCGAGATACGCGCCGCGCTGATCCCGGAGGAAGTCGCCGAGTTCGACCAGCAGTGGCGCGAGGTCATGGCCGCAGCCACCGAAACCTTGGACCTGTCCGAGGTGGTGGCGACGCTGGAGTCCTGGCGGCGGGTGGCGCGGCTGACCGTGGTGACCGGACCCGAGGCGCACCGGGCCATGTACCGTCGGGCGGCCACCCGGCTGGCCGTGGAGGACATCCCGGCTGACGAGCCGCTGTCGCAGACCAAGGCCCGGCTGGGTCTGTAGCTGCCTTGTACCTTGTACACGGTTACCACCGACGACCAGTCGCAGCAGCAAATCCAGGCGCTTCCCGCCGAGGCGCTGGCCCCGTTCGCCGAGGCCCGCGCCGTACTGGAGGTCGCGCCTTGGAATGGCGTGCCCTACCACAAGCACAAGCCGGACAGTCCCATGCGAGCCCTGACGTTTCTGGTGGTGTCTGTTATTGCAGGCTCAGGCAGCCGCCGCACAGCCCGCTGTTACCTGTTTGGTAGGAGGAGTTTCCGCATCGTCGGCAGGTTCGCCACGTCCCCCGCGCTCGACCCTCGTGGACCCGCCGCCGCTGGAACAGCTCAGCCCACCAGCTGCGCAACCCCATCGCCCATCACCTCCTTTGTCTTGGCCGCCCTGGGGGTCGGGTACTCAGCCCAGCCATTCGGTCAGGATGCCGCGCAGCATGGTGGCGCCCTCCTCGTCGAGGACGGTCAGGCAGGCGGCTGTGACGTGGGGATCAAAAACCACTGACCTGCCCTGCATGCTCACCAGAAGGTTGGCGAAACCGATCGGGCCCCGATGCAGCCCGCAGGTTGCCGGTAGCGCCTTACGACGGCGCTTATCCGGGCCGTTGGCGTGGTAGCTGTCCCAGTCCATCACGACCCCCTTCCTTGATCGCGTGCAACACGCGTTCCGGCCTTGCGTCGCCAGGCAACGACGACTGCTGCACTATAGCGCCATGGCGCTATGGATGCTACGCTGGCTGCAGCAGCACAGCCAACGAAGCCCCCAGGCGCTCACGCCGGGGGCTTCGGGGATGACCAGGAAGGGGCTCAGACGATGGGGATTTCGTACTCCAGGCGGTTTTCGTCACCGCCGAGGACCATCACGTCCACCGTGATAGGCCGGTCATCGTCGGACAGCACCGTGCGGATGATGCAGAAGACCGGCGTACCCGGTGCCAGGTGCAGCGCTCGGGACTCATCCGGCGTCGGCATCCGCGCGTACACCACGTCGTGCGCGTGCCGGGGCGGGTAGCCCAGGGCGAGCAGGGCTGCATAAGCACCACGAGGGATCTTGGCCATCTCCATGATGGGGCTACCTCGGACCAGGTCGGTCGGGTAGTACGACTCGACCAGCTCGACGGGCTCATCGTCCAGGAGCATCACGCGCTTGCGGACCACCGCCGTCCCCGCCTCGGGCAATCTCAGGTTGTCCGCCACGTCCTCCGGTGGCTCCACCTCCCCGACGAACGTGATTCGCTGGTCGGCTCGGCGGCCCCGTTTCGCACTCTCGGTGATCCACCGAGCCCGTTCGCCTTCCGGGGGAACGGACAGATACCGCGTCACCACCTCTGGCCAAAACGGCCGCTTGGTGCGGACGAAGACCCCTCGACCAGGAACACCCTGCACCAGACCCTCGGAGACCAGGATCCGCACCGCGCGCTGTGCCGTGGAGCTAGAGATCTTGAACCGACCCATGATCGTCGTGTTGGACGGGATCGGGTCACCCGGGCGTAGCGCACCGGAGGTGATCTCGGCTCGTAGGGCGTCCGCGACCTGCCGGTACGGTGAGCGCGGATCACCGGGATTGACCATGACGACTCCCTCGTGGCTCACCTGGCTCGTTCCCATCCTACGACCATGACAGCCAGGCGCCATGGTTGCATGAGACCGAACCGAGATCCGCTAGGGCACCCAGCGAGATCTCAGTTCCCGACGTGATCTAGACATATGCGGGATTATGAGCACGTGACCGACCAAGCCGAGTCCGTTCCCAACCTACGGAACCACTGGTGGTTGCGGCTGGTGGTGCTCTGTTTTGTGCTGATGTGCGGGACGTTGGTGTGCGGGGGTTGTGGGTCGTTGTCGTCGAGGTCCACCCCGCCCGTCGGATCTGCGCCTTCGACGGTGCCTGTGCGCCAGTCGATTCCGCTCACCGTGGAACGCGTCCCCTCTGGGGGGAGCTGTGTGGTGGCCGAGGTGTCTGTTGGTGGCGGCCGGTCGGTTCCGGTAGTGGTGGACACCGGAAGTTCTGGGCTGTTGCTCGACGCGGCCGCGATCGGCCCGAACGCCCAGTCGAGCGGTCGGACTATCAGCGAGAGCTTTGTCGGTAGACCGAGGTTCACCGCGACAGTGGTACACGCCCGGGTGAACATCGGTGGCCCAGCGGGTGTCACCACCCCGTACCCAGTGGCGATCGGCTCGGTCGCATCGGACGATCCGAGGCTCGGTTTCTCGAGGTGCGGCGGCGCGCAGGGTCTCCTCGGGGTGGGGGTGGGCAGTCCGGTTCCGAGCGTCCCCCCGTTGGAGTCGCCGCTGGTGCAGCTCACGCCATCGCTGTCTGAGGGCTACACCATCACGCTGACCGATAACGCGGGAACGTTGCTGGTGGGCAAGCCAATCATCTCCCCGACGAGCGTGGTGCTTCCGTTGCCGGAAGAGGACGGCACCTACCCCAACGGTCACCAGGCATACCAGCGTGATGTCACCCTGTGTTGGACCGTGGGTACCGTGCGTGACTGCGGTTTGACGGACATCGACTCCGGGTTTTCCTTCCCGGCGGTCCGACCGGACTTCCTCCCGATGTTTCCCCGTCGGGGACCGCTGATCGCGGCGGGGACACATGTGTCGATCACCGCGCCGAACGGGGCCGTACTCCAGTCGTTCACCACGGCGTCGAGACTCCCCGACGTTCGCTTGGGGTTCGCCAGGCTTTTCGGGTTAACCGAGGCGACCACCGGAATCGGGTTCTTCTTCGCTAATAGCGTCGGTTTCGATGTCTCCACCGGTCACGTTGTGATTACACCGAAATAACCGTTACTGTCGTCAGTACCGCCCCGGACACACCTTCCACGGGCCTTCTCAGTGCGTCGAGTTCGACTCTGGGGCTGTCCCGGGTCGATCGCGCAGCCCTGACATCGAACTCGGCGGCCGCGGGGCGTTGCCGGAGGCGATGTTTACTGCGGGTTCGCGGGGGGTAACTGCATGTGACCGACTGACGTAGTGGAAGGAGAGAAGGGGAGGAGGGTGGACCCCTGAACTGACCTCCACCCAAGGGAGTGGCAGAGATCACGAAGGAGGGCTGAAGAATGATAAGTTTCGACTTGATCGTTCTGGTGGCATTCATCCTTGCGATCCTCGGTGTACACGCATGGTGCAGCCTCAGCGAGTTGCGGCACCCACCACGAACGAAGAGGCGCGGCGGCGCGACATCCCAGAGGAAAGGGGTCGCGACCACCGTCTCGCGCTACCCAGAAATCTGACGAGCAGCCCACGGTGGCGACTGGAGATTTTTCCGTTCTGGCGACCGCACGCGTCGGTTGCTTCATCCTGGGAGGTTTCTCGTGACCAGTGTCGATATTCTCGTCCCGCAACTGCAGACCGCTCGGGCGGAACCTGCATGTTGGGCGGTGGATCCCGAGGTGTTTTACGGGCCGGCTGACAGCACGGATGATGGGCCGCCGAGCCACCCCTGGGAGCGGCGGGCGTTGGCCGTGTGTGCCCGCTGCCCCGTGCTGCAGATATGCCGCGCCGCCGCCCTGGAGTTCCCTGCTTCCGAGCAGTACGGCGTCGTCGGCGGCATGACCGCGGGGCAGCGACGGGCGAGGGGATGAACCGTGATCCGGCCAGTCGGGGGCCTAGCTGCGCTGCTGCCTCGGGGCTGCGCCCAGGTGGCCCCGGGGGGACACGGTGAGCACCGCCCAGACCACCTTGCCGCCGCCGAGGCGAGGTGCCGTTCCCCAGGTGCGGCTGAGCCTGTCGACGAGTACCAGGCCGCGACCACCGGCCGCGCTCAGTCCGGGCAGCCGCAACTGGGGTCGGCGCGGGTCTGCGTCGGTCACCGCGATGCAGAGCGCAGTGCGGCGCAACTCCAGGCGTAACTGGCCCTCCGAACGCGCGTGCTCCACCATATTGTCGATCAGCTCCGAAGTGATGACCACCGCGTCCGGAACTGCTTCGGGGATGCCCCACTCCTGACAGGTCCGCCCGACTAGATGCCTGCCCCACCGCGAGCTCTCCGGCCTGCAGGGCAGCGTCACCTCGCGCCGAAGCGGCGGAGGTACCGCGTCGAGATCCTGCAGAGCCTCGCTGACGCTACCGTAGGTGGGCACGAATCGTGACACGGCGTTGGAGTCGAGCATGGTGCGGAGCGTGTGTCGGGCCCCCGCCAGCACGAGTCGCACCCCCGGCCAGTCACCGATACGGTCGGCGACAGAAGGGAACACGTTCAATAATGACGTGATAGCCGTCTGCATGCCGCCGAGATCCACCACAATCGCGGCGGGCTCGTCGGCGGCGCAGGCCACGAGCCCGTCGCGCAGCCGCTCGTAGGTCTGAGGGCTCAGCTCCCCCACCGGTCGCACCACCAGACTGCGGTCCCGGAAGTAGGACTGGAGGAGAAGGGACGACGTCGTCACTTTGTGTTGTTCCCCACCGGCACCTCTACCACAGGTTATTCCCACACGCTGACTGGTCATCATGACCTCGCACTACGCCGCCGGACACTGTCAATTTGGCTCGATCCGCCTCTCCCTAACGGAGTCTCGATACCGCGGTTTCGATACCCCGTGGCACAGAATCCCATGCACGCCATCAGAGTGATGGCTACCGTGCCGCTCTCCGTCGTTACCTAGCGTTGTTGATAGGCTACGGACAGACATCCCAGGAACTTGAACGTTGCGATCACTCGGGCCGGTCACAGCTCGTCGTGGTCGGTGACCGCGAGTGGTGGGCCAGTCTGCCGCGCCTCCGTTGAGCGCCGGTGCCCCGTTGGGGCGGGGTGGCGAGGTGATGGTGGGGTGGGCCACGATGGTATCCCGTCCGGCCCGCATTACGTCGCCGCTGCCCGTTTCGACCTCGCGCTTGCCCACCTGGGTCAAGGCGACCTGGAGGCGGTCGGTGAGCACCTCGCGCCGGTGTTGCAGTCCACCGAGGCCGGGAAGGGGCCTGCTCGTGCAGGCCGCGGTATTCGAACCCCGCTACTCTGGTGCGCGACCCACAATTGCTTCCTCCCACGTATCCTGCTCATCAGATAGGTACCCTCTCTCCTGGATGATCGCTCTCGTTGCAAAAACCATCATTCGAGCTCAGATGGCTGAGCGCCGCACAAGGAGCAGCGCCGTGAGCAACCGCGCCGAAGCGAAGCGGATCGCGCGGTTGCTCAGGCTGGAGCGGTTGCCGGGGGAAGGTGGCCTGTTCCGCCGCACCTATATCGACGCGCACACCTCGGTGATCTATTTTATGTTGATCTCCCCGGACTTCTCAGCATTGCACGCGCTTGATAATATGGAAACCTACCACTGGTACGCCGGATCGCCGCTGCGAATGCTGCTGCTGTATCCGGGCGGGCGAGTCGAGCAGCCGATCCTGGGGCCAGACCTCGCGGCGGGAGCAAGGCCGCAGCTCATTGTCCCGGCTGGGGTGTGGCAAGGCTCCAGTCCACTCGGGGTATGGACACTGGTGGGTACCACCATGGCTCCACCGTTCGCCTGGTCGGGTTTCCACCTCGGCCAGCGCACGAAGCTGACCGCCGGCTGGCCCCAGGCGGCACCGCAGATCCGTGCCCTCACCCGCACCTGATCAGGTATGTCGCGTCGGCGCTGGGGGTTACCAGATCGGGTGCACCGAGACTCCACCATCCACCACGAGGTTCACTCCGGTGATCCATTCGGCCATCGACGAGGCCAGGAACACGCAGGCATTCCCGACATCAGCAGGCCGGCCCAGCCGCCCCAGCGGGACTACCCTTCGATACCGCCGGACCCCCTCCGGCCAGTCGAGGTCCAAGCCGTCCCGCCAGATCAGTCCGGGAGAGACGCTGTTCACCCGGATGCCGTATCGGCCATACTCCAACGCTGCGGTGCGCGCGAAGTGAACCACCGCAGCCTTCGAGGCGCAGTAATGGGCGTGCGCCCACGCCGGGTGCGTGCCCTCGATGGACCCGATCAGGAGGATCGTCCCGCCGCCCGCACTCATGGCCGCTGCGGCGGCCTGTACCGTCGCGAAAGTTGCGATCAGGTTGGTGTCGACTACCTCGCGCCACTGCGACACCGACATCGTGGCGAGCTCGGCGACCGGCGCTATCCCGGCATTCGCCACGACGGTATCCACCCGGCCGAACTCATCGATGGCCCTTGCCACCAGGCCTTGACCGCCCTCGGGGTCGGTGAGGTCGCATTGAGCCGCCAGCGCCCGTCCACCGCTGGCGATGATGTCCGTGACCACACTGGCCGCTGACTCGGCGCTGGTGTGGTAGTGGACAACGACCGCCGCGCCACACGCTGCGAAAGCCCGGGCGATACCCCCACCAAGGCCACCTCCTGCGCCGGTCACCACGGCTACCGTTCCCCTCAGATCCACACCACCCATCGTCCCAGCCACCGGCCGCCACTCGCGATGTTTCGGCCGTCAGCCGTGACACAGCATGCTGCCGTGAACCGCCCCGGAGATTCCGTAGACTCGGCTTTGAGGGAACTTACGCTACCTCATTTCCTTGATGATTGCAATAGTAGATCTGCTCGAGTTTCGCGGGTGGCAGGTCGCCGCAGTACTCATAGAGTCGCCTGTTGTTGAACCAGT
>JAFATA010000014.1 GCA_019244165.1 Pseudonocardiales bacterium | reverse complement strand
GGCACTCCTGCTCCAGCGGTGGAGCATGCGGGAGGTGCTGGGGCGGTTACGGGCACAAAAGCAAGCGCGAGACCGGCTCCGGCGGATGCGGCGTGGGCGGGTCCGGCTGACCTGGCAGACCTGCCATCGGTGCAAGCGCAGCGGGTTCGCCCCGGCGAGTCACGACCGGTTATGCGCTGACTGCCGCAGAGTGCTAATCAAGATCCACTGAGGTGGGCTAGCAACCCCCTCCCAAGGCAAGGATGCTGTGAGTGGCGGGGATCCGCCAGCTGCGCGAGGCCGGCTACCTCCGCCAGGAACGCGGCCACGACGAGACGACGGGCACCTTCGTCTGGCGCTGGGAAGTCACCGACGACCCAGCCACATTTGCGCAGGTCAGCACCATCGACGGCTATTACTTATCGGAGGTGGTGGCCGCGGCGATGGTCGCGCCGGTCGGTTAGCTGTGCGCCCAGTGCGCCGCAGTGCTGGTGGCGACGCACCAGCCTACGGGCCCGGCTTGGCGCGCGCCATCGCTGACACGGTTCAATCACGGTAGCTCGGGCAACCCGGGGTCGTACTCACGATAGTGAGGTGGGCAGATCCATAAATAATCACCCTCCGGTGTCAGCACCCGACGTAGGCCACCGAAGAGTCTAGCTGGGTCCAGTTCCAGGAGGAGCTCGCGAAGTGCCCGAAATTCTGCACCCCCAACGTTCGCTACGCCGCTGTCAGCGACAACGCGTTTCTGCAGGCGATCCACGAGTGCTTTCATCAAGTCGAGATCTTTCTTGACTTTCTCGTAATCGTAGTCCCGCTCGGGGATAGCCACACGAAGAGCCGCATCGGCCACCTCGGGCATATGCGCACCCTGAGCAGCGCAGGCCACCAGGACGGTTACCTGCAGAACCTTGTTGAGCACAAGAATATATGGAGCAATTGTCACAAACCAGTGTTTGGGCTGAGTAAACTCGTACTGCGCCTCAAGCAGAAGATGCTCATGACCGGGATGTTCACACCACAGCGTCAGGCGGAAATGCTCGCGGGACCATGGAAAGCATACCCTACTCCCCGGTTGGCGCTCGACAAGCGTGAACAGCCGCGGACAGTCTGGCGCCTCACACGTCACAGCTTTCAGAAGAATTCGCAACTGGTGTGCAGTCTCAGCAGCTTGTACTACCAGACGGTGCTCCTGCCGAGTTGCATAATCATGTATGTCCTGCCGGATTCTCGTAGTCGACTCGTATATGCTTTCGCGAAGCTGGGCGATCTGACTCTCGGGCGATGCGAAACCAGTCATCAGTTCCGAGACACTACGTTCTTTGATGCATCGGGCGCAGCGGACCGTCGGTATATCCTGCTCCCGATACTTCTGGAGGGAATGCAGCTCAAACTGTCCGGTGCAACGACTACCATCCTCCAGGACCTGCAGGCATGGAATGATGAGATCATAACTAAGCCCTTCCCAACGCCTCCGGATCAAGTCCTCAATCGAGTCACGCAAGACACTGAAAAAGTAGTCTGGGGACGGCGCCCGCACCCTCAAGTGCAGTTCTTTGGCCCCGGCGTGGATCAGCAGTGCTTGGGCCAGTTGAGGAGTATGCTCAAGGAAGACCCCGCGTCGCCAATGCCGTCGTGTGCTGAATCTGTGGTTTCGCACCGTCAGCCATGCCATGATTCCTGGCGCGATATCGCTCATCCGGCACACGATCTGGAGCTCCCGGATGCCCGGCTCAACGGGGGAACCTAGTCCCCACGGCAGTTCCGGCTGGTCGTACGGTGCGAGCTGAGCGACCAAACTCTGGTCTTCGTCGGGAACCCGATAGCTCACATCGAATTTTTCCATCAAGCGCAAGAAGTAGGCATGGTGTTGCGGAGGATACTGTACATCGCGCTCTGGGTTCTGCCAGATACTGTGCAGTTGGCTGTGCTTGATAACGCCACCAGCGTGCGCCGTCGCTTCGTCCTCAAGAACGTAGCCGATGGCCTTGGTCAGCCACTCAGGCTGCAGGATCACAATATCGCGGAGGCCGTCATCGTCACCGTAGTAGATCAGATGTCCGAGATCATGCAACAGTCCGATCAACGCGGACCTCTGATCACTCTCAACGCCACGTTCAGCACAGATCGCATCGAAGCGGGAGTAGGGGATCTGAGGTGTGTCGAGCTTCTGCAGATCAGACCGGACGGCCATCCACTTCTCGCTCATCAGCTCGCCCATCTGCGGTAGCGTTGCCGCGACGCGACTGATTTCGGTCTTCAGCTGATCAATTCCGCGTTGCGTCCTGTTGTCAATCTCACAATGCCCCACCAGGAGTTCCCCGAACTGCCGACGAAGCTCGGGGTAGTCCAGCTCGCTGCGCCGTTCGTCGGCATGCGTCGCTACGATAAGGACACGAGCGTCCGCACCGATGCGGAGCCGGATACGCCTGCACCATTCTTCAACCGCGTTCTCCTCCTGCCCTTCCCGTGGGCGCCAGACGAGCAGATACAAACAGCGGCGACTAAAGAAGAACTGGTGGGTGACGCGGTAGACTTCCTGACCGCCAAAATCCCAGGTGTTCAGGGTGATAAACCCGTCATTGTCTGGGTTCGGCACCCGCAGGCGGCTGATGTGAATTCCGTGGGTAGTGGGCCGCTCCTCGACAAACTCTTGTCCTTGGAGGGACGCCACCAAGGAACTCTTTCCCACGTTGCCTTCGCCGACAAGTATCAGTTTCGCCTCGTAGCGGGCTGTAGCACCCGCCGTGAGGCCACGCAAGTATGCTAACAGCGGTTGCACCCCACGCTCATACAGTTCGGGGAGGGGTTCGCGCAGCGGGTTGCCATCGAGTTTTAAGGAAACCGTATCAGGTAATTTTCCAAGCTCCGGCGGAAGGTTGGCAATAAGATTTCCCGACAGATCAAGGCGTTGCAGCCAGGTGGCCCCTCCAAGCTCTGGCAGCACAGTAGATATCCTGTTGTGCCCCAATCCTAGAAAACGTAGTAGACGGAATGAAATAAGTTACCCACTTGGAGACATTATCGAGCCCGTGACCCGCGACGATGCTAACTTCGGTGGATTTGTTGTTCAATTCCGGCTACGTAGCTGCTTGTGCTCTACAATAGAAGCAGGTATCTTGTTGATGAAATTGCATCCAGCGTCTACGGCTAGGTGCTGACTGATACTCGGCAAATACGGGGGAAGGTGCGGTAGTTCGGTGAGCTTATTTCTATAGAAGCTGAGGTGGTGAAGTTTGGTCAAACACTCGATTTCTTTCGGCAATGACGTTAAGTCATTAAAGTCGAGGTCCAGCTTTTTGAGATTCGTCAAGAGCCCGATCTCAGGAGGAAGTTCGGTAAGCATATTGCGCCCTAGACTGAGAATCTTTAACTTCCGCAGTTTACCTATCTCCGCAGGCAGGGACGTCAGTTGGCGATCTGAGAGATCTAGCCTCTGGACACCCGCGTGGTAGGCTTTCTCGATTTCTGCGAGTACACCGCCGACCATCCGTACCGAACCTCCGCGTTCGTATAGTAAAGCTGGTCAAGATCCGATAAAGCCGGGTACGCCCCTGCCCGGCGTGTCGTCGAGGAGCGTGCCATCAAGTTGGTTTTTCGCTGGAAACCACCGGAGGGCACTACTGCTGGTTGCCTTCCCGGAAGCTACTTTCCCTAAAGGCGACCAACAACCCTTAGGGGCAGGTGGTCTGGTAAGGTAGTTCAGGGTACAATTGGGCCCATTGCTCCTTGCTGACGGTGCCGATGAGGTGGCAAAGGCGAGCGGTGACCCGGTCTGGGTTGAGGTCCCACAACCGTACGGTGGAATCTTTGCTGACGGTGGTCAGCGTCTGCCCGTCAGGACTAAACACCACCCGATAGACATCGCTGGTGTGGCCGGTCAGGATGGCCCAATTCTCGGAATGGTATGGATTGCTGATATCGTACAGTCGCACAGTTTCGTCGCTGGCGGTGGCTAGCCTTCGCCCGTCGGGGCTGAAGGCCACACTGCGGATGGGGCCGGTGTGGCCAGTCAGGGTATCGATGGTTTGGTGGCTGGCCACTTCCCATAGCCGGCCGGTGCCATCCGCGCTGGCGGTGGCCAGAATGCGATCGTCGGGGCTGAACGCCACTGCGTTGACAGCGCCGGTGTGGCCGGTCAGGGGTGGGCCCAGTGGTGTGGGGTGAGATGGGATGGTCACGCCCCACAGCCGCACGGTCTGGTTAGTGCTGGCGGTGGCCAGGGTGCGCCCATCCAGGCTGAAGGCCACATGGCTAATGGCGCCGGTGGGGTCGGTCAGGGTGGTGATTTGGCGGTGGCTGGCCATGTCCCACAGTCCGGTGGTGCCCTCCGCGTGGACGGTGGCCAGCATTCCCCCGGTGGGACTGAAGACTACACCGTCACTGCTGACGGGCGGAGAGGAGAGGAAGATCGGACCACTCGTGTCCCACAGCTTCACGATGTGGTCATCACCGACCGTGGCTACGGTATGCCCATCTCGGCTGAACGCCACGCCCCTGATGGCGCCGCTGTGACCTCCGAGAGTACCGGCTAGCTGTTGGGTGGCCACGTCCCACAGCTGCGCGGTGCCATCGCCGCTGCCGGTGACCAGGGTATGCCCATCGGGGCTGAACGCCACCGCGTTGACAGCGTCGACGTGGCCGGTCATCAGGGGTACACCCAGGAGTGTGGGGTGGGATGGGGTGGCCACATTCCACAGCCGCACGGTCCGGTCGGTGCTGGCGGTGGCCAGGGTTTGCCCGTCGGGGCTGAACGCCACCGCGTTGACAGCGCTAATCGAGCTAACGGAGCTAATGGAGCCGGTCAACGCGGCGAGTTGGCCACGGCTAGCGACATCCCATAGCCGGGCGGTGCCATCCGCGCTGGCGGTGGCCAGAATGCGATCGTCGGGGCTGAACGCCACTGCGTTGACAGCGCCGGTGTGGCCGGTCAGGGGTGGGCCCAGTGGCGTGGGGTGAGATGGGATGGTCACGCCCCACAGCCGCACGGTGCCATCGTCGCTGGCGGTGACCAGAATCCGGCCATCGTGACTGAACGTCGCAGCGTCGACGGTGGTGCGAGGGGCACCCGTCAGGGGCTGACCCAAGGATGTGGGGTGGGATGGGTCAGTCACGTTCCACAGCCGCACGGTCCGGTCGGTGCTGGCGGTGGCCAGGGTGCGCCCATCGGAACTGAACTCTGCATCGTTGATGGAGCCGGTACTATTGATCTTGGCGATCTGGCCGTGGCTGGCAACCCTCCATAGCCGCGCGGTGCCATCGTCGCTGGCGGTGGCCAGAATGCGCCCATCCGGCCTGAACGCCACCGTGTGGACGTGCCTGGTGTGGCCGACCAGTCGGCGGACGAAGTAGTGGGATTGCGCACTCAACAGCGCATTGCGTATCCCCGGTAGCTCTATCAAATGGTAAGCCTCCGCAGCGGACAGCATCGCCGTATCTGGCTGCGTGGCTACCAGGGAACTGGATTTGATCGCCAACTCGTCGGCTCTAGCCAACTGGTGTTGCTGGAAGGTAATAACAACCCCCGGGGCCATGACCAGGGACATCGCCAGCACGCCCACCAGTGTGCGTAGGCGTCGAGTACGGCGCTGTTCAGCGTGCTGATGGTCGATACTGGCAGTGAGGAAGGCCTCCTCCCGTGCGCTGAGCCGGCCCTTGCAGCCGGGGCTGGTGGCCCATTCGCGGGCGATGGCTAACCGGGTTCCGCGGTAGAGCCCCGAGGGGTCCCGGTTGGTGGCCTGCCATTCCTCGGCGGCCTCGGCCAGCCGCTGGTGGGTGCGCAACCCGTCCCGGTCCGTGTTGATCCAGTCGGCGAGTTGCGGCCACGCAGTCAGCAGCGCCTCATGGGTGATCTCCACATGGTCGCCATCCTGGCCGAGATTCTCGACGTGGAAGGTGACCAACCGGGCCTGCCCGAGCACCTCCAGCACCTTCTCGACCGTGGGAGCCGGGAGAGACAGTGCCTCGATCAGTTGGGTGCGGGTGAGCCGGCGGCGGGTGGCTTTGCCCTGATCACCCAGGTTGACCAGGCGCAGCAGCAGCTGCTGGGCGAGCTGCTGCTCGGCTGGGCTCAGCCGGCTGTAGGCACGGTCGGCGGTACTGACCAACGCGTGGCAGATGCTGCCGGCGCGCCGGTAGCCGGCCACGGTCAGTGCCCGGCCCTCACCCTGTTGGCAGGCCACCCGCAGCGCGTGCGCCAGCAGCGGCAACACGCCCGGGCTGTAGCTGGCCGTCTCGGCGCCGAGATCATCGGTCACCCCCAGATCACGCAGCAGCAACTCGACCAAGCCGGGCTCGACCTGCAGGCCTTCGGCCTCGGCCGGGCCGGTGATGATCGAGCGGATCTGATCGGCGCTCATCGGCCCGAGCACTACCGGGGCCTGCAACGCGGGCAGCAGCGCCGGGTACGCCAAGCACGAGTCGTAGAAATCCGCCCGCACCCCGAGCACAACCACCACCGCCGCACGGCGCGCCGCAGTACACAACGCGGCGATAAATGCCTGGCGCTCGGCCTCCTGCTGGCACTCGGTGAAGACCTCTTCGAACTGATCCACGATCAGCACAATCCGCGCTGAAGCGGGTGCGTCCTCTGGTTTCCCGCCGGCTGCCACCTCGGTGAGAAACGCGGCGAACCAGTCGGGGTCACCGGCGACCGCCGCCACAGCGACGGGCTCAGCCCCGGTGACGACGGCGATCCGCTCGGCCAGGGTGGTCAGCGGATGCGTCCCTGGGGTGGCACAGACGACCCGCCAGTCACTGGAACCGGGTAATGCCTCATCGGCCAGGGCTGGGATCAGCCCGGCAGCCAGCAGCGAGGACTTGCCGGTCCCGGAGGGGGCCACCACCGCCAGCGGCCCGCTCCCGTCCCCGTGCTGACCGAGCCGGCAGACCAGATCAGTGATGACCTCGGTCCGGCCAAAAAACCAGCGGGCCTCCTCCGGGCCGAAGGCGGCCAGACCGGGATACGGGCACGGCCGGGCACCGAGCTGCTCGCCGTCGTCCTGGACTGGGGTGCGGCTCGGCTGGGCGGCATGCAGGGTGGCCAGGACACTGCTCGTCCCGAACACCTTGTCGAAGTTGCGGGCCATCTCCGGGGTGATCCGCTGTTGCCCGTTTTCAATCTTGCTCAGGTAGCCCTTGCTGTAGTGCACCTGCTCCTTCAGCTCGGCCAGAGACCAACCCCGATCCCTGCGCAAGCGACGCACCTCGGCGCCCGCCTCGCGCGAGGCCTGCTCGACAGCCGGATCCGAGATGCAGCTCACGTGTCCCCCCGCGACTACATGATGTAGCGATTAGGGGGCGGATCGTAGCGGTCCGCGTCAGGGGAACCCAACCCGAGTAGGGTCTGGCATCCCGGCGCCGTCCTCCGGCCACCGGGGTGGTGCAGGTCACCGACGACCGCACTCCTGCACCGGTTTCCTCGCCGGCGAGGAAACCGGAAACCCACGACTTGGTCCAGGAAACCGGAAACCTCCGACATCCCGGGCTACCACACCACATGGGAGCTATCCTGATCGCCCCGCCCGGTCGAGGCGCAACAGCGGGAATGCACTCGTGGGTCACCCTCGTGAGCTTGAGTTCCTGTGCGTCCAGCACCCCGGGCGCTCTGAGCGGGTCGCTGAACCCAGACCCAAGACCCCAGGAACACACAAGGGACCGGAAGGAAATGCCATGTCGAACTCACGCTGGAAGCGGCTGGCCCCACTGACAGCAACACTGGGTGCCGTCGTAGCCTGTGGCCTGCTGGGGACTGGAACGGGAACAGCCTCGGCAGGAACCAACGGACAGCATATCAACTACTACAGCTACTACGCGGATGCCCAGTGCACAACAGGAAAGAATGAAAAAGATAAGACAGTCCAGTCCTGTACTTCGTTGAGAACCGGCTCTAACCTTAACAAAAACTACTGGTGGGTCGGTCCAGTTACTATTATTTGGCGTCGCTATTATAATCATAGTACCGTCTCGAGCACTTGCACCGTGCCCAGATCACAGAATGACGATTCCGTCCTCTGCTACGAGCCATCATAGGTGTTGACGATCCTGGTTGACCGCTCGACAAGGGGCCGCGACAAGGGGCACTGTCCACACCTTCGACCAGTTCACCCCGAGTGGAGGACGGCGTGGGTGAGCACGTCGAGTCCTTCGGTGAGCAGGTCCGGGGAAATGATCAGGGGCGGTAGCAGCCGGATGACGTTGGCGTCGCTGCCGCAGGTGAGCACCACGACCCCGGCGCGGTGGCAGGCGTGGGCGACCTGGGCGGTCAGGGCCGGGTCGGGTGCTGCGGTAGTGGGCTCGATGAGTTCTAAGGCCAGCATGGCGCCGCGACCCCTGACCTGGGCCACGGCCGGGCATTGCGCGGCGAGCGCGGCGAGCGCAGGGGTGGCGATCGCCTCGATGCGCCGTGCCGCGCCGGCCAGGTCGTGCTCGCGCATGGTCGCGATGCTGGCTAGCGCGGCGGCGCAGGCGACCGGATTGCCGCCGTAGGTGCCGCCCAGCCCACCGACGTGCACGGCGTCCATCAGCTCGGCACGGCCGGTGAGGGCGGCCAGCGGCAGGCCACCGGCGATGGCCTTGCCGGTGGTGATCAGGTCGGGGATCACTCCCTCGTGCTCGCAGGCAAACCAGTCACCGGTGCGGCAGAACCCGGTTTGGATCTCGTCGGCGACGAAGAGCACGCCGTGCTCGGCGCACCACTGGGCGATCGTAGGCAGGAAACCGGGAGCGGGAACGATGAACCCGCCCTCGCCCTGGATCGGCTCGATCACCACGCAGGCGAGCGCCTCGGCACCGACCTGCCGCTCGATGAGGGACAGGGCGCGGGCGGCCGCTTGGGCTCCGCTCATCCCGGGCGGGTCCCGCAGCGGGTAGGAGGTGGGGACGCGGTACACCTCGGGCGCGAAGGGTCCGAAGCGGTGCTTGTAGGGCATCGCGGCAGCCGTCAAGGCCATCGTGAGGTTCGTCCGGCCGTGGTAGGCGTGGTCAACGACGACCACCGCCGCCCGCCCCGTGGCGTGCCGGGCCACTTTGACGGCGTTCTCGACGGCTTCGGCCCCCGAGTTGAACAACGCTGAGCGCTTCTCGTGCCCACCCGGGGTGAGCCTCGCCAGTTCTTCACAGACCGCGAGGTAGGGCTCGTAGGGGGTGACCATGAAGCAGGTGTGGGTGAAGCACTCGACCTGCTCCTGCACGGCCGCCACCACGGCGGGTGCGGCGTTACCCACGCTGGTCACCGCGATGCCCGAGCCCAGGTCGATGAGGGAGTTGCCATCGACGTCCAGAAGCACCCCACCGCCGGCCGCCGCGATGAACACCGGCAGCGCGACGTTCACCCCGGCCGAGACCGCCGCCGCGCGCCGGGCCGCCAGTTCCCGGGAGCGGGGGCCGGGCAGCTCGGTCACCAGGTGGCGGCGCTGCACGAGCCCCGCGCTGGGCTGCGGTGCGGTCATCGCGGTCTCATGGCGGGCTCTGGGATGCGGCGCTGTGGCCCAACTCTTCGAGAGTGAGCTGGTGGGCGGGTGGATGCTCGACGGCGATCGTGCTGTGGAGGCGCAGGTGCCCATCGACGTGCAGCAGTTCCCCGGGGCTCAGGCAGCGCCATCCGGGGTCCTCGTCCATGCGTTCGCTGGCCACCACGACCGCCGGGTGCGACGCGAGCGCACCGGAGCGGACCCGGACCCGACCGGCGGTGCTGGCCGCATCGAGATGGCGGCCTCCGTGCTGGCCGCCCGCGCCGCGGCGCAGCACGAACAGCTCGTGGGTGTCGGGGTAGCGCAGCGCGAACAGCTCGGTGGGGGTGGTCAGAACGATGTTGATCGCGTAGATCGGCAGGTTGGCCGCGACCCACCGGGCGGCGCTGGTGATGCCGGCGCCGACATCGCCCCCCTGGGCGTCGATGTGGCGGGTGACCAGCGCGAAGAACCGTTCGGAGTCGGTGTCACCCTGTACCAGGGACAGCTCCTCGCCCAGCTCGGCCTCCAGGCGCGGCAGGTCCTCGATGACGCCGTTGTGGGCGAAGATCCGGCCACGCTGCTGGAAGGGGTGGGTGTTCTGGGGAGATAGCCCGCCGGTGGAGGCGTAGCGGATGTGCGCCACGAACGTGGTGGAGAGGCGTTCCTTGGCCTCCTGGGCGAACTCCCGGTCCTGGTAGGCGGCGATCGGCTGCTTGTCCACCCGGGGCGTGCCGTCGGCGTCGAAGGTACCCAGCCCGGTGCCGTCGGGTTCGCGGCGGCTCTGCGTGGCGAGGCTATCCGGCGCCTCCAACAGCCAGAACGTCGCCCGGATGCGCTCGGATCCACCGGAGAGACCGAACAGCCGGCACACCGTCGTCACCCTCCGATTGGGTATCTGTGCGCGCCGCGCGGAGCCTTCGACCCGCGAGGCGGCCCTACGGGCTTTAGCGTAGCGAGCATGCCCCTCTCGCATCCGGCCTACCAGCACCATCGTGGCCACCATGAGGTAGCGATCAACCCGGTGTTCACCCGCGAACCGGTGCGGGTCCCGCGCAATCACCTGCCACCGGGGGAGCTTGATCCGGACATCGCCTACCAGCTGGTCCACGACGAGTTGATGCTCGACGGCAATGCCCGGCTGAACCTGGCGACCTTTGTCACCACGTGGATGGAGCCCCAAGCCACCCAGCTGATGACGGAATGCTTCGACAAGAACATGATCGACAAGGATGAGTACCCGCGGACCGCGGAGCTGGAGCTGCGCTGCGTGCGGATGCTCGCGCAGCTGTGGCACGCCCCGCCCGCGCCGGATGCCACCGGCTGCTCGACCACCGGCTCCAGCGAGGCCTGCATGCTGGCCGGGCTGGCGCTCAAACGCCGCTGGCAATACGCCCGCAAGGCCGCCAGCAAGCCCTTCGACCGGCCGAACCTCGTGATGGGGATCAACGTGCAGGTCTGTTGGGAGAAGTTCGCCAACTACTGGGATGTCGAGCCCCGCCTGATCCCGATGGAGGGCGAGCGCTTCCACCTGAGTCCGGACCAGGCAGTGGCGCACTGCGATGAGAACACCATCGGCGTGGTCGCGGTCTTGGGCTCGACCTTCGACGGCAGCTACGAGCCGGTCGCCGAGATCTGCGCCGCCCTGGATGACCTGCAGGCCAACACCGGGCTGGACATCCCGGTGCACGTCGACGGCGCCTCCGGCGCGATGATCGCCCCGTTCTGCGACCCCGATCTGGTGTGGGACTTCCAGCTGCCCCGGGTCTCCTCGATCAACACCTCCGGCCACAAGTACGGCCTGGTCTACCCCGGTGTCGGGTGGGTGGTGTGGCGTGATGCCGCCGCGCTGCCGGAGGATCTGGTGTTCCGGGTCAACTACCTGGGCGGGAACATGCCCACCTTCGCGCTGAACTTCTCCCGCCCCGGCGCGCAGGTCGTCGCCCAGTACTACAACTTCCTCCGGCTAGGCTTCGAGGGTTATCAGCGCGTCCAGCAATCCTGCCGGCAGGTGGCCACCCAACTGGCGGGCAAGATCGGTGAGTTCGGACCCTTCCGGTTGCTCACCCGTGGGGATGAGCTTCCCGTCTTCGCCTTCACCCTGCACGAGCACATCAGCGACTATTCCGTCTTCGATGTCTCCGCCGCGCTGCGCGAGCACGGCTGGCTGGTTCCCGCCTACGCCTTCCCCGAACACCGCACCGACCTGGCGGTGCTGCGCGTCGTGGTCCGCAACGGGTTCACCCACGACCTCGCCGATCTGCTGCTGGCCGACCTGCGCACCGAGCTACCCCGGCTGACCCGCCAGTCCACCCCGCAACGAGGCGTCGAAGCCAGCTCCTTCTCCCACGGCGCCGCGTCACCCTGACCGGCGGCTGACAGCTACACAAGCGCGTTGCGTAACTCCCTTGCTTCGTATGGTGATCACGGAAGACTTGGGTCGGGGTAGGGGAATCGCGATCCACGCGACCGGAGGTAAGTGGTGGACGTCTTGGTTGATCTCGCGGGTCAGGACTTGGCCGCTCGGGGCTGTGGCAACTGTCAGGGCTCGCACTCGGACAATCAGATCAGGGCCAAGCGCGAGGACGACGCGACGCCAGCGGCGACGGACACCATGGGAGAATCCATCGACCGGTAGTCCGTGTGAGCGGCCGGAAAGGGCCTTGGATGAGTCTGACGTCGTCCTATTACAACCATTACACGCCAACCTCCGATCCGGCTCGAACGGTGCTGTTCAACAAATTCTGGGGCAGCGTCGCCATCGTCGATGAGGAAACGGCGCGGGCTCTTGTGTCTGGGCACGTCGCAGGCTTGGCACCGGGTCGGCTCACTGAACTGGAGCGCGCTGGATTCTTTGTGCCCGTTGACTTCGACGAGAGGGCGGCGGCCGAGCGGCGCTACCTGGAGCGCAAGCAGAGCAATGCGTTACTGGCGATCACGGTTGAATTGACACAGGAATGTAACCTCGCCTGCCCGTTCTGCTATCAGAACAGCTACCGGGGCACGGGCGCCATCACGGATCAGGCCATCAACCGCATCCAGCAGTACGTCCAGACCGTCGTGAGCGAGGGTCGCCGGCCGATCACCGACGTCGCCCTGCGGTTTATCGGCGGCGAACCGTTGATGCAGAAGGACAAGATCCTCGCGGCGGTCTCGGGTATGCGGGGGCTGGCTGATCGACTGGGTGTCGGGCTCAACACGCAGGTGGACACCAACGGCCTGCTGCTCGATGAGGCGATCGTCCGGGTGATGGACGCCACGTCCATCACGTTGACCAACAAGGCCGATCACGACACGGTGCGTGTCCGGCACAACGGCGCCGGGAGTTACGATCAGGTCCTGGGCCGGATCATGCGATATGCCGAGCACTATAACGCCTACGAGACGGTGCTGGCTGTCCGGTACAACGTGAACGCGTTCAACGCGAAGTACGTGCCCGAGGTGTACCGCATGGTGAAAGGTCTTGGCATCAAGTACACCCAGTTCGACCTGTTCAACACGGTCAACTACGACTACAACGCGCTGATCCCGACCCTGAGCTCTGAGCAGTTCAAATGGCTCTACCTCGAAGTGATCAAACTCAAGATCGAGCACGGCGAGACCGTGACCGACTTCCCCCGCCCGACCTTCTCCCCGTGCAGTGCCTACACGCCGTACAACCTGAAGGTCACCGCCGATGGACGGTTGGCGCTGTGCGACGCCATGACCAGCCCGCGCGGGTCCACCGACGACCTGCTGCGCGATGTGGGGCGGCTGCGGGAGATCTTCTCCGACATCGACGGCCACAACCCGTTCCATGATCCCCAGTGCGGGAACTGCACCAACGTCGGCATCTGCGGCGGCAAGCTGTACTGCAAGCCCGACCCGTGCGACTTCCTGCCGTTCGACCTGGACGAGTTCCTGCGGTTCTTCGCCGAGACCTACCCATCCGTGCCGAACCGGTTCGACCTGGGATCGCCGGTCGGCTGACACGGCTACCAGCCGGCCTTGCGAGCGCGTGCCTCATACAGCAGGACCGACGCCGACACCGACACGTTGAGCGAGTCCGCCTCGCCGAGCATCGGCACACCGATGCGCGTGAAGCCGTGCTCGTACCAGGGTTTGGAGATGCCGTAGCGCTCGCTGCCGACCACGATCGCGGTCCGCCCGCGGTAGTCCACCCGCCGGTAGTTCACACTCTCGTCCGTATCGGCGAGGTAGATCGTGAACCTCCGGCGCTCCAACCAGGTGATCGCCTCGGCGGTGTCCTCGAACTCGATATGTGGCACCACCAGGGACATGCCCTGGCTGCCCCGGAGGACCTTGGGATGGCTCATCCGTGTTCGCCGATTAGTCATGATCAACAAGTCGGCTTTGCAGGCGTCCAGGGTGCGGATGAGAGTGCCGAGGTTGCCGGGGATCTCGATGCCGTCCGTGACGAGCACGAGCGCCGAGTCGCCGAAGTCGATCTGCTCCGGGGACCACTGGGGCATCTCGACCAGGGCCAACAGGCCGTCCGGCTCGCCCCGCTCGGACATGCGGGCCAGCGTCTTCTCCGACACCCGAAACGAGCGCCGGGCGCGCTTAACCAGCTCGGCGGCGCTGCCTCGGGCGTCCTCGGAGCGGATCAACTCCGGACACAGGAAGAACTTGTCGATCCGCAGATCGTGGTCGAGGGCGAGCTTGACTGACCACAACCCCTCGGTCACGACCAGGCCGAACCGGTTGGGTGCGGTGTTGCGCTCGATCGCCAGAACGTCCTTGACGGCCGGATGCGCGGGGCCGATCTGCTGAAGCTCATCCACAGGGTCGCCCACTACCAGCCACACTTCGTGGCAGGCAAGCCGCCCTGCTTGGGAGGCCGGATGACATTATTGATCATGTATCAATTCTCCACCAAGCGCCCACCGGCCGCTGACCTAGCCTCATGGACCCGCAGATACGCGAGTACTGCCGCGCCGACGAAGAAGCCGTCGTTGAGCTGTCGCTTCGGGCCTGGGAACCGGTCTTCGCCTCCATGGAGCAGGTCTTAGGTCACGAAATATGTCTCCGCCTGCACGGCGACTGGCGGCGGTACCAGGAGGAGGGTGAGGACGGCAGAGGGACCTGACGCGGGGACCTGCCCATCATTACCGTACGACCCGCGCGAGGGCCGTTAGCGCAAATCAAGAGGAAGTTTAGCCGTGGTCGATTCGTGAAGTGCCACGGCGACCCCGAACCCAGATAGGCTGCGGCATTGCCGACTGAGGGCCGCCCCTACGCCACGAACCGGACCTTTCCCGAAAATTGGGCGATGGCGAACACGAGTAAGGACGTCCGTCAATTCCCATCCCCCAAGTAGGAATCATCTACCGTGATGTGCATAACCACCGACAATGACCCACCAGCGTACGACTTCATGAACTGCTGAAGCGAACCACTATTCGCGGTACATCCGGCACTTGTTACGCCCCCGTGGGGAGTACTCGGTACGACAGTGGAGCAGTAGGCAAGATATGCATGGGTATCGTACCCCGGTAGGATGTAGAAGGTCGCCGACGCGACGCCCTCTCCACCACGGTTGCGAAAGATGGCGTTCATCGGACAACCCTCGTCGCCACATGACCCCGCCCAAAATTCGGATTCAGTATAGAAATTAGTTCGCATCAGCCAGGCAGGTTTCGTCGTTGTTGTCGCTGTCGTTGTCGTCGTGATCGGCGGCGGAGGTGTCTGTACAGGCATCGTTTCTGAAATCCGCGGCGGCGCCGGCGTCGAAGAGGGTAGGAGACCCTTCAACGGATTGAAACCAGTCAAGCTGTTGAGTCCCACAAGGATGGTGACAATACCCCCTAATATGCTCAGGGTGGAGAGCGAAGACTTACCACTAGGGTCGCCATCGGAGTCCCTCGGCTGGCTCGGCTCGTCTGCCATAAGTTCAACCCACTATTGAATCACTTGCCCGTATACCGATCCCGCACTACACCACGGCGTAGGCGCCGCGGCCTGCTCGCCATTCTGCTCGACAGCCACCGGCCGCTGAGCCCACGACCAGCGACGGATGACGACCTCCTCACCGTAGCTCAAGAAGTGTCGCTGCTGTATAAGACCCTCGGCCGGGCACCACATGGATACCGATCGTAATCGTCCACGTGTCGTCCAAGGACGTGAGTGTAGCTCTGCCTACACAGGCGCGCGCGTGGCCGTGGACGGGCAAGCTTTCACTGACGGTCACGACACGGCGACGAGCCCACACCCCGGGGGTAGACCAGGTCCCGGTACCAGGGTACGGGCTGGTCAGTGGGGAAAGCGGGCGTGGGGATGGGACGGGGAACTGCGCGAGGTCCGTCAGGCGTTGCGGTGTTGGGTTTGAGGCTCAGCACTGACCGCAGCGGCCTGCCCCCCGGGGCTCAGCTGCGCGGGGATCTCGCCGGACCCGTTCTCAGACATGGCGCACGATGGCGCGGTGCATTCTCACTAGGTGATCGGTTGCTTGGGTGTAGGCGCCCAGTTTGGATGTGGTGCGGCCCTTCTTCTCGCACACAACCGGCAGAACCACCAGCACAGCGCCACCGACGCCATGGGCTCTACGTTGATCAGCTCACTGGGGGGCAGGACTAACGTGTTCATGATCTCTCCACGACGCTGCTGCGCCCAGGTCATCGTCGGCAGCGGCAGCACGACCATGGTTACCGCCGACGTCGCCGACCCCAACTGGCACGACGAGCACACCCACGCATCCACCCAGGCAGCGCCTCATGAGCCCTGACGTCCGCGCTGCTGCATCCGGGGTGGAGCGCCTGGTCGAATCCGGGCAGGTCGAGTCGGTCAGCCGGTACGTCACCGAGGCGGTGGCATTCCGCCGCGCCCGCGAGGACGGCCTGGTCGTGCTCGAGCGCCGGTTCGGTAAGCCACCGGAATACGCTCTGCAATGGGCCCGCAGCCTCGTGGCGCGCCGTCTCGGCTCAAAAGGCGATCCCAACGCGTGAGCGAGGCCTTCGGTGGGTGGGTGCTCGACCACCATGCCCTTGCCGCCTGGGGCCGGGTCGAGCCCTATGCCCAGTCCCTGGTCTGGTCGGCGATGGAGGTGGGCATGGCGGTGGCCGTGCCGGTCGGGGCGCTGTGGCATGGGCCCGATCAGTAACCAGAGGGCATGGTGTGGAATCCCTCGGCGAGGGGGCCAAGGGCAAGGGCGGGGATGAAGGTCAACGCGGTGAGGATCAGCGCGACGCCAGTGACGAGGCTGATGAAGAGGAGGCGGTGGGTGGGCAGTGTGCCGGTGGTGACCGGGCCGTGGTGTTGCTGGGCGAGGCTACCGGCCAGGGCGAGGACGATGATGATCGGCAGGTAACGGCCGACCAGCATGACCACACCCAGAGTGGTGTTGTAGAAGGCAGTGTTTCCGGCTAGCCCGGCGAAGGCGCTGCCGTTGCTGTTGGCGCTGCTGGTGAAGGCGTAGACGATCTCCGATAGCCCGTGTGCTCCGGGGTTGCCGACAGCGGAGCGCCCGACTGGGAGTGCCAGTGCTATCCCGGCTCCCACCAGGATGGCGGCCGGGGTGGCGAGGTGGTAGAGAGCAATCAGTTTGATCTCTGGGGCTCTGATGCGTTTCTGGAGGTATTCGGGGGTGCGTCCGACCATCAGTCCACCCAAGAAGACCGCCAGCATAGTGATCATCAGCAGCCCGTACAGGCCGGACCCGGCGCCCCCGGGACTGATCTCGCCGAGCATCATCGTGGCCAGCAGGACCCCGCCGCCGAGGCTGGTGAAGCTGTCGTAGCTGGAGTTGGCCGCACCGTCGGCGGTGGCGGTGGCCGCCACGCCGAAGGTTGCGCTGCCGGGGGCACCGAAGCGGGTCTCGGTGCCTTCGGTCGCGGCGCCGGCGGCGAGGGTGGCGGGGTCGTGGTGGGCGAGCTCGGCCGCACCGGTGGCCACCAGGACGAAGGCGAACAGCAGCCCGGCGACGGCCAGCAACGCCCAGCCTTGGCGGCGGTCACCGATCATCGTCCCGAAGGTGCGCAGGAACGCGGTCGGGATGACCAGCATCAAGATGATCTCGATGACGTTGGTGGCCGGGGTGGGGTTCTCAAACGGGTGGCTGCTGTTGGCGTTGAAGAATCCACCTCCGTCCCCGGAGAGCAGTTTGATCGGTTCCCAGGAGCCCACCGGACCGCCGAGGATGATCTGGCGTCCCCCGGCCAGGGTTGTCACGGCCTGCGGGTCTGCCAGGTTCTGCACTACTCCACAGCTGATGAGCACGACCGCGCCCACCGCGGAGAGGGGGAGCAGCACCCGGGTGATGCTGCGGAGCAGGTCTACCCAGAAGTTGCCCACCGTATCGGTGTGGTGGCGGGTCAGCCCACGGATAAGGGCGAGCCCGGCGGCGAGTCCGACAGCGGCGCTAGCGAAGGCCTGCACGCCCAGACCGGTGGCTTGGGCGAGGTATCCCAGGGTGGACTCCCCGGCGTAGTTCTGCCAGCTGGTGTTGGTAGTGAAGCTGACCGCGGTGTTGAACGCCAGCCCGGGCGGCACAGCCGGGTGCCCGGTGGCCAACGGGAGATGCGCTTGCAGGCGTAACAGCGCGTAGAGCAGCAAGGCACCGACGAGGGAGAAGGCGAGCAGCGAGGCCAGGTAGCGGCTCCAGCTTTGGTCAGCCTGCGGGTCGATCCCGAACGCTCGGTACAGCGCCGTCTCGACGCGCCAGTGCCGAGGGCTGGTGTAGACCCGGGCCAGGTAGTCGCCCAACGGCACGTGCACCGCAGCGAGCACGGCCACGATGAGGAGGGCTTGCCACCACCCGGCTATCATGGCTGGTAGCGGTAACCCAGGCCGACTTCGGTGAGCAGGTAGCGGGGGTGGGCCGGGTCGGGCTCGAGTTTGCGGCGCAGCTGGGCGATGTGGAAGCGCAGGTGGTCGGTCTCGGTGCGATAGTGAGGGCCCCAGACCTCGGTGAGCAGCCGCTGGGACTCCACCAGGGCACCGGGGTGGCGCAGCAGCACGGTGAGGATTTTCCATTCGGTGGGGGTCAGGTGCACCGCTGGGGTGATGCGGTGGGCGGGCAGGTCAATGGTGTGGTTGCCGAGGGTGATCTGCCGCGGGGTCTGCGGGGCCTGCCCGGTGCGGTGACGGAGCGCGGCCCGGATGCGGGCCAGCAGTTCGTCCATGTTGAACGGTTTGGTGACGTAGTCATCCGCGCCCGCGTCTAGGGCCTGGACTTTGTCGGCGGCATCAGCCCGGCCGGAGAGCACGATGATGGGCACCCCGGTCCAGCCGCGCAGACCGGTGATCACCTCGATGCCGTCGAGGTCGGGCAGGCCCAAATCCAGCACCACCACATCAGGGGGCCGGCGGGCCACCGCGGCCAGCGCGGCCGCGCCATCGCGGGCGGTCTCCACCTCGTAGGCCCGGGCCCTCAGGTTGATCCGCAGGGCGCGCAGCAGCTGGGATTCGTCATCGACGACGAGGATCCGGTTCATGCCGGGATCTCCTCACTGGCCGTCTCTGGCGGCCCCTCGCCGGGCACGATGACCTCAGCGGGCAGGGTGACGACCATGGTCAGCCCGCCACCGGGGGTGTCCTCTGGGTTCAGCGAGCCACCCATGGCTTCGACCAGGCCACGGGAGAGCGCCAGCCCCAGGCCCAGGCCGGTGGTGTTGTCGCGATCACCGAGGCGCTGGAACGGTGCGAAGATGCGCTCCCAGTCGGCCTCGGGGACACCCGGCCCGCGGTCGATCACCCGCAGCTCGACCCGGTCGGCGAGGGCGCTGGCGGTGAGCGTCGGGGGGGAGTGCGGCGGGCTGTAGCGCAGCGCGTTGGCGACCAGGTTGGCGACCACCCGTTCCAGCAACGCGGGGTCGGCCCGCACGGGCGGCAGAGCGGGCGCCGACTGCCAGCGCACCAGGTCGGCCTCGGGGCGCAGACCGTCCAGGGCGATCTGGATGATCTCGTCGAGGGCGACCGGTTGCAGGTGCAGCGACAGCGCACCGGTCTGCAGCCGGCTCATGTCGAGCAGGTTCTCGACCAGCCGGGCCAGCCGGTCCAGGGACTCCTCCGCGGCGGCCAGCAACTCGGCGGTGTCCTCCGCGCTCCAGGTGATGCCAGGGCTGCGCAGGGTGCTCACCGCGGCCTTGGCTGCGGCGAGCGGGGCCCGCAGGTCGTGACTGACCGCGGCGAGCAGCGCGGTGCGCATCCGGTCGGCCGCCATCGCGGGTTTGGCTTGGGCGGCTTCCCGGGCGAGCCGGTCACGATCGAGGGCGACCGCGACGTGCGCGCCGAACGCGGTGAGCACCCGCTGGTCGGCGGCGGGCAGCACCCGGCCGCGCAACGCGAGCACGGCACTGCCCCCGACGGCGACCGTGACGTCGGCCTCCGCCGGGCAGCGCGAGAGTGGGGCCCCGGCGACACCGAGGGTGACCCACTGCTGCGGGTCATCGGATGCCCCATTGTCGGGGCGGACGCGCTCGAGGCGGCCAAGCAGGGTGGCTGAGGCCATGGCGAAGGTTTCCCGGGCGCGTTCCAGCAGCGCGGGGATCGCGTCCTGGCCGCGCAGCACGCTACCGGCCAGCACCGAGAGGGTCAGGGCTTCGGCCGAGGCGCGCGCGGCCCGCCGGGTGTAGCGCAGCGCGATCTCGACCACAGAGACGACGGCCAGCGCCACCAGGACGAACACCACCATCATGATGACGTTGTTGGGGTCGTCGATCCGCAGCGTGTAGATCGGTGGGACGAAGTAGTAGTTGAGCAGTAGTGAGCTGGACACGGCGGCGAGCAGCGCCGGGATCAGGCCGCCGATGCGGGCCACGCCGACGACCACCAGCAGGAAGAGCAGGACCTGGCTGGTCAGGTTCAGCTGGTCGCGCAGCTGGGTGAGGATCGCGGTGACCGCCGGCGGAGCCAGCCAGGCCGCGAGCTCGGCGGCGAGCGCCCGCCGGGGAGGCAGCTGGGTACGTGCCGGGGGCAGCCGCTGACCGTGGCTGGCCCTGGGGCGGGTGACACTGGAGTGGGTGACCAGGTGCACGTCGATGTCCCCGGAGGCCGCGGTCACCGTCTGCCCGATATCCCGCCCACCCAGCAGCCGAGAGGCCCAGCTGCGGTGGCCGGTGCCGAGCACGAGCTGGGTGGCGCTCTGCGCCCGGGCGAACTCCAGCAACGCGGTCGGGATGTCGTCGCCGATCACGGAGTGGTAGCTGCCGCCGAGGGATTCCACCAGCGCTCGCCCGGTCGCCAAGATGGCCGGATCGGCTCCGGTCAGGCCGTCGCTGCGGATGACATGAACGGCCAGCAGATCCCTGCCAGCTCCGCGGGCGGCGATCCGGGCGGCGCGGCGGATGAGCGTCTCACCCTCCGGGCCCCCGCTCAGCCCGACCACAACCCGTTCCCGGGTCTCCCACACCCCGTTCAGGCCATGATCGGCACGGTAGCGCTGCAGCCCCTCGTCAACCCGGTCAGCCAGCCACAACAGCGCCAGCTCGCGCAGCGCGGTCAGGTTGCCGACGCGGAAATAGTTGGCCAGCGCGGCGTCGATCTTCTCTGGGGCGTAGATGTTGCCGTGGGCCATCCGCCGCCGCAGCGCCTCGGCGGTCATGTCGACCAGCTCAATCTGGTCGGCCCGGCGGACCACCTCATCGGGCACGGTTTCCCGCTGCACTACCCCGGTGATCTTCTGGACGACGTCGTTGAGGGACTCCAGGTGTTGGATGTTCACCGTGGTGATCACGTTGATGCCGGCGGCGAGCAGTTCCTGGATGTCTTGCCAGCGCTTGGCGTGGCGCCCGCCGGGGATGTTGGTGTGGGCCAGCTCGTCGACCAGCGCCACCTGCGGGCGCCGCGCCAGCACGGCGTCGGTGTCCATCTCGGTGAACTCGGTCCCCCGGTAGCTGCGCTGGACCCGGGGGATGAGCTCCAGCCCCTCGGTCAGCGCTTCGGTCTTGCTCCGGCCGTGGCATTCGACGAGGGCGATGACCACGTCGGTGCCGCGGTCCCGGCGCCGGTGGCCCTCCTCCAGCATCCGGAAGGTCTTGCCTACCCCGGGTGCGGCACCCAGGTAGACCCGCAGGATTCCGGTTGCACCCAACACAGCTTCCCCGACCTCCGGCCTACCTAGTGTAATCGGGCCAGCGCCATGTTGAGGTCCAGGACGTTAACCCGCGGCTCGCCCAGAATGCCTACTGTCCTGCCCTGGATGTGCACGCTCACCAGGGCGCGCACCACAGCCGGGTTCAGGCCCCGGGCCTTGGCGACCCGGTTGACCTGCAGGTATGCGTAGGCCAGGGAGATGTCCGGGTCCAGTCCCGAGGCGCTGGCGGTGACCGCGTCCGGTGGCACGCTGGCCGGCGGTACCCCGTTGAAGGCAGCTACCGCAGCCCGACGCGCGTCGATGGACTTGATCAGAGCTGGGTTGGACGGGCCCAGGTTGGAGGGACCGGAGAACAGCGGGTTATACCCCGGGTCGTTCTTGTTGTCCGGGTTAACGGCGGCCGAGGGCCGGGGCTGGAACCACTGCGGCGCCGGGTTGCCCCGGGCGTCGGTGAACGCCTGGCCCAGCAGGCTGGACCCCACCACGCGGCCATCCGCCGTCACCAGTGACCCGCCCGCCTGGGCGGGGAAGGCGAGCTGACCGATCCCCAGCACCACCAGCGGGTACAGCACGCCGAGCAGCACGGTGAACACCAGCAGCGCGCGCAACGCGGCCAGGTGCCGGCGCACCGGGCCCGGCAGCTGGGTGGTCATGGTGGTCATGGCAATCAGCGCAATCCGGGGATGAACTGGACGAGCAGGTCGATGAGTTTGATCCCGATGAACGGCAAGACCAGCCCGCCCAGACCGTAGATCCACAGGTTGCGGCGCAGCAGCGCTGAGGCCGAGGAGGGGGTGTAGCGCACCCCGCGCAGGGCCAGCGGGATCAGCGTCACGATGATCAGCGCATTGAAGATGATCGCCGAGGTGATCGCCGAGGTCGGGGAGTGCAGCCGCATCACGTTCAGCTGGTCCAGCCCCGGATAGACCGAGGCGAACATGGCCGGGATGATCGCGAAGTACTTGGCCACGTCGTTGGCGATGGAAAACGTGGTCAGCGCCCCGCGGGTGATCAGCAGCTGCTTGCCGATCTCGACGATCTCGATCAGCTTGGTTGGGTTGGAGTCCAGGTCGACCATGTTGCCGGCCTCCTTGGCGGCCGAGGTGCCGGTGTTCATGGCCACCCCGACATCCGCCTGGGCCAGCGCGGGAGCGTCGTTGGTACCGTCTCCGGTCATCGCGACCAGCCGGCCACCGGTCTGTTCGCGGGAGATCAGCGCCATCTTGTCCTCCGGGGTGGCCTCAGCGAGGAAGTCGTCCACCCCGGCCTCGGCGGCGATGGCCGCGGCGGTGAGCTGGTTGTCACCGGTGATCATCACGGTGCGGATGCCCATCGCTCGCAGCTCGGCGAACCGCTCCCGGATGCCCTCCTTGACCACGTCCTTGAGCTGGATCACGCCCAGCGCCCGGGCGGTGCCGTTCACCCGCTCGGCCACGACCAGCGGCGTACCCCCCGCAGCGGAGACCGCCTCCACCGTCGAGGTGAGCTCGGCCGCCGGCTCACCGCCGCCGGCCCGGATCCACTCCCGGACCGCGCTAGCCGCACCCTTGCGGACCTGGTGGCCACCGGGAAGATCAACCCCGCTCATCCGGGTCTGCGCGGTGAACGCCACGAAACTCGCCCCCACCAGCTCACCCTCCTGGCGCGCCCGCAGACCCAGGTCACGTTTGGCCAGCACCACGATCGAGCGGCCTTCGGGGGTCTCATCGGCCAGGCTCGCCAACTGCGCCGCGTCCGCCAGCTGCTCGAGGGACACGCCCTGGGCCGGGAGGAACTCGGTGGCCTGCCGGTTGCCCAGGGTGATCGTTCCGGTCTTGTCCAGCAGCAGCGTGTTCACGTCCCCGGCGGCCTCCACCGCCCGGCCGGACATCGCCAGCACGTTGCGCTGCACCAGCCGGTCCATGCCCGCGATGCCGATCGCGGACAGCAACGCCCCGATCGTAGTCGGGATCAGCGCCACCAGCAGCGCCACCAGCACCACCAGGGACTGCCGGGCATGAGAGTAGATCGCCATCGGCTGCAGCGTGACCACCGCGAGCAGGAAGATGATGGTCAGCCCGGCGAGCAGGATGTTCAGCGCGATCTCGTTCGGGGTCTTCTGCCGCGACGCCCCCTCCACCAGGGCGATCATCCGGTCGATGAACGTCTGCCCGGGCTGGGAGGTGATCTGGACCACGATCCGGTCCGAGAGCACCGTGGTACCGCCGGTCACCGCGCAGCGGTCGCCCCCGGACTCGCGGATCACCGGAGCGGACTCACCGGTGATCGCGGACTCGTCCACGCTGGCGATCCCCTCGACCACGTCGCCGTCGCCGGGAATGACGCCCCCGGCCTCGACGAGAACATGATCCCCGACTCGCAGGGCGACCGCCGGCACGGTTTCCTCGGACACAGTCTCCTCGGTCACTCTCGCGCCGGGCCGCCACTGCGGGAGCCGCCGGGCGGTGGTCTCCCGTTTGGTCCGGCGCAGCGTTGCCGCCTGGGCCTTGCCCCGACCCTCGGCGACCGCCTCGGCGAGGTTGGCGAACACCACGGTCAGCCACAACCAGACCGTGATCACCCAGGCGAACACGGTCGGTGTCGCGACCGCCTCGATCGTGGTCAACACCGCACCGACCTGCACGACGAACATCACCGGATTGCGCAGCTGCACCCGCGGATCGAGCTTGCGCAGCGCGTCCGGGGTCGAGCGGAGCAGCTGCTGGGGGTCCAGCAGCCCGCCCGCGACCCGGTGCCGGGCAGCGGCCGGAGTGGTTCCCGACCGCCTGGGTCGCTGAGCGGTGATCGTCGACATCAGTGCAACCCTTCGGCGAGCGGGCCCAGCGCCTGGGCCGGGAAGTAGGTCAACGCCACTACGAGGATGACCACGCCGAGCAGCATGCTGATGAACAGCGGGCGGTGCGTGGGTAGCGTGCCGGCACTCGCCGGCACCATGCGCTGGGCGGCCAGTGACCCAGCCAGGGCCAGCACCCAGACGATGGGCAGGAACCGGCCGAGCAGCATCACCACCCCGAGCGCGCCATTGTACCACACAGTATTCACCGACAACCCGGCGAACGCGCTGCCGTTGTTGTTCGCCGTGGAGGTGAAGGCGTAGAGGATTTCGGAAAGCCCGTGCGGGCCGGGGTTGAGGATCGCCGCCTGTTCACCTTTGAGCGCAATCGCCACCCCGGTGCCGATCAGCACCAATGCCGGGGTGGTCAGGATGTAGAGGGAGGCCAGCTTCATTTCCCGCGGCCGGATCTTCTTGTTCAGGTACTCCGGGGTGCGCCCGACCATCAACCCGGCCACGAACACCGTGACAATGGCCAGGATCAGAATCCCGTACAGCCCCGAGCCGGTGCCACCCGGGGCGATCTCACCCAGCATCATGTTGAGGATCGTGATACCGCCGCCTAGCGGGGACAGCGAGTCGTGCGCATTGTTGACCGCGCCGGTGGAGGTCAGCGTGGTGGAGGCGGTGAACAACGTCGAGGCGGGGATGCCGAACCGGACCTCCTTGCCCTCCATCGCCCCGCCGGCGGCCGCCGCGGCCGCGCTGTGCTGCCCGGATTCGAAGTAGCTGATCCCGGCCACCGAGGCGACCCAGATGACCGCCATCACCGCAAGGACCGCGTAGCCCTGGCGTTTGTCCCCGACCATCTTGCCGAAGGCGCGGGTCAAGGAAACCGCGATCACCAGCAGCAGGAAGATCTCGATCAGGTTGGTGACCGGGTTCGGGTTCTCGAACGGGTGCGCGGAGTTGGCGTTGTAGAACCCGCCCCCGTTGGTGCCCAGCTCCTTGATCGCCTCCTGGGAGGCCACCGGCCCGCCGGGGATCACCTGGTGCCCTCCGGCCAGCGTGGTCACCGGGTGGGCGGCTGCGACGTTGTCCACCACCCCGCCGGCGATCAGTACCAGCGCGAAGATGACGGAAATCGGCAGCAACAACCGCAGGCAGGCCCGGGTCAGGTCGACCCAGAAGTTGCCCACCTGCTCGGTCCGCGACCGGATAAACCCGCGGATCAGCGCGATCACCACCACAATGCCCACCGCCGCGGAGCCGAAGTTCTGCACCGCCAGTCCGGCCATCTGCACCAGGTGTCCCATCGTGGTCTCACCCGAATACGACTGCCAGTTCGTGTTGGTCGCGAACGACGCCGCGGTGTTGAACGCCTGGTCCGCCGGCACCGCCGGAAAACCCAGCGACAGAGGCAGGTATTCTTGGAGACGTTGGAAACCGTAGAGGAACAGCACCGACACCGCGGAGAACGCCAGGACCCCGCGCAGATACGTGGACCATTTTTGGTCGGCATCGGGATTCACCCCGATCAGCCGGTAAATACCCCACTCGACCCGCCAGTGTTTATTGGTGGTGAAGATATACGCCAGGTAGTCGCCCAGCGGCCGGTAGGCCACCGCCAACGCCACCACCAGCAGCCCGGCCTGCAACCAGCCCGCGGTCGCGGTGCTCACCTGAACCGTTCCGGAGCCACCAGCGCCACCACCAAATAGCCGACCAGCAGCACCGACACCACCAACCCGGCAAGATCCGCGATACTCACCGCCGCACCCCGTTCTCGGCGCCCTGCCCCTCGCCGGGCGCCTCCACCCGTTCGTCTTCCAGCGCCGACCCGACCAGGCGCTCTACCCCCCGCACCGCCAGAGCCAACGCCGCGAAAACCACAACCGTCAACGCGATAAAAGCTACATCGGGCATAGCGCCACTTTTCCTCGCCAACGAGACAAACACCTCATCACGGCGCCAGTACACCTCGGTGGCACCCGGAGGGCGAGTCCCCTCACACAAAACTCATACCGAGGGGCCAATTCCTCATGAGTTCCTCACACCCGTCACCGCGCATAATCAAGCGGTGACGAAAGGTAAACGCTCATCCTCCGGGCAGGACGCGTTCCAGTGCTGGCCAGCCAGTGTCGCGAGCGCGCTCGGCGGCCTCGGCACGACCGCCACCGCGGAGCCCGAACAGTCGTTTAGCGAACAGGAGATAGCCGACCACAGCAAGGTTAATGACTAACGTGATGACCTTGAGAGGGGTGATCCGGCCGGTCAGCTCGTACACCTCGGGGATCAACAACACCGTGGTGGCGATGAAGGTGAGGTACTCAGCCCACCGCTTGGCCAACCACAGCCCGACCGCCTCGACGCCCTCTAGCACCGCATAGCCGGCCAACACCCCCCCCACGAACCACAAGGTGGAGGGCTTCTCGCCGAAGGCCCGCTCCAGCTCCCGGAGAATGCCGTGGCCGCTGCGCCCGTTCGGCCCCCCGACGCCGCCCTGCACCGCGTCCAGGATCCGGTGGAACGTGTCGCGCCAGGCGGCCTGGTGAGCGGTGAAGAAGAACACCACCACCGCGAGCGTGCCGAGCACGAGGAAGTGCACGAGCCGGTCCAGGGCGATCAGGCGCAGCACGTAGCGGTCCCGCAGCGGTCGTCCCCGCAGCGGCAGGGTGATCTCGGACCGGTCGGGCAGATGCTGGCGAGTCGGCGCCTTAGGCGGTGGCAGCGCAACCCAGGCGTCGCAGCGCACGCAGCGATACCAGCGAAGCCCATCCCCGCCTTCCCGGACCAGCAGGGCATCGACCGGCCGGACCTCAGCGACGTCGGTGCCGATCAGCTCATGGCCGCGCAGCCCGCAGCCGATCAGCTCGTAATGAAACTGTGGCCGTCGCCCTTGAGGCCGCTCAGTTCCCGGTGGAGCTTGGCCGCGTTCCACCTGCTGGTCCCCCTCCTGTGGTTCGATGACGTCCATCATGCTCCCGCGCTCCAGGCAGGGTCGGCCGGGCGGCGCGACGTCGTAGCAGTGCGGGGAACATGGGTGTTACCCGTGCGGTGACTGAGGACGAGGGGAGACCGGTGGAGAGACGACTGTGCAGGGTTTGTCGAGGGCCGCGCAGCCGGTACAACCCGGACTCGGTGTGTGCCGGCTGCGCTCGGCAGATTGCGACGACACCGCGCTTTCCGCTGTGGCTGTGGGACTCGCTGCCGCTGCGCCGGGCCTTCGCGGAGCTGGACCTGGGCGCCGCGTTGACGATCATCCGGACAGCTCCGGGGCTAAGCCAGCTGGAGTTTGGAACCCTGGTGGGGTGGAGCCAGTCGGCGGTTGGCCGCGTGGAGGCGGGGCAACGCGACAGCCTCTATGACATCCGGCGACTTTTCCAGGTGGTGGACGCCGTCGGCATGCCGCGCGAGGCGCTCATCCCGCTCCTGTTGGGGACACCCGGTCCGGAGCAGAGTGAACGAGAAGAGACAGACGACATGGATGTGAACCGGCGGCAGTTCAGTGGCGGGCTGATCGGTTTCACCGCCGCGACCGGCCTGAGCCGGATACCGGTTCCCGCCAAGGTGGATCCGGTGCACGTGCGGTATCTCCGCTCGTCCGTGGAGAAACTGTGGGCGAAAGACGGAATCGTGGGAGGTGGCACGTTAGTTCGTGACGGACTATACCTCTATCATCGAGCGCGCCGGATGCTCGATGAAGCCGACTACAGCGAGGCAACCGGCCAGCAACTCATGAGCGTGGTCGGCGAGCTGGCCGTCTGCGTCGGCTGGCTCGCCTATGACGCGGACCAGCAGAATGTGGCGCGAGAGCTGTATTCTGAGGCTCGCCTGCTGGCTGACCAGTCCGGAGATCACGGGTTGGCGATACACGCCCTGGAGAAAATGTCGCTTCAGTCGACGTACCTTGCCCACAAGAAGGGCCTGCCGGGCCGGGCGCGCGAAGCCGCGCGGCTCAGTGCGCGGGCCACTGAACTGGCCCGCCACGATCCGTCCCCGCAACTGCATGCCTTGCTCGCCTCTCGGGAGGCGCTCGCCCACGCCGCCGCTGGCGATAGCCAGGGATTCATGGTGGCGATCACCCGGGCCTGGCGGGAGGTGGATCGTGAGTTCACCGATGACGCGCCGGTGTGGGTGCGGTTCATGGACAGCTGGGAAATCACGGCACTGGAAGGTCGCGGCCGCTCCTACCTCGGAGACCACAGCGCGGCAGCAACGCTCTATCGGAAAAGCCTAAAGGCGACGCTCAGACCCCGCAGCAGCGCCATCTACCGCGCCGGCCTTGCTGCCGCATTGGCGGGCAGCGGTGATGTCAACGGCGCGGTGGCCGAGGCCACGGTCGTGCTCACCGCCCTCGACACCGGTGGCGTGATGTCGCCCCGAGCCCTCGCCAGGCTGCACCCGGTCCGACAGGCCGCAGCGCGAGACCGTCAGGGCGAACAGTTCTGCGCTCACTACGACCAACTCGGAACTCTTTCGGTCGGCGACAGCGAGGCGCACCCACGATCAGCGCGGTGGCGTCCGTGATCCACCCCGAGGTCACTGATGGGGGCGAGTAGTTAGCAGCGCAGGGGGTTGCGCAGTGGTCTACGATCCGGATCCAGAACTGCTGGGGGAATGAACTCGACGTAGCCCGGG
>JAFATA010000013.1 GCA_019244165.1 Pseudonocardiales bacterium | reverse complement strand
CTGGGTCACCAGCAGCTCACCCGGGACGATCAAGGATGAGGTGCGGGCCCGGGTGGCGGTGCAGGCTGTGCTGAACCCGGCGAGGTAGAGGGTGTCCCGCCAGTCGAGGGTCTCCCGCACGCCCCAGAGCGGCCCGTCCGGACCCGGAGCTACCCGCTGGAAGCTGAACCCGCCGCGCTTGGCGGCATCGAGCAGTCGCTTCGCGGCCGCGAGATCCGGACTCTCAGCGGTCATCGCCGTCCCCCTCGACCACTTGCACCATCTCTGATCCCTCCTCACCTGGGGCGGTGGTGCCGTAAGGCGTCGAGGTCACCCTTACGGCACCACCGCCCCAGGAACTATACCAGGAATCCTGATAGAGATACTGGTTTCTGTGGATGGCAGCCTAGGGGAGGTATGACGTGGCGAGGAAGCGGCGGTGGGGCAGACTGGGCGACGTGACCGAGCAAGATCCGGGACCGGTGGTCCAGCGCATCATGCTCGGCGGCGAGCTGCGAGCCCTCCGCGAAGCGGCCAAGATCAGCACTGAGGACGCCGCTACCGCGCTCAGGTGGTACCGCGCCAAGGTCAGCAAGGTCGAGACCGGCACGGTCAGAGTGACCGTTGCCGAGCTATCTGACCTGCTCAGACTGTATCGGGCGGACGAGGCTACCAGCGAGCGGGTGCAGCGACTCGGGGAAGAAGCCAGGCGCAAGACCACGCCGGCCCGTGTGCCGGACTGGGCGAGCAAGTACGTCAGCTTGGAAGCTACCGCGATCGAGATCAAGATGTTCTTCGGCGACTTCATTCCCGGCCTGCTCCAGACCCGCGAGTACGCTAGGGCGGTGCTGTCAACCTCTGTCGTCGTGCCGCCGGCCGACGTGGAACAGATGGCCACCAACCGGGAATACCGGGCGGAACGCCTGCGCAGCGGGGCGCCCCTGCTCTGGGTTGTCCTCGGTGAAGAGGCCCTGCGGCGCACAGTCGGCGGCCGCGAGGTCCAGCGCGGGCAGCTTCTCCGGCTGCGGGAGCTGGCCGGGCTGCCCAACGTTACCGTGCAGATCATGCCGCTCTCCGGCGGCGCGCACACCGCGCTCGGCATGTCGTTCATCCTGCTCGACCTTGGCCGATCCCGGACCGTGTACATCGAGGGACTGACCAGCGCCGACTACCTCGTTCGCCCGCAGCACATCCAGACCTACAATCTCGCCTTTGATCGCCTTCGGGTCGCCTCGCTGGGAGACCGAGAGTCGCTGGCGATCATCAACACGCTCATAGACGAGTTAGAGGAGTGATACCCATGCTCGCCATACCCGATGACGCCTGGTACAAGTCAAGTCGCAGTGCCGGGGCCAACAACTGTGTTGAGGTGGCCCACGTACACGGATGGACAGCCGTGCGCGACAGCAAGAACAAGGCCGGCCCCGTCCTTGTCTTCCCTGACGGCGAATGGGGCACCTTCATCAAAAGTGCTGTCGTCAGGCCAGCCCACTCGCCAACCTTGTAACCCTCAGTAGCCAGAGCGACCGTAGAAAACACCAAACCCTCCGCCTGGCGGCGGTGGCGGGTACCCAGCAGCGCGCCCAGCACAAGCGAACATACCAACAGAGATAGAGCATCGCCTTCACGCGGAACCAGTCAGCTGCCCTAACTCGGCTAGCGGTACTTGGTCGCCAGCGACCAAGTACCGCTAGTTTGGGTGAACCAGCCAGCGCCCAGAGTTGACGATTCTTCTCGCGGGCCTCCCGATGTCATCCGCGCCACCATTGGGTGGGGCGGTCAGGATCCCATTTCTTGGTCTTCTCGGTCCCGATCGGCGGGTATCACCTGCGAGACGTTGAACCGCTGCCATCGGTCAAGCATCTCGTCGTAGGTCCCGATAAACGCGCGAAGGGTAGCGCGGGAGTCACGGCGAACCAGTTGGGTACGGGTGCACGTCACGCTTCGCTCAATCACCGCCCGTGTGACCATCCATTCTTTAAGCAACGCCATCAAATTCCTCGTTTCAGTTGGACACGAGTGGATGGGGTTCTCCGGTGAGTGCAGCGAGCGCGGCAGCCACCTCGGGGAGGCTGGCGCGGACGTAGGTCGCGGTGGTGCCTGCGTTGCCGTTGTCGGTATGTCCGGCATAGGCGCGTGCGGTGGCATATCCAAAGTTGCGTTCGACCCATGTCAATGTGGTGTGACGGAGCCAATGGGTGCTGACTTGTTGAGTTGCCACCCAGAGAAGATGTTTGCCGAGTCGGACCCAGAGATGATCGTAGCGGCGGGAGGTGGTTGGATGTCCGTTGGTGTAGCGTAAGAGTTGGCCGTTTCTCGGCGCGTGGCGGTGTTGGGCGTGCTGCTGTAAGTGGGCCATCAAGGTCGGAGAAACCGGTTGCCAGCGGACCGTTTCCCCCTTCGCGGAGCTGAATGAGGCATTGGTCAGGATCAAGATCGTCTGGCCGCAACGCTAAGGCGCCGCCGCGTCGGCAGGCGGTTTCGGTGTGTAGGCGCAATAGCAGCGCATCGAGCGCAGGATCGTTGCCTGTGGTGGCAGCGACCTGGTTGATTTCGGCTCAGCATTCCGGTAGAGACGGCGAAAGGCCGCGATGAAATGTTCGGCGGCGCCGCGTCCGCCACGCGCGTTCCTACGTATCACGACACGAGTTCGGACGTGCTCCACAAATTGCTTGATCTCTGAAGGTGTGGGTTCGTCAAGCCCCCGGTTACCCCACTGGTGAAGGATGTGGTTCCAGTAGATGTCGTATACGCGGCGCGTTGCGTCGGTGACAGCCGCGCTCACCGTCGGGATGTATTCGGCGAACGTCGGCGCGGGGGCACGGTCTAGTGAGGCTGCGCCTCGGACCGCCGAGGTGGTGGTTGAGATGTCACGTTGCGGCTGCATGTCGTGAACTCGACACCACCGACATTTTCCGGCGCTGGGATGTCGGTGGTGTCGAGTTCACGGCACCGGGCTACGCAGGACCTGATCAGCGCAGCAGATGATCGGCAGAGCGCGGTCCGGAACGGGAGTGAGGGCATCACCCTGGAGAGGCGCCCAGAACTCGGCTTCAGTGCCGAACTTCTCAGACCAAGGATCCCTACGTCCCGTCCGAGACTGCGCTCGGAAGGGATGGCCCCTAGCGAAGCCGATAGCAGGTCGGCGGGGGACACTCCTCACCGCGCTAGTAACAGGCGTGCCGCGTCGAGGTCAGATGCGCTGGCAGTCATCTGGACTCACCGCCAATCGGACCCAGCAAGCGACAACGGCGCACGGGCCAGCGGTGGTTCGGCCAATGCCTCTTCGGCCTGGTGGCGGCTACTATGCAGCGCCGGTGGGATCACCGGGCTGACCACAGCCCCGCTCACCGCCGCTACCCCGAACGGGCGTGGCAGAGCCCGCTCCAACACGGGTACGTCAGATGTGCCACGTTGTGGTGTCCGAGGGGGGACTTGAACCCCCACCCCCTAGTCGGGGACTAGCACCTCAAGCTAGCGCGTCTGCCATTCCGCCACTCGGACTTACCGCTGGGACGTGCGCACAACGAGGGTAGCTGATCTGCGCCCTACGCCCCAACCCGACGCGAACATCGTGGCTTCGCCAGCTCAACGGTGGTAGGAAGGGCCCAGTGGAGGGAGCGCCAGTGGAGGGAGCGGCAGGCAGCACCAGCACTGCGGAAGACGAGGTCGTCGGCCTGGCCAGCGATCTGATCCGGATCGACAGCACCAACACCGGCGACCCGGACACCCTTGCCGGGGAGCGGGCTGCGGCGGAGTACGTCGCCGGCAAGCTCGCCGAGGTGGGTCTTGAGCCAATCTATCTTGAGTCCGGCGCCCCGGGACGGGGCAACGTGATCGCCCGGCTGCCCGGTGCCGACCCTCAGCGGGGCGGGCTGCTGGTACACGGTCACCTCGACGTGGTACCCGCCGACGCCGCCGAGTGGGCGGTGCACCCGTTCTCCGGCGAGGTGCGGGACGGCTACCTGTGGGGCCGTGGCGCAATCGACATGAAGGACATGCTCGCGATGACCATCGCCGTCGCCCGGCGGTTCCGGCGTGATGGCGTCATCCCGCCGCGCGACCTGGTGTTCGCCTTTCTGGCCGATGAGGAGGCTGGTGGGCTGCAGGGCTCGGGCTGGTTGGTCAAGCACCGTCCAGAGCTGTTCGAGGGCTGCACCGAAGCGATCAGCGAGGTCGGCGGGTTCTCCCTGACCATCCACCCAGGGCGCCGGCTCTACCCGATCGAGATCGCGGAGAAAGGCATCGCGTGGATGCGGCTGCGGGCCCGGGCCCGGGCCGGGCACGGATCGATGATCCACGAGGACAACGCGGTGACCGCGCTGTGCGAGGCGGTGGCCCGGCTGGGCAACCACCGCTTCCCGGTGGTGATGACCCCGGCGGTGCAGGAGTTCCTGACCGCCATCGGCGAGGAGACCGGGCTGGACTTCTTGGGTGAGGACCTCGACGGTGCGCTCGCCAAGCTCGGCGGCCTGGCCCGGATCGTCGGCGCGACACTGCGCGACACCGCCAACCCGACCATGCTCGACGCCGGGTACAAGGCCAACGTCATCCCCTCCACGGCGGAGGCGGTGGTGGACTGCCGGGTGCTGCCCGGTCGCCAGGCAGCGTTTGAGCGGGAGGTCGACGAGCTGCTGGGCCCCGAGGTGACCCGCGAATGGGTGGTCAACCTGCCGTCGGTGCAGACCACCTTCGACGGCGAGCTGGTGGCCGCGATGAACGCCGCGATCCAGCAGGAGGATCCCGGGGCCCGAACCATCCCCTACATGCTCTCCGGCGGCACTGACGCCAAGGCGTTCAGCCAGCTGGGAATGCGCTGCTTCGGGTTCTCGCCGTTGCGGCTGCCGCCCGATCTCGACTTCGCCGCGCTGTTCCACGGTGTCGACGAGCGGGTGCCCCTCGACGGGCTGATCTTCGGTACCCGTGTCCTTGACCGGTTCCTCCGGAGCTGTTGATTCTGCTAACGTCTGCGCCCGTAGCAGTCTTGGTTCCAAGAACGCCTGTGGAGCAAGCGCCACAGGCGTCTGTTGTGTCCGGCCAACGTGGTGCGTCCACGGCTCCGGCAGGTGAGCACAGCAGCGATCCGAGGCACCCGCATTGCGGGCCGCACAGATGGCCCGAGAAGGAGATGGAAGATGGCGACCGGTACGGTCAAGTGGTTCAACGCGGAGAAGGGATACGGCTTCATTACCCAGGATGTTCCGGGCAGCCCCGACGTGTTCGCCCACTTCTCGGCGATCCAGGCGGCCGGCTACCGCACGCTGGAGGAAGGCCAGCGGGTGGAGTTCGAGATCACTCAGGGACCCAAGGGTCCGCAGGCCGACAAGATCGTCACGATCCGCTCCTGAGGCTGACGCGCAGGATCGGGATGCCCAGGCACAAACCGACCGACTCATGGAGGGTCCGCACCCGTTGGTGCGGACCCTCCATCATGCCCGGGAAGGCTTAAAGGGACAGCTTGGGCTGTGCCACTGAGGTGCGCTGCCGGCGTAACCACACGGTGCGTGTGCCATCGGAGTACATCCGTACCCGGGACAGTTCCCACCCCGCGAACTCGGCTTGCACCGCGAGCTGGGTCGCTGCGGTTCGCCGGGACACCCCCGGCGGTAGCCGCAGCGGTTGGTATTCCCAGTCGAGGCCATCACCGTCCACTGTCTCGATCATCACTGCCCTAACCGTTCGGGATCGATCATCTGCGGTCCTGTGCCTGAGCGTCTCGTGGTGCCGTATCCCCTATCCACCCGGCGACGAGCAACGCAGCGGGTCGCGCCGCGAGCAAGGCACCGGGCCACCGACCTCCTCGTCGGTAGGGGGCGAGAGGTGTAAGTCAAGCATTCCTGACACGACACCCCCGCGTCATCCCCGGGTAGCTGATTGTTCGCGGCGGGTCCGCGTTGTGCCCCCCGTAGCGGATAGGGTTCTCGACTGTGATCCCCACGGTCGATATCGTGCTGCCCTGTCTGGATGAAGCCGAAGCGCTGCCGGGTGTGCTGGCCGCGATGCCGGCGGGCTACCGGGTGCTCGTTGTCGACAACGGCAGCACGGATGACACCGCTGCGGTCGCGGCCGCGTGCGGAGCAACCGTGGTCTCTGAGCCACGGCGCGGCTACGGTGCCGCGGTGCACGCGGGGTTACTCGCCGCGACCGCCGATCTGGCCGGCGTGCTGGATGCCGACGGATCCCTTCCGCCCCAGGCACTACCCGAGCTGGTCGCCGCGGTCGCCGCCGGCGCTGACCTCGCCGTGGGCCGCCGGATACCGCGAGCCGGCGCGTGGCCATGGCATGCCCGGCTCGGCAACGCGGCACTGGCCGCGATGCTGCGCAAGCGCGGGCTGCCGGTGCACGACATCGCACCGATCCGGGTCGCCCGCCGGCAGGCACTGCTCGAGCTGGGCGTCACCGACCGCGGCTTTGGCTACCCGTTTGAACTGCTGTTGCGGGCTGGCGCTGCTGGCTGGCGGGTGCGCGAGTTCGACGTCGAATACCGGCTGCGGGCGGGGGGGCGTTCCAAGGTGTCCGGCTCGATCCGGGGCACGGTGGCGGCCGCCCGCGACATGGCCGCCGCGACGCGGCGGATCAGCCGAGCGGGCGTTCCGGATAGCCCAGCTCAATCGCGCTGACGTCATCCAGCGCGGCCCGGATCGCGGGGGCCAGCTCCAGCTCCTCGGTGGCCAGCGAGCCGGCCAGCTGCGCGGTGTCCCGGGCGCCGACGACCGGGGCGACCACCCCCGGCCGGTCCCGAACCCAGGCCAGGGCCACTTCCAGCGGGGAGGCACCCAGCCCATCGGCGGCGGTGACCACGGCCTGCACGATCCGGTTCGACCGGTCGGTGCGGTGGTGCTCGACGTAGCGCGCGTAGTGCGGCGAGGCTGCCCGGGAGCCGGCCGGGGTGCTGTTGCGGTACTTGCCGGTAAGTACCCCGCGGGCCAGCGGCGCCCAGGGCAGCAGACCCACCCCGTGGTAGGCCGTCGCCGGGACCAGCTCCCGCTCCACTCCCCGTTCCAGCAGCGAGTACTCCACCTGGGCGGACACCAGCGGCACGTCGGAGATGGTCTTCGCAGTGGCCAGCTGCCAGCCGGTGTAGTTGGACACCCCGGCATAACGGACCTTGCCGGAGCGCACCGCGTCGGTGACCGCGGACAGCGTCTCCTCCAGCGGCACGGCCGGATCCCAGGCATGCAGCTGCCACAGGTCGATGTGGTCAGTGCGAAGCCGGTGCAGCGAGCCGTCCAACGCCGCCAGCAGCGCCCCCCGGGATGCCCCGCCGCCGAAGGGCCCGTCGTCGCGGCGCGCCACCGCCTTGGTGGCGAGCACCACCTCGTCCCGGGGGATGACGTCGGTCAGCAGCTCACCCAGGATCCGCTCCGACTCGCCCTCGTTGTAGACGTCTGCGGTATCCACCAGCGTTCCGCCAGCGTCGATGAAGGCGACCAACTGCGTGGCGGCCTCCTCGGCGTCAGTGTCCCGACCCCAGGTCATGGTGCCCAACGCCAGCCGAGACACCCGCAGTCCGCTGCGGCCGAGATAACGCTGTTGCACGGGATGCACGCTAGCGGGTCGTAGGGTGGCAGGGATGGGCACCGTGATCCTGTTACGACATGGCCGATCCACAGCGAATACGGCTGGGGTGCTGGCTGGGCGCACCCCGGGAGTGGTCCTCGACGAGCACGGTCGTGCCCAGGCTCAGAGCCTGGTCGAGCGGCTGGCGCAACTGCCGCTGGCGGCGGTGGTGAGCTCCCCGCTGCAGCGATGCCGGGAGACGGTGGCCCCGCTGGCGCAGGCGAGCGAGTTCGGGGTGACCGTGGACGACCGGTTCGTCGAGATGGACTACGGCGAGTGGACTGGGCGAGAACTGCGCAAGCTGGCCAAGGAGCCGCTGTGGAAAGTGGTGCAGGCACACCCCTGCGCGGCGGTGTTCCCCGGCGGCGAGGGCCTGGCCGCCATGCAGGCTCGGGCGGTGGCCGCGGTGCGGGAGTGGGATGCCAAGCTGGCCGCCGGGCACGGCCCCCAGGTGCTGTGGCTGGTCTGCACCCACGGCGACATCATCAAGGCGGTGCTCGCCGATGCGCTGGGTGTGCACCTGGACGGCTTCCAGCGCATCGTCGTCAACCCCGGCTCGGTCAGCGCCATCACCTACACTGAAACCCGGCCGTTCGTGCAGCGGATCAACGACTGCGGTGACGACCTGCGGTCGCTGGTCCCGCCCAAGCGCCGACGCCACCGTCGGGCCTCGTCGGACGCCACGCCCGGGGGGGCGACCGGCACCAGCTAAGGAGTGGGGAGGTCGCTACCGCTGGAGTGCGCGTGCTCTAGGGTCGCTCCTATCATGTCCCGTGTTATCCATGTCTTCCGCACCCCCGACCGGTTCGTCGCGGGCACGGTTGGCGAGCCCGGCGATCGCATCTTCTACCTGCAGGCAGCTGACGAGACCAAGGTGGTCAGCGTGCAGCTGGAGAAGGAACAAGTCGCCATTCTCGCCGAACGCCTCTCCGCCCTGCTGGATGAGGTCATCCGGCGGTTGGGTATCGATGCCCCCGCCGAGTCCGCGCAGCTCGCGGTGGACACCGAGCCGTTGCGCTCACCCGTCGAGCAGGAATTCCGAGTCGGCACCATGGGCCTGGGCTGGGATGTCGAGTCGCGGGCCATCGTCGTCGAGCTGCTCGCCGTGAGCGAGCAGGAGGTGGACGAGTCCATGGTGCTCGACGACACCGAGGAAGGCCCCGACGCGGTGCGGGTGTTCCTGTCCCTCCAGCAGGCACGGGCGTTCACGGTGCGCGCCGCGCGGGTGATCTCAGCGGGGCGCAAGCCCTGCCCGCTGTGCGCGGAGCCGTTGGGGCCCGAGGGGCACATCTGTCCCCGGCAAAACGGTTACCGCCGCCAGCTCGAGACTTGAGTGGGGCCAGCGGTGCTGCCTACCGATCCGGCGGCGCTGCCGTTGCTGCACCATGGCCGCATCGACCTGGCTGGCCGGCTCGTCGAGGCGTCCAATGTCACCCTGTTGTGCACCGTGCACGGCGATGGGCTCAGCGCTGAGTGCGTCTACAAGCCGATCCGCGGGGAGCGCCCGCTCTGGGACTTCCCGGAGGGCACGCTCGCGGACCGTGAGGTGGCCAGTTGGCTGCTCTCCGAGGCCACCGGCTGGTCGCTGGTGCCACCTACCGTGCTCCGCTCAGGACCGCTGGGGCCCGGCATGGTGCAGCTGTGGATCGACGCGGAGGATAAGCCCAAACTGGTGGACGTGGTGGCCCTCGACGCGGTACCGCGAGGATGGCGCACGGTGCTGCGGGCGCACGATCGCTACGGCAACCCGGTGCTGCTGGCGCACGCCGACAGCGAAGGAATGCGCCAGCTGGCCGTGCTGGACGTATTGATCAACAACGCCGACCGCAAGGGCGGGCATGTCCTGGCCGGGGCGGACAGCGCGGTGTATGGCGTGGACCATGGGATCTGCCTGCACCATGAGGACAAGCTGCGCACCGTGCTGTGGGGTTTCCTGGGTCAGCCGTTGCCGGCCGCGGTGCTGGAGGTACTGCGCCGGGTGCGATCAAGACTGGACGGCGCGCTGGGCGTCGCGCTCACCGAGCACGTGACCCCAGCGGAGGTGTGGGCCGTGCGGGAACGGACCGACCGGCTGCTGGCCACTGAGAGGTTCCCCGCGCCCACGGGGAACTGGCCAGCGATCCCGTGGCCCGCCTTCTGAGCATCACCACCACCGGCCAGCGGACGATCATGATCAGCAGCAGCATGGACCCTACCCAGGGCAGCATCAGCAGGATGATGTCCACCACGTCCACGGTAGCCTCCGCTCCCTGCCCGGCTTCCGCTTCGGCGCCTACCGCCTGGCTCAACTCGACCAGCCTGGCCCCCGCTACCGGCAGCACTCGAGGCGCCACGATCACAAGCCCGACCACCCAGTACGCCAGCGAGGGCACCACAAGGCCTACCCACAGAGTGATCGTCCGACGGACCCAGGGCTTGAGCTCATGCACCCGGGGATGAGCGGCCCGCCCGGCATCGCCTTTAGCCGCTGCTGCCGAGGCCGCCAATGCCCCTGCCAGCGATGTTGGTCTGGGAGCCGTGAATGTTTATGTTTGAACCCAAACCGAAGCCGATGCCGTTGCGGCTGCAAAGCTCAGTGTGTCAGACGTTCATTCTTCCTAGAGGAGCGTGTTCTGTTGGATCTGAGTACCGAACTCGGTGGTCGCGATCTGGCTTGGTCGCCGACCACGAACACCGCATGAAAGGCTCACGCACCGCGAACACTGTCGGATGCGAATGGAGTAGCTTGTTCCTATCGGTGACAACCTGTGTACTTCATGCGGGTGCTGATTTCGTCCGGAGTTAGTGTTCCGTATCTGAGGCTGGCGGATACCGCGCCTGGCAACCGGGGTGTTGGCCAGCTCTGCTGGTGCGTAGCGTGGAGCCGTGACCGTCGTCCCGGCGCGGGGATCTCGACAGCCGCCGAGCAACCTGCCGCGTACCCTGGGTGCGCTGCGCGCCTGTGGGCATGTCCAGCGTGACATCAAGGGCGAGGTGCGGGCGAACCTGCTCGCCGCGTTGCGCAGCGGCACTGATCCGTGGCCAGGCATCATCGGGTTCGGCGAGACCGTGTTGCCACGGCTGGAACGGGCCTTGCTGGCCGGGCACGACGTGGTGCTGCTGGGTGAGCGCGGCCAGGGCAAGACCCGTCTGCTCCGCGCGCTGGTGGGGCTGCTGGACGAGTGGACGCCGGTGATCGAGGGCGCTGAGCTGGCCGAACACCCCTACCGGCCGATCACTCCGGGCTCGGTGCGGCATGCCGCCGAACTCGGCGACGACCTGCCGGTCGCCTGGCTGCACCGCTCGTTTCGCTACACCGAGAAGCTCGCCACTCCCGACACCAGCGTCGGTGACCTGGTCGGCGACGTCGACCCGGTCAAGGTCGCGCAGGGCCGCAGCCTGGGCGATCCGGAGACGATCCACTTCGGGTTGGTGCCCCGCGCGCACCGCGGCATCGTGGCGATCAACGAACTGCCCGACCTGGCGGAGCGCATCCAAGTCTCGCTGCTCAACGTGATGGAGGAGCGGGACATCCAGGTTCGTGGCTACGTCTTGCGGTTGCCGCTGGACGTGCTGCTGGTGGCCAGCGCCAACCCCGAGGACTACACCAACCGGGGCCGGATCATCACCCCGCTCAAGGACCGCTTCGGTGCCGAGATCCGCACCCACTACCCGCGAGAGATAGCCGCCGAGATGGCGCTGGTTGCTCAGGAGGCGGATCTGGGCAGCATCGGCGCGGAGGTCGGCGAGGTGCTGCTGGAGGTGCTGGCCCGGTTCTCCCGGCACCTTCGGGCCAGCGCGGCCATCGACCAGCGCTCCGGGGTGTCGGCGCGGTTTGCGGTGGCCGGTGCCCAGACCGTCGCCGCTGCCGCGCTGCGGCGATCCGCCTTGACGGGGGAGGAGCACGCGGTGGCCCGTCCGATCGACCTGGAGGCGGTGCCGGCGGTACTGCGCGGCAAGCTGGAGTTCGAATCCGGCTACGACCAACCAGTCGACAACGACCCAGGGCGCGACCAGCAGGGGGAGGTGCTGACCCACCTGCTGCGCCGTGCGGTGGCCGACACCGCCCGGGCTCGGCTGCACGGCGTGGACCTCACCCCGCTGGCTGCAGCGGTCTCCGGCGGCCACCGGGTGGTGACCGGAGACCGGGTACCGGCCGGCGAGGTGCTGGCCGCGCTGCCGGAACTGCCGATCTTGCACGAGGTGGCCACCCGGCTCGGGGCCGCACCTGAGGGCCCGCTCGGCCCGGTCGCCGCCGCTGTCGAGCTCGCGCTGGAGTCGCTGTACCTCACCCGCAAGCTGGGCAAGGACGTCGAGGACGGCCGCACCGTGTACGGATCTGGGCAATGACGTCAGGACACCGGTACAGCTACGGGCCCTGGCAGGGCGGCCCGGACCCGCTGGCGGCCCCGCCCGACCTGTCCGCGGCTCTGGAGGCGATCGGCCGTGACGTGATGGACGGGGCATCGCCCCAAGCAGCGATGCGGGAGCTGGTGCGCCGCGGGCTGCCGGGCACCCGGGGGATGGACGAGCTGGCCCGCCGGATCTGGCGACGCCGCGCCGAGATTACCCGCCGGTACCGGCTCGACGGCACCGTGGCGCAGATCCGCGAGCTGCTGGAAGCGGCCCTCGCCGCGGAGCGGCGGGCGCTGTTTCCCGACCCCGACGACGACGCCCGGTTTCGCGAGGCCCTGCTCGATGCGCTACCCGCGGATACCGCCCGTGCCGTCAGCGAGCTCGCCGACTACGACTGGCGCAGCCTCGAGGCCGCGCGGGCTTATCAGCAGATCCAGGACCTCCTCGGCCGGCACCTGCTCGAAGCGCGCTTCGACGGGATCAAGCAAGCGCTGCGGTCCACCTCGCCCGAAGACCTCGAGCGGATCCATCAGATGCTGTCAGATCTCAACGATCTGCTCGCCGCACACGCCCGCCGGGCACCCGACACCCCGCAGCGGTTCGCCGCATTCCTGCGCAGGCACGGCGACTTCTTCCCCGAGAACCCACGCACCGTCGAGGAGCTGATCGACGTGCTGGCCGCCCGGGCCGCCGCAGCGGCCCGGATGCTCAACTCGATGAGCCCGGCCCAGCGCGCCGAGCTGGCCGAGCTGGGCCAGCAGGCCTTTGGCGACCCACGGCTGGCGGCGCAGCTCACGGCGCTGGATGCCCAGCTGCAGGCGCTGCGGCCAGGCGAGGACTGGCAGGGCTCCGCACGGTTCCGCGGTCACGACCCGCTTGGCCTGGGTGAGGGCGCGCAGGCAATGGCTGACCTTGCGGAACTGGACGCGCTGGCCGAGCAACTCGCCCAGGCCTACCCGGGGGCCCGCGCCGAGGACGTCGACCTCGATGCGCTGGCCCGCCATCTGGGTGAGCAGGCCCGCATCGACGCCCGCCGGCTGGTTGAGCTGGAGCGTGAGCTGGGCCGTCACGGTTTCTTCGTCCGCGGCCCGGACGGCTCGTTGCGCCTGTCGCCCAAGGCGATGCGCCGGCTTGGCTCGCAGGCACTGGCCGAGGTGGCCGACGCGCTGCGCAGCCGGCGCGGCGAGCGTGAGCTGCGCCGGGCCGGAGCTTCCGGGGAACCCAGCGGGGGCACCCGGGCCTGGGAGTTCGGCGACTGCGAGCCGTGGGACGTCCCCCGCACCGTGCGCAACGCGGTGCTGCGCAGGGCTGTGTTGAGCCGGGCTGGACGCGACGGCGAGAACCCGCTGCTGAGCGTCGAGGATGTCGCGGTGGTGGACACCGAGCAGCGCGCGCGGGCCGCGGTGGCGCTGTGCGTGGACACCTCGTGGTCGATGGTGCAGGACGGGCGATGGGTCCCGATGAAGCGCACCGCACTGGCGCTGCACCACCTGGTTGCGACCCAGTTCCGCTCCGACACGCTGGAGCTGATCACGTTTGGGCGCCACGCACGGCGGGTGGACATCGCGCATCTCACCGGGTTGACCGGGGTGTGGGAGCAGGGCACCAACCTGCACCATGCCCTGCTGCTGGCGGGGCGGCATCTGCGCCGCCACCCGGACGCCGCGCGGGTCCTGCTGGTGGTCACCGACGGTGAGCCCACCGCGCACCTGGAACCCAGCGGGGAAGCGGTCTTCAGCTACCCGCCGCAGCCCCGGACACTGGCCCTGACCGTGCGCCAGATGGATGAGCTGGCCCGCCACGGCACGGCGGTGAGCATCGTGATGCTGGGCCGCGATCCCCGGCTCACGGGATTCGTACACGGACTGGCCCGGCGCTGCGGCGGTCGGGTCCTGGACCCGGGGGTGGACGGGTTGAGCGCCGCGGTGGTGGGTGACTACCTCCGGCACCGCCGACACCCGGTTTAATCCCCAGGTCCCGGCGGTGCCGTGACGTAGGGTCGAGGTCATGCAACCGTGGACCTCGCCGCCGGTGCCAGTCCTACCTGGGCGAGGCCCCGCGCTGCGGCTGCACGACACCGCGACGCGCCAGGTCCGGCCGACCAAGCCTGGGCACACCGCGCGCATGTACGTCTGTGGGATCACCCCCTACGACGCCACCCACCTCGGGCATGCGGCTACCTACCTGGCCTTTGACCTGGTGCACCGGTACTGGCGCGACGCCGGGCATGACGTGCACTACGTGCAGAACGTCACCGACATTGATGATCCGCTGCTGGAACGGGCCCTGCGCGACCAGGACGACTGGGTGGTGCTCGGGATGCGGGAGACCGCGCTGTTCCGGGAAGACATGGAGTCGCTGCGGGTGCTGCCTCCGCGGGACTTCGTCGGGGCCGTCGAAGCGATCGGCGAGATCATTGAGGTGGTCGGCAAGCTCCTCGCCTACGGCGCGGCCTACCGAATCGACGATCCCGAGCACCCGGACATCTACTTCGACCACCAGGCTGCAGCGCACTTCGGATCCGAGTCGGGGTACGACGAGCAGACCATGGCGCGGTACTCCGCCGAGCGTGGCGGGGACCCGGAGCGGCCCGGTAAACGGCACCCGCTGGACGCCCTGATGTGGCGCACCGCCCGCGAGGGTGAGCCGTCGTGGGATTCCGAGTTGGGTGCGGGGCGTCCTGGCTGGCATGTGGAGTGCTCCGCTATCGCGCTCAACCGGCTTGGCACCGGCTTCGACGTGCAGGGCGGCGGCTGCGACCTGATCTTCCCGCACCACGAGCTCTCCGCCGCCCACGCCGAGGCGCTCACCGGCGAGTACCCGATGGCGCAGCACTACGTCCACACCGGGATGATCGGCCTGGGCAGCGAGCGGATGTCCAAATCGAAGGGAAACCTGGTCTTCGTCTCGCGGCTGCGCGCCGACCAGGTCGACCCGATGGCGCTGCGGCTGGCGTTGCTGTCCGGGCACTACCGCACCGACCGGCCCTGGACCACCAGGATGCTCGACGAGGCGGTGGGCCGGCTGAACCGCTGGCGGCAGGCCGTCGCGCTGCCCACCGGGGTGCCGACGGAGGATACCGTGCGCCGGCTGCGGGCCCATCTGGCCGACGATCTGGACACCCCGGGCGCCCTCGCCGCGCTCGACGCCTGGGCCACCGAGACGCTGACCCGACGTGGTCGTGACGTCAATGCGCCTGTTCACTTACAGGCCGCGGTGGATGCCCTGCTGGGCATCGTGCTCTGACGATGGAGGCGCCGCTGGTAGCTGGTGACGGGCGCCGGTCACTCGCCGACGTGGTGCCCTCGCTGCTAGCCAGTCTGGGGGTTGTGGGGTTTGCTGACCGGTTGGGGCTGAAGCCGGCCCGGGCGGTCTGCCTGCTGCTCGTGGACGGTCTCGGGTGGCGCTCCCTGCGTGGACATCCCCGGGACGCCCCGTTTCTCACCTCCTTGACCGAAGGCAGCGAGCCGATCATGGCTGGGTTTCCCGCGACGACGGCGACCAGCGTGGCCACTATCGGAACGGGTGTGCCGGTGGGCCAACACGGAATCGTCGGCTACACCTTCACCACCCCCGAGGGTCATCTGATCAACGCGTTGACGTGGCACACGCACGTCGGTGGGCAGCGAGTCGATCTCCGTGAGCGGTTCGTGCCCGAAGACATCCAGCCGCGACTCACGGCGCTGGAGCGGGCCGCGGCATCCGGAGTTCGGGTCACTCTGGCGGTTCCGCACGTGCATCGGGACTCGGGTTTGAGCCGCGCGGCGCTGCGTGGCACCGACTTCCAGGGCGTGCACACATTGGGGGACCTGGCCGGCACCGCGCTGGTGGCGGTGTCCGGCAACGAGCGGAGCTTGTGTTACGCCTACCACGGCGACCTGGACCTGCTCGGCCACGTCTACGGCATCGGGTCGCTGCCGTGGCGGCTGCAGCTCGCCCACGTCGACCGGTTGGCGGCCGCGATCGCCGAAGGACTGCCTCCGGGAACCCAGCTCGTGGTGATCGCAGACCACGGCATGGTGACCGTGCCCGAGGAAGGCAGGCTGGACTTCGACACCGAACCGGCGCTGCGCGCCGGCGTGCGTCTGCTGGGCGGAGATCCGCGTGCCCGATACGTCTACCCCGAGCCGGGCGCCACCGATGACGTGCTCGCGACCTGGCGTGAGTTGATCGGGAACCGAGCCTGGATCTGCACCCGCGACGAGGCCATCGCGGCCGGATGGTTCGGTCCGGTGGTCGAGCATCACGTGCGCGATCGCATCGGTGACCTCATCGTCGCCGCCCGCACGGACTTCGCCGTCGTGCAGTCGCACGCCATGCCCAAGCTGAGCCGCCTGATCGGCCACCACGGTTCTCTCACCGCCGACGAGCAGCTGGTGCCCCTGCTGGTGTACCGACCAGACTCCGATTAGCGTCAGATGACTGATATGCGAGAGACTCCCAGGCACCGGGGCGACCCGGTGGGGCAACCCGGCCGTTGCATTTTGGAGCCATCAGCTTTTGGTCGGATCGGGTACCGCGCCGAAGCCGTCGTAGACAGGGCCGGAGAGTTGCTCAGCCAGCTCTGGCTCCGTATGGACAGTGGCGGTGGCCTTCCGCATGGTGGCAGCAGCGCGTCAATCGTCGCGAGGAAGAGTTGCGACAGAGAAGGTCGCGGGTTACCGAGTATTTAACTGAAACATACGGGAGCGTTGCTTCAATTGGTCCCGCAGGAGGCATTGATGGATTAACCACGAATGAGAAAAAGGGACTTGAGCGGGCGTTTCGTGACGCATATTTAAAGGTAAGGAGGCGTGGAAAAACCACCGTTTCGGGTCGGCAGACCGGGGTCGTGGCCGGGTCATCGAGAGGCAAAATCCCAGCATCCGCAGTCCGCGCAGCCGCAAGACCAGCCCAGTCGGTCCCATCGCCACTCACCCAACATCGCGATGGTTTTTAGTCCGCTAATGCTGCTACCCGGGTATTGGGTCGCGTTGCTCGCCAAGCACGAGTCGACAAACGGCGGAAGGTGCCCAACCTGTTCCCGATGGTGGCGCCCGGTCTCGGTGCCCTGCGATACCTGGAAGTGGGCGCGTGGGTTCTTGACGGTCACCCCGACACGAACCACCGTGCCACCAAGCCGCAGTGCCCCCGAAACCGGGGCAACCGGCCGCATGGTGGGCGTCCGTGAACTCGACTTCACCGACATTGTGAGCCCGGTCTACGTCGGTCTGGTCGAGTTCACGGCTCTGGCCCCCTCCGCACCCCGCGAGCCCACTGCTGCGCCAGCACTGGGATTGCTGCGATCTTGTCGGGGTCAAGGGCGCGCCACACCACACCGGTGGGCCGCTGCGGCGGACCGCAGCAGATGACCTCGTTGGGCGTGACGACGTAGTCGACCGTGAAGTCGTGTTCCTCGTGGGGCAGTGGTTCGTCGATCACTTGCAGGTGATGCACGGTAGTCACGATCGTTGTCCTTGGGTCGAGGCGACCGGCCTGGATGAGGAGCGCCACCTCGATATCGGAGTATCCGGCCCCCTTGCCGATGCGCACCCCAGCGAGATTGACGGCCACGCTGCCGCAGACGACCAGGTCGATGGTCTGCAGGTCAGAGATGGCCACCTTGGGCGCCACCATGTCCGCCGTGCGGTGAGCCGCCAGCGCCTCGGGTTCGCCGTCGAGCTCGTCCGGATCGAGCCGGAAAAACGGCAGCGGGTCGGCCAGCTTGGGCACGGCCATGTACACCACCTTGCCCTCACTCAGGGCACGGGCCCGCACCGGCAGCTGGGCCCGGTCCGGGTTGGCCTTGATCACATGTGCCTGCTGCCAGGCGGGCAGCGCGGCGAGCCGTTGGGCGGCGAGGGTCGCCCCGAGGAAGTCCGGAATTCGGCCGTGGGGGTCGCTGCTCGCGCCCTCATGCCGCAGGCGATCCCACACCCGCTCGCGGATGGCCTGCTTCGCGTCGGGCACTCCCGCCTGGTGGGCGCCTTTCATGTCCGCGCCACCAGTGCGAGCAGCCGGTCCTGGACATCGTGCACAGCCTGTTCATTGCGCCAGGGATAGAGTTCGCGTCCAGCACCGAAGACAACGGTGAGGCCACCGCCCCCGCGGGTGCCTTCCAACAGGTCGATGGCCGCGTGCAACGTGGCAGTGGCTGCCTCCATCAGCTCGGCGTGAGCGACTGCTATTGCGTCACCACACTCTCGGCCGTGCGCGATGGCCTCGTCACAGTAAGCCACCGTGGTGGTGTAGTCGCGCCGCCCGGAGACGTCCCACACCAGCTGGCTCATCAGGGTAGCCGAGGCAGTGGCTGCGGCGTGCAGCTCACGGCGCCCCGGCTCGCTCTGAGCGTAACGGAGTAGTAACCCTATTGAAGCGTGGCACTGGCCGGCTTCGGCCAGCAAGGACACTGACGGCAGCGTCTCATAGCGTTGTGCAATGTCGTCAAGCTGGGAGGTGAGCTGGCGGACATCGACAAGAGGGTGCGATGCCAGGTTCCGTGCTCCACGTTCCTGTGAACGTCGCGCAGCAGCAATCTCCTGTGCCGCAGCTTGGGCTCGTGCACGACGAGCGGCAATTTGGTCAGCCTTGTAGGACTCTTTCGCTTGAATGAGCGAATCATACTTGGCGAGCAGTGCGCCGTTAGCTCCGACTACCCGATCGACCGTTTCCCAAAAGTGAGAATCTGGGAGTTGAGAGCCCGCCTCAGCATGGGTGACAGTTGTGCGGTGGCAAGGCACACTCCGCGCTATATCAGCCTGAAACAGCCCAGCGGCCTCTCGAAAGGTCGCCAGGTAACGCCCCAGGGCTCGCTGCTGCTCGACGAGCTGTACTGGCTGGCGAGCCATCCGTCGTACCCCTCCCGCCTCGGCTTCCACGCTGCTGGGACAGCAAGCGTAGCGCTGGCCGGTGCGAGTTAGCTCACCCGCTACCGCACCTGGCTGTCTCCCCGTGGATTGAGCGACTGACCGCCGTGATAGTCCTTGGTTACCTGGCAGACCAGACCTTGTCGGGTACCGATGGCTAGAAATGATCATCGTAGTTTCGAGTATTACCGTGAGGCTGTCTATGAGCGGTTCAGGCGGTGTGCTGAGGCGCTTGATGACCCGGATGACGGGGTGGTCGCGAGCGTTGCGCGCATAGAGTTGCCGCGTTATGTGCGGTACTGGGTTGGGTTGCTCGCCGAGCATGAGCCGACGGCTGAGGGAAAGTGCCCCACCTGTTCTCGGTGGTGGCGTGCGGTCCCCGTGCCGTGCGCCACCTGGAGGTGGGCGCATGGGCTCCTAATGGTCACCCCAGCACGACTCACCGTGCCATCAAGCCGGATCCGTGACGGCACGTCTGGCGGCGCGAAGTAGGCTCGATCGGTTGCTTCGTGTTCGCGAAACCGGAGCAACCGGCCGTACGGTCGGCAGGGTGAGTACGGCGCAGCCCGAAACACCCCCATGCTGTAGTCATCCTGCCGGCCATCTACTTGAGGGGTCCACTGCCGCAAAGGACGAACCGTCATCGTTTCCGAGTTCGGTGACGATTACGCCAGTACGAGCCGCCGTATCATCGTGAGTAGCGTTGAGTAGCGCCAATGCACATGTTTTGGCGCCAGGATGGCGCTACACTGGGCAGGTGCCGAGCATCCAAATCAAGAACGTCCCGGACCAGGTGCATCTCATCTACCGGCGCCGCGCTGCCGCTGCGGGGAAGTCACTCCAGGAGTACCTCCTCGGTGAGCTGATCGAGAACGCCAGTCGCCCCACCTTCGACGAGGTGCTCGACTGTGCTGGGGCACGGGCCGGTGGACGGTTGTCGGTGTCCTTCACGGTGCAACATCTGCGGGCTGAGCGCGAACGCCGATGATCGTCGTCGATGCGTCGGTGTTGGCGCCGGCACTGTCCGACGACAACGACGAAGGCGATCATCTCCGGCAGCGCCTGCGCGGGCAGACAGTGGCCGCTCCAGAGCTGATTGATCTCGAAGTGCTCTCCGTGCTTCGGTCCGGCGTGCGCTATGGGTTACTCGGGGAGCGACGCGCACGGCAGGCCTGGACTGACCTCGCCAGCGCACCGCTACAACGTGCACCTCACCGGCCGCTACTGCATCGAGCCTGGGAGCTGCGCGACAACCTGACCACATACGACGCGGCGTACGTCGCGCTTGCCGAGGTTCTGGGAGCCATCTTGCTCACGGCGGACAGCAAGCTCGGGAACGCACCCGGGATCCGCTGCGAGGTCGAGCTGGTCCAGCTTCCGCCGAGTTGAGCGGTGCCGGTAAGGCTCAGCGACTGTCGCGGGGGCCTCGGGGGCCCGAGGTGCCGCCGGGGCGGCGGCGACGCAGGTAGCGCTCGAAGTCCGCGGCGATGGCGTCACCACTGGCCTCGTGCAAGGTCAGGTCAGTGTCGCCGCGCTCCTCCAGGGCCCGCACGTAACTGGCGACCTCGTCGTCCTCCTCAGCCATCTCGCTGACCGTCGCCTCCCACTCTTCGGACTCCTCGGGCAACGCGCCGAGCGGAACCTCAAGGTCGAGCGCCTCCTCCACCCGGTGGAGCAGCGCCAGGGTGGCCTTGGGAGAGGGCGGGGCGGAGACATAGTGCGGCACCGCTGCCCAGAACGAGATGGCCGGTACTCCGGCCCGCACACAGGCGTCCTGGAAGATCCCCACGATCCCGGTGGGACCCTCGTACTTGGAGCGCTCCAACTTGAACCGAGCGGCCGAGGTGGCATCGTAGGCGGAGCCGGTGACCGGCACCGGCCGGGTGTGCGGGGTGTCGGCGAGCAGGGCGCCCAGGGTGACCACGGTGGTGATCCCGAGGTCCATGACGTAGCGCAGCAGCTCATCGCAGAACGATCGCCAGCGCATGTTCGGCTCGATACCGTGCACCAGCACCACGTCGTAGTCGGCTCCGGGCGGACGGCACACCGACAGCCGGGTGGTCGGCCACTCGATGCGCCGGGTGATCCCGTCGATCAGTTTGGTGGTGGGCCTGGTGACCTGGAAGTCGTAATAGTCCTCCGGGTCAAGTTCGGCCAGCGGTTTCGCGTCCCAGCTCAGCTGCAGGTGCTCGATGGCGGTGCTCGCGGCGTCCCCGGCGTCGTTCCAGCCCTCGAACGCGGCGACCAGCACCGGCGAGGCGAGCTGGGGAAGCAGCGATCGGCGGGAAGCCGAGTCGCTGCCGGAGGCGTCCGGATGGGTCACTGCGCTAGCCTACGGCTCCTGGGCCCCGCTGGCCGTCTGCGATACCACCGGAACCCGATATCACTGCTCTACGCTGCACCTCATGGCGCTCTCACCGCTGCTCGATGCTCTGGCGCGTCGTGTCCTGGTCGCTGATGGGGCGATGGGCACGATGTTGCAGTCTGCCCCGCTGAGCCTGGATGACTTCGCCGGGTTGGAGGGCTGCAACGAGATCCTCAATCTCACTTGCCCCGACGTGGTGCGCAGCGTGCACCGGGGCTACCTGCAGGCGGGTGCCGACGCGGTGGAGTCCAACACGTTCGGGGCCAACCTGACCAACCTCGCCGAGTACGGCATCGCTGACCGGATCGCCGAGCTTGCCGAGGCGGGCGCCAGGTTGGCCCGTGAGGTGGCTGATGAGTTCACCGAACCGCAGTGGCCGCGATTCGTGCTCGGCTCGGTCGGGCCCGGGACCAAGCTGCCCACCCTGGGCCACGTCTCCTTCGCCGAGCTTCGCGACGCCTACATCGAGCAGGTCCGGGGTCTGCTCGCTGGCGGAGTCGATGCGGTGCTGGTGGAGACCAGCCAGGACCTTCTGCAGTGCAAGGCGGCGGTGATCGCCGCACGCCGGGCGATGGTCGCCGAGGGCCGGCACGTCCCGATCATCACCCAGGTCACCCTGGAGACCACGGGGACGATGCTGCTGGGCACGGAGATCGGCGCGGCTCTCACCGCGCTGGAGCCGCTGGGCATCGATCTGATCGGGTTGAACTGCGCCACCGGGCCAGCCGAGATGAGCGAGCACCTGCGCCAGCTGGCCAAGCACTCCCGGATCCCGCTGTCGGTGATGCCCAACGCCGGGCTCCCCGAACTCGGCAGGGGCGGGGCGGTCTACCCGCTGACCCCCGACGAGCTGGCCACCGCGCTGACCGGCTTCGTCACCGAGTTCGGCGTCCGGCTGGTCGGGGGCTGCTGCGGCACGACCCGGGAGCACATCGCGGCGGTGTCCCAGGCGCTGGCCACGCTGCAACCCCGCCGCCGGCGACCGCGCCCCGAGCCGGGGGTGTCCTCGCTGTACACCGCCGTGCCCTTCCACCAGGACGCCAGTGTGCTGATGGTCGGCGAGCGGACCAACGCCAACGGGTCCAAGGCGTTCCGCGAGGCCATGCTCACCGAGCGCTTCGAGGACTGCGTCCAGATCGCTCGCGCGCAGACCCGGGATGGTGCGCACCTGATCGACCTGTGCGTGGACTACGTGGGTCGCGATGGCGCCGCGGACATGGCTGAGCTCGCTGGGCGGCTGGCGACGGCGTCGACACTGCCGATCATGCTAGATTCCACCGAACCCGCGGTGCTGCGCGCCGGTCTGGAACGCCTCGGCGGGCGGTGCACGGTCAACTCGGTGAACTTCGAGGACGGTGATGGGCCCGGCTCGCGGTACCAGCGCGTCATGGAACTGGTCCGCGAGCATGGTGCGGCCGTGGTGGCGCTGTGCATCGACGAGCAGGGCCAGGCCCGCACCGCGGAGTGGAAGGTGCAGGTGGCATCACGGCTGATCGATGACCTGACCGCCACCTGGGGCATGCGCACCTGCGACATCATCGTCGACTGCCTCAC
>JAFATA010000027.1 GCA_019244165.1 Pseudonocardiales bacterium | reverse complement strand
AAACCCTGCGACCAACCGGTAACCTTCACCGTCAAGGTGCTCCTCAACCTGGCAGAGATAACGGCGTCAACACCCTTATCGTCCCAGGTCAGGAGCACCTTTTACGGTCGACGCGCCGATCAGCTACATGCCCGGATGAAAAGCCAGGGCTAGTAGGGGTTTGCGTCGATTGACCCCGTTCTCACGTCCTCCGGCGACAGGGCGTTATGGCGAGGCGTGGTCCCTTGCTGCCGAGCGGAACCCGACGCAGCAGCTACGGGGTACCGAACCTCCTACAATAGTCCGGCAGCCCGCTCGATGAGCTCGGATGACCCAGGACCAGGGAGGGCCTTGCTCGGTGTGTCCAGATCTGCGAACGGGCTGTAGTCCTTGCTTCCCGATACTTCCCGATACGCCTGCATGATTGTGTCCACTGAGGCAGAAGCTAGATGTGTTGTAAGTTCTTGGGCGAGTAGCTGGAACGCCACCGGACTGGTGATGAGGCCACGGTGGGTGGTGCAGATCTCTCGATGTCGTGCTGCCGGGTCGAGGCTTACCTCCCAGGGGACTACCTCGTCTTGTCGTGAGAAGATGCTGAGGAAGGGCACGTGGTCGGGGAAGGTGCCCGTGAGGTCATCGCGCAACGGGCGACAGCAGTCGCCCCACAGACAGCTGGCCCGAAACAGTCTCGGAACGCCGAGTGATCCAACGACACCGAGCCCGACGACCTTGAGCAGGGCGACCGGGTAGACGCCGAGCATCCGGGTAAGTGGACTACCCAGAGTGATGAGGCCTCGGACGAGTTCAGGTCGGCGTACGGCGACAGCACGGGCGAACTGACCACCCCGGCTGTACGCAATGATCACGGCCTGCTCGCCTGTCGCGTTGACATGCCGGGACAGGGCATGTTCCACCGCGATCGCGGCGCGCTGCCCGCAGGCAACGCCGTACTGGGTGGGCGCGAGTAGCGTGCGGCAGCCGATGCGGTGTAACCAGTCCTGCAAAGCGCTCAGGACCTGAGGACCGGCCGCCAGTCCACCGACGACGAGGACAGGCAAGCCGCCAAGGTCGACAGTGGGATTCTGCCAAATGGGGTGCTGGTGCACGGCCTGGTCATCGGCAAGCACACGGGCCCGCCGGTACAACGGCAGGTGCCAGGAGGCGGACAGGTGTGTTAGCGGCCCCATGTCGGCCATGAGCCGTCCGACGAGGCCGCGAAGGGCTTCCATCTGGGTAACCAACATGGTCCCCGGTAGCATCCTGATCAGTTCGGGCGGTGCCAACTCATCCCTCCGCAAGGCGCAGCCTGTTGCGTCGGGGCCAGGAATCAGCGAGGGGCTTCAAGGTTCGGATACGCCGGCAGTACGACTCCTCACCTCGGCAGGCCACCCGTACCCCACCGCGCTGGTAGGAGCATCACGGTGCGGCACCTAATACACCCAGCCTGCTACCCACTGCCGGCTCAGGGGTGCGACGATGGGTGGGTGAGCCTGTACCGCGACACGGGGGTGGTGTTGCGGGTGCAGAAGTTGGGTGAAGCCGATCGCATCATCACGCTGCTGACCCGCCGCAACGGGCCGGTGCGGGCGGTGGCCAAGGGCGTGCGGCGCACCTCATCGAGGTTTGGTGCGCGGCTGGAGCCGTTCGGCCACGTCGACGTGCAATTCTACCGCGGGCGCACGCTGGACATCATCACCCAGGTCGAGACGGTGGAGGGCTTCGGTTCCCGACTGGTCGGCGACTACGGCCGGTACACTACCGGCTGCGCGGTGCTGGAGACCGCGGAACGGTTGGCGGGCGCCGAGGGTGAACCGGTGCTGCGGCTGTACCTGCTGGTGGTGGGTGCGCTGCGGGCGCTGGCCGAGGGGCAACGGCAACCCCCCTTGGTGCTCGACGCGTTCCTGCTGCGCGCGATGGCCGCCGCCGGATGGGCACCCGCGCTGACTGAATGCGCCCGGTGCGGGGCGCCAGGACCGCACCGGGCGTTCAGCATTCCCGCCGGGGGTGCGGTCTGCCCCCAGTGCCGTCCGGCCGGTGCCGCAACCCCCTCGGCGCAGACCCTGGAGCTGCTTGACGCCCTGGTGCGCGGCGACTGGCGGGCCGCCGAGGAGGCGCCGGGGGCGGTCTGCCGGGAGGGCAGCGGCCTGGTCGCCGCCCACCTGCAGTGGCACCTGGAACGCCAACTCCGTTCCCTGCCCCTCATCGAACGTTCCCCTCCGCTGCCGCGCTGCTGAACCTCTTCGCCAGCGCTCACCAGGAGTTGCACGAGGTGGTTGACGATCGTGGACTTCCCGGCGCCGCTTGGCCCGTCAAACTGAACAAAAAGCTTCTTATTATTTCTAGAAATAACACGAAAGAGCGAGGACGCGGGAAATCACTCGCCATCCTCGGGGGTTTCAGGGGCGAGGTCGCCAATGGCACGGTTGATGATCGCTCGGGCGGCACCCCCGTAACTCGCAACGACGGCAAGCCTCTCAAAGGTGCTGCTGTACAGCTCGATCTCATGCGGCTGACGGAGGTTCAGCTCTGCCGAGTAGGTCTCGACCCTCACGAGATCGGAGTTATACAACATGAAGCCGTGACGAGGATCAACCACATATTGCGTCTCGTGTCCGATGACACCAAGTCGAACGTTCCGCAGTGAGCTCAGCGAGATCAAGCGGTCAAGCTGGCCGAGCATGATGTCAAGCGAACACAGCCGATAGCGCAAGGTCGCTTCAGTGAGTACGAAATGGAAGCGCTTATCGGGCCGGTACAACATCTCTTGGCGCTGCATCCTCTTTCGTACTGCTTCATTGATGTCGTTGGGCACCTTATGAACTGCGACAACTTGCGAGAAGAGGGCGCGAGCGTACTCCGGTGTTTGCAGCAGTCCCGGAACGACGGCGGGTTCAAAACTTCGATAGAGCTTCGTTCGCTGGTCTGTTTCAGACAATTCGATCTGATGCGGTAGGAGACCGGCTTTAAGGACGCGTCGCCACTCGGCGTGTTGAACTTCGAGAGTGTGCAAAGAAGCGAGAAGGGCTTCCTTCTCGCCCTCGCTGCTGGTTGCCCTTGTCCAAGCTAGGATGTCTTGGTCGGTTGGTGTCTGCCGGCCATTCTCCAGCTTGGACACCTTAGAAGCTGGCCACGACAACGACTCTGCGAGCTGCTTTCCGGTGAGACCGGCTGAGGAACGCAGCTCGCGGAGTCGCTTACCTAGCGCGTTGCGGGCTTCATCAACGCTGGTTGAGCCACTAACCCTGCTCGGCGTCAAAGTCGTCCCGTCTCACAGCGCAGTGCCAGGCGGCGTCACGCCAGTAGTTGTGTTGCACGATCATGGTGGGGTCTTCGATAATCTCAGCACCAAGAAACCGGTCGTGCTCGCCGAAGTGCATCATGGCCAGCTTGCGGGAGTCGAACAACCAGTAGTCGTGATTCGGCAGTTGAGCATCATGTGCCACGTCGCGGTTGACGTACCGGATATCTTCACCTGCGGCGTTGGTGAACTGTGAAGCCCGGAGGCTGAATCGACTGTAGTCGCTGAGCGGGATGCTCACGACGCGCACACGCGAAAACCGGCGACCTGCCGCAGTCGCCTCGCGAACCATGCTGAGCCAGCTTTCGGCCCACTCAAGGTTGTCGGGCTCACCGTCGAGGAACTTTTTGAACGACTCAACCTCACGCGGCGCGTTGTAACGCTCCCGCACCTCCAAGCGAAAAGCCGTGTGCTCGAAGGTGCGGAACAGTGCGTTGAAGTCGTCCCCCACGAGCAGACTCAGCGCCCCTCCTCCAGGTAGCGGAGGGCGTACATCGTGAGCACGGCTTCCGGGATCTCGATCAGGGTCTCGTGGTCGGGCACTTCACCGATCTCCGTGAGTGCCTGGGGGTCGATCACCTTCCCCCCTGGGCGATGTAGGTCGTGCGGTCGGTGCGGTCGGTCGAACAGGGTAGGCGACTCGCCCCCGATGGAGTCCGGGTCTTTCCCGGAAACCGGACGTGCATAGTTCCTTCTTGCTCGAAGTTGGCGAAACCTTCTCGGCTAGAGTGGCGGACGGAAGCCTCACTGTCAATGGCGCAGGGCGCCAAGGCCACGCTGCCGCCTGCAGTCAAGACCGAGATCAAATCCTGCTGCCCGTCCATAGCCCCGCTGAGCCTGCCGGACGCGAGGGCGGCAGGATGTGGTGGTGCGCGCACCTGATCCGCATCCCTCCGGCGCGCGGCCACCGTTCATTCCCCCCGAGCGGGTGCCCCGGCACGTGGCCCTGGTGATGGATGGCAACGGGCGGTGGGCGCAGCGGCGCGGGCTGCCCCGTACCGAGGGTCATCGCCGTGGTGAGGCCGTGTTGCTAGACGTGGTGTCCGGCTGCATCGAGCTGGGTGTGCGGTGGCTGTCGGCGTATGCGTTCTCCACCGAGAACTGGCGACGCAGCCCTGAAGAGGTGCGCTTTTTGATGGGCTTCAACCGCGACGTCATCCGCCGCCGCCGGGACCAGATGCACGAGCTGGGCGTGCGGGTGCGCTGGGCTGGGCGTCGCCCGCGGTTGTGGCCCAGCGTGGTCCGGGAGCTGGAGGTCGCTGAGCAGCTGACCGCGGACAACGACGTCATGACCCTGACCATGTGCGTGAACTACGGTGGTCGCGCTGAAATTGCCGACGCGGCGCGCGAGGTGGCCCGCCGCGCGGCCCGCGGCGAGATCGACCCGGAGCAGGTCGATGAGCGGATGCTGGCCCGCTATCTGGACGAGCCCGACATGCCCGACGTTGACCTGTTCCTGCGGCCCTCCGGCGAGCAGCGCATCTCCAACTTCCTCATCTGGCAGGCTGCCTACGCGGAGCTGGTGTTCCAGGATGTCCTGTTCCCCGACCTGGACCGCCGGGACCTCTGGCGGGCCTGCGAGGTCTACGCCGCCCGGGACCGCCGGTTCGGCAGTGCCCTGCAGACCGTGCCCGTCGATATCACAACCTCCAGGAGGACGATCCGGTGAGTCAGGATGAGGGCGCGATGAGCCTGAGCTCTGCCCGGAGGGTGCTCGAGGGCGCCCGGGTGGCGCTGGAGCGCTACCAGGACGTCACGGTGGACGACGACGGCTCGCTGACCTTCCAACACTCCGAGGTGCCCTGCGCGGTGCAGGCGGCCGAACTCGTCGAGGGCCTGGCGATGCTCAGCCTGACCTGTGTGGTCGCGTGGGACGTTCCGGACGACGGCGAACTCGCCGAGCGGGTCGCCACGCGGGCCGGGCAGGGCCTGTTCGGCACCCTGGGGCTGGTCCGCACCGAGCGCGGCTTCGACGTGACGCTCCGCTACGCATTCCCCGCCGCCGGCTTAGACACCGTGCCGCTGGGGACGCTGCTCATGCTGGTGGTGTCGGCGGCTTCCCAGGTACGTGGCGAGTTGCTCGCTGCGTGAGGGCCGGCGCTGTAGGGGGTTGTTATGAACACCGACCGGGGCACCGGTCCCAGGCCCGAAGCGGCGTCGGTGAGCAAATTACACTCCATCTTGTGCAGGCCGAGGCGAGCGCTGTGGCAGGTCCAGCAGATCTCCGCATGGCGATGGTGGACCAGCTGAGGGAGTGGAAGGTGGTGTGTTCGGAGACGATCGAGGACGCTCTGCGTGCTGTCCCTCGGCATGTCTTCGTCCCGGACGTACCCCTAGAGAAGGCGTACGGCTTCGATCCGGTCGTGACTCACCGAGACGCCGAGGGAATCGCGATCAGCTCGGTGTCGGCCCCAGGCGTGGTCGGTGGGATGCTGGAGCAGCTCAATATCCGGCCCGGTTGTCGTGTTCTGGAGATCGGGGCAGGCACGGGCTATAACGCGGCGCTGCTGGCGCACCTGGTCGGCTTCACCGGGGCGGTGACGACGGTCGAGTACGACGCGGCCGTGACCCAGTCGGCTAGGGAGGCGCTGACCAAAGCGGGCTACGGCGACGTGACGGTGGTCTGCGGCGATGGTGCGTTCGGCTGGGCGGACAACGCACCCTACGATCGAATCATCGTGACAGCGGGTGCGTGGGACATTCCACCGGCGTGGTGGGATCAACTCGCCGACGGTGGTCTGCTGTTAGTACCGCTGAGAATGCGCGGACTGACTCGAACCGTGGCTTTGGAGCGCGATGGCGCAATCTTGCGGAGCCGGTCGGTTAAGGAGTGCGGCTTCATCCCGATGCGAGGCGTCTGCGCTGTGGCCGAGCAGAACGTCTGGGTCGGCGGAAGGGACGGGGATCTGCTCCTGCGCGTTGATGACGGCCAGCCGATCGACGCCGAGGCTGTCGGCGGCGCGCTCGATCATCCGGGAACGGTGGTCTGGACAGGCGTCCCGTTCGCCATGCCCGAGATCCTTGACTTCTGGCTGGCCGGCATGGACGGGTTCTGCCGAGTTCTCGCGTCGAGGGATGCCGCCCAGAACGGACGGCTGGTGGCTCCGATGTTCTTCTGGGGCAGCATGGGTGTGTTTGACGGTGGGAGTGTTGCTTACCTGACCACCAATGCGGATATGTCCGAGCTGGGCGTGTGCGCCTACGGCCCGGACGGCCGGGAGTTGGCGAATCGAGTTGCCGGGCGCATTCGGGAGTGGGACAGCGTGGGCGGGCCTAGGATGAAGGTTCGGGTCGAAGTTCATCAGATTGATGCTGCCAGCTCATCTGATGGTTGGCTGGTTATCGACAAGAAACACAGCCGAGTCGTCGTTCGCACGGTCCCAACAGCTTGAGCGCGACAGCCCTGATGTCACGACAACAGGAGAAGGGCATCCCAGCGAGCCGGGACATCGCGAGCTGGCAGGTCGCCGTAGTCTGCGAGGGCGAGGGCGACGCTCGCCGCTCCGATCAGGAACCCCGGTTCGTCTTTCGCGACCTGGTTTCCGATGTTCTGGAACCCGAAACGCTGGCCGGGATCGAACAGGTCCATGACAGCCTTCGCGGCGCGATTCGTTGCGGTGGATTGGAGGGCTCCGGCGTAGCCGTGGCACAGCGTCGGTCCTTCGACGTCCCATTGGCAGCTCGGGCGGGCGGTGAGAGAGGCGATCGCGGTCTTGGCGGCTTCGGTGAGCGCGGGGTCGCCGATGGCCTGACCGGCTAACGCGACCGAACGGCTGATGCCGGGGATTCCGTAGCACCATGCATCCCTGCGTCCGGGCACCGGAGCGGCAACACCAGTGTCGAGTTCCTTTCCCGTGATGTGCGGAGGCCAGGACGCGATGCCGTCAGTGCGCCAGCGCAACAGCCAGTGGGCCGCTTCCCGGATCGCGGTGCTCTGTCCTGCGACAGAGTATCCAGCCAGATGAGCTAGCGAGAGGAGGGCGAGCGGTCCGGCGATGCCGTGGGCCATGCCGGTGTTCGCCGCACCGGACGGATCGACCTCTACGCCCTTTGGGTGCTGGTTCGCCGGTAACCACCAACCGGGACGTGCACCGTGTCGAGTGCGCACCATCGTGGTGAGGGCATCGAGTGCGGCGAGGAGCCCTGGTTCGGCATCGTGCCCAGCTTGGACGGCCGCGAGCAGGACTCTGCCGATCCCCGACAGCCCGGTGAGGGCGTCGTACACGCGCCACGGCGTGCCGACACCGCCCGCAGCGAGGTATTCGCGGTGTCGCTCGGCGAGCTTGACGGCACAAGCTGACATCCATCGTGCGGCCCGTGCGGTCGCGTTGTTCTGGGTCTCCGGGTCGGGCAGGTAAGGGGTTCCGATGATCAGCGACGCTGCCAGCCCACCTGGGCTTTGGTAGGTCCCGACGCCGTCATGCCCGACTCGTTTCGCTTGGACAGCGGCCTCGGACCAATGCGCGGCGGCGGCCTCTGCGAACACCTGATCTGTTGCGGACAGCCGCGCGTGAAGCAGTGCCGTGCCCGCCAGCCCGTGGGCCAGGGAACCAGCGGCGGAGGCGCGAACAGCGGTGATCACATCATCGGGCTTCAGCAGCCGTTCGGCTACGGTGAGCACCTGCTGCGCGCTGTCGGCGTTCATCGTCTTGCCTCCCGGGCAAGGATGTCGGCGGCGAGCGCTCTTGCTATTCGCTCGGAGTCAAGGTCGCCGAGAAGCCGGTTGGTGTGCATGTGGATCAACGATGACGCGCAATCGGCACGCCGCGAATCGCGCAGCCTTTCCCGGTGGTCCACCAGTGCCGAATCACGGTCGATCCATGCCGGACGGATCGGCGAGATGGCTGTGGAGCCGGTCTCGGCCGCTGTTCGGACCAGCGGGCGCAGCTCGGACATTCGTCGGCGGGCAGCCCGATCAACTTTCCGGCCGTCCAGGGCGGCCAGGTCGCAGTCGGCGACGGCGCGGGCGATGGTTGCAGCGGACAAGGCCGCAACGACGAACCGGTGATCGGTGTCGGGCAACGCAGTGAGTGCGGCGAGCACAAGGCGGCTGTCGGCATCGAAAACGCGTTCGGCCGCTCCGATCGCCTTATGGCCACCGTAGCGTTCGATCTCCTGATCGTACGGTTCAACGGTGAAACCATTGACGAGGCGCTGGGCGATGAGATCCGAGCACCACGCCGACAACGTTGGCAGGACCTTGCTACCGAGCGTGGCTGGGTCGCCGTGGAAGCGGACTCGCACGTGCGGCCCGTGAACGGTGTTGTTGTAGCGAAGCCAGAACCATCGGTCGAAATGGTCCGACATATCTATGACCAGTTCGGCCAGCCAACGAAGGATTTCGTCATGGCACGAGCTGGGCGATGGGATCGCGAGAGACAACCATTCGCTGCCCGGCAGGTAGAGGCCGTCTCCGAGCGGACGTGCGCGCACCGTTAAACATGGCATTTTGGAAGGAGTCGTGACCTGGTTTACCAGGGGTATGACGAGCTCAAGAACGTGACGCCCCGTTGGGCCGGCTACAACGGCTTGAACCACGTCCGGGCCGCCGGGCTGCTCCGTCACCGTTTCGAGTCCGCGGCAGACATAGCGGCGCAGCAGTTCCCGATCGCTGTCTCGTCGCAGGTCGAGGGGCAGTTGTCGGTCGGCGCCTTCTACCACGACGATTTCCGGCGGACGCGGGATAGTCTTCGTCTGCCACGACCCCAGCGCTGGACCCCACGTTGAGCGGTCACGAGCTGCGGTAGTCAGGGCGATTGGGAGTCGCCATCGGGCGGGGGAAAGGACCGTGCGCTTGTATCGGATTCGTGGCTGAAATGGGCTGTGATGCAGCGGCTCCCAAGACCAGCCATGCCAAGGGCGGCAGCCTTGCATCCCGAGTTCTTGCAGCAATCGCGCGAGCGGTGGAACGTAGCGGGGTCCGATCCGTGAATAGAAGGCGGGTACGACCTGCCGGCCATGCTCGGCAGACCACAGCATCAGCCGCTCGCCGTTAGATACCAACAGCAGATCGCGGAGATCCAAGTCATCGTCTCTGGCGGGCGCGCCGACCGGTATCCGGGTCGGAACGAAGCCAGTCGGTGGAGCAACCCCGGCAAGCTCGGGGGTACGCGGACGTACGGCGAGTTCTGCAACCAGCGCCGAGCCATCAGCGGTCAGATCGATCCCGGGGTCGGGCAGCAGCGTAGCGAATCTGCCGATGGTCGAGCCGGCCTGTTGCGTACCACCGCCATAGATCGCCAACGATAGCCGGCCGACCCCAAGGTCCTTCTCAGAGGCCGCCAGAACCCTGGCGTAGACTTCGGCAGTCGGAGGCGGCGGCATGTCCGTACAGTGCTTATCCAGCGCGTCTACGGTTGTCTCATCCAGCTCGACTTCCATTCGGCCGTGTGTGATAGCCCCGTGAAGCAACGCCGCCAAGATCGTCCCGCGCTTTGATGGCAGCGTGACGGCCTCGCTCTTGGTCTCGGCCTCGATGTCTCCCAGGCCGATCGACGGATCGGCAACGTCGAGCAGCGGCACGAACCTGTTCAGCCCGTACCGTTCGAGAAAACGCCGGTGGTAGTCGGCCAGCGCGTCGCGAGCCTGACTCACGCGCCACAGGACTCCGACAGCCTCGGCCGCCTCCTCCTCGGCCAACGAGGCAGGGACCGTGATATGCGCGTCCGCTACAACGTCGACGGACAATGGCCGTTCAACGTAGGCGAGTTCGTCGCACACGGTTCGGGCCGCCATCAGCTCGGCCAGCCGTTCCGGTGTTCCGGGTGGGGTCCAGTCGGCGTCGCGAAGATGACCGCGCAGCCGCTTCAAAGGCTGTCGTAGGGCGCAGGAATCGGGGAGCTTGGCGAGCACATGTCCGAGCGCGTCATAATGATTGCTCTCGGGCACCAGGTCGGTCAACAGGAACCCACCGCGCACCATCTTGAGCACGGTGCTCCGGATCAGCCCCTCCGGGGCATTCGGCCACTTTCGGACGGCCTCGGCAACGACCGTCTGATAGGACGCGTCCCGTTCGCAGACCCGAAGGATAAGCGCGCAGGCATCGGTCGCACGTATCGACACGCGCTGTGGAGCCGCTACGCCTGGCGTGGCTTGCTGCTCGTGCTCCAACCGACGCCCGCGACGGGCGATCAAGTTATTCGTCGTCAATCTCAGCAGCCAAAGCACCTCGGGCATGTTCAAAACCCGATCCGAGAGCGCGGCCAGCCACGCTGGACTCGGACAGGTACGAACCCGATGCTCACCGCCCAGACACAGACCCGCGTCGCTATCGGTGACTCGGGCGACCGCGACGCCTGGAAATACCCCGTGTGGCGTCGGCCGGAACCGTCCTCTGAGCTCGTACGCGCGGACTGTCGCAGCCAACCGGACCTGCTCGGCGTGACACGCGGCCACTCTAGCCATCCCGGCCTGACGGGAGGCAATGAAGATTCCCTCAACCAACAGCGGGTCCACGGCAGCCAACTGGCTTCCGCGCTCGGCTGCGGGCAGCAGCGGAATCCGGGCCAGCACCGTGGATCCGCTCAGGATAACGAACGGACCCCGTCGGGTCACTTACAGTTTGTGGTGCAGCCGACACTCGTGCAAGTCGCCGAACATCCGTTGTCGGTGCAATCGGTCGTCGTGTTGGATCCCGTCATGTCCAACACGGGCACCGCCCGAGCGTCGAGGTTGAACAGATCGGCGGCGATGTCGTAAAGGACTGGGCTCTGCTCCACAGAGTTCACGATGACTAGCGACATGTGGTCGGGACTCTGGAGCCGTTCTACGAGCGTTTCTGTATTCATGATCCTCTTCGTCCCCTCGGGGAGAGTCGAGCGCCAGAGTGGAGCCGGGGTTTACCGAAGTGAGGGGTCCCGGTCCATGCTGGGACCTGACACGTAGTCAACCCGCAACGGCCGACCAGCGACACGGTGGCCAGGGGGTCAATCGGTATATCGGGTATACCGGCAGGTGGTCATGACCAGGCGCGCGCCAAACGACCAGCTCGGCGACCTCGTCGCCGAGTCGGGCCTCACCTATGAAGCCCTAGCCAAGGCGGTCCGCGCGGTGGCCGCCGAATGCGGTGTCGGCCTACGGACCAACAAGTCCACCGTCGAGCACTGGATCTCCGGCGTCACTCCCCAGAGCGACACGGGCCGCTACCTCGCCGTGACCCTGTCCAGGCGCCTTGGCCGCCTCCTCACCCCCGCCGACCTAGGGCTGGCAACTGGTGGTGTGGAGGAGGATGACACGATCGGGCTGGCCCTCGGGGCTGATCCGTTCGATGCCCTGCTGCTGATGTGGAGGTTCGAGCTGGACCGGCGCCGCTTCCTCACGAGGTCCGCCTACTCCGTGGCCGCTGCCGCACTGCCCCTGTCCTACGTTCAGGAGATCGCCGACCGAGCCAACGCCTGCCGCACCGGCCGCACCGTCGGCATGGCCGATGTCGAGGGCGTGCGCGACATGGTGCGCGTCTTCACCGAAATGGACGAACGCTACGGCGGACGACACGGCCGCAGCGCCCTGGTCACCTTCTTACGCGACGACGTCGCCCCGCTGTGCCGCCTCGGCTACTTCCGCACCGAGGAAATCCGCCGACAGATGCTCTCCGCCGCCAGCCGCGGTGTCCACCTCCTGGGCTGGAAAAGCTACGACGCAGGGCAACAAGGACTCGCCCAGCGTTACTACCTCCAGTCCTACGCGCTCGCCGTCGAGTCCGGCATCACCGGACACGACGGGTTCGTGATGCGCACCATGGCCATGCAGGGCCTCAGACTCCACCGTCCCGAGTACTGCCAAGGACTCGCCGAGACGGGATTGAACCGAGCGAAAGGCAAAGTGGACAACCAGACCGAGGCCCTGTTCCGGATCGTGCACGCCCACACCCTGGCCAAGACCGGAGACCGCCACGCCGCCCTCGCCGAGGCTGAACGGGCCCGCGTCCTCATCGCCACCGACCGCGGCGATGAACCGCCATTCTGGGCACTGACCTGGGGACCTCCCGCGGCATCGGTCTACTCGCGAGCCGCCAAGGTCTATGAAACCCTCGGCGATCACCGGACTGCCGCCGAGCAGTACGCCCACGCAGCCGCCTCCCGCCCCACGGGCGCCTACGCCCGCATCATCGCTCTCGACCTCGTGGCCAGCGCCGAGATGCACTTCAGACGCGGCGGCATCGAGCAGGCGTGCGCCATCTGGATGCGAGCACTGGACCACATGGACGGCGTCCGCTCCACCCGCACCCGCAAGGCCGTCACCCGCTTGCGCGGCGACCTCGCCCGCTTCCGGGCCCGAGGCCCGCGCTGCGTGACTGAACTCGGCGAACGAGCCCGAGACCTCCTCGCCAGCACATGACACCGTCCGCGGCTCAGGAATCCCGCCGCGCCAGTGCCTCCGCGAATCTCCAAGCGTATCGGTGGTCTCAGGAGGTCGCGCAGTCGGCGCAGCGGCCGGAGATCTCGATGGTGTGGTCAATGTCGGTGAAGCCGTGGTCATCGGCGACTTCCTCGGCCCAGCGCTCCACGGTGGGCCCCTCGACCTCCACCGTGTGCCCACAGTGCCGGCAGACCAGGTGATGATGGTGATGCGTCGAGCAACGCCGGTAGAGCGCCTCGCCGCTGGGGGTGCGCAGCACGTCGATCTCACCGGCTTCGGCCAACGTCTGGAGGGTGCGGTACACCGTGGTCAAGCCGATGCCCTCGCCGCGGTGTCGCAACTTCTCGTGGATCTCCTGGGCGGACCGGAAGCCGCCAGTGTCATCGAGCAGCTTGGACACTGCGGTCCGCTGCCGGGTCGAGCGCAGCCGGGGTACCGGCGCGGCTGGACGTGGGGCGTTCATTCCTCCTCCACGTGCGTGACGGCGTCCACCACGATGTGCGACAGGTGCTCGTCGGCCAGCCGGTAGACGACCTCCCGACCGTGCCGTTCGCCGTCCACCACCCCGGCGGATTTGAGGACCCGCAGGTGCTGGCTGATCAAAGGCTGGGTGACGCCCAGCGCGTCGACCAGCTCGTGAACGCAGCGCTCACTGTCGCGCAGCTGCAGCACGATGGCGATGCGCACCGGCGCGGACAGTGCTCGCAGCAGCTCACCGGCCGCCACCAGAGTCGCTCGCGGACGGGTCGCAGCCGGACCGGGAGGCGGTCGACCGGGCGAGTGTTCGTCGTCGAGCGCCGGGTCCGGTACCGCGTTTGCGGTGACACCCGCCATGCCGTCTGCCTCGCTTCCCTGGCTCGATCCTGGTGATCCGCCGGCCATGGTAGGCGCTGGCGTGCCTGCCACGACGCCACCTGCCCGGCACGTCGCTCACGTCATTCTCCTACCGCCTCCTACCACCGGGGAATGCCTGTGATCCTCTAGCCGTCTCCTCCTCGTGGACCCTGCCCTGGGAGGAATCTGGCGATCGCTACTGTGGGCACGACAGGCGCCACAACCCACCAGGAGCTGCCCAGTGTCCGCGGACCGCATCGAGACCATCGTCAGCCTGTGCAAGCGCCGTGGCTTCGTGTTCCCGAGCGGGGAGATCTACGGTGGAACCCGCTCAGCCTGGGACTATGGCCCGCTCGGCGTGGAGCTCAAGGAGAACATCAAGCGTCAGTGGTGGCGTGCGATGGTCATCGGCCGGGACGACGTCGTCGGCTTGGACTCGTCGGTGATCCTGCCCCGCCAGGTCTGGGTCGCCTCGGGTCACGTGCAGGCTTTTCATGACCCGCTGGTGGAGTGCCAAAGCTGTCACAAACGATTCCGGGCCGATCAGCTCGTCGAGGACTACGCCGAACGCACCGGAAGGGACGTCCTAGAAGGTGATCTGTCGGACGTTCCGTGCCCGAACTGCGGTACCCGCGGCAAGTACACCGAGCCGCGCGAGTTCAACATGATGCTCAAGACCTACCTCGGCCCCGTGGAGTCCGAGGAAGGGCTGCATTACCTGCGCCCAGAGACCGCGCAGGGCATCTTCATCAACTTCCAGAATGTTCTGATGTCGACCCGGAAGAAGCCGCCGTTCGGTATCGCGCAGATCGGCAAGAGCTTCCGCAACGAGATCACCCCGGGCAACTTCATTTTCCGCACCCGCGAGTTCGAACAGATGGAGATGGAGTTCTTCGTCGAGCCGGGCACCGACGAACAGTGGCACCAGTATTGGATCGATACTCGCACCCAATGGTATGTTGACTTGGGGATCGACCAAAATAACTTGCGGCACTACGAGCATCCCAAGGCGAAGCTCTCGCACTACTCCAAGCGGACCGTGGACGTGGAATACCGATTCGGCTTCTCCTCGGGCCAGGAGTGGGGCGAGCTGGAGGGCATCGCTAACCGCACCGACTTCGACCTCACCACACACTCCAACCACTCCGGAGTCGACCTGTCCTATTACGACCAGGCCACCGACTCCCGCTACCGGCCCTATGTGATCGAGCCGGCCGCTGGCGTCGGCCGTCCGATGATGGCGTTCCTGCTGGAGGCCTACGCGGAGGACGAGGCACCCAACGCCCAAGGCGGGATGGACCGGCGGGTGGTGCTCAGGTTGGACCAGCGGCTCGCCCCGGTGAAGGTCGCGGTGCTGCCGCTGTCACGCAACCCCGAGCTTTCCCCCAAGGCCCGGGACCTCGCTGCGGTATTGCGACGGCAGTGGAGTGTCGACTTTGATGACGCGGGCGCCATCGGCCGCCGGTACCGCCGGCAGGACGAGACCGGCACCCCGTTCTGCGTGACGGTGGACTTCGACTCGTTGACCGATCATGCAGTGACGGTGCGGGAGCGCGACTCCATGGCTCAGGACCGGGTCGCGATGGATCAACTCGCGTCATATCTCGCGACTCGCCTGGTCGGCTGCTGAATCGCCGTCCATCCTGGAAGCATGGCAGGTATGGACATCGTGAACACCGAGGAAACGCGTCACCGCCGGCAAACCGGTGACGCCCTGCGCCGCTGGGCCGAGCAGGGCCGTCCCGCTGGGGTGGTGCGGGTGCTGGAGCGTCATGGTTTCGGCACGGTCGCCACCGGGCAACTGCTAGCCGGCACCGCCGACGGGGAGCGAGCAGGTGCGGTCTTCCAGGGCACCATGGACGCGGTGGTGCTGCCGTTGCTGACCTCCGCGGTTTCCGCGCCCGGCACCGCGAAGGGGCACGTCACCGAGCCGGACGCGGTGGCCGCCGGGCTGGCTTGCAGCGGCGGTGCCCAGCTGCTGGGCCACCCGCTGCCCGTGCGGGCCGCCACCGCGTTGGGTGCGGCGCTGGCCGAAGGCCAACCCTGCGCGCTGGCCTCCCCGGTCGATGGGTCGACGGTGCTGGTGGCGGCGGGGCCTGGACTGACCGAGGTGGTCGGCACGCTCGGCGGCCCGGACGTGGACCGGGCGGTGCTGGCCAGGCTGCGGGAACTGGCCCGGATCGGCGCAACAGCCACCGAGCAGGGCGAGGCCGCCGGCACCCCGGTACTGCTCGACGTGTGGGTGCCGGTGCCCACGATGCTCCTCGTGGGGCGCGGGGCGATCGGGGAGGCCCTGGCGGTGCAGTGTGAGCTGCTGGGCTGGGCGGTGCGCACCGAGACCGACGTGGAGCATGCGGTCCTGGCCGCCAAGGAGTTCACCGCCGTCGACGTGCTGGTGCTGCTCGACCACGGGCCGGCCTTCGACGCTGTGCTGGTGGAGCTGCTGCGGTCGGGACGCGGTTTCTGCGGTGCGCTGGGATCGCGGCACACCCAGGAGCTCCGGCGCCGGAGGCTGCGGGCCGCCGGGATCACCGACGAGGAACTGGCCCGGCTGCACGGACCGGTGGGTCTCGATCTGGGCGCGGCCCGACCGGCGGAGACGGCGGTGTCCGTGGTCGCGGAGGTCCTCGCGGTGCGGCGGGGGCGTTCCGGTGGCCCGCTGGCCACCACGGCGGGTCGCATTGGTGGGTGAGCGGCGTGCGCCCTTCGTGCTGTCCCTCGCGCTGATCCGGCTGATCCTCGGTGCGGTGCTGGTGGGTGTCCTGCTTGTCGGTGGCACGCTGTTCCGAGTGTGGCAGGTGGCTCGCCTCGATGACCGGAAGCATGCCGACGTCGTGGTGGTGCTGGGCGCGGCCCAGTACGACGGAACACCGTCGGCGGTGCTGGGTGCGCGGCTGGACCATGCCGCGCGGCTGTGGCGCGAACGGGTCGCACCGGTGATCGTCACGGTGGGTGGTCGGCGGGCCGGTGACACCTACACCGAGGCCGAGGCTGGTCGCAATTACCTGACGTCTTACGGGATCCCCGGTGGCGCCGTGGTGCCGATCGGGCAGGGCCGGGACACCCTGGAGAGCCTGCGCGCGGTAGCCCGTCGGGCACTGGCCGCGGGTTGGCACACCGCGGTGATCGTCAGCGATCCCTGGCATTCGTTGCGGGCTCGAACGATGGCTGATGACCTTGGGCTGGTCGCTTGGACCTCGCCCACCCGAAGCGGCCCGATCGTGCAGACCCGAAGTATCCAGGCCCGCTATCTCATCCGGGAGAGCGCCGCGCTGTTGCACTACCGGTTCACCCACGCCCCAGCCGAGTCGTTCGGCACCGACCTAGGGTGAGCCCGTAACGGTCGCAATAGACAACCTTAGGTTGACGACCATATTTCGACAACCTATAGTTGTCGCATGAGCAGCTTCCCGGTGTCATTGGACGACTTGATCGCCTATGTGCGGAGCCTGCACCCCGACGGGGGGCCACTGGACAATGTTGCCGACGCTGTAACCGTGTCAGCTCGGCTCGATGAGCAGTCAGACGCTCTGCTGGGCCATTTTGTTGATCAAGCTCGGCGGTCGGGGGCGTCCTGGACTCAGATCGGCTCCCACCTGGGGGTGTCCAAACAGGCTGCGCGGAAACGGTTTGTCCTGCGCTGGGATGGCTCGGACCCGATTCCGGACGGGCAGATGTTCTCTCGGTTCACCCCGTGTGCTCGTAACACGCTCGTTGCCGCCGGCCGGGTCGCTGAGCGCGCGGGAGCGCAGGTGATTGATGCGGCACATCTTGCGGTGGCTCTGCTCAACGAACCGGAGGGCCTGGCAGCGAAGATCATCCATGGTGCTGGGCTCAGCGACGAGCAAGTCTGCGTTGCGTTCGAGCTTGTCCCGGTCCAGGGCCAGGATGAACAGGATGAAGCGGCCGCGGCCGCTTTGGGCGCGTTGCGATTCACCGACGCTGGCGAGGCCGCACTACAGGGTTCGGTGAAGGCGGCGCTTCGACTGGGTCATCACTACATCGGTACCGAGCACCTGCTGCTCGGACTCCTCGGCGCCGACGGTCCCGACGCCGAGACCCTCATGGCGATCGGACTCAGCGTCGAGTCCGTGGAGAGGGCACTCGCTGACGAAATCGCCAAGATCCAGGCGCAACGACGCGTCGGATGAGCAGTCGGGATGGGCTTGGGCATACGCCAAGGCCAGATCATCGGGGGGTGGGTGTGTCGTTTCCGGCGAGCGCGGGGAGTAGCTCGGCGGCGAAGTCGGCGGGTTCGGTGGCGTAGCCGACGTGTCCGCCGGGCAGCTGGAGCACCGGTCGTTTCAGCAGCTTGGCCAGCTCGACGCCTGTCGCGTAGGTCGGGTAGCCCCGTGATGCCCGCCCGACTGCGGGGATAACCCGCTCGGCGTGGCGGATCAGCAGGTCGTGGTCTAGGTGCGCGGCGGAGTATTGACCGCAGTTCACGCTCAAACCAGTACGTCGCGTTGGCGGTCACATGCGGCCCGTTTGCGGGGTCGGTGGCACGGTCCATCGGCGCGTGATCGACCTCGGCGAAGGTGTGTTCCCGGAACTTGGCTCGCGCTGGCGCCGGCCCGCATCGACGGTAGAGGTTGTAGACCTCGTCGAGGAAACCCAGCCAGTGCGATGCGTCGGGCAGGAGACGCAGGACCGCAGGCTCGTACGGGATGACCGTCTTCACCGCGTTGGGGTGGTCGGTGAGCAGCTGCAGCGCGACGACCCCGCCGGAGCTGGTGCCAAAGACAGTGGCCGGTTCGTCGGTGAGGCGTTCGATCAGCCGGCGGGCGTCGTCGGCGTCGGTAGCTAGTCGATGCGCGTAGTCCTGCGCCCCGTCCAGAAGGCTGCGGGAAAAACCGCGGCGATCATAGGTGAGCACGGTGTAGCGCGGGGATAGCTGCTCGGCCAGCGCAGCAAACACACGGGCATCCCCGTTCGCGCCGGGAATCAGCAGCATCAGCGGGCCCTCACCCCGGGTCTCGTAGTAGAGGCGAGCGCCGGGAACGGCCAGGAGGCTCATCTGCTGGCTCCTTTCGCAAGTGACTGGACCCATGTCAGGGTTGTCCGCAGGGCCAGCCCGATGTTGCCAATCTGGCAGTGGTTGTGGGCTTGTTCGGCCATGGTGAAGATCCTGGTGGTGACCGAGCGCGCATGGGTCACCAAGCTCGCCGCGCTCACCGTCGCCGCCGCCCTGGCCCACTGTCCGACGCGAGTTCTGGACCTCTCGCTTCGAACTCGCGGCTGTGATCGTTCAACGTGGCATCGAGCGCGGTGAACTACCCAAGACCACCGACGCGTCGCCCTTGAGGACGATCTTCCAGAGCGGCTGGTCGACCTCATCTGCTACGGCATGACATGAACTGCTGAATGTCCGACTGGGGTAAAACCCACGCCGCTCGCGGTGAGCTCGCACACCGTTCCCCTTAGTAAGTTTCGCTGATGGGATCATGTCGAATCCGCTCAGGAAGTCGCAGGTCAGGTGGGATATAGGCCCTACCGGTGATCGCGTCCAACACGGTGAGCATGTCTCGGGTCGCGGCCACATCATGTACTCGCAGTATCTGACGAGGAACGTGTCGCAATGCGGCGATTGCTCCGAGCGACCCGGCACCTCGCGCGCTCGGTGGTCGAGAGGTCAATGCACCTATAAAATCTTTACGAGACAGCGCCAACAAGATCGGATTAGCCAGTTCGATGATATCTCGAATGCTGGCCAGGAGTTCGATGGTTTGCGCCGGAGTTTTCGTAAAATCAGGACCTGGGTCGAGGACTATCGAGTCTGACCGCACCCCTCTTTCTAGTGCCACCGCGCGTGCTCTCTCTAAATAACTGACAACTTCCACGGAGATATCCCGGTATAGGCCTGGATCCTGGAGTCGCGTGAGGGGCGGCGCGCTCGTGTGCATAATCACTAGGCCCGCCTGATGGGCAGCGCATAACGAAGCGATTTGCGGAGTACGTAGACCGGATACGTCGTTGATGAGGTGTGCTCCTTTTTCGAGCACTGCCCGAGCGACAGGCAACTTGAACGTGTCGACCGATATGATCGCCTCAGGGCAGGCCTGAAGAACCTCGTCGACTACGAGCCCGACCTCCGCGACTTCGCGCTCGACCGGGACGGGCTTACGCAACGTGATGCTCGATTGAGCTCCGATGTCGATGATAGCCGCGCCCTCTTCTCCCATCTTGAGCGCTTTCTCTACCGCCTGATCGACCGTCCGCGGTCCAGGATCGGAAAAGGAATCGGTGTTGACGTTGAGGATGCCCATGATCGCGGGACGATCTACGTATAGGATTCTGTCCCGGAGCCGTAGTTCGCTCATGTGCCGCCCTTTTCGTCGGTGAACTGCCGCTTGGCGAGCGGGTCGTCAAAGCGTGCGGAAGACGCGGTGGGGTGCTCGGTGGAGCCGTAGCAGCGGAAGGCGGCGATGCCAGCGCGGTCGGCATGGGCAACCCGAGGGATCGCACCGCGCGCCCGGTGCCAGTAGCAGTCGGCCATCAGATCAGTCTCCCGCACCTGCCACCTTCCTGCGCCCGGAAATCCCTTCCATCGTGGGGAACTCCGGGCATCGGGCCACGGACGTGACCACCCAGTTCGAAATCCCATCAGTTTTCTCCAGTCTCAGTCTCAGGAGGTGGCGCGCCCACGCATGGTGTTCGGCTTGCAGGACGACACCCCGCTCGGCGTAAAGGCATGCCAGCCTTCCCAACGCAGCGTCCCCGTCACCCGCACCGTGGCGCGCATACCGAAGGGCTACTCAACGCATACTGGCGCGTCGACTCGGGGGTAGCAGCAGATGTCTGCACCCGAGCCGAATCGGCAACAAGAACTGGGCCAGGACGGTGACATAAGCGGGTACGACCAGGACAGCATCGCGGTTACCGACCGATGCGGACCGACATCGTCTACGCCTATGCCGCCGGTGGTGTCCGGGACCAGGTCCTGGCTCTGCGGTGCCTGCGCCATGGTGTGCCTGCTGTGCGGGGCCGAGGCATCGATCTTCTTCCGGTCGCAAGCACGGCCCCGCTCGCCGGAGCGCTGGTCTGTTCGCTTGACATCAACGAGCTCAGGCGCGCCTTCAGGCTGGTCGGCGAGACGCTGCTCGCTGAGATCGAACGGGTCGATGCTGGCCTGGCAACTCGCCTGGCCGGTCCATTCACCGAGCTGCTGGCGAGCTGATCATCGTTGTGAGTGCGAGCCGGAAGACCTGGTCGCTTTTTGGACGCTGATGAACGTCGGCCGGTTTTCCTGCTGGGTGGTGCGGTCAGCCGAACTGGTCTTGACAGCACGGGAGGCTCGGCGCTTCCCCATGCCGAGGCCACACCCTAATTTACAGCGCTGTCATTAAGACTTCGACCACTTAGTGTTCCGGGTGTCCAGTTACTATGGTGGGTGCAACGCAAGGTTTAGGTAGTGGATGCATGTTCCAGTAGATCCTCCGTCTTGCTATGGTATCGATCGATCGGCGTGGCGGAGTCACAGTAGGGGCTAAGCGCCGGTGTCTACCCATAGGTTTTGCCGTTGAAAAGGGGGTATCGATGGTGATTCCGGGGATTGGCAACTACGGGTGGTATATCGCACTGGCGGCTTGGGTGTGCTCGCTTTGGGCGTGGGGGACCGCGTGGCCAGGCAGGTCACGGAACTCGTTCGGCAGTGGGCTCCGGGTCTGGGCTGCGCCCAGCGCAGCTACTGGCCGAAGTGGACACGGTGCCGCTTGGCGTGGAGGGCCCGTGGCGGTTGCGGGCCGATCAAGCAGCTGCCTGAGCTGGCTAGGACTCAATACAACGATGGGCGCCCTCCGACAGGGCCGACCACGAAGACGAGCCAATGCAAGCGGCGATCGTGGCTTGCGATGTGGATGACCTCAGCGACCTGCTGCCTAGGGCGGCGGCCAGCGAGCACAGCCAATCGCAGGCGCTGGTTAGCGCTGTCCGTTTTAGTGGTCGGAGCGTTCATGGACCTGCTGGACGCGACGATCACCGGCGTCGCGATACCCAGCATCCAGAAGGACTTGGCCGTCGGCTACTCCGCCATCCAGTGGATCAGCGCCGCATACTCGCTGGCGTTCGCCCTGCCGCTGATCACCGGCGGGCGGCTCGGCGACATCCTCGGTCGCAAACAGCTGTTCCTCATCGGCATGGCCGGCTTCACGGCGGCCTCCGCTCTGTGCGGACTCACGCAAAGCCCCGAGATGCTTATCGGCGCCCGGGTCCTGCAAGGCGCGCTGGCCGCTCTCATGGTTCCCCAAGTCCTCGCGACTATCCATGTCACCTTTCCGCCGAGCGAGCGCGGCAAGGTTTTCGGCATGTATAGCGCGATAGCTGGCCTGGCCATCGTCTTCGGCCCAATCCTGGGCGGACTGCTGGTCCAATGGAACCTGTTCAGCCTCAAGTGGCGGCCGATCTTCCTGATCAACCTTCCGGTCGGACTGATCGGTCTGGCGATGGGCTGGCGCTTCATCGACGAGTCGAAGTCCCCGAACGCGCAGCGTCTTGACCTGGCTGGCCTGGTCCTGAGCACCCTGAGCCTGCTCATGCTGGTCTACCCGCTGATGCAAGGCCGGGATCTGGGCTGGCCGGGCTGGAGCTTTGTCTCGATGGCGCTGTCCCTTCCGGTACTGGCCTGCTTCATCGCTCACCAGCGCTGCAGGACGCGCAAGAACGGCTCGCCACTGGTCGCGCTGAGCCTGTTCAAGACCAAGAGCTTCGCTTCTGGGCTGAGCGTGCTGCTGCTTTTCAGCCTCGCCATCGGCATCCTCTCCCTCGGCCAGTCCCTCTACCTGCAGCTCGGACTGAGGTGGACACCCGTTCACGCCGGAGCCACCGGCATCCCGTTCTCCATCGGCCTAGTTATGGCGGCAGGCGTATCCGTGCAGGTCCTGGTGCCCAAGTTCGGCTGCAAGGTCCTCCAGGCGGGTACCGTATTGATGATCGCCGGAGTCGGCAGTTACGCATGGCAGATCCACCACACCGGGGCATCCATCACCTCCTGGCAGATGCTGCCGTGGCTGTTCGCTACCGGCCTAGGCATGGGACTGATCGTCGCCCCGATCACCGACATCATCCTCAGCGAGGTACCCCTGGCCGATGCCGGGTCGGCCTCAGGACTGACCAACACCACCTATCACCTCGGCACCGCCGTCGGTATTGCCCTGGCTTCGGTAGTCCTCTTCGGCGTGATGGGCGGCCAGGCTGGCCACGCCGCCGACACCGTCACCCCTGCTCTCCGCCAGCAGCTGGCCGCCGCCCAAGTCCCAGCCGACCAGACCGAGACGATCATCGGCGGTTTCTGGGCCTGCGCGGTCGACCGGGCGGCAGAGGCAGACCCCACCCACGCACCCCCGAGTTGCCGGCAGGCACCCGGCACCCCGTCCAACCTCGCCGTCGAACATGCAATGGCCCTGGCCGAAGGGCAGGTCACCACCCTCACGTTCATCCGCTCGTTCCAGCATGCGAGCTACTGGGTCATGGGTCTGCTCGCCGCTGCCCTCGCCCTGATGCCAGGATTCGGGACGAAGCCGCTGCTGTTCACACCTTCGGACGAATTCACCCCTACCACGACCGATCGGCACAATCTCCCCGCATAGCTGGGAATCTGCAGAATCTGATGCTGCACAGGCCGCGGGGAGCCCACACAGTTGGCAGTCAGAGCAGGTAAAATGGGTCGTATGTGATAACCGTTCCGAGTCCGGCCACGGTGAGCACGGCACCAAACCGTGCGGCCAGAGGGGTGGCAACGTCCGCCGCGAGACTGGGGGTGTAGTTAGGTCCTCCCTGCGCCGGCCGACTGCCCGCACAGTGTGGCCCGCTGTGGGTCACCGCCGAAGCAAGCGATGTTCTGCCGCACCCAATGCAGGGCAGCGACTTGGTCCAGCAGGCCCCGGTTAGCAGTGCACCGACCGGCGGCTGCGCGAACGGGATGCCCCGAAAAACCGCGAGCCCGTCCACCGCACTCCGTCCGCGAACTACGCCACTGGCGATGCGTACCTCCGGACCGGCAACGGTCACCAGTGGCTCCCCTCAGAGCGCGCCAACACGGAACTCGTTGCCAGGCTCTGGAACATCGTTATCACCGCCCTCCGCCAAACCTGGTACTGCACCCTGCGCAAATACGCGCAGTTCATCACGCACCCGGGGGTACACGGTGGGTAGGGCCAAAAGCGACAAGGCCACAGATTGACATTCAAGCTCCTGGGTCCTGGGGCTGCTCTCAGAAAACGCTTAACTGCCATTCAGCATCATAGCTGTCGTTGTATCCTTGGACGTACCAACATTGTTTTTCCCCGCGGTACTTTTTGGTCAGGTTCTTCCTCCTTCCGCTTTCCTTGTCTTCTCGACCATTATCCCTACCTTCGAAGTATGCCTCTTCGTTTTCATTGGGCGGCAGCACAGTAGGCCAACCTTTCGCATGTACGATAGGAATAGGCAATACTTTCAACCAGCATCAGGTCATCCTTCATTTTTATAGATCCAAGCGGCCTGCCTCGGAACCGCATTTTCCGGCTCGCGCACTCGCCAAAACCGGCGTGATATTCTTTGAGTTTTGACCCGTCTGCGTCGTTAGGTCCCGGTCCCGTGAGCACTCAGGTTTCTCGTGCTTTGGAGTGACAGCAACGCATGTGTGGGGCATGGGCCCTGTTGTTCTGTCGAGGGGGGCCTTGGCAACCCAAGCCAGGTCGCGGCGATCGCGGGTGACAGTTGGGTCGATGGCCGGAAAGATTCGGATCTTGATCACGAGGCCGCGAATACGCAGTACGCGACGAAACATGCTCGTCGCGGGCTCGTTATAGGTGAACCAGCAGCCCTGCGCGGTGGGTGTGCCATCGCGTAGCATGCAGCGGGTCAAGACGGGCTGCACGGGGGCATTGGCCGTGATCGCGCACTGCAGCACCGCCGGTGGAAATGGACCACCGGGCGCCCTGCAACGGGGGGTGCCTTCGGGATAGGCGAGCACCACATGCCCTGTGCGCAAAACAGTAGTTACGTCCCGGACCATCGCGGGAATCGCTGTGGGCGTGGTCCCGTTCACGAATATCGCTCCGGCATTTCTGCACATTCGGCCAATGATGGGGCTACGCGCTACTTGGTGCGTCGCGAGGGGAACGATCTGCGAAGACCGTGACAGCACTGCCAGTGCGTCAAAGAACGAGACGTGGTTCGCAACCACCAGCATGGGTCCAGACCGAGGAAAATCCCCGTCAATCTCGACTTTGATTCCGGCGACCCTAATAACTGACCGTGCCCAGACCTGCAACAACCTTCGGGTCGCCCGCTGGGTGAGAAAAACGGAAAGAAATCCGAAAACGATGGCGAACCCGTGCGTAACCAGAAGACCAACCTGGCGCACGGCGTAACGTGGCCAGCTCACCCGGGGTACGACGTCATCGGCTGCGATGCATTCGGATCGGCATGCATGGTTGACGACACAGGAATTCGGGCTCACGAGTTCACCTCGACCATGTCGGACGGCCGGTTGGCCTGACACGTGACTGGACTGTGTAGTACAGCAGCGACAATTGACTGCCTGGCCATGCGCGCCAACTCGCCTCGGTTGCCCACATCGTCCGGCTCGATATCCGGAAGCACGTGCACTTTCAGAACGAGACCTCGGATCCGTTGTATACGCTGCAATGACTGCCGCAAAGGTTCGGTACCCAGCCAGGAGGCGCGGGATGTCGGCCGACCGTCGGCAAGTTCGCACCACATCAGCACCGGCCGAACCGGTACCCGGGCGTCGATCGCAGCCTGCATTACCGAGGAGCTGAACTGTCCACCTGGCGGTGAGCAGCGGATTGTTCCCTCCGGAAAGGCAAGAACACTGTCACCGCGCTGCAATCCTGTGGTGATGGAGGTGATAAGGTCCCGCAACGACGCGAGGCTCCCTTGTCGGACGAAAATCATGCCAGCATTGCGTAGCAGCCGGCCTACAATAGGGTGCCTACTCAACTCATCCCTCGCGACCACGACGAAGGGGTGCTCGGCCACCAGTACCATTCCATCCAGAGACGACATGTGGTTAGAGACGACTAGCGCCGGCTTCGACAATGTCAGCTCCCCGCTAATCTCGACACACACGCCCGTGGACTTAACGTATGCCCGAGCCCATACTTGTAGCAGGCGCGCACCGACACGCCGTGAGCACAGGGTGGAAACGACACCCAGTAACCATGCCAGGCCATGCGTGCCCGCCATCGCAGTACGTCGCCAAGCATACCGAGGCCAACTGACACGGGGCGCAACATCAGTTTCGGCGATGCAGCTCAGATCACATTGGTTTTCGGGGAAATATTGATTCATGGTTGCGCCACCTCGATGCCCGCCACGCTCGCTTCGAGCAGGTCGGTGGGCTGGATGCTAATGCAGGTGGCCGGGAAATGATCACTGGCTGCGGCAAGCGAAGCTCTCGCCAGGCGCGCCAGATCGTTTCGATTACTCACGCCTGCCGGATCGATGTCGGGGAACACGCGAAGCTTGACGGTGAGTCCCCGAATCCGTTGCAACCTTTGCAGCGAGTGCCGTAGAGGTTCGGTACCCAGCCAGGAGGCGCGGGATGTCGGCCGACCGTCGGCAAGTTCGCACCACATCAGCACCGGCCGAACCGGTACACCGGTATCGATAGCGGCCTGCATGACAGCCGGGGCAAACGGCCCGCCAGGAGCGGAGCAGCGGATCCTGCCTTCCGGGAAGACGACAACGCTGTTACCGCGCCCCAAGGCAGCGCTCACGTCCGCGACGAAATCCCGAAGGCTCGAGAGGCTCTCGCGTGTCACGAAAATTGCACCGGTGTTGCGCAATATACGACCAAGGAGCGGATGTTTCCGCATCTCTTGCGCATTGACCATAACGAAAGGATGAGCGGTCATCATGATTATCATATCGAAATAAGACATGTGGTTGGCAACGAGTAATATCGGTGTATTCGATGAGAGATCGCCGCTGATCTCGACGCGGGCACCTGTCGTTTTCATCCATAGCCGCGACCACACTTGGAAGAGTCGGGTACTGGCGCGCTGCGAACAGAAAATCGAGAGGAGCCCAAAACACCAAATCAGACTGTAAGCCGCGGCCATACCCAGACGTCTCAAAGAATGCTGAAACCATCCGACGTATTCGTATTCAGCGGTATCAGTTTTCGGAATGCAACGTAGATCACATGGGTGCTCCGGAAAGAACTGATTTGCCTTCGCTTTTGTCATGGCCTTTGTCGCAATCCGCTTGAAATCTTTATTCCACAACGATCTGTCGATCTTGGTCGTGAGTGAGTTCCTAGGGCCTGCCTGGCTGCGGTCCCCCACACCCAAAGCGAGCATACCCAAGTCGCCAGCGCGACGTACCGTCGTAACCAGCCGCGCGTTGGGCTCGCCAAATCAACTCGCGCTGATGACAGGCTCACGCTAATTCCCGTACCGCCATCGATACCCCCCTTTTCAACGCAAAACCTATGTGTAGACCCCCGCGCTTAGCCCCTACTGCGACTCTGCCTCGCCAAGACCCTGCCTCACCAAAACTCCGCCTCACCAACCGATACCATAGCAAGAAGGAGGATCTACTGGAACACGTATCCGCTACCTAAATCTTGCACTACACCCCACTATGGCAACTCGATACTGTACGCACAACCTAAAGCGGTCGACCGTAAGATTTTTCCGTCACTACCTACCTAAGGATGCCCGTCTACCAACGGGATTCCTGGTCACTACTAAGATCGCTGTCCTCGCAGCCTCATACGTGTCCACCCAACCCACGACGATCTAGGAGAGCGTGCGCGGCAGCGCGCGGTCTATATCGCGGAGCTCTTGCCCCTGCAGGTGTCGGGTCAGACGCCGGTTAGGTCGTGGTGAGCCCCGCGACGTGCTCGCAGCGCCCAGGCGCGGCGGGGTCATCGGTTGGTGGTGTGCGGGCTTGGTGGTCGGCCACTCAGTACATCATGACGGGATCGTCGTAGTGCTTGAACTCCAGCAGGTTGTTGGAAGGATCCCGGAGGACGAACGCGTGGTGTCCTTCGGGCTGACCCTCAAAGCGGCGGAATGGGTCGATGAAAAATGGCAGGTTGTGCGCCCTGGCCAGGTTGAGTAACCGCTCCCAGTCCTGCCAAGCCCGGAATGTGACCCCAAAGTGCCGGGGATAGAACTGGGGAGCGGCGTCAACGCGGCCGCACAGATGGCAGACGACTTGGTCGCCGAAAAAGTTCAGGGTGATGCGGTCTGCGTACCGCCGGGCCAGCGTGCAGCCAAGGCCCTCGACGTAGAACCGTCGTGCGCCATCCAGATCCAGGACCGGGATCGCCAGGTGGAACACATTCAATGGGCTGCGCATCACGACACTTCCAGCAAGGTGTCCGACCGCAGACCCCGCCGCAGTGTCTCGAGCGCGATCACGTCGTCGGCTCGCACGTTGCCCAAATTGACTGAAGTGCCCATCCGGCGAAGGAAGTAGGTTTGCAAGTCTTTGTTCGGCGCTTCAAACAGCAATCGGTCGAGGTCGATACCGGAGCCGAGGATTTCGTCGATCAACTCGTGGCGCGGTTGGCCGTCGGCCCGGCACATCCCGCTGCGACCGCTTTCCCGGGCCTCGGCGGTGACCAGGTGGGCTCCCGCGGCCAGGTCCTCCTCGATGAAAGAGATCCAGTTCATGGGTGCCAGGGAATCGGAACGCCTGATGTCCTTGAAGCCGACCTCGCTGATGACGAGGAACTCGCCGGTGAGCCGAGCCACCCAGCGGGCTTTCTCGGTGTTGTTGAGGGGGATCGTTCCATTGGACACCTCGACGTGAGTGGTGCCCAGGACACGGCACAGGGTCAACCATTCCGACACGAGCCCGTCCAGCGCATAACGCTCAAAGAGGGTGCCGCCGAAGTAGAAGCCGATGCCAGCCCCACGCAGGATGTCGATCTTCCGTTTGATGTCTTTGGTGACCAGGCAGGTTCCCCAGCCGAACTTCACGAGATCCACGAACTCCCCGACGCTGTCTATTGCGTCCTCGAAGTGGCCGGTGAACAACCCGGGATCGATGACCACGGTGAGCCCACGCCGCCGCGGTCTGGGGTCACGGTCTCCTAAACGTAGTTGAGTGTCGATCACGATCTCCTCCTCACGTCCGCCCCGCGTCCAGCCTGACCGGCGGAGCTGGGGCGGAAGACTCGGATCTGCTGGAACAAACAGCGCGGGGACGCAACGAGCAGGGTTTTCCGGTGAGCACCAGGCTGAGCGGACTGTGCCGCAGCACCTCGACCACCAGCAGCGACACTACGACGGTGGCGGCGAGGATGATGACGTTCGCCCCCAATGCGGACACGTGCCTGGACAGCCACTCCGACGGTCCGTGCGTCAGCGCCCACACCACCATCGGATGCACTAGGAACACTCCGAATGAGTGTTCAGAGCCAATCTCGACGGCCCGCGAGCCCGGACCGGTTCCCCGCCGCGCCGCCCACGTGACGCCGAGCGCGAACAACGCCGTCATGACGGCCACGCACCACGGCACCATCACCGGTTGGAACACGGCAGAGGCGCGCAGAGGAGGGACGTGGCCCGGGGAGCCGGGCCCAAGGGAGCCGCCGAGCACCGAGCGCAGGTAGTATCCCTCGGCCGCGGCACCGGTGAGGACAAACGCCACGAGCACGATCGCCGGATGCCCGCGAACCCAGGACTGCACCTGCTCGGCGTGCAGCGCGGCTACCCCGCCAAGCACGAGGTAGAAGACGTAGCTGCCGACAAACGACCCGCTGTAGTGCGCCAGCTCTGCGGCTATCCCGCTCGGGTGCGCGAAGTGCACCCCGGCGTCGATGCCCACCTGCAGGACCGCGCTGATCGCCAGCAGCCACCCGTGCCGGCCTCGATGTTCCGCCGATCCTCCCAGCAAGCGCAGGAACAGCGGAAACAGCAGGTAGAACTGCATCGCTACGACCAGGAAGTACAGGTGGTACCACGCCGTGCCGGTGAGCAGGTTGCGTATGAGCTGGGCCAGTGCCGCGCTAGATGGCAGCGGTGCCGTGATCAGTGCCAGCCCGCTGTAGAGCACGGACCAGGCCACGTAGGGCGGGCCAACCAGCAAGAACCGGCGCCGCCAGAACGGCCCGGCGCGCAGCCCATTACGGTAGCGGTGCACGAGCACGAACGCGGTGAGCGCGAAGAACACCTCCCGGGTGAAGTGCAGCAGCATCAAGGCGCCGCCCGCCGGGATGCTGCCCGACGGATTGACGGCCGCCACGACGTGCACCGCGATGACCGCAGTGAAGGTCAGCACCCGGACTAGGTCCACCGCGCCGATGTGGCCCGGGCGGCTGGCGCGCGCCGGGGGCGCGGGCAGGGCCGTCACCGGGTGGCCACTGCGAGACACCTGGTGTCGGGGATGAGCAGCTCCCGCAGCTGGCGGCGCAGCACCTTGCCGGTGGCGCTGCGGGGCAGTCCCGCGACGATCCGGAACTCCACCGGGCGTTTCACCTGGCTCAGGTGCCGCTCGCACCGCACCCGCAGCCGGTGCACGAGTTCGTCGGTTTGCTCATCGTCCAACGTCTGCACCGGCTGGATCCATGCCACCGGCACTGCCCCGAGCACCTCATCGGGACGCGAGGCCACGGCGGCCATGGCCACCGTGGCCTCGCCGAGGAGGACTTCCTCGACCTCCTGCGGGTGCACCAGCTCGCCGCCGCGGTTCACCACGTCATCAGCCCGCCCTGCGAGGTAGAGGTACCCGTGGGCGTCGAGTCGCCCGAGGTCACCGGTGTCCAGCCAACCTGCCGCGTCGAACCGCTCCGCGGCCACGCCCTCGGCGTACGCGCTGATCACGCTCTCGCCGCGGATGCGGACCCGCCCCACCACGTCCGGCGCACAATGCCGGCCGTCTGGCCCAACCACGTCGAGCTCCACCCCCACCGGCCGGCCGACCGATCCCGGTGGGTGCCCACCGTGCAGCGGGGTAGCGGTGATCTGGCTGGCCGCCTCGGTCATGCCGTAGCTCTCCACCACGGTGACCCCGCTGCGCGCAGCCACCCGCTCCCGGGCCGTCACCGGCAGCGACGCCGATGCCGAACGGATGAACCGCAATCCCGGCGGCACGACAGGAATGTCCCCCAGAGCAATGTCCTCTAGGGCCAGGATCGAGAGGATGGCCGGCACCGCGTTTACCCAGGTGATACCGCGCTCCACCAGGAGCTGCCAGAACCCGGTGCGGTGGAACCGCCGGTCGAGCACCAGCGTGCCACCGGCGAGAAGGGTAGCGAGCAGTGCGACAACCTGAGCGTTGATGTGGAACAACGGCAGCGGGTTGAAACCGCGGTCGGTGGCGGACAGGGTGTGGTGGTCAACGACGCACTGGGCAGCATGCAGCAGCTGGTGCTCGGTGAGCACGACCGTTTTGGGGGTCCCGGTCGAGCCGGAGGTGAGCAGCGCGACCAAGCCCGGCCCCCGGTCAGCGGGCTCCGCTCCCGGGATGGGGGCTGCCGGGCTGGCGGGCCGGCCGGTGGCGGGGTTCACCTGCATCCCTGGGATAGTCGCCCGATCACTCACCACGAGCCAGGGCCGCAGGGCGCGTCGCGTGCGTTCCGTCTCGGCGGGGGGAGCCGCCGGGTCAATGGGCGTGGAGCATCGCCCGGCGGCGATCACGGCGAGGTGCACGGCGCAGAACGCGAGCGGGTCCTCGACCTCGACGAGCACCCGGGCGCCTGGTGGCACCCCTGCGGCGTCGAGTTCCCGGCGCCACGCCTCTGCGGCGGTGTGCAGCATGGCGAAGTCGAACGATCGCTCACTGCGCGCGTCGGCCAGGAAACACCGGTGTGGGCAGCGTGCGGCGCGCTCGGCGACAAGCTCGCGAAGGGTGGTCACAGCCGCATCCTGACCGGGCCACCTGAAGATTAGCTGGGGACGACCTGGGCATACGCGGTGAGCTCAACAGCGAGCTTGTCGCACCAGGTGCCGGGTTCCCCAGAACTGACCCTACACTCACCGCCTGTGGCTGGACGGATCCGGGACGCGGACATCGTGGAGGTCCGGGCGCGCAACCGGATCGAGGAAGTGGTCGGTGAGTATGTCGCGCTGCGTCGGGCCGGGGCGGATTCGCTGAAGGGGCTGTGCCCGTTTCATGAGGAGAAATCCCCGTCGTTTCACGTCCGCCCCGCTCATGGTACTTTTCATTGTTTCGGCTGTGGTGAAGGCGGATCCGTTTTCGACTTTGTGATGAAGATCGAGCACCTGGGTTTCGTCGAGGCCGTGGAACGGTTGGCCCACCGGGTGGGATTCGCCTTGACCTACACCGGTGGTGGTTCCTCGGTGGCGCGTGAGCGGGGCACCCGATCCCGGTTGGTCGAGGTGAACAAGCTGGCGCAGGAGTTTTACGCCGAGCAGGTGAGCACCGCCGAGGCACGGGTGGCCCGGGAGTTCCTCACCCAGCGCGACTTCAGCTCTGAGGTGGCGACCAGGTTTGGCTGCGGCTTCGCCCCCTCGGGCTGGGATGCGCTCACCAAGCACCTGTTGGGCCGCGGGTTTTCGGTCGAGGAGCTGGTGGCGGCCGGGGTGTCCCGGGAGGGCCAGCGCGGGCCGATTGACCGCTTCCACCGCCGGTTGCTGTGGCCGATCCGGAACCTCGGCGGTGATGTGGTGGGTTTCGGTGCTCGGCGACTGTTCGACGACGATCGCATCGAGGCGAAGTACCTCAACACCTCTGAGACGCCGTTGTACCGGAAGTCGCAGGTGCTCTTTGGGCTGGACCTGGCCAAGCGGGAGATCGCCCGGTGCCGCCAGGTGGTGGTGGTCGAGGGCTACACCGACGTGATGGCGATGCATCTGGCTGGGGTGCCCACCGCCGTGGCGTCCTGCGGCACGGCGTTCGGTGCGGAGCACATTTCGGTCCTGCGCAGGCTGTTGATGGACGACGATGCCCTGCGTGGTGAAGTGATTTTCACTTTCGACGGTGATGAGGCGGGAAAGAAAGCGGCGCTGAAGGCGTTCGACGGCGACCAGAGTTTCGCCGCACAGACGTTTATCGCGATCGCATCGGACGGGATGGACCCCTGTGAGCTGCGTCAGGCCAAGGGCGACGCTGCGGTGCGAGATTTGGTGGCCCGCCGTGAACCGCTGTTCACCTTCGCAGTGCGGACCCTGCTCGCCGAGTATGACTTGGACACTGCGGAGGGCCAGGTTGCAGCCCTCCGGCGGGCTGTGCCGCTCGTTGCGCGGATCAAGGACGTGTCACTTCGAGATCGGTACGCGACGCAGCTGGCCTATCGGAGTGGTTGGAGTGACGAAGCCACGGTGGTCCGCCGAGTTCGGGAAGCCGCCGGTGAGGAGCCTCGACGACGTAGTGGGCGCGCTCGGAGCAGGCCTTCGACGGAGAACGGCACAGGCCTTCCCCCGCGGGACGATCCGCGGCTGCAGGCTCAACGCGAGGTGCTCAAGGCGGTGCTGCAGCAGCCGGCGATGACCGGCCCGGTGTACGACACCCTGCCCGTCGAGGCCTTCACCCACCCCGCCTACGCGCAGCTCCACGCGGCGGTGCTGGCGGCAGGCGGTACCACTGCGGGAATCTCCCCGCCGGAGTGGATCGATGCCATCGCCGTGCACTGCCCTCAGCGCTCCCTGGTCACCGAGCTTGCCGTCGAGGCATTGCACGCCACCGGCAGCGCCGAAGACGACGCGCACTACATCAGCAGCTTGCTGGCCCGCTTGCAGGCCAGTGTCGTCGGACGGCAGGTCGCTGAGATCAAGTCCCGGCTGCAACGCCTCTCACCGCTGGACGACGCGGACTCCTACCACCAGCTCTTCGGTGACCTCGTAGCCCTAGAGCAGTACTACCGGGTACTGCGGGAACGGGCAGCAGGCGCACAGGAATGAGCGTGGGGGATGGTTGTCGTGGCTGGCCCCCTCGGACTAGTTTCGATTGCTGACGGCGAGGAGGTCGTGGCGGTGTGGGACCCGGAGACCTACCTCGCGTTCGGTGACCACCGAGCCCGGCCCTTCCACGACCTGTTAGCCCGGGTCGGTGCCCGCGACCCGGGCCTGATAGTGGACCTAGGCTGCGGGCCGGGTACCCTCACGCGGTTGTTGGCCAAGCGCTGGCCGGCGGCCAGCGTGATGGCGCTGGACAGCTCGCCGGAGATGGTGCAGGCCGCGCGCGAGCGCGGTATCCACGCCGAGCTGTGCGACATTCGTTGTTGGTCGCCTCCTCCCGGCACCGGTCTTGTCGTCTGTAACGCCGTCTTGCAGTGGGTACCCGAGCACGCGGAGCTGCTGCGCCAGTGGATGCGTCAGCTGCCGCCGGGGGGATGGTTGGCTTTGCAGGTGCCGGGGAACTTCAGCGCACCGTCCCACGCCGAGACCGCGCGGCTTGCCGCCGAGCCTCGCTGGCGTGGCCTGTTCGAGTTCAGAGGTGACCACCGGGTACTCGAGCCTGCCGGGTACGCCGCAGTGCTCGCCCCGGGCGCCGCGGAGTTGGACGTCTGGGAGACCACCTACCTGCACCGGCTGACCGGATCCGACCCGGTACTCGAATGGATCAGCGGGACCGCCCTGCGCCCGGTCCGGGCGGCACTGTCCGTGACGGAGTGGGAGGAGTTCCGGCAGGAACTTGCCCCGCGACTGCGGGCTGCCTACCCGGCGGGAGCCGACGGGGTGACCTGGTTCCCGTTCCGCCGGATCTTCGCCGTCGCGCAGGCCGGTTAGCCGGCTGCGGCGGGGCGTCCGTCACTAGCCTGTTGGGTGCGCTAAGGTGGTCCGCAGCCGGCCCACCAGACGGATCGGGCGCCGACGCACTTTCCCCGATAGCTCAATTGGCAGAGCATGCGACTGTTAATCGCAGGGTTGTTGGTTCAAGTCCAACTCGGGGAGCAAAAGGCCAGGTAGAGCATGGTACGACAGCTTTAAGGCGGCCAGCCTGATATGATCGGCCCGCATGCAGGCCTATGATCACCTCGTAGATTGGCCTCTGAGGACCGTGCCGAACGAACGACTCAAGCCCGGAGAACCCCCACGTACGGTCAACTTCGACGAGCGCACCCGCACCCTGGCCGATGGGTCCACGAAGACGGTCATCCGCGCCCGGGCTTACATCTGTGATCTTCAAGGGCACCGCCGGGAGGTCTCCGCTAGCGGAACGACCCGCAAGCAAGCTGAGCGCGCCCTGCGGCATCGGATCGCTACCACATTCACCACCCGGGAGCCGATCATTACCCGCCAAGCGCGCTTGCGGGTCTTCGCCCAGATCATGCTGGCTGAGAAGCGGGCCAGGATGACCGAGGGCCAGCTATCCCCAGGAACCCTCCGGAACTACGAGGCCATTTGGCGTAGGCACATCGAACCCGCGCTGGGGGACATGGCGATCGAATGGGTCGGCGTCGCCAAGTGCGACGAGTTCCTGAAAACCCTGCGCGCCACCAAGGGCTACGCCACTGTCAAGGGCGCCCGCTCGGTCATTGCGGAGATCCTTGCTGTGGCGATCCGCAAAGAAGCGATCCCGCTACCCAACCCCATCGAGGGATGCGCAGACATCGTTGGCAAGGGCGCTCATGTGGTGAAAGCGCTGGACTCCTCCGAGGCGGTGCACATCTGGTACCGGTTGCAGGAACTCGCGGCCACACCCGGACCCCTCGTCAACAACCGCCGCTACCGGCCGACGATGTGCGATTCCCTGCTACCCGACCTGTGGCTGTGGATGCTCGGCACCGGTGACCGGATCGGTAATGCCTTGGCGGCACGTTGGTCATGGATCGACATGGAAGCCGGCACCGCTCGACTCGGTCCGAACGTGATCCGGGTTCCCGGCGAAGGATTGCGGATCAATGAGGGCACCTCCAAGAGTCAAGAGATGGAAGACATCGATCTGCCCGAGCAGGTCATCGCGATGCTACTGGCTCGTCGGGAACACGTAGCTCCTAGTCCGCTGGGATTGGTGTTCCCCAACGACATCGGGGGCCTACTCGACCCCAGCAACGTCAGCAGCAAAAAGCTGCGGCCAGCGCTGAAGACCATCGGCTATGGGCATGTGTCCTCGCACTGGTGCCGACGCACCCTGGGCAGTGAACTGGACTCGGCGGGGATGACCCTCACGGAGATCGCCGGCCGACTGCGACACTCTGACTCCCGCACCACGGAGCGCTATTACGTGCGCAAACGTGGCGGCAACCCCCGCGTCAAGGCGGCCATCGAAGCGATGCTGGCCACAGAACCCCGACGCCATTGATCGAGTGGGGGGACTGACCGACATGGGTAACGGGATGAGCGGATCGAGCTCGTTGGCCGTGCCAGCGTGTTGTTAACTTCATGCTCGTGAGTCTGGTGGTGTGATGGGTCCGAGTGGTTGGGAGGGGTCATCGAGCCAGGCGCGCTGACCAGTCGCACCGATGGTGAGTCCGAATTGGGTGTAAGTTGGGTGTCCGTGGTGTTCCCACCAGGTGTAGGCGGCCTCGATCTCGTCCCAGAGTCTGCGTTGGCCGTGTTGGCGTACCAGGTAGATGTCGGTGTGCAGGGCGGCGGGGGTGACGGTGATAGTCGCCCATGAGCGGCTGGTCGCCTCGAACAGCAGCACTTCGTAGGTGTGTTGGTCGTGGGGGTCGGGGAAGGCGATGCTCTTCTCGAGGTCGGGGACGAGCAGGCTGACGGTGAACGCGCAGCCGTCATAGTCACTGACCGGTTCATAGGGGTGCAGCGCGGTGGCACTCTCGGCGGCGTCGGGTTCGGTGTCCGGGTCGGGGATCCAGTCGCCGCCCCGTTGCGCGCGGAGTGGCATAAACGAGGCGTGTTCGATGAACCGGCCGGAGGCCATAGCGTCGGTGGTGGTGGAGTGGGTGACGGTCAGTTGGAGGAGCGCTGAGCCTAAATAGGGGGTCTGCCACGGGGTGACGATGATCCCGCCTGGTTTGCATTGCTGTACCCAGGTGTAGGGCACTCGGTGGCAAGCGGCGGTGGAGATCACCCGGTCGTAGAGCGCGTGGTCGTGGTCGCTTGCGGGCGGGGCTTGTTCGCCATCCCCGGTGATCACGGTGACCGGGTAGCCCGTGGATGCCAGAGCAGCCCGGGCGTGGTCGGCGATCTGGGGGTCAATCTCGATACTGGTCACGTTGCCGACGCCGAGGCGGTGGGCGAGCAGGGCGGTGTTCCAGCCGGTGCCCGTGCCGATCTCCAGCACCCGCAGTCCTGGCCCGTTTCGGCGGTGAAGGTCGGTAGGGAGGTTCAGGGTGTGCAGCATGACGGCCATCATGGTGGGCATCGAGGTTGAGCTGGTGACCGCCCGTCCAATGCCGCCTGGCAGTGTGGGGTGGCCGTCATCGACCTGGGTGACCACGAAGTCGTCGGTGGCGACCAGCTCTGCCCACGTCTCGGGCTCCATGTTCCGGTTCACCGGCAGCCAGCCCCGCCCTGTGGGGTTCTTTCGCCACACCAGATCGGGGACGAACCACTCCCGCGGGGCGGCCTCAAACGCCTCCACCCATCCCGGCGCTGCTGCGCGCACCGAGCCTAACCACGGGGCAGGCTTCGGCGGGGCCACCGCTGTTGCCCGTACAGGCTCAGTGGTCACTTCTTCTCGTTCTCACCGTCGTCCTTCTTCTCGTGCTTACCGCCCTTGGGTTCCCGCGGGCTGATCGGAGTGCCCGGCGGCAGCTGGGCATCACCCGTAGCTGGGTCGGGTTTCTCATGCTTACTCATCGGGGTTAGCTCCCGTTGTGCGCGTCGGACTCGCGTCGGACTACTGAGGCTATCGGCTTGGCCGCTGACCTGGTACCGCCTTGAGGTTTCCCGTAGCACGGACACCTCCGGTGCGGCGGAGTCGCCCCACCCAATCAACCGAGGAGCACCGTCACTGATGGGATGACCAGCACCTAGTGTAGTGTCTCGCAATCGATTTTACACTTTCTGGAGTGCGACGCGTCCGCGGGCGACCTTGGCCAGGGTTTGCTCGGCGGATCCGCCGCCAGCGCCCGGCACCAGCCGGTGAACACCACCCGCACCGCCTCGATGCGCCCCGCGAACCGACGCAACCAGCCGCGCACCGTCTCCGCCGAGCGCCCCAGCTCCACCGCGATCCGCCGATGCCCCCAACCCCTCGCTTTGGCCACCAAAGCCGTGCCGATCACCGACGCCACGTCCGCACGACGGGCCAGCACCAACACCGGCAACAACACATGCGTCGCCCCACAGCCGGTGCAGCGAGCACGACGAGGGACTGCTCCTGTCACACAGCTGTTACTTTGTGTGCTGCCGAATACCCCTCTATGGGATCAAGCACGCCGCCTCCGGCGGCGCGGACGTGGCTGAGTTCGTCGTCCGTCTCGCGTGCCCGCCGGGCCGGTCCCGCGTGCTGCGCGCGGCCTGGCGGCCGTGCTCGCGCGGGCCGGCCCGGCGGGCTGCGGACGCGTCCTGTCCCGTTTTATGGCTTCCATCGACTTCGCCAATGTCCTCATAATGCGAGGGTTGGGTCTGCCGAGGCGGGAAGCTTGGTCCCTGTATCGGCGCTGTCCCCGGCTCTCATCGCGAGATCACCCAGGTTGTTGTGGCTGACGCTCAGGTCGCGTTGGGCTTGGGCGTTGCCCGGATCGGCCGCCGCCAACCGCTGATCGATCTCCAGACCGGCCTGGTAGTGCTCCTGGGCACCGGCACTATCCCCGACCGCCATCGCGAGATCACCCAGGTTGTTGTGGCTGACGCTCAGGTCGCGTTGGGCTTGGGCGTTGCCCGGATCGGCCGCCGCGCGGTTGGCCGCGACATTGTGCATGGCATGTCGGCGCTCGATGGTCGCACCGACGATTCCCATTTGCAGGAGCATCTCGCATTCCCGGTCCGCCAAAGCCAGGAATTGCGGGTGTTCGGGGGGAATCAGAGGGACCGCCTCGGCGAGCAGAGCAGCGACCGCCACCGTTCCCCCCACAAGGTCACATGCTTGGAACGCGGCAGCGACCGCATGGTCGTAGTCACGGCAGCCGGCATAGTGGCGGATGATTTCAACAAGGTCATCGAACCCGCCTCGACCCTCGGTCACGCGCTGCACCCGCATCACCACGGCCTGCCGATGCCGCCGCGCACGCTCCTCCTCACCACCCTGGTGTCTCCGGAGAGCGTCCGCGACCCACGGGTGCACCAGCAACTGCCTCTCGTGAGTTGAGGAGAGCAGCGTGAGATCACGAAGCCGCTCAGCGTCGGCGGCGACCAGCTGCCGCTGCTCGGTGCTGGGGTCGGGGCCGTAGCGGGCGACCGTGAGATCGTCTCGGGTGAACGGTGCGCTCGATATGGCGGCTTGCAACAGCAACTCCCGCCCTGTTGGGCTCAGCCCGGCCACCAGCTCCTCCAGCACGATGTCCCGACTACCCAACAGCACCGCCTGGGCCACCCCCTGTTCCACGGTGCGGGGCGAGGTGATATCGAGGTTTTCTGCGCGGGCCAGCCTGCGTAGTTTCTGGGTGATGTGCACGAAGTTCGCGCCACCCTGGCGCAGCAGCACATCCACGAACTCGATCAGCCGGGGGTGCCCACCGATCGTCCGAGTGATCAGCCGCCGATCCTGGGTCTCCAGCTCACGCAGCGCGGGCAACCGCAAAAACAGTCGGCGTAGCTCGCTGGGGGACAGCGCGGGCATCTCCACCCGCAACAGGCAGTCTGCCTCCGGGAGGGGATAGCGGCAGGTCACCAGCACCCGCCCGGTCTGCGCGGCGGCCAGCAACGCCTGGAATATCTCCGCAAAGCCCGGGTCGAGGAACTGGGAGCCCACCGAGAGGTTCTGTTCGAAATCATCGAACAACACCAGCAGCCGTTGCTGGTGTAACAACCGCATAATCATGCTGAGCTTGTGGGTGTCCTCGACATCATCTCGCCCCAGGAGCTGCTGTGCGGGGGTGTACTCGGTGCCCTCCAGCGCGTTGGCGACCGCGTCGATCAGGGTCAACGGGCTCCACACACCGATATGCTCGGCGGTCAGCCACCCCTCGGCGCGGAGTCTGGACAGCGCCCGACCCGCCACGGCCGTCTTCCCGATGCCCCCGACCCCGGTCAGCACCACCCCCGACCAGGCCCCGACCTTCTCCCGGTCCGCCCGGCTACCCCGCAGCGCCGCCATCGTGACCCGCAGCTGCGCCCGCCGCCCGATCAGATCCCCGATCGGAAGCTCCCGCACCCCCACCCCGCGGGGTGGTTGCGTCGGCCGGTGCAACGGGACCGGTTCCCCCACCTCACGCAGCGGTGGGTCAGCGCCGGCGGCGAGCAGGGTGGGCACCCCATACTCCGGCCGCGGGATGATCCCACTGGCGCAAGCAGCAGTGCGCTGCTGCTGCTCAACACGCTGGCGGGCATCGGCTAACGCTTCGGCGACCGAGCAGCTCACCTCCCGGCTCAGCGCCTGGTAGAACCCGCGGGCCAGGGCGGTGGCGTAGTCGTCGGTGACCGAGGTGTGCATCGCCACCACCCGGTCAGCACCGCAGCGGACCAGCGTGGCGGCCAGACCCTCCACGCCACCCGCGCCACCCGCGCAGCTGGACAACACCACGACCGGTAACGGGTGCTTGCCCGCTCGCAGCGCCCCCACCAGCTCCGCAGCCCCCACCACCACGGGCTGGCCGTCTTCGTTTTCCAGCTCCACACTGGTAGGGCTGCCGTGCGCGGACAGGTGCAACACGTGGTACTGATCCCGGGTGAGCGCGGCGCTGATCTGATCCAGCGAGGCGACTTCTAGGATCCGCACCTGTGCCTGACCCTCGGTGTCCAGCTCGGTGATGGCATCCAGGATCGCCTGCATCTCCGCCTCAACATCCAGCGGAGCATTCTCTGTCGCGGTCTCCTCAGGGGCAGCGACCGCGGCGAGGATCTTTAACGGGCCCGCCGACGGTGGTGTCGCCGCCCGCTCGCTCACTCCAGCCAACCGGCGGGTGAACCGCACCCCCGGCGTGGTTGCCGCTACCCGACCATCAGGCCAGCGCAGCAACTCCACCGGCAACCCCGCGATCTCGTCCTCCAGACGCACCACAATGTCGATCACCGTTCCCAGCGGCGAATGATCACACAACTCCACCAGATGCCGGGTGGTCACCTCGCTCCACAGCGCCCGACGAAGCGCGTGCCCGACCGCGGCCAACCGACCCTCAGCCGCCACCGCCGAGCCCGCCAGACCATCCCAGCAGGAGGGGACCTCACGTGGCAGCGCCGCACTCCACTCCCCCAACACGGTGCCCGCCAACATCGTCTGAGTCCGCAGCAACCCCCCACTAAGCCCCACATCGAGCACCACATCGTGGCGCAACACTGATCCCTTACCCGGGGAGTGGTCACGCTGGCCGAGTACTGGCACCGGCCCTAACACGGGCTCCACCTCAGCCGGCTGAGCCGTCAACAACCGCAGCAACGCTTCGGCACCGGCCAGGGTGAACTCCACGACGTGGTACACCGTGGTTGTCGCTGGGGTGAGGAAATCAGGAACATCGTCCACCGACTGCCCGGGCAGCACCACCGGCACAAACCGCTCCAGCGCCCGCTGATCCCTATAGAAGGCATTGCGGATCAACGACGCCTCAAACTGCACCCCCCGACCCTCCTCAGCCGCTGCACGCCCCTCAGCACGCCGCTTATACGCCTGCGAGGCCACGACCAGCACACAATCCGCCTCGCGAACCTGCTCCATCATCCACAACGACCAGTCCTGCCGCCGCTGCGCCGCGACCCGATCTAACCGCGCGTCCACACCGTTAGCCCGCAGCAACACCCACAGCTCACGCACCGCCTCGGTATGCGCCGCCGACTCATGCGCATACGAAATAAACACCCGCACCGGCCGCCCCCCACACGACCCCTCCTCCGACACAACCGCACCAGCACGCACCACCCCACCAGGGGCACCCGCGCTGCCCGATTGCCCACTCCCGGGCCGCGTGACGCCTCGCGGATGTTCCAAGCCGTCACCACCTTCTCCGTGAATACCACGATCGAGTGTATAGCCCTGCACCCACGGAGGACGCCATCTCACGCCACGCCAGACCAACCCCACCCACCAACGACGACTGATCCGCCCCACACCAAGTAAACGATCTCAAGCCAGAACAATCCCTACCCCCAGCACACCTCACCCCGCGACGATCACGACACTGAGCGCACACAGAGGCAACTCAGCGGAACGCGAACATCCCTCTCCTCCCCTCCCGGGACAGGCCAACACCCTCAGAACTCTCAACCAAACCCCCAGCGCCTCCGGCGGACCTCGCTCCGGGATAGCCCCCAGGACCAGGCCCAGATCGTGGTGGGGCACCAGGGGAGTGGGTATCCCCTCACGCCGGCGCCGGAGGCGTAGTGGGTCGGGGGGTGGGGGTCCAGATCGTTCAGCGCATGCGGTGCTCCATCTGGACCCCCACCCCCCGACCCACTCCGAGACAAGCTCGCCGACGCGACGGGATACCCACTCCCCACCCCGCCTGTCCTGTGGCAAACCAACACCCCGCGTGTGCCATGAACGTGCCATGACCACCGGCCAACCACGGCCACCAGCGAAGCCCTGTGACCCGGCCCGGCCACCGACCGAGGCCCCTGACGGCGCAGCGGGCGCAACCCTCCAAGCTGAGGCGCGCACTCACTCCCGCTCCAAGATCATGCCGTCTCCACGCCGTGAAACGTCAGCAAGGCGTGACGATCGCTGACAACTATTGAGCACTGTCCGCGCAGGTCACCGCTAGTGTGACCGGTTCACCCGAGGCCGGTGACGCTCGGCGGCCTGAAGGGTGCGTTCAGTATGAAAAAAGTGTCCTGAACTGCGTTCGAGGGCGATCCGAACGCTGGCGGCCAGCGACACCGGGGACGTGGCAGGGGCATCCTGCGCCAGCAACTCCCTGGTCCGCTTGGCCAACAGAGTCAGGTAGTCTCCTACTCCGATGCTGGTATCGGCCAAGTACGCCCCGGCCTGAGCCAGCGCCAGCGGCAGATCCCCGAGAGCCCGTGAACCTGCTCCGCTTCATCGTCGGTGAGCTGAAAATCACACCAAAACGGATGATCGCGCGCGGACAAACATCCTCATCGGCTACCTGGTGAATGTGGCCGTTACCGCTTGGTTACGTGAGCGCGAGGATCCGGTCGATGGTGGACTGGGTGAAGGAGTCCGCAGGCACGTTGTCCGGGCCCCCCAGCGTAGCGAGCCGGGTACCGCCGAGCACCAAATCGGTTTGCCAGACGGCGTTGTAGGCCAGACGGCGGGCCGCACCGGCCGGGGTGAATGTGGCCAGGATGTCGGTGGTCACCTGAGCGGCCAATCGTAGCCGGCGCATCCGCTCTCGGCGCTCCTTGCCGTAGCTGACGAAGGCCGCCGCGGACCAATCCGACCCGCTGCGCAGGACGTCGGTGACGATCCGCACGTCGCGCAGGGCGATGGCTAGGCCCTGACCGATGATCGGGTCGTTCCACCCGGCAGCGTCGCCGATCAGCACGACTCCGGGCGCGGAGGGCTGATCGGTCCAGCTGTCGTTCATCGGGTAGAACGCGCACGGCCCAGCCGGGCGGGCGGCACCGAACATCTCGCTGCCAGGAATGCACCGGAACCCGAAGGCGGTCAGAAATTTCGACTGCCGGTCCGGGCCGGTGAAACGGCCCTTCTGCGCGATATCGTGTAACAGGTACAGCCGCGTCCGCCCGTTCTCCCGCGGGAAAATAAGGTAGAGCAGGTCATCCTCGGTGCCGATCGATATCTGACCGGCTGGCCAGGAGCGCAGATCATCGACCAGCATCCCCCCGCCCATCGTGCGCGGTGTGGTCTGGTGCAGTTTGATACCAAGCTGGCGGCGGACGGTGGACATCCGTCCGTCGGCGGCGACCACCAGGCGGCAGCGCAGCTCGTGGAGGACATCGTCGTGCTCGTAGCGCACCCCCGGGGCGCCGCCCGGCTGTACGTCAACGTCACCGACGCCGCGGACCACGGTGGCCCCAGCCGTTGCGGCGGCCTGGACCAGCGCCTCGCAGGCCTCCGGGTGCCCGACGTCCAGCATGCCCGGCACACCGGACAGCACCTGGTCCAGCGGCGCAGCGACTGCTTCAGCCTGCGCTGGGTCGGTCACCTCGTCATAGGGCACCATGCGCGTCGCATAGCAGCCACCCGCATCCAGTAATGGCTTCTCCAGATCAAGCCCGAGCAGCTCGGCCACGCCCCAGCAGGCCAGCGCCTCGCCGCGCACCTTGTCCCGGTAGACGGTCTGTCGTTCGAGCACGACAACCTGATAACCATCCCGGGCCAGCACGGTGGCCAACGACGACCCGGCGATTCCCCCACCCACCACCACCACATCAGCTGACCTGCTCATCTCGCTGTTCCTCCATCCACCGGGTCGCCACGGATGTCCTGCACCAGTCCTCTGGGCCACTGCTTGGCACCCCGCGTTGTCACCAGATAAAGAGCGGCAGCATTTCTCGCCAGATACATCACCTTGTCATTTTTCCCTTTTAGCGCAGTAATTGCTGCTGGTAACCGCCTGTGACAGATCGCGACGTCGGTCGGCTCACCCAAACGGAAACCACAGAACCGCCGTCAGTCACGGGTGCATGCAGACAGCACGATCACGGGGCGCCGGCAGATGCACCCACCGAGCAGCACTAGATACGAGCTGACGAGCCTGCTTGCACTGCCCCAGCAACCTGAACGCCAGTCAGGCGAAAGGACCTCCCGGCCAGCCAGTCGGCGGCCCATCTGACCACAGTTGTGACCGCAACGAGCAGCACCGTGCTTCCCTCGGACACCACCCGGCGAACGCCGCATGCCCACGTTGCGCGATCCGCTCAGGGATCCGCCCGTATCTGTTAATCGCAGGTGCCTCCGCCCTCTCTCCCGCCGCCGAGGACGAAGGTCTCCATACCCGGTGCGCGCGTGCCCCCCGCGTGCCCCTTCCCAGGGTCACCAGCGGTCAACAGCGGTCACTCACGTCACCTGTCGCCGAGTACCCGCAGGTCAGCTTAGTGCAGCTCAAGACCTTGATCATCGCCCGATCTTCCAAGCTGGCTATGCGGGTTCGATTCCCGTCGCCCACACCGGATAGGGGCACGGATCGATGCGGACATCGGAAAGTATCCCGCTGTGGCGCGGCGCCGCCGGACAGCCAGAGTGCCCGGCGACTCACCGAGGAGGAGTGCAACGTCGCGTCACACCGAGTGTAACTCCCGCTCGTCCTGCTGACTTTACGCGTCGCCTCAACGGCGCATTGGGTCCAGTCCGTCTATTCGGCAGCACAGCGCCCTGTAAGGGCGGCGCGGTCATCACCTACTCCACTATCCTGAGCCGCGAAAAGCTGACTCACACCGCCCCGAGCACGCCCCATTTAGGCACCCATTCGGCACAGCAGCCAAGTGCCCGCGAACCGCGCCGTGTCAGTCCACCCGATCAGCGGCACGGGGCAGTACGAGGTAGGCGGATGGCGGTAACGGTAGTCAGATGGCTTGGGCGACCTCAGTTGCGATTAGCTCGGCGGCTTTAGCTGGGTCCTCGGCAGCGGTGATGGCTCGGCCGAAGGTCATGTGTTCATGATGTGGGGTCGCTGACGCTATAGCGCCGTGTTCGCCATCGTTCTCCTGGTTCGACGCTTTCAGCGTAATCCAGCACTGTGCCGTCCGCAGCGGTCCACCAGTGCCTCTCGATGAGCACGGGCGCCCCGACAGCTAGGCGCAGAGCTGTTGCTTGGTCCTCGGTGGCAGCGAAAGCAGCGTATTGATCACAGCCGTCTGTAGCCCGTTGGCCAGTCTGAGCTTCGAGGTAGCCAAGCATGCCGTTGGTGATGGGCTCACTCACCAGGAGGTCGGGCGCGATGTCGGCGAACTCGCCCCGAACATAGTTGGTTGAGCATTCGATCGGCACGTCGTCGGAATCGTACACGATTCGGCTACGGACGATAATCTGGTCGCCTACCTCCACGCCAAGAGCGTCAGCAACGTGGGTGGTTGCGGGGAGCACCTGCGCGTCAGTGATCACACTTCGGTAGCCGGGTGGGTAGAACGCTCCGGTTGCACGCAGGTGGGTTATGAGGGACTCAGCGGTCGGCGTGCGTGGGGCAACCACCGTGCCCAACCCTGAGGACTGCACAAGACCCTCCGCTTGGAGCGCCCGGAGTGCGCGGTTAGCGGTGGTGTGCGCGACCTTCCAGCGCTCAGCCATCGCGCGAACGGACGGCAGGAGTTGGCCAGGCTGTAGCTCACCACGCTCAATTTGCTCTCTGTAGTGGCGGGCGATCTGGCGGTAGGGCGCCTCGCCCCGGTCTATCGATTCGGTCATGGTGTGCACCCCCTCCTGGAGCGCCAGTGGATGTGTGAGCGGTACACGAACTACAGTACGCCCTCCTCTCAGGGTTGCGGTGTTATCGGTGTGCTGCTAGTGTCAGTGTTGTTAGACCACAGACGCTGTAGCGACGTCAGAGACGACGCTGGCGTGAGACGCAGAAAGCCCCGGCGGTGGTGACGCACCGGCCGGGGCTGGTCATCGAACCTGTGGAGGGGTATCGATGCGACTTGAGC
>JAFATA010000009.1 GCA_019244165.1 Pseudonocardiales bacterium | reverse complement strand
GTCCGCCTCGACCGGCGCGCCTACGCACCCGTGCTCCGCCACGCCGACCTCCCCCCCGACACCCCCGTCCCATGGTGGGGAAACCGCACCCTGCGCTACCAGTTCACCTGACACCTTGCCCCGAACCGGTTGCGTGGAAATCCGCGCTAAGGCTCCTGCGGCCGAGTGAGTGAGCCCACGGCACGCCCGTGGGGGCACACTGGGCACATGGCACGTTTCCGACGCAGACGGTATGACCGATATGACCAGTACAACCAGTACGACCCTCGCTACGACTACCGCTACCAGCCCTACCAGCCTCGGCCGGTCGGCGGGTCCTGCCTTCGCGACGCGTGCCTCCTCGAGGGGGGATGCTGTCTCGGGGAAGCCCTGGGCGGCAACTGCCTGATCCTGACGCTGCTGACCTGGCCGCACCTGCTCGCGACTCTCCTCGCCGAGGCCCGAACCCTCCGCCGCGGGCAAGCCACGGCAGGATCGAGACTGACCGCGCTGCTGGTGGCCGGTATCCGCACCTACCAGCGGGACATCAGCCCGCACCGGGCGCCGTGTTGTCATTTCACTCCCAGCTGCTCGGAGTATGCGGCGCAGGCGTTGCAGATCCACGGCGCCCGGCGAGGCAGTTGGCTTGCCCTCAAGCGGCTGGGTCGCTGCCGACCCCGCACGCCCACCGCCACCGATCCGGTACCACCCCTTACTCCATCCTGATCGGCCACGCCCGACCCGAACCTCGCACCTCCACCCACACGGGTTGCTCCGGGGTGAGCGCGAGATCCCCGGAGACTCGGGCCAGCAGGAGGTGACAATGAGGGTCGTCGAGGGCGACGCGCACCAGGGTGTCATGACCGTGATATTGGGAGTCCACGACGGTGGCGCTCACCGTGTTCGCTCTCGCCTGGAGATGGAGCACGAGTTGTTCGGGACGCAAGAGAAGCCGGCTGGGGCCAGGAAGGGCCGCTGCCCCGTTGGTCTGGGACCCGTTGGTGTGCAGGACGACCGTGCCCAGGGCGCACCGGGCCTGATCGCCTTGGACGTGGGCGGTGAGGATGTTGGCCTCACCGATGAAGGTCGCGGCAGTGATATCGGGGGGATCACGGTAGAGCGTCCGCGGATCGCCAGCGGCCACCACGTTCCCGTCGCGCAGGACGGCGATCTGGTCGGCCAGTGCTAAGGCCTCGTCCTGATCGTGGGTGACGAGGATGGTCGTGGTGTTGGTCTCGGCGAGAATGCGAGTGACGTCACGGCGGACGCTGTCCCGCAGCGACGCGTCCAGAGAGCTGAACGGCTCGTCGAGCAGCACGACCTTAGGGTGGATAGCGAGGGCCCGGGCAAGCGCGACCCGCTGTTGCTGACCGCCGGAGAGCTGGTGGGGGAAGCGCTGCTCGAGACCATGGAGCCCGACGAGATCGACAAGCTGGGCCACCGTGTGCTGCTCCCGCCGGGGCACACCGAAACCGATGTTCCCGCTCACGGTCAGATGCGGGAACAGCGCGCCCTCCTGGGGGACGTAGCCCACGCCGCGGTGTTGGGGACGGATGGCGCGACATCCGTCGTCGACCAGTTGCCCGCCGATCACGACCGTCCCGGCATCGACGTGCTCGAAACCGGCGATGAGCCGCAGCAGCGTGGTCTTGCCGCTACCGGAGGCGCCGAGCACCGCGGTCATCGACCCATCGGGCACCGCCAGGTCGACGTCGGTGAGCACCGGCGTCGCCCCGAAGCCCTTCGCTACCTGCCGCAGTTCGATGGCACTCATGTCAGGCTCACGCGGGTGTGGCGTTCACGATCAAACCATAGTCCCAGCAAGGTGCCGGGCACCGCAGCCAGGACCACGATGACCAGCCCATAGGGTGCGGCCGCCCCGTAGGCGACCTCGCTCTGATAGGCCCAGAACTGGGTGGCCAGGGTCTGCACGCCGATGGGCACCAGCACGAGAGTCGCGGTGAGCTCGGTCACCGCGGTGAGGAACACCAGGCAGAACCCGGCCAGCAGCCCCGGGGCGAGCAGCGGGAGGGCGACTCGGCAGAACACGGCGACCGGGCTAGCGCCCAGTGACCGGCCGACGTCGAAGAGCCGAGCCGACGCTTGCGCGACCGAGGTCTTCACGCAGACCAGGGCGAGGGGAAAGTGCAGGATGGCGTAGGCCACGACGAGCAAGACACTTGTCTGATAGAGGCCGTAGGCGTAGCGGGTGGCCAAGAACACCAGGCTCAGGGCGATCACCACGCCGGGGACGGCCCGGGTGATGTAGGTGACGCGGTCGAGGATGACCCGGGGGGCGGTGGTGCGCCGGAAGGTCATCATCGCCACGGGCAGCGCCGTGACGACGGCGATCGCTGCCCCCCAGGCGCTGTAGCTGAGGGTGGTCCAGGTGGCTGAGGTCAGCGTGGTCGCGGCCGGCAAGGTGGTGTGTTGGCTCTGGGCCATCCAGTAGCCGAGGGTCCCGATCGGCATCCCGACCCCGAGCACGACCAGCGCCCCGAGCGCCAGCACCATCGGGGCTACGCTCCATCGCCACCGCACCGGCCCCCTCGCCCGCCGGGGCGCCGCCGAGACCGTCGAGCTGACGGTCCGCCGGGGCAGCATGCCATCGATGCCGAGCATGAGCAGCCCCAGGAGCACGAGGGGTACCGACAGGGCGCCAGCGGCTTGGGGGTCGAACTGGAACTCGGTGAAGATCTCGGTGGTGAAAGTCTGGTAGCGCAGGATCTCGAACGCCCCGTACTCGGAGATCACCGTCAGCACGACCAGCACGCATCCGCCCAGGACCGCGGTCCTGATCAGGGGAAGGGCCACCCGGGAGAAGGTGACAAACCGTCCCTTCCCCAGGCTGTGCGCGGTGTCCTCCAGGACTGGGTTGGCCCGGCGCAGCGCCGCGGCCACCGGCAGGTAGACGAGCGGGTAGGTGCCGAGCGTCATGACCAGGGTCGCTGCCAGCAGGCCGTTCATGGTTGGGGCGATCGAGTGCCAGGCGTAGCCGACCACGAAGTCAGGAATGGACACCGGCAGCACCAGCAGCATCGTCCACAGCCGCCGTGCCGGGAGCTGGCAGCGCTCGGTGCACCACGCACTGGCCACCCCGAGCACCGCGGCGAGGATCATGACCAGCGCCGAGAGCACGAGGGTATGGCGGAGCAGGAACAGGGAACGCTCCCGGAACAGCACCTGGTGGATCTCGCCCCATCCGGCGTCGCGGGCGTCCAAGGCAAGCAGTGCGAGCGGGAGCAGCAACGCCAGGGCAATGATCGCGCTGGCGGCCACCACCGCCCGGCTCTGGCCTTCCTGGTGGCGCCACCGGCGGTGCCGCCGGGGGGGCGCTACCAGGATCGGCGTCCTCTGCGCTTCTCTGGGTACGTCTGTCTGGATGTCTGTCATGGGGATGTTTGTCATGGGACGGGGCGGCTCAGATGAGTCCGGCTTGTTGCAGGAGTGTCTTCGCGTCGAGTCCGGTACCGAGCTCAGCCGGGGTGAACGAGGTGGGTTGCAGGTGGCTCAGCGGGGGCAGCTCGGGGTTGGCGGCCACCCCCGGGTGGATCGGGTACTCGAAGCTCTCGCTGTGGACGATGATGCTCTGGCCGGCGTCGCTGGTGAGGAAGGCGAGGAACTTCTGGGCCGCGGCCTGGTGCGTGCTCGACTTCAGGACGGCCGCGCCGGAGATGTCTTCGACATACCCGGGGTCGTGCGGCGCGAAGTAGGCGGTCTTGGCGTGGATGGAGCCCCTCCCGACCTCGGCTTGGAGCCGGTAGACGTAGTACTGGTTGACGATGGCCAAGTCCGTGGTGCCTTGGTTGACATCCCTGGTGAGCGTCTCGTTATCCGGGACGTTGTCGCCGGTGCCGGCGTTGGCCTTGAGCCCTTTGAGCCAGGCCAGGGTGGCGGCGTTGCCCTTTGCGCGCGCCACCGAGCTCACGATCGGCCAGAAGTCGGTCTCCGCGGGGGCGAGTTCGATCTTGCCTTTCCACCGGGGGTCAGCCAGGTCCAGGACAGATTTGGGAAGCTGGGCGGCGCTCACCTTGCTGGGGTTGTAGACCATGCCGCTGACCCGCGCCGAGACGCCGACCCAGTCACCGTTGGTCGCGCTGTCGGCGGTGGGGACGTTGGCGAGCGTGGCAGCATCGACCTTGGCCAGCAGGCCCCGATCATCGAGCTGCTGCAGCCAGTTCGAGTTCTCGGTGTAGACGACATCGGCCGGTGAGCGGTTGCCTTCTTGCTCGATCTGTGCGGTGAGGACGTCCTCGCTGTTGTTGTCCACCCGGACCTTGATGCCGGTCTGTTTGGTGAACGCCGCGATCAGCGCGTTGGTCGTCTGCTCGTGCTGGGCGTTGTAGAGCGTGATGGTCGGATCCGACGCCGAGGCCGGCCCTCCGCCGCAGGCCGCGGCGACACCAGCGACCAGCAGCAGCGCCACGGCCACCAGGCCCGCGCGCCGCCGGTATCGTCGGGTCTTGGTGGTCGTAGGTGTCATCGTGGGTTCCTTGGGGGGTCAGGACAACCGTTGTTGTAGGAGAAGGCCCGACGGATGATCACCGCGCCGCTGTTGGTCTCGGGTGCGGCCAGCCGGACGTGAGCGGTGGCCGGGATAAGCAGGTTTCCCTAGGAGTCGCGGGCCTGCGGGTCCAGCGGAGCGAGCTCCCCGGAGCCGCCCAGGGGGGCGCCGGAGAGCGCGCGGCGCCCGATCACTTGTTCTTGCAGGTTGGGGGCTATCCGGTCTCAGTGTTCGAGGGTTGTCCGGATGCGCCGGTAGACAAGGTAGCTGCCGCTGGGTGAGCATGCCGACCTCCTCGACCAGACCAGTGGGGGCAACACGGTCGTCGCCTAATTAGGTATGGCTAAGTTAAGTTATAGAGAGTTATGTACCTTTTGTCCACCCCTTCGGACACACCTTCGTAACGAGACTCGGCGAACCCCTGGGCGAGGCGGGGTCAGGGTGCGGCGTGCGCGGCCGCGGCGCCGGTGATGTTGCGGGCCATCCCGCCGAACACCACGTCGTGGAACGGGGACATCGCCTGCCAGTAGAGGTGTCCGCCCAGCCCGTGGGGTTCGAACACCGCCCGCTGCCGGTACACCGCGCCCCCATCGAGGTGCGGTGTGACTTCGAGTTCCAGCCATGCCCGGCCGGGCAGTTTCATCTCCGCCCGCAGCCGCAACAACCGGGGCCGCTCCAGCGACTCCACCCGCCACCAGTCCAGCGCTTCCCCAACGTGCAGCCGGCGCGGGTCGCGCCGACCTCGCCGCAGCCCGACCCCACCGACCACGCGGTCGGCCCAGCCCCGCACCGACCACGCCAGCGGAAATGAGTACCAGCCGTGCTCACCGCCGATGGACTCGATCACATCCCACAACGCCTCCGGCGGCGCGCTCGTAGCCTGTTCGCGCACGTCCTCATACACCGTGCCGCCGGACCACTCCGGGTCGCTGGGCAGCGGATCCGACGGCGCCGCCGTGGCAGCGTCCGACCAGCGCGTCGGCACCTGGGCGTCCCGGACCCGGGCCAGCGCCAGCTCCACCGCCCGCTCGTAGTGGGTCAACCCGCCCTCCGGGTCAGGGATATGCGCGGCGATAGCGTGGTCGTGACAGACGACCTCGTGCACCAGCGACTCAATCAGCGGCACCGCGATCGCCCGCGGCACCGGGGTCACCAGGTTGACCCACTGCGCCGACAACCACGGCGTGAGCACCGGGACCGGCACCACCAACCGCCGCGGCAAACCGGCGATCACCGCATAGCGGCGCATCATCGCCAGATAGGTCAACACGTCCGGCCCGCCGATATCGAACGCCCCGTGCACGTCAGCCGGCAGGTCCACGGCGCGCACCAGGTAGTGCAACACATCACGCACCGCGATCGGCTGGATCCGGTTATACACCCACCGCGGGGTCACCATCGCCGGCAACCGCTCGGTCAGGTACCGCAGCATCTCGAAACTCGCCGACCCCGACCCGATGATCACCGCCGCCTGCAGCACTACCGTCGGCACTCCCGAGTGCAACAGGATGCGCCCCACCTCCGCCCGCGACGCCAAATGCGGCGACAGGTTGCCTCCGTCCGGGACGATCCCACCCACATAGACGATCCGCTGCACGCCCGCTGCCCGTGCCGCGTTGGCCACCGTCTGCGCCGCCGCCCGATCGAGCTGCACAAAATCCCTGTGGACCAGCGAATGCACCAGGTAGTACACCACCTGCCGGCCAGCCATCGCCGGCGCGACAGTGCCCGGGTCGGTCACATCCCCGCGCACCGCCTCCACCCGCTCCCGCCAGGGCACCCCAGCCAGCTTCTCCGGTGACCGCGCCACCACCCGCACGTCATGGCCCGCATCCAGTAACTGCGGAACCAGCCGACCCCCCAGATAACCCGTCGCGCCGAACACCACACACCGCATACCCGCGATTGTTCCCAGCCACCCACGGCTGCGCAGCACGGCGGGTGGAGATGCCCTCACGGGTCGAGGACGATGACAAGGATGATGATTGAGCGCCTTGTCGCTGAGTTGGACGCGGCGGGCGCCGTGCCGGCGGACTGGCGGGCAGCGTTTCTGGCGGTGCCCCGTCACCTTTTTCTGCCAGCGCAGGTGTGGGTGGACGACGAGCGGGGCACGCCACGGCCGCTGAGCCGTCACGACGATCCCGACCGGTGGCTGGCGGTGGCCTACCGCAACGTGCCGGTGCTCACCCAGTTCGATGACGGCACGACCAGATGGCCGGACACCCGGGGAGAGGTGTGCACCAGCTCGGCCAGCAAGCCAGACCTGGTGCTGAGCATGCTGGACGCCCTGGACGTCCACGACGGCCACACCGTGTTGGAGATCGGCACCGGCAGTGGCTACAACGCCGTGCTGCTGGCCGCCCGCCTGGGGGCGCCCCACGTGACCACCATCGAGATCGACCCCGGGCTGGCCAGCTCCGCCCACGCGGCATTGGCCGCCAGTGGGTTCCCGGTGGCCGTGCTGACCGGCGACGGTACCCAAGGCTATCCGGCCAATGCGCCCTATGATCGGGTGATCTCCACCGCCGCCGTCCGGGTGGGGGAACTTCCCCTTCCCTGGGTCGCCCAGACCAGACCGGGCGGGGTGATCGTGACCCCAATGCGGACCGACTTCGGCGGCAGCGTCCCCCTGGTGCGCTTCACCGTGGACACCGAGGGCACCGCGACCGGCCGGGTCGTCGGGAGGGTCGGTTTCCTGGCCGTGCGCAGCCAGCGCACCCCGGAATGGACCCTCGATAACCTCGACCCCGACGACCCCGCCGCCGAGCTGTCCACCACCACCCTTAAGCCCTGGCGGGTGGCCGAAAGCCACGATGTTCGATGGGCCATTGGCGCGCGCGTACCCCGCTGCGTCTGGGAACACCAACCACCCACCCACCGATGACCGCCCACACCACCTGCTGTGGCTGCTCGACCCGACGGACGGATCATGGGCCGTCGTCCGGTATGACGGCTCACGCGGCCCCCGCCAGATCCGCCAGCATGGCCCCCGCCGCCTCTGGGACGAGGTCGAGGCGGCCTTCCGCTCCTGGGCAGCCGCCGGGAAACCGCCCCTGGAGCGGTCACAGATCACCATTACCTCAGAGAGCCAGACTGTCTCCTGAGGTGCCCGCCAACAACGAGAGCGGGCTACAGATCAACTTTATGGGGGAGCGGGAGCTGGGGGAGGCTGACGCCGGGCCAGGGGTGTAGCAGGCCCAGGGCGATACGGGCTTGGTGCCAGATGGTGCAGGGGAAAGGGATGGGGGAGCACCCGATCCGGTGGCGGCACCCCGAGCAGCGGTTGCGGAAGAGGGTGGGCTGGTGCTCCAGCAGCAGTTTCCGTAGGGCGGTGGTGTCGTGGCCGGGGGTCATCGGCGGCCGAGCGTGGTGATCGTGGAGGCATCATGGGTCTCACTTCGGGGTGGTGGGGGCCACTGGTTGTACCGGTGGCCGGTCGGGGGTGCCCATTGCCGCGTGTCCATCTCGCTGGTGTTGATCGGGCACGGTCGCGGCCTTTCGGGTTTGTCTCTTGTGGACCCGCATTCAGCGTCGGGGTCACGAGACCGGAGGTATCCTTCGGGTAGTCCACGCAGGGTTCCGGTTTCCCTGTGGTTTGGCGCTGGTTCTTGGCCAGTAGCGTCGTATATCTTGCGGTCGGTGGTCGAGCCACGCGGTGTGGTCGCAAAGAGCTGTCAAGGAGGTGGTCCGTTGTTAGGGGATGCCCAACTCGGTGCAGTACTGCGTGCGCTGCGGGCAGCGCGTCGGCTGACATTGGTTGGGGTCGCCCAGCGGGCCGGGTGTGTGGAGTCGACGGTCTCGTTGGTGGAGTGTGGGCATCGTCGGCTTCAGCCTTGGCTGGCCCAGGAGTTCGACCGGATCTATGAGACGGGCGGTGCGATCGCGGCCCTGGCGGCTGGAGCCGGTGGCAAGTCACGTCAAGGTCTCGATGCTGGGCCCCGTTCAGATGTGTTTGTTGTCGTGCTACCACGAGGAGGTATCTCAGTGCCACTATCGCGGCGTGAGACGCTTGCCGCCCTCGGTGTCGGAATTTCAAGCGGTAAGTTGCAGGGTCAGTTCGAACGGGCACTAGACGACATCAGGCCCGATAGTGATCTCCTGAAACATTTCGAAGATGCTTTTAACGGTTTCCAGTCAGCCGCTCGGATGCTGCGGCCACGGCAGGTTATGGACGGGCTGTTGGGTAATGTCGCAATCTTGGATGGGCTACGTCGCCGCGCGCCCGAGCGCGACGGTCAACGTTACCTCAGTCTGCAGGCCCGCTACGCTGAGTTGTTGAGCTGGTTGAGCGAGGAGGCAGGCGATTTGTCAGGCGCGATGTACTGGATCGACCGAGCGTCGCAATGGGCACAAGCGGCGAGTTGGCAAGCGATGGTGGAGTACGGTTTCGTCCGGCGGTCGCAGGTGGTCATCAGCTTCTCCGGTGATGGGCGGCGCGCTGTCGACCAGGCGCACCATGTCTTCGAGATTTCGAACGCCTCACCGCGCATGAAGGGGCTGGCGGCCAGGCAGATATCCTACGGATACGCGCTTACGGGAAATAAAGACGCAAGTTACCGCTCCCTTGATGAGGCCGTGAGTTGGCTTGACCGACCGGTTCGCGACGACGACATATTGGTCGGCCAACGCAGCGTTGGGGGTGAGGATATGTTTGCCTTTTTTCAAGCAACGTGCCGTGTTTATCTCGGCCATGGGGCAAGTGCGATTCGGGTGCTGGAACCCAGGCTGGTGTCGCTGTCAAGATTATCCCTCCGGCTGGTCACCATTGCCTGTGCCAAGCTCGCACTCGCTTATGCTCATGCCGGCCAGCCCGCTGAAGCGTGTTCCATGGCGTGGGAAACGCTGCATGGCATGGAGCAGGTCGACTCGCTGTCCGCTCGCAGTGAGCTGTGCCGGACCGTGCGAGTACTTGATCGATGGCACGGCCGGCATGATGTTCAGGACCTCACGCACCGGCTGGGTAGCCGCGTCCCTGTCAGGTGAGGTACCTGACCTGAAGTGACTCCTCGCGGATTCCTCCGTTCGCCGGGTGACGCGGTAGCGCCCTTCTTCCACATGGTACTCAGCGGTGGTAAGCTACGAAATGACCTGCCGCCAAGAGGATTGTTAAGGATGTCGGTCATGGAGCAAGACAACAAGATCGCAACTCTCATTTCGGGGGGATTTGGACTCGGCCACGCTCATTGCGTGGGCGGCAGACCAGGGCTACGATCAGTTGGCGTTCTTCGTTGACTATGGCCAAGACAACCTGGATCGCGAGTTCGCCTGCGCTCGCATCAACACGCAGAAATTCGGCGTGCCGATGGAGGTCATCAATATTCGGTCGCTACGGGAGTCGTTCGTCGGACGCTTCCCGTTCCCGCTCAACCTCTATGACTGCACCGTCAAAAACCCTCTGGGTCAGATCACAACTTTCGCAATGAGTGCTCTCGTCGCCGGCATCGGTGTCCTTGCTGACCGCCACACGCTCATGCTCGGTATCCATCACACAGATATCGAGTTGCGACCGGTCCTACGCAAAAGTATGGACACGCTCGAAGACATCGTGAACTACATCGTGGAGTCCTTCGCCGACGACGAGCATTTCAAGCTAATGCTCCCATTCGGCAAAACGAACCGTTCGGAAGTCATCAAGATCGGCCAGCGGCTCGGCGTGGACTATGTCAACACATGGAGCTGTCACGAGAACGTCGGTTCCCCCTGCAACAGATGCGAGGGCTGCGAAGAACGACGCGAAGCGTTCTCGCTGGCGGGCGTGAAAGATCCGCAGCTGGAGGCCGGCGGCATCAAGGTCCCGGTTCGAGCCAACAGAACCTCTGTACCTGTCTGAGCAGGGCAGGGCAAAGCGGCCTTGGTCAGTCCTAGCTTTGCGGTCCACGGTGCCGCTCTCCTGAGCGGACGAACTGCCGGTCATCTCGGTGCGTCTGGTGCGGTAGGATACGCTGATCCTGGCCATCGGCTGTCTGTAGCCTTCGCGATCAATGGAGTAGGTAGACGGCGCATGTACGTGCGATATCGGCTGCTCGGTGACGTGGTGCGGTCTGCCCTGTTCCCCGTGGTTTGAATTACCCACCTATCACCGAGCTTTCTCTGGCCGAATAAAGATTCTCAGCGTTATTATTTCCTAAACACAATTACGGAAGGCGTACCGTCATGACGAACGAAAAGCTCTCGGATTCTTTCGCTAGTATTGATATTTTTGAGAAGTTTCCGACGCTCAAGCGAACCGCTGAGCAGGTCTTCGCTGTGGATGACTTCCGAGAAAAGCTGGAGTCGAGGAAGCCACTGCGTATCAAGTATGGAGTTGACGTAACCGCGCCATTCTTGCACATTGGACATGCCGTGAATCTGTGGGCGATGCGTGAAATGCAAGAGCAGGGTCACAAGGTGGTTTTCTTGATTGGTGATTTTACGACCCGTATCGGCGATCCTACCGGAAAGTCGAAGACACGCCCAAAAATCGATTCCGGGCAGATTGAGCGAGATGCGCAGGGCTTCATCAAGCAAGTAAGTGAAATCCTTCTCACTGATCCAACGGTTTTTGAAGTAAGGCGTAACTCGGAATGGTGGGAAACGATGTCGGTCGATCGATTGATGGAGCTACTCTCGTTGGTTACGTATGCCAAGCTAATTCAGCGCGATATGTTCCAGCGGCGTATCGCCCAGGACGCCGAGATATACATGCATGAGATGCTGTATCCTATCCTGCAAGGATACGACTCATACGAACTTGGTTCCGACCTAACTATAGTGGGGACCGACCAGCTCTTCAATGAATTGATGGGCCGTTTTTATCAGGAGCGTATGGGTGGCAACCCGCAGACGGTAATTACGACCAAGATCACACCTGGTATCGACGGCCGAGAAAAGCAGAGCAAGAGTCTCGGCAACTATATTGCTGTTAGCGACTCGCCGCGGGACATGTTCGGTAAGGCAATGAGCTTGCCTGATAATCTTACTTCTGAGTTCCTTGAAGTCTACACGCTAGTGCCAATGGAGAGAATTAGCCAAATGGGCGCCGCTATGAGGGCTGGGGAGCTGAACCCAATGGAAGTGAAGCGAGTCCTTGGTCAAGCCCTCGTCGAGCGTTACTACGACAAGGACGCCGCGATTCAGGAGAACGAGTGGTTCACCAAGGTGTTCTCGCGCCGTTCGATTCCTGAAGATGTTCCTATTGTGAATTTAGCCAATACGGACGCGACATTATTCGAGATCCTCAAGGTGTGCATGTCCTCGGAATCTTCAAGCGAGCTACGCCGGCTTGTCCAATATGGCAGTGTGCGCCTTGGTGGAGAGGAAAAGCTCACCGATCCGGACCAGCGGCACGCCGTGACAAGCGGGAGTGTTCTCCGCGTGGGCAAGCGCCGTTGGTTCCGCATCGTTCTTGGCGAGTTGTGAGCTCAAGCATGGATATTCGTGCACAGCACGAACGCGATGCCCCGTCTTGGGTGGTCCTCATCGAGCTGTCCCTGATCCAGCTGGATCGCCTTGCCCGGATGTGAGATATTCCCGTCCGTGCCTATGTCATCCCCTGCTGAGATTCGGAAAACAGGGAGATGCCCTCGCAGGTTGAGGGCGAGTTAACGGGCGTTTCGGAAGCGGTGGCGCGCCTGGTCAAGATCGACTATTGGGGGCGGGTAGCCATGGCGGCGTAGCTGGGCGGGGGCGTACCGCCAGGGTTGGTGGATGTCGTGGGGTTTGTTGAGGTCGGCGAGTTCGGGCACAAAGCGACGGACGTAGTCACCGTGGGGGTCGTAGCGTTCGGCCTGGCGCACCGGGTTGAGCACCCGGTTGGGGCGGGTGTCGGTGCCGGTGCCGGCGACCCACTGCCAGTTCAGGCAGTTGTTGGCGAGATCGCCGTCGAGGAGGTGGTCGAAAAAATGCTGCGCGCCGTGGCGCCAGTCGAGGTAGAGGGTTTTGGTGAGGAAGCTGCCGGTGATCAGCCGGGCGCGGTTGTGCATCCAGCCCTCGGTCTTCAGTTGGCGCATGCCGGCGTCGACGATGGGGATGCCGGTCTGGCCATCTTTCCAGGCCTGCAGCGCCTGGTCGTCCTCGCGCCAGGCATCGCCGCGGGGGCGGTAGTCGTCCCGGGCAGCGGCGGGCCGGGCGGCGAGCACTTGGTGGTGGAAGTCGCGCCAGGCCAACTGCCGCACGAACGTTCCCGCCCCCTCGCCCTCGTGCTCGGCCGCCCGGGTGGCCAGTTCCAGCGGGGACAGGCAGCCCAAGTGCAGGTAGGGCGACAGCCGTGAGGTGCCCTCGGCGCTAAGAGCGTCGTGGTCGTCGTGGTAGCGGGCCAGGCCGTGGCGCAGCCAGTAGTGGGCGCGGCGGCGGGCTTCGGTTTCCCCGCCGGGCCAGCGCTCGTCGCGACGACGCCCTGCGCCCGGCCCAGCTCCGGGGTCAGCTCCGGGGTCAGCTCCGGGGTCACAGTCGGGCGGCAGCTGCAGCCGGTGGGGCGCGGCGAGCGGCGAGCGCCACGGGGTGTGTTGCCAGCGCCGGTGGTAGGGGGTGAACACCGCGAAGTGGTCGTTGTGCTGCGGGGTGATGCGGCCGGGCACGACGATCGTGTGGACATCGTCGTGGCACAGCAACTGGCGACGCTGCTGGCCCAGCGCGGCGCGGAGCCGGGTTTGGCGGGCACAGGCATAGGCCGACACGTCCGTGCTGAGGTGCACGTGGGCGGCGTTCACCTGAGAGGCGATCCGGCAGACCTGCTCCACCACATCCCCGGTACGCACCATCAGGCGGGCCCCGGCGGTGCGCAACGCGGTGTCGAGATCGGCCAGTGCCTCGGCGAGGAAGCGTTGCCGCGGCGGGCTGGCGAACCTGCTGGCCGCGATGCGGGAGTCGTGCACGAACAGCGGCACCACATACTCGGCGGTGGCCGCCGCAGCGAGCATGGGGTTGTCGTGCACCCGCAGGTCACGGGTGAACAGGGCGATGGCGGTGGTCATGGGCGGGTCTCCAGCCGGTGGACGGGCGTAGGCGGCATACTAAGACGTGTCTCGGACGTGTCCCGTAGATCTCCGTTTGCGATCGACTCTGCTGCCGCCGAGCTCGGCGCACGGAGAACAGCCGAGATCAGGGCTGCCCTTTGTTCATGTGGCGTGCGCTATTTTACTGGTTGCTCGGCGACCAATAATCGTTCGGTGAAATAATCGGCGACCGCGGTAATCGTGGGGGCCGTCCACATTAACGTAGCTGGCAGGGCCGATCGAAAACGTTTTTCCAACTTTCGTCGAATCGCCAGCATCATCACGGAGTCGAGGCCTAGTCCGGCCAGCAGGCGAGCGGTATCCAGCTCGGTGATCGACATTTGCATCTCCGCGCCGTCGGCATTCGCGGGCCTCTGGAACTCTAGTTGCCGCAGCACGGGGAGCATCTCTCTGCCAGGTTCCATCTCGATCGTCGGCATCACGACGATATGCGGGCGTCGTAGCGGGAGGCCAGCGTCCATGCCCGGAACGCCTCAATGACCGAGATCACGCCCACACCACGCTCGCGCAGTTCCTGCTCCACCACGTCGTTAACGGCCATACCCATCGCGCGCCACGACGTCCAGGCAAGGCTGATGGTGTCCCGGTGACCAGTCGAGTGTCGATGGCGAGCCAACCCGTCGAGGAACGCGTTGGCTGACGCGTAGCTGGCTTGGCCGGGCAACCCTAGAAGCAAACCATTGGACGAGAACAGCGCGAGGAGATCGACACTTCCCGGTGGGAACAAAGTGTTAAGCGTCAGTGCCCCCCGTTACCTTCGGCCGCATCACTCGGCGCAAAGACTCCTCGTCTAGGTCATGCAGCATCCGATTGTCGAGCACTCCGGCGGCGTGTACCACCCCGCGAACTGGTGGCAGGCCCATGTCGTTGGTGTCGAGCAGCCGGCGACTCTGCCGCAGATCGCTCACGTCGAGGGCGAGGATCCGCACGGTGACCCCGAGCGCCTCCAGCGCACACGCGACCTCGATGCGGTTGCGCAGTCCCGGCTCCGTGACATGATCCCATCCCTCGGACGGGGGCAGCCCCGTGCGGCCAGCCAGGATGAGCCGCCGAACTCCCCGGCTCACCAGCCACCGGGCCACCTCAAGACCAAGCACGCCGAGTCCGCCGGTAATCAGGTAGGTGGCCTCCGGACGACGCCCGGTCGTCACCGCCCAGAGACGACCGGCTTCGGTGCTCTGAACTTTGGCCAGTACCTGCGCGGTACGGGCCAGTCGCCACGTCACCTGAGCCGCGGTCTCGTCCAGCTCACGAGCATCTCCGCCGGAGGGCAGCACGACGACGTCGGCACCAGGGATGAGCGGAGTGCCCGCGAGTTCCTCCGGCTGGGAGATCCTCGCGTACTCCGACCACCGCCGTGGTCGGTGGAATGCCGCTCACTATCAGCCCTTTGAGCTGAGTAGGAATTCGCAGCGTCGCTTCCCCGGGAAAGACCAACTCAGCGATCGCGAGCACCGCATCGGAAGGCGACGGTAGCCCCGACGCGGTGCAGGCGCGCGACGACGTCTGCGGGGTCCAACTGACGCCAGTGGTATGCGGCTGCATCGTCGAGATCCAGCCTTTCAGAGCATATCTCAGCATCACGTATAGCCCTGGTTGTGGCGTGGGTGAGCCAAGACCTGTCGGCTCCGTTCGTGCCAGCGTCGAACAGCCGGGAGGCCAGCCGCAACTCGGGTTGGGAATATACGACTTCCACCTCGTGCGGCTCGTTTACCGGCACGGGTTAGGTCAGGGTGACATCGGCGAGCCGACAAGTCTGGCCGGCTTCCAGGAACGTGGTGAGCACCACGGACGCCGGAACGATCTCCACACCGTGGAGGGTGTGATCTTCGGGATAGGGCCGGTTCTCGGAATCGAGTCGCTTTTGCCAAAGCCGCGACGAAGAAACCCCGGCGACCGTAGTTTCGGCACCGAGCAGGGTGTGCGAGCGGGCATCGTGCTCGTGCGGGTACAGGCTGGCCGTGGCATGCTGAGTGCGCCAATATTGCTTGTGCTGCCACGCGATCAGTGGCAGCGAGATGAGTTGGCCTGCGCGCTCGGCTCCGGCGGGACCATGACTGCCGCCGAAAAACCAGTGCGAGACCGCTATTGCCCCAGTCGATGTTCGGATTGGGATTGTTGAGGTTGGCGATCGGCGGTATCTCGCCGTGCATCAGGGGCCAGCACCGTCTTCATCATGCCGGCGACACCAGCACCGGCCTCCAGATGACCGATGTTGGATTTCACTGAACTGAGCAGGCACGGCCCGTCGGCGCCGGCCCGACCATAGACCTTGCCGAGCGCAGCGACTTCAATTTCTTGCGCCTCACCATTCGGAGCCATGATCCCATTGGTACGTCCATTCTGGTTAACGGCGCTGCCACGGATCACCGCAAGAACCCTGTCACCGTCTCGGTCGGCGTTGGCAAGTCGCTTAAGGACCAGCACGCCACAACCCTCACCACGGCCGTAGCCATCCGCGGACGCATCGAACGACCGGGACCGCCCGTCCGGGGATGTCGCACCAGCGGCATCGAGTACCGTCGTCAGGCCCGGCCCGGCGATGAGGCTATGAGGAAAATCGTTCTTGGCTCCACGGTGTGGTGCCACGAGCTCGGGGCGTGCTCCTCGGTAGAAGTGTGATGTTGCATCCGATATTCTATCCACTCGAAGATGGTGTTGGCAAGTTTCTGCTTCTGTTTCCCGAGCGTTTCCCAAGTGCGGGAGTCGATGACTTCGAGTTGTCGGGTCCCCAGCAGAAACCCACCAGTGGGTGATCTGGCGACGGGGACCTCACTCACCGCTGCTCGTAGATTAGGCCCCTCAGCTTACATGGCTCCCGTTTGTCCATTCTGTGGGTGGGATCCTGGTGCGCCGCTGCGCGAACAGGTAAGAGTGCTGTCGAGCTAGTGGACCTAGCAGTCCGTGCTCTTCGGTGGAGTCGTTTGTATTTCAAGCAAACAGGTCGTTTCAAGATCATGATGTGAGTTTGAGGATTTTGAGGCGGCGGGGTTCGCGAAGCCGCGGCGGCGAGCGGTTCTTTGGCCAGCGAACCGGGTGCGCGAGTATCCCGCTGGGCTCACCTGGCACCCGTCATCGGGCCTCCCGTGCCCTTCGGGACCGGGTTGTTGGCATCCGGGTCCCGCATCGAGGCGAACACGAACAAACCCGAGATCGCGGCCAGCCGGCGATTGATCGTCGTGGCGGCATGGGAGCGTCACCTGGGCGATGGTGCTGGTCGCTTGGTGACCTTCACGGGATGTGGTCGTAGGCTTAGTGCATGGTGACCCTCGAGGACCCTGCGGTGAGGGCGCTGCTGGACGCGCCCAACCATGCCGTGATTTCGACCTTTAACCCGGATGGATCCATCCACAGCACCGTCGCGTGGCAAGAGGTCGTGGACGGTGCGCTGAACGTCAACAGCGCCCTCGGGCGGCGTTGGCCGAGCAATCTCGATGCCGACCCGCGGATCACTGTCGTCGTTTTCGCGCAGGACAACCCCTACGACTACGTCGAGGTTCGCGGCAGGGCGACCGGGAGCACCGACGGCGCGGATGAGCAGATCGACCGGCTCGCCAAGAAGTACCTCGGTCAGGATCGGTATCCCTTCCGCGCCGCCGGCGAGCAGCGGGTGCGTTACGTGATCGCGGCTGACCGGGTGCGCCATCAGAAACAACGCTGACATGACGGACATGCCGTGGGTGGCCAGCCGGGGGCGCGACACTGACACCGTGCCGCCCAGCCGCATCGAGCACCCGCTCGTCGTAGCTGATCATGGAGTCGAGACGCTGGCCCCAGGCGTAACGGGGCAGCCATGTGGAGCGCGTCCGGTCTGCATTCCGCGCTCTCTGGCCCGTCGATCATGAGCTTCGCCAACGCGGCCCGCCTGGTGCCAGGCTGCCAGGTCCGTCCCGCGAGGCGGAGCTTGCCGGCAGCGATCAGCTCGGCGACCGTCGCCCGCGGCTGGGGGTAACGGGACGAGCATCGCGATAGGGCGACCACGGTCGGTGATCTCTATTTGCTCACCTGGGCGCACGACCCTTTTACTCTCTGTGGCCACGCCGACTGTTTTACTGGTTTGTTACGTCAGTTAACACTGCTGTAACAAGATGTCTTCACCCTTTTTGGTGAAAAAGTGCTAACGCTCAGTGTATAGAATAGCCGAATGTGGCGAAAACTTGCCGTTCGTTGCGCCGTATGTGTGGCAATAAAGTGTTCACTAGGTTACGGATCGTCGCTTTTGGTGATTACCTGTGTGAGGGAGGATGCGGTACGGGTGGCAGGCTACGACTACGGGTGTGCCGTCTGGCGTTGCGACCTGACAAGCCGTCATGCGCTCCCGCGTACCTATGTCCACGACGGCGATCACTCGTGGCATCTGGACGCTAAGCGGATCAGGCATCTGCTCACCGCGAAAGGTCGTTTCCGGCTGCTCCGCGAGCACATCGGGTAGCTCCATGCCTGTCTTATCGCGGCCTGTCCTATCGTGGTCTGTCTTATCCTCCGACGCCCTCAGTCCCGAGTCCCGTTGGCAGCAGCGTGGGTTTGCTCTGCCGACGTGGACCCGCGACGGCTATGCCGAAAAGTAGTGATTTGGTTCTCTTCCTACACCTCCTTCATCAGCCACTACGCGGACATCGCGAGCCGATACAAGCTCGAGGAGTTCTCGGTCGGTACCGAGCTCGCCGGAGTCTCCGATGACCGTGGTCGGTGGCTGAAGGTCATCCAGGCGGTGCGGGATCGGTACAGAGGAACGCTGGTATACGCCGCGAACTTCAACGAATATTCTCATGTCTTTTTCTGGGGCGCACTCGACCTGATCGGCATTGACGCGCACTGGTCGCTGAGCCAACATCCCACAGCTAACGCAGCCAAGCTGGAGCAGGCCTGGCGACCTATTCGCGCCCGCCTCGCCGCGTTCGCAGCCGAACACCACCGCCGGATCCTCTTCACCGAGGCCGGCTATACGAGTGCGCGCGGGACCACCACCCTGCCCTACTCCTGGACAATCAGCCAGACTCCCGACCAGGCTGAGCAAGCGGCCGCTTACCAAGCCCTATTGGCAAGCTTCTCCAAGCAGCGGTGGTGGGCTTACTAAGCCTGGGATCCATGCGGTCAACCCGCAACAGGCCGCACTCAGCGCGGTCGTAGTCGCACCAGCGCGACTCGGTGTCTCTCGAGGGGTTCGCGGCCATACAACGACTCGAACCGTATCCTGGCCCGGTCGCGGACTGGCTGCGGCGCCCAGCGCAGTGGCCCGGCGAAGCCCGCGCACGGCATACTCGCCGCCAGGCCACGAGCGCCGCCGCGCCTGACGCAGCATCCCCGCCGACACGTCCACCCCGACCACCGCGCCGCCCGAGTTGAGGTGCTCGACGGCGCCCCGCGCGGCCAGCCCTGTCCCCGTTGCCATATCGAGCACCCACACGTCTGGCTCGGGCTCGAGGAACTCCACCACCGACCCATCCACTACTACTCTCCACCACATCGCCGAGACTGCCGGACTCGACCTCGCCTAGTGCCCCCCGGTCCGGGCGATGACCCCGCTGGTCGGTCCGGGTCTGGCTACCCGTTATAGTCAGCAGACTCGAGTTGGCCGCAGACGTGGCAGTTCTCCTCCCAGAAGGTCGTCCAGAAGGTCGTCCAAACAAGGCTGGGTGTAGTTTCGTCCGCCATTGTGACCCTTCCTTATCCAGAGTTTCGGTGCCTATTACGTTCACGGGGAGCGCCAAGAAAGGAGCCCCATGAGTGACCCGCAGTCCCTCACTGACGTTGAGCTGATCCGTGCTATCGCCGAGCACTACGTCCACTACCCCGAGGTCACGATGCGCTTGTACGCAGCGGCTGACGCCCTCGCCGTGCTCCATCGCGGCAAGCAGGAGCCTCCCCTCACGCTCGGCAGTATCTCGACGCTCCCTGCCGAAGAGCAGGGTTGCCCGATGGCGTGGGCTGTTTCCGTGCAATCTGTGGCCGCTGGCGATGACGTGAAAGAGGAAATCTGTGGGCGCCCCGCCAGCGTTCTCGTGGAATACAAGGGTGAGTTGTACGTGGTGTGCCCAGGATGCAAGGAGCAACTCATCGCCATGGGTGGTAGGGTGGCGGAGGAGACAGCGTGAGCGATGATTCCCGACGGTCCAACGTGGTCGGTCCGTGGCGGAAAGCACCCGTCCATATCCGGGGATGGCCGGCTGTTTATCCGTAAAAGCAGCTCAGGTTCCACCCCGACTCGATGAGCGGACGACTGGCGTGCAGATCATCCCAGCAGGTCACCTCGGGCGCGGTGCGGGCACTACCGCTTACCGGGCGGAGCGGTCCTGAACCCGGCACAGGCAGTCGCTGAGACCCGGATCAGGCCGCGCGCTCGCCTCACGGTTCACTCTTGATGGTGTGGCGGGTCGTGGCAGATACTGTTCGGCGCCATCGCCGCCCGCCCGCGCCACCTAGCTCGTAGGCCTCGCGATCGGGGTCAGCGCAAGCTGAGACGCGCCGGTCTGACACCAAGGAGATTCCGTGAGCAAGGTGACGTGGAAGACGGAGCCTGACGAGCACGATTACCCTGCGGCCGCCTCCTACCTGTCCCTGGTCGCCACGGCGGGGCAGGTCACAGGTGTGGTCGAACGGCTGCGGGACGCTCCCCTGAGCCACTACAAGGCCAAGGACATCCTGCGGGCCGCCGACCTCCCGTTACTCTCCCCGGACAATGCGCACGTGGCAGCCGACCTCACCAAGATCCGCCATGGCAAAGCGCTCTCACCCATCCTGCTCGTCCGTGGCAACGCCCACCACGGAATCGTCCTACAGGTCGCGGACGGTTACCACCGGGTCTGCGCTAGCTACCACGTTGACGAGAACACCGACATCCCCTGCCGGATCGCCGGCTGGGAATGAACGTCCCGGTCCATGCTCGACCGCTACGCCGAGTCCGCCGCTCCTTAGTTTATGTTTATACTGCCGTTCTATTGGGGCGCTTTCTGTGAGAGGATTGTGGCGGCAGGTTCCCGCTGCATGAAGCTCGCTCGCACCAAAGCGGGCGGCGCCGTCGAACTGGCCGAGGCAGCGCCCGAGTAAGTGGCCGTAATGAAATAACTTACTCGATCGGGTGAATTTTTGGCCGTGTCGCACGTCGTCCCACTTGATGCGATGAGCCCGTGAAAAAATCGACACTGTGACCACCGATGGCGACGAGAAGTTCCGGGCAATGCAAGCACGCTTGGCGGATTTGCTACCGCGACTGAACGAACGCGATCGCCGTTTGGCGCTGGCGGCTGAGGCAAAATCGT
>JAFATA010000001.1 GCA_019244165.1 Pseudonocardiales bacterium | reverse complement strand
CATCGCGGTACTTCGCAACTGGGAATTCTTCCGGGCCCCGCTCGGCGGCATCGTATGCATGCACCGCGATCTCGATTACGTCGACAGCCTAGGCGTGGGTATGTTCCTGCAGACCTTGATACTCGCGCTCACCGCCCGCGGGGTCGATACATGTGTTCAGGTGTCGATCGCCGGCTACCCCAACATCATCCGCGAACAGCTCGCCATACCAGAGGAAATGCGGATCCTCTGCGGCGTTGCAATCGGCTATTCCGACCCTGACTTCCCCGCAAACGCTCTGCGAGTGCCACGAAATCCCCTCGAGCAGAACGTCACATTCCAGGAGAGCTGACGGAGGCGACCCCCGGCTGGGATCCACGGCCGTGGAGCGCATCTGTTACGTCTGTCATCGCGGTGGGTGGGATAACCCGTGGGTTCCGGCTTGGCTAGACGGCGACTCGCCCGCCGTCGACGGGCAGGACCGCTCCGTGCACGAAACTCGATTGCTGCCTGACCAGGAACACGATCGCGTCCGCGATCTCCTGGGGGGAGCCGGGCCGGCGGGCCGGTGCGGCCGCCGCGAGGGCATCGAGCTTCTCACCCATGCCCGCGGTGCCTTCGGTGCGGGTGGGGCCCGGGCGGACGGCGTTGACCCGGACCCCGCGCGGCCCGTACTCGGCGGCCCACGCCTTGGTCAGCAGCTCCAACGCGGCCTTGCTTGATCCATACAGCGCCATGCCGGGTGCGCCGAACTTCGCCACTATCGTCGAGACGTTGACGATCGCCCCGTGCCCGCGCTCGGCCATCTCCGGCGCCAACGCGGCAACCAGGAAGAACGGCGCCTTGACGTTGAGGTTGTACACCGCGTCGAAATCGGCTTCACTCGCCCAGCGGCGCGAATCTCCTTGACCACTTCCTCGCCCCGGACCTGGTCACGTCCGGAGAGCACCACGCGCGCGCCGAGCTCAGCAAGCGACATCGCGGTCGCTCGACCGATACCGCTGGTCGCCCCGGTCACCAAAGCCGAGGTTGCGGACAGTGGGGACGTCATTGACCTACTCACCTTGCTGGTCAGCCTCGGTAGGCCTCGAGCAGGCGCAGCCAGACCTCGCTGATTGTGGGGAAGCACGGCACGGCGTGCCAGAGCCGGTGGAGGGGGATTTGGGCGGCGACGGCGATGGTGGCCGAGTGGAGTAGTTCGGCGACGCCGGGACCGACGAGCGTGACGCCGAGCAGGTATTCGTGATCGCTGTCGACGACCATGCGGGCCCGGCCTTGGTAGCCATCGGCGTAGAGGAGCGCGCCGATGACCACATCTGCGAACTCGACGTCAACCACCCGGATGCGGTGCCCGGCTCGTTCGGCCTGCTCGGCGGACAGGCCGACCGCGGCGGCCTCGGGGTCGCTGAAGACGACCTGGGGGACGGCGTGAGAGTCGGCGGTGGTGGTGTGGGCGCCCCAGGGCCTGGTGTCCAGCGGCTGCCCGGCGGCGCGGACGCCGATCGCGTTACCGACGATGCGTGCCTGGTACTTGCCCTGGTGGGTGAGCAGGGCGCGATGGTTGACATCGCCCACCGCGTAGAGCCAGTCCCCCTCGACGCCACGCACCCGGCAGGTGTTGTCGACGTCCAGCCAGGATCCGGGGGAAAGCCCGACGGTGTCCAAGCCGAGGTCGCCGGTGTTGGGCTCGCGGCCGGTGGCAAACAACACTTCGTCGGCCTCTAGCGCACTGCCATCGTCCAACAACAGGATGACCGCTCCGGTGCCGCCCGGGCGTTTCAGCTCGGTGACGGACACGCCGGTGCGTACCTGCACCCCGGCCCGCGTCAGGCCCCGGGCGACCATCTGCCCCGCGAAGGGCTCCATCCGGGTCAGCAGCCCCGGCCCGCGGACCAGCAGGGTGACCGAGGATCCGAGGCCCTGCCAGGCGGTAGCCATCTCCACCCCGACCGGGCCACCACCAACGATGGCGAGCCGGTTGGGCACCTGGCTGCTGTCGGTGGCCTGACGGTTGGTCCACGGCCGGGCCCCGGCGATACCCGGCAGATCCGGCAGTGCGGGGCGGCTGCCGGTGCACACGGCCACCGCGTGCCGGGCACTGAGCACCACCAGCCGATCGTCGGGCGTGGCCACAGCCACCCGACGGGGGCCATCCAACCGCCCGTGACCGCGGACCAGGTCAGCACCGATGCCCCTGACAGATTTTTCGACCTGGCCGCTGTCGTCCCAGTTGCTCACGTAGCGGTCGCGGCGACCAAAGACACCCGCCGTGTCCAGCGAACCGGTGACCGCTTCCCGCGCGCCCTCGACCCGGCGGGCATCCGCGACGGCGATGACCGGCCGCAGCAGCGCCTTACTGGGAATGCAGGCCCAATAAGAGCACTCGCCCCCGACCAGCTGGCTCCACCACCGCGACAGCCAGCCCGGCCGCGCGGGCCCGCTCGGCGACGTTTTCGCCAATCGGGCCCGCACCGATGACGATGACGTCATAGACATCCTCCGCCAAGCCACCGCGTACTGCTTCGCTCATGACCTGTTCCCTTCCCGCGACATCCGTGACCGGCCTACGTTGCACTCTCGCGCCGCCGTTCTCGCCCCCTTGCGCAGCGTGAGGCTGGGCATCGCTAGTCTTGATCGCTTATCGTGCCACAATCCACACCACTCCTTGTCTTTCGGCGGTCGAGCCCGAAACGGTCAAGAGACCATCGAAATGTCTACGATCTCTGAAGCAGGAGCTGTGCGCCGACGGGCTGTTGGCTGACGTGTAGCGGGGCGGAGGGCCGTCATGAACCATGCGAGCTTCGACTTCACTGACTCTGTCGTCCTGATCACCGGCGGGGGCAGCGGTATCGGCCTGGCCATCACCCGTGCCTTTCTCGACGCCGGTGCCACGGTGGCGATCACCGGCCGCCGCAAGGACCGTCTGGAGCGGGCGCTGGAGGGGTTCCCGGCCGAGCGCGCTGCGGCGCTGCCCGCCGACGTGTCCGACGGCGCCCAAGTGGCCGGGCTGGTGCGGCAGGTGGTCGACCGGTTCGGCCGGCTCGATGTTGTGGTCAGCAACGCGGCCGACTACGCGGCCGGGCCGATTACCGAACTCACCGACGAGGCGTGGCAGCGGCTGCGGGCCACGAATGTGGACGCCTTCTTCCACCTGGCCAAGGCCGCGCTCCCGCACCTGGCCGACTCCCGCGGCAGTCTGGTCGCCGTCTCCTCGGTCTCCGGCGACCGGGGCGACTGGGGCCAGGCCGCCTACAACGCCACCAAAGCGGCGATCACCAACTTCGTTCGCTCCCTGGCCCTGGACTGGGGCCAGCGCGGAGTACGCCTCAACGCCGTAGCGCCGGCGTTCACGCTGACCGAGCTGACCGAAGGTGTCGGGCGCGACGAGCAGTCGCTGGCGCCGTTCGTCAACCGGATCGCCCTGGGCCGTCCGGGCCTGCCCGAGGACGTCGCGCCTCCTGTCCTGTTCCTGGCCAGCGACGCCGCCGGTTACCTCACCGGCGCGGTGCTCCCGGTGGACGGTGGTACCAGCGCCTCGACCGGCCAGCCGCACGTCTAGGTTCGGCGTCGGCTGGTCAGTTCGAGGGGCAGCGCGACAAGCTACTCACCGCGTGGTACCCGGACTGGCGGATGATAATATAGAAGCTCGTAGACCGCACGCGACAGCAGTTCGACGAGCACAGTCCGATGAGCACAGTCCAATGAGCGACTCATCCCCGGGGAGCATAGGGTGCAACAGGTCCCCTGGCGGCCGGTGAACCTCGACGCCGCCTGCAGCGAGGCAAAGGCCACCAACAAATTCGTCCTGGTCGACTTCTTCTCCCCGAAATGAGGCGGTTGCGGGGCGCTCGCTGCCACGAGCTACCCCGAGGCGACGGTCGTCGCCACCATTACTGACCACTTCGTGCCCATGCAGGTCGATACCACCGATGACGCCAATGCACCCTTGGTGCAGCGCTTTCGGCAGATCTGGACTCCCGACCTGCGGGTCCTGGATCCCGATGGCTTCGAATACGACGCTTGGCAGGGATACTGGCCACCCACGGAGTTCACCGCCAGGCTCCTGCTCGGCCGAGCCCGGGCACTAGCCAGGCAAAACCGTCTCCAGGACGCTGAAACCGCCTACGAGGAAATCCTGCACCGCTTCCCGCGCAGTTACGTCGCGCCGGAAGCCGCCTACTGGCGTGCCGTCTGCCGATACAAACGCACGCATGAACCCGACGACCTGCTCAGCGGCTGGGCACGCACCCTGCACACCCGCTATCCCGACAGCCAATGGCGCACCGCCCAGTCCTTTACAGAACCTCCCCTGCACTGGTAACCCAGGCCTCCTGGCATGTCGACGACCTGCCCGAACTGGTCAATTGCCCGGTACACAGATACCCACTGTCCGACAGACCCAGTTGTGCCCCTCCATCAGCCTTCATGACCGTCGTTGGGCTTTATGTATACTAAAAGCAAAACTCGCAGAAGGGTTTCGGCAGTCGGTGACCTCGGCGGCTACCGACGGCACGGCACCGTAGGTGTCGGCCAGCTCGCGCACCGACGCCGGATTGCGGACCAGGGCGGCGACCAGGTCACCCCGGTCGAGTGCGGCAGTGGCCCACCGCAGCCCAGTTCCTTCGTTCGTCAATGGCCCAGGCGCGGACAGCGCGCCCGTCACAACCTGACACGCCCAGCCCTGGCGATCCGTCACGTGTTCAGGTGAGACGGCTCGATGAGCAGCACCCAGAGGACTCGAGTTAATGCGCAGGGCATAACGGTGACGAGCTAGCGCCGACGCTGCCCGCTTCGGAACTCATGGCCCCACGGCCTCGGCGGTGGACGCTGGCGACCGCCGGAGGGTCTACAGTCGCAATGAGACTCCGGAGAGGCGAGGCTGTGGTGAGCGAGACAGAAAACCAGCGACGCGACGTCCTCGACGAGCTGCTGCACTTCGGCGCCGGGTTCAAAGAGGGGGAGCGGCCCTGGGTGCTGGAGTCGTTGTCGGCGCTCGGGCCGCACCTGGCGCACTGGGATCCCGACGATGTCGACGTCGAGATCTCGGTGAAAGACAGAGACGGCAAAGAGCAGCATGTCACCCTGCGGGCGGACCTACCCGGCTACTCGCCGCTGGTGGCTGTCGCCGCCGACCGGAACCTGGACCGGGCGCTCGCCGCTGCGAAGCGCGAACTGATCCGACAGATCGAGGACCAGAAGTCACTGCGCGCACCCAAGCACGATCGACAGCTGAGGAAAAAACACACATGAACACAGTTGCCGAACAGATAAACCTGTATTGTTGTTTCCGAAAAAATTCAAAAACACCCCGCAACGGTAAGGACTCCACGCCGACCAACTCGCCGACCCTGTATGCCACTGATGAAGATTCGTATATTGTCGCGGTGACGCCTGGTGGTCACTACATCATCCAGGGCAGACGGGTCACCGATGCCCAGACATTGAGCCAGATGAGTATTCCAGAGCATGAGACCTGCGTACATGTGCAGAAGTCGGCCATGCTCACACTGGTGGGAGGGTAGGAAGAGGGGTTGTGGAGTCGATCTCGGAAGAGGCACGAGACCAGTTGCTCACCACGTTTCAACACGAGGCCGTGCACCTGGAAATGCGCGACGTGTACGCCACAGAGATCGAGAAAACCAGATTCCACACCTGGTTAACCGGGTAACCATCCGATCCCGAGGCGGAAGCTGAGTGGTGGCAACCGTGGCGCGAGCTGATGGCACACACCATCCAGGCCGGCAAGACGCTACGCAGGCTGCGCATCGTCTCAGAACCTGTCACCGACTACATTCGTTTTGAATGGCACGACGCTGCACAGTTGGTTCAGGCCGGTGAAGATGTCCGCTGGCTACCCCGCCGCCACACCTCCACACTATTATTGCCGGGAAACGATTTTTGGATGTTCGATCACCACACCGTAGCATTCACGCACTTCTCCGGGGAGGGTCATGTCCTTGATCATGAAATGAGCACTGACCCGCATATTGTAGCGGCGTGTGCGGCAGTTTCCGCGGCACCGAGGAATGCTGTCCATTCGGTTTGGTTGCAGGCCAGTACGTGCCCGGTGGGGGCTTTGCTGTCGCGGACGGAGGTGCAGTCAGTCGTGAGGGAGATTTCGATGCAGTTACCTTCGATACAGCTGCGACTGGATTTACGCCACTGATCTGCTTATCAAACTCTTTCTCCCAGTCCAGCAGGCCACGATGAGCGGGTTTCTTGATAGGGGTGAGCATGTCGAAACCTCCACGTTGGCGCGCTGGGTGAAGCGTGCTAGGCAACGTACTCGATCTCCCCAGCGAGGAACGCGACCTCCTGCTGCGCACCTTCGACGCCTGGGTCGATGCCGGTGGCTCACCCCAAGCCGCCAGCGCCGCCCTGTTCTGCCACCCCAATACCGTGCGCTACCGCCTGCACCGCATCGAAGCCTGCACCGGCCGCACTCTCAAAGATCCCAGCGATGTGGCCGAACTCGTCACTGCCGCGCGGGCCTGGGCTCAACTGCCCCACGCCGAGCAGAACTGACCTCGGTCGCCTCATACAGATCACGAGTGTGGTAGGCAGCGTCGCACGGGTGCGGGCTGACGTGCCTCGCAGCAACAGCGCGCGTGCTAGCGTGCTCTTGTGGCCAGCACGCCGAGGGTCGCCGGCATCGTGGGTCTTTGCCAAGGGTAAACGAGATGGCCAAACCCGTGCTGTTGACGGTGGATGATGATCCGGGTGTATCCCGGGCGGTGGCACGGGATCTGCGCCGCCGTTACGGCGAGCAGTATCGGGTGGTGCGGGCCGACTCGGCGCTGGATGCCCTTGATGCGCTGAAGGAGATCAAGCGTCGGGGTGAGCCGGTCGCCGCGATCCTGGCGGATTACCGGATGCCGCAACTGAATGGCATTGAGTTCCTTGAGCAGGCGATGGACTTGTTTCCGCGGGCGCGTCGGGCGCTGCTGACCGCTTACGCTGACACCGACGCCGCAATCCAGGCCATCAACGTCGTCGATGTGGACCACTACCTGCTCAAGCCGTGGGATCCGCCGGAGGAAAAGCTTTATCCGGTGGTGGATGCGTTGGTGGAAACGTGGCGAGCCGTGGGGGAGAGCAGCGTCGAGGAGACGAAGGTGGTGGGGCATCGGTGGTCGGCGCCCTCGTACCGGGTGCGGGATTTCTTGGCTCGTAACGCCGTTCCTTACCGCTGGTACAGCGTGGAGGAGCCGGAGGGCCAACGGCTGCTCGATGCGGCTGATCTCACCACCGCGGACATTCCCGTTGTGATCACTGCCGAGGGCGAGGTCCTGGGCCACCCCAGTGATGCGGAGATCGCTGCCGCGGTGGGGCTGTCCACCCAACCGGCGGCGGAGTTTTATGACCTGATTGTGGTCGGTGCCGGTCCGGCCGGTTTGGGTGCTGCGGTCTATGGCGCCTCGGAGGGGCTGCGCACGGTGCTGGTGGAGCGCCTGGCCAGCGGTGGGCAAGCCGGGCAGAGCTCCCGGATCGAGAACTACTTAGCCCTGGCTTTTCATCCGGACATGTAGCTGATCGGCGCGTCGACCGTAAAAGGTGCTCCTGACCTGGGACGATAAGGGTGTTGACGCCGTTATCTCTGCCAGGTTGAGGAGCACCTTGACGGTGAAGGTTACCGGTTGGTCGCA